>NZ_CP076061.1:1882813-2510418 GCF_018729255.1 Cupriavidus sp. EM10
CGGCAGCCGAGCTCTCGCGCCTGCTGGATTACCGGCCCATGCCGGAAGGCATGGTGGCCAGCCAATGACAACACGACGGTAGCGATCGTATCGGTCGCATCGATCGTCAAGATCGAAGGGACAGGCAGGAAGAGCATGCAGCAACGGAGCCAAAACGGGAACCACGCGAACCACAACGCGAAGGCCGGGCAAAGGGCGCGGCGGTGGCTGGGCGCAGCGGTGACGGCGATGGCCGCCTTCGCCGTGGCCGGCCCGGCGTACGCCGCTTCCTGCGCGAGCGTGCGGATCGTCGTGCCGTTTCCGGCCGGCGGTGCGGCCGACCAACTGGCCCGCACGCTGTCCATGGGCCTGCAGCAGCGCCAGGGCACGCCCATCGTCGTCGACAACAAGCCCGGCGCCAACGGCAATATCGGCATCGATGCCGTGCGGCGCGCGGCTGGCGATGGCTGCACCTGGCTGGTGGTGCCAGCTGGCAACCTGACCATCAATCCCACGCTGTTTCCGGCGCTTTCCTATAACGTGGCGCGTGATTTCCGCCCGGTGTCGCTGCTGGCCAGTTCTCCGAACGTGCTGGCCGTGCATCCGTCGGTCAAGGCGCGCACGGTGGCGGAACTGGTTGCGCTGGCGAAGCAGGCAGACCAGGCGGGAAAGCCGCTGGGCTATGCCAGCCCCGGCGTCGGCAGCGGCCTGCATCTGGCCGGCGAGCTGTTCCATCACAAGGCAGGGGCGAACATGCTGCATGTGCCGTACAAAGGCACGACGCAGGCCGTCAACGACGTGGTGGGCGGGCAGGTACCCATGCTGTTCGGCACATGGCCGACGCTGGCGCCGTTCGTGCAGTCCGGGGCGTTGCGGGCGATCGCCGTCACGCAGTCGAAGCGATCGCCCGCCGCGCCCGATGTGCCGTCGCTGGCGGAGCAGGGCATGCCCGGTATCGACGTGAGTTCGTGGTACGCGCTGCTGCTGCCGTCGGCCACGCCTAAACCACTGGCCGACGCGCTTGCCGTCGACGTACAGACGCTGTTCGCCACGCCGGCGATCCGCACCGATCTGCAACGCCAGGGGCTGGAGCCCGTGGCGAGCACGCCGGAAGCACTGGCCACGCGTATTCGCGATGAAACCGCGTCGTGGGCCACGCTGATCCGCACGTACCACATCACGCCGGACTAGCGGCATCATCCGGGCGCCCAGGCGGCGCCATCCCATCCGATTTTCGAGTCGTACCGGCCGCACCGCGCGCAGTGCGCGGTGGCCTGCGGCCGTCTTTTCTTGCACTGGCGAGGACAAAGCGAGGCAATCATGGACTTTGTGTTGAACGGGAAGGCGACGCACTTCGGTGGCGACGGCGATACGCCGCTGCTGTGGGTGATACGCGATGACGCCGGGATGACCGGCACCAAGTACGGCTGCGGCATCGGCGCATGCGGGGCCTGCACGGTCCACGTCGACGGCCAGGCACAGCGGTCGTGCGTGACGCCGGTGTCCAGCGTGGCAGGGCGTAGCGTGACAACGATCGAAGGCCTGTCGCCCGACCGTTCGTCGAAGGTGCAGCAGGCGTGGATCGCCAAGGACGTGCCGCAGTGCGGCTATTGCCAGTCGGGCATGGTGATGGCGGTCAGCGCGCTGCTCAAGCAGAACCCGCACCCCACCGACAAGGACATCGACGCAGCCGTGACCAACCTGTGCCGCTGCGCCACCTATCACCGCATCCGGGAGGCCGTCCATGCCGCAGCAAAGTGAGATCCTCGCGAGCCCCGCGCGGCGCGGCTTCCTCAAGGGCGGTGCCGCGCTGGCGGGCGCATTGTGCATCCCGCTGCCGGCGCTGGCCAGCCGCACCGTCGACAGCGGCCCCCACGGCACCCACGAGATAACCGACTGGATCTGGATCGAGCCCAACGGCAAGATCACGCTCGGCCTGTCGCAGTGCGAGTGCGGCCAGGGGTCTACACCGGCATGCCGCAGGTGCTGGCCGACGAACTCGACGCGGACTGGCAGAACATCAGCGTGACGTTCGTTACCGGGCGCGATGCCTACCGCACGGGGGCGGCCTATGAAGAGCCGCAGCAGTTCGTCGGCGCGTCGATGTCGGCCACGCTGTTCTACCAGCGCCTGCGCATTGCCGGCGCGCAGGCGCGCGAAGTGCTGATGATGACGGCGGCAAAGCGGCTGCAGGTGCGGCCCGGGCAGTGTCATACCGACAAGGGCCGCGTGTATCACGGCGCCACGGGGCGCTCGCTGTCCTATGGCGAGCTGTCCGAGGAGGCAGCGAAGCTGCCGCTGAATCCGACGCCGCGCCTCAAGAACGAGGCGGCGCACAAGCTGATCGGCAAGGACCTGTTGCGCCTGGATACCCCGGCCAAGGTCGACGGATCGGCCGAGTTCGGCATTGACGTCAAGGTGCCGGACATGCTGTACGGCGCCCTGAAGATGCCGCCCACCGTAACCGGCAAGGTCACCGGCATCCGCAATGCCGACGCGGTCAAGGCGATGCCTGGCGTCAAGGCCGTGGTGCAGGCCCCCGACGCGGCGATTGTCGTCGCGACAAGCTACTGGCTGGCAAAGAAGGGCGCCGACGCGCTGGAGCTCGATATCGATCCGGGCGCGGCGAAAGACCTGGACAGCGACAACATCCTGGCCGCGCGCCAAGCCGCGCTCGGCGCGCCGGAGGCGGTGGTCGCCACCCGGCTTGGCGATGCGGACGCGGCACTGTCCGCAGGCGGGCGGATCGTCGAGGCCGACTATCACACGCCGTACATCGTGCACGCGACGATGGAGTCGGTGAATGCCACGGTGCATGTGCGCGACGATGCCATCGAAGTATGGGGGCCGATCCAGGGCCAGGATTTCGTGCGCAACGCACTGGGCAAGCTGTATAGCCGCAAGCCTGAGACCGTGATCGTCCATACGACGTTCCTGGGCGGCAGCTTCGGGCGCAAGTTCCTGCCGGATTTCGTGATCCATGCCGCGCGCGCCTCGGCCGCCGTCGGCAAGCCGGTCAAGGTGATCCGCTCGCGCGAGGACGACATCCGCCACGGCTTCTATCGCCCCGGCGTCTCGGGCCGCTTCCGCGCCGTGCTGGACGACAAGGGCATGCCGGTGGCCATGCACGCCCGCCTGACCGGGCAGTCGCTCTACGGCGTCATCAAGGCCGATCGCATGGCGAAGAATGGCGGCTGGGACGAGACGATGCTGGAAGCCATCTACGACTGCGTCTACCGCGTGCCGAACCTCAAGGTCGACATGATCGACGTGAAGCAGCCGATCCCCGTCAGCTTCATGCGCAGCGTGGGCTCGACATCGAGCATCTTCATGCTGGAGAGTTTCGTCAACGAGATGGCCGATGCGGCTGGCATGGATCCATACCGCTACCGCCGTGCTCTGCTGGCCCACAACCCGCTGGCGCTGCGCACGCTGGACGCGGCAGCAAAGGCCGCCCACTGGGACCGCAAGCCGGCGGCCAACGTCACGCGCGCCTTCACGTTCAATCTGTACACGGGACGCGGGGAAGCATTCCAGACTTATGTGGCGATGGCGCTGGAATTGCAGCGTGCGGGCAAGTCGTTCAGCGTGAAGCGGGTGGTGTGCGCGGTGGAGTGCGGCAGGGCGATCAATCCGAACCTGATCCGCGCGAACATCGAGGGCGGCATCGGCTTTGCGTTGACGAACACGCTCAATAGCGAGATCACGTTCAAGGGCGGTGTGGTGCAGCAGAGCAACTTCCACGACTATCCGCTGTTGCGCCTGGCCGAAATG
Organism: Cupriavidus sp. EM10; assembly: GCF_018729255.1. NCBI lineage: Bacteria > Pseudomonadati > Pseudomonadota > Betaproteobacteria > Burkholderiales > Burkholderiaceae > Cupriavidus > Cupriavidus sp. EM10. The sequence continues at coordinate 1,886,567 of NZ_CP076061.1, forward strand.
CCGAATATCGAGGTGGTGATCGTCGACAGCGACCGTCCGCCGCAGGGCTGCGGCGAGGTGTCGCTTGGGCCGGTGGCGCCTGCCGTGGCGCATGCGCTGTACAAGGCAACGCGGTCACGACGCCGGTCGATGCCGATGAAGCTGGAAGCCTGAGGTTGAGGCCCCGGGGCGGCGCGAGGGTGTGCCGCCCGTTTGCGCTGGATCGCCGGGCTACGGCTTGCGATACCCCAGCAGCGCCGACAGGTCACGGGCGGCGGCCTTGACCTCTTTCTCGGTGCGTTCGCGCAACGTGCCATCGGCTTCGAAGCGCTGCTGCGGACCGGCCACGCTGATCGCGGCGATGACGTTGGCAGAGGCTTCGCGTACGGGCGCCGCGCAGGAATCGATGCCGGGCTCGAACGCGGAGAAGCTCCATGCGCAACCGCGTTCGAGATCGGCCGCCAGGATATCGGCCAGCCGCGCATGCGTTGCAGGACTCTGGTTCGTGACGGTCGGCAGCGGGTCGTCGCCCAGTAGCGCCCGGAGTTCGTCCGGAGAACGATGGGCCAGCAGCATGCGGCCCGGCGTGGTCAGGTGCGCGGGTACGCGGCTGCCGACCTGGATATTGCTCACCAGACCCGTGTTGGGCATGTCGCGCAACAGGTAAAGCACGTCGCCGCCGTCGGGCACCGCCAGATAGGCTGACAGCTGCAGCGACCCGCTGAGCTGCGCGAGCACGCGGCGCGCGAAGGTCGTCAGGTCGTTGGCCGCCAGCACGCGCGATGCCATCTTCAGGAAGGCGAATCCGACCGTATGGCCGCCCTGCGGCAGGCGCTCGACCATGCCTTCGTGCTCCAGCGTATCGAGCAGCCGCATCACGGTGACCCGGTTGACATCGATGCGCCGCCCGACTTCGCTGAGGTTGGCCGTGGACCCGCCCTCGGCAATGAAGCGCAGCAGGCGCAGGCCACGCATGACCGGCGTGACCAGTTGCTGTGACGTGCCGGCCGGATCGTCGGCGTCGGAATCGGAAGGGAGGTTGCGCAAGGAGGCAGACGTGGACGTGGCGGACGTGGGCATGGATGGTCGGGCGATGACGGGGAACGGGCTCAGTTCAGCGGCACGTTCCAGGCGTCGTAATCGTACACCCAGTCCGCATTGCCGCCGGCCTTGAGCCACTCATTGCCGCGCGATCCGATCTGGATGTGGCTGGTGCGCTCGTGACGGGCGGCCTGGTAGCGTGCCAGTGCAGTCGGGATGTCGTCGGCGCTGGCGTCGGCCAGACAACGCGCCAGCACCACGCCGTCCTCGATGGCCATGCCGGCGCCCTGCGCCATGAATGGCATCATCGGATGGCAGGCGTCGCCCATCAGCGTGATTTGCCCGGCCGACCAGGCAGGCAGGGGGTCGCGCACGTACAGCGCGGAAATCAGCACGTCGTCGCAGGCATCGAGCAGCGCGCGCGCATCGGGGTGGAAGCCGGCATAGGCGGCGCGCAGATCTTCGACGCGGCCCGGCGTGGTCCATGACTCGTTGCGCCAGCTTTCCTGCGCCACCGTGGCAAACACAAAGATCTCGCGGCCGCGATTCAGCGGAAAGGTCACGATCTGGCTGGTCGCCTCCGGCCCCACCATTTGGTGAAGGCGCCGATGTTCGGCACGCCCGCCAGCCGCTCGGCCGGCACCACCGCCCGGTATGCGACGACGCCGGTGAAGATGGGATGCTCGTCGCCCAGGATCGCCCGGCGCACGACCGAGTGGATGCCATCGGCGCCAATCAGCACGTCCACGTCGTCACTCGATCCATCGGCGAATTGCAGCGTGGCGCCGCGTTCGCGCGGGACGATGGCCGTGGCCTTGCGGCCCAGCTTCACGTTGGCTGCGGGAACGGCGGCTTCGAGCGCCGTCATCAGGTCGCCCCGGTGCATCGTCAGTTGCGGCGCGCCATAGCGCCGTTCGGCCTCGTCCGACATCGCCAGGCGCGAGCTTTCCTCGCCACTATCCCAAATGCGGCTGATGCGATGCGTGGGACGGGCAGCCGTCTCGCGAAGAGCGTCGCCAATGCCCAGGCCGTCCAGCGCGCGCACCGCGTTCGGCGTGAGGTTGATATCTGCGCCAACGCGCGCAAAGCGCGACGCCTGCTCGTAGACCACCACTTCCATGCCCAGCTTGCGCAACGCGATGGCCGCCGCCAGGCCGCCGATGCCGGCACCGTTGATGCCGATCTTTCCAGAAATCATGGGGACGCTCCTCCTTTATGTTCAAAAATGAACGATATGTTCATAAAAGAGTCGCATGTCCGGACGCGGCGGTCAAGCGGTAGAAAATGTGCCTTTGCCGGGTAGGCAGTCGCACGCTTCAGAATCCCTTCTTTCCCGTGGCACTTCTTGAACTTCTTGCCGCTGCCGCAATAGCACGGGTCGTTGCGGCCGGGCTGGTCGCCCCTCACCACGGGTTCCACGCGCGGGCCCAGGCTTTTCCAAAGCTGGCGCAGGTCGTAGACCGCCCAGATCGCCTCGCCAAAGGCTTCCAGTCGCGCCTTGCTGGTGCTGGGCGGGCCGTCCTCCCTGTACACGCAGACCTCGGGCCGGCCGGTGTCGTCCTCGGTCAGGGCGACAATGGCGTCGAGCGCGTCGTCCAGCCACTGGGCGGCTTCCTTGTCGCGTGGGGCGGCCCATTCCTCGGGCCAGTTCCTCACCGCGTACATGAAGCCCAGCGCCCACACCCGGGCAAACGCCGGCATTTCCCCCTCGTCCATCTCCGTGCGCTCCTCCTGGGGCAGGCTCAAGATGGCGCCGCGCATGTCGATGGCTTCGGGATAGAAGGCGCGTTCGTCCTCGAGCGTCTCCACGGGCTGGTCGAGCTGGTACTCCACCTCGTTCCATCGACGCTGCCACAGTTCCATGAAGCGGGTCTGCTGGGCCGCGTCCTGGAAGGGGGCAGCACCGGCAGGGGGCCGCCCTCGGCCACGTCGAGTGGCACGCCGTCGCCCAGCAGCATGGGCAGGTAGTCGGCAGCCGGGATGCGGCGGCGCGTGCAAACCAGGGCAGTGAGAAAGCCGTCGAAGAACTCCCATTGGGGATTTCATCGGCGCGCTGGCGCAAGTCGTCCAGCAAATCGTCAAGTTCCTGGAGTTCGTCGGGCGTCAGGGCGGTGATTTCAGTCATGAGGGAGGTTCTCGTGGTGCAGGATGGGGATGCGCCAGACGCATCGCCGCGGAGTATAGCGCGGCCCATTTGCAGGGCTGCAGCCTTCGTCGGCCTGGATCGCGGCCGTGACTTATTCGACTGTTGACGCGGTAGAAGTCGCGTGGAGGCGTCGCGCCAACGCAGCGGCGCGCGCCAAACTATCGGTGATCGCCGTCACCACGTCTTCCCGGGCATCGTTGTCCCGCAAGCGCAGCGCATAGGACGGATGCCACGTGGCGATCAGCCACGTACCGCCGATTTCTCGCGGCGCGGTCATATAGTCCCGCAGCCTGACCCGCCGATGCAGGACGGCGTTGAGTGCCGTGGCGCCCAGCGTCACGATGACGGTGGGCCGGACGCGGGCGATCTCATGGTCCAGCCAATGCGCGCAGGCTTCCACCTCCAGTTGCCCGGGCGTCTTGTGCATCCGCCGCTTGCCCTGTGCGGTCCATTTGAAGTGCTTGACGGCATTGGTGAGAAACACGGTGTCACGCAATACATTGGCGCGAGCCATCGCCGTGTCCAGGACTTGCCCGGCTGGCCCGACGAAGGCCTTGCCGGACAGATCCTCGTGGTCGCCCGGCTGCTCGCCGACCAGCATGATGCGGGCGTCTTCCGGGCCTTGTCCGGGCACGGCCTGCGTGGCGTGCCGCCACAGATCGCAACGACGGCATTGATCCAGGGATGACGGCACGTCTCGTCGGGGTTGTGCGCGGGCGGCGTCCATGACGATTGGCTTGCCTGGCATGACGCCGATGCCGTGGGCTTGTGCCACCCGACGAGCACCGCTGCGTGCCTCGGCAACCATCGCGGGGATCAGGTCACCCTCCGGCAGGCCCTTCCAGAAGCGCACCGGCATATGCTGGTGCAAAGCAGATTCGTTCAGGCGCGCCGGATTGAAAATGTGGCGATAGTATGCACGCCACAGGGTCTCGACGGGATCGGCGCCCGTATTTATGGACGCACCGTTGCCGGGCGCCGGCGCGTATTGCAATGCCTGCCCGTCCCACAACGCCGCGCCATGCGGTGTGCCGATGCACCACGTCGTGGCGCCCATGCGCCGGGCGAAGTGTTCGGCCGCATACTGCAGCACGTCATGGTCGGGCTCGTACCACGCCACGTATTCGGGCGAAGCCGTGTCGTCGCCCGCAGCGCCGCCACGCCTGAAGCGGACGTAGGCGATCATGTCATGCTTGGCCCGTCGGACCGCCTTGGCCATCGCGTAAAGCTGCGCGCCGTGCTCGTCGGCGGCGGATGCCACTTCGCGCTCGCCCTGGCACCAGCGCCACAGGACGCGGTACAACAGCCCCCAGCGTTGCGGGGACCGGAATAGCGCGGCGTCCTGCAGCAAGTCTGCCAGTTCGCGGGAGATGTGTACCTTCGGGGATGGCGCATGTGTGCCACCCGTGTCTTCCGTGTCTTCCGTGTCAGGCGCGGCCCCGTCGCCAATGTCGTGGGCCGCCGCCACGTCCTGCGCGTAGTCCAGGCCGATCTGCGCGGGCGCCGCACGCGCCTCGGCTCCCGCGTCGACCCACGTCAGCGACTCTGGCGGCCATCCGGCGGCCAGTGCACGCAGGGCCTGGCTGCGCCACGCGGCATAGCCGCCATCCACGACAAGCGTTGTCATAGCAGCGACAGTTGCTCGGGAGCAGGCGCCAACGCCCTGCGCAACTGCGCGGACGTGGGCTCCGCCGTGGCGGGACGATAGTCCTGCACGATGATGAACGGCTTCAGGGTGTCCATGGCGCAGCGCAGGCGAATCAGGTCCTGGTAGCGGATCGCGCGCTCCCGGCGCAGCGTCGCGAGGCGCTTGGCGTTGCGCAGGCCGATGCCCGGCACCCGGGCGATCAGCCGGGGCGGCGCACGGTTCAGGTCCACGGGAAACGCATCGCGGTGCGCCAACGCCCAGGCGAGCTTGGGATCGATATCCAGCGGCAATGCGCCTTTGTCCTGAAACAGTTCTTCCGCGCGAAATCCATAGCCGCGCAGCAGGAAGTCCGCCTGATAGAGGCGATGCTCGCGCAGCAGCGGAGGCGGCTGGGCGGGCAGGGCTGAGGGACTATCCGGGATGGGACTGAACGCTGAGTAGTAGACCCGTTTGAGCCGATAGGCGCCATAGAGCGTTTGCGCGGTCTGCAGGATCGTCCGGTCATCGGCATCATCCGCACCGACGATCATCTGTGTGCTCTGCCCGGCAGGGGCTCGCCGATTCGCGGAGCCAGACACGGGCGTTTCCACCGCCGCTTCTTCCTGCGCCAGCCGGATCGAACCCATGGCCCGCTTGATCGTGTGCGCGTTTTTTTCCGGGGCGAGGCGCTGCAGGGCACTGTCCGTCGGCAGTTCGATATTGACGCTGAGCCGGTCGGCATACTGGCCCGCCAGCGTGATGAGCCTGGGGTCGGCGTCCGGGATGGTCTTCAGGTGGATATAGCCGCGGAACTGGTGCGTCTCGCGCAGTTCACGGGCGACCTGCACCAGTTGCTCCATCGTGTAGTCGGCGGAGCGGATGATGCCCGAGCTCAGGAACAGGCCGTCGATGTAGTTCCGACGATAGAAGTCCATCGTCAGGTCCACCACCTCGCCCGGCTGAAAGCGGGCGCGCGGCACATTGCTCGATCGACGGTTGACGCAGTACTGGCAGTCGTACTGGCACACGTTGGTCAGCAGGATCTTCAGCAGCGACACGCAGCGGCCATCCGGCGTAAAGCTGTGGCAGATGCCCATGCCTGTCGTGGCGCCCAGGCCGGCACGCCCGACCGAATCGCGTTTGGGCGCGCCACTGCTCGCACACGAGGCATCGTACTTCGCCGCGTCCGCGAGGATCTCAAGTTTGGTGAGGAGTTCCATGACTACCGATACTGTATGGATATACAGTATTCTACGCGCGCGGCGTGCTGCTGCAAGGTGAGAATTGTCTGCTGGCGAAAAGTGTGGCGCACGCCACATATTAAAAGCCGTTCCTCGAAAGAAATTATCACCGTCGACAGAATCATTCACTTCCGCCGTGCCGCCATAGCTGGAAGTATTCCGAAGGATTTCCCGGCCGGGCAGCGCAGTGTTGAAGGAGTCATGGAATGAGCCATGTATTCAAGACCATCAAGCATGAGTTCATGGAGATGCTGCCGCCCACCATCTTCTTCTTCGTGGCCCTTCATATCGTTGCAATCATCCGCGCGCTGATGATCCGCAGTTCCGGCATCGAGCTGGACACCTCGGCGTCGATCCTGCTTGCCGCGCTGATCCTGGGCAAGGCCGTGCTGATCGCGAACATGATGCCGTTCATCAACCGGTTTCCCGACAAGCCGCTGATCTGGAATGTCGGCTGGAAGACGCTGATCTACACGCTGGTGGCGCTGCTCGTGCACTACCTGGAGCGGCTGTACGAATACTGGAAGGAGGCGCCCAGCCTGGCGGCGGCCCATCACGCGTTGCTGACGGAAATCAGCTGGCCCCGATTCTGGGCGATCCAGATCCTTCTGCTGACCCTGATCTTCTCGTATTGCGTCATCGCCGAAATCGTCCGCGTGATGGGCCGCGACCGATTCCGAAGCATGTTCCTTGGCCCGTTGCCCGAACGATCCACCGCGCTTGACTGAACCCCCACGGCTGTACATCGACTGGAGTTTCCCCATGGCACGCCTACCGGTACTTGGTTTGCTCGCCGTCGCGCTAGCGGCCTGCAGCAGCACCCCCCGTCGCCAGCCAGCGCACCGGCGGCGCCACCCCAGGCGTCCGCGCCGGCGCCGGCGCCCCAGGCGGCGCAGCCCGACGCCAACGCGGTGGACCCCGCGGTCATCCGGGCGTTGCAGGACATGGGGGCAACCCTGCAATCGCTGAAGCAGTTCGAGGTTGGCATCAGCCTGACCGGCGAGCGGGTCCTGCAGGACGGGCAGAAATTGCAGCACACCGCCATCGCCGATCTGGACGTGGTGCGGCCCAACAAGCTGCGGGCGCAGATGCGCAGCGCGCGCCTGCAACGCGACCTCATCTACGACGGCAAGACCGTGACGCTATACCAGCCCGCGCAGAAGTTTTACTCGCAGGCCCCGTTCAGCGACAACCTTGCTGCCCTGGTGAGCCGCCTGAACGAGCGCTATGGCATCGAGGTGCCGTCAGCGGACCTGTTCGTGTGGGGCACGCCAGCCGCGCCGGTCGACAACATCGAATCGGCGATGAATGCCGGGCAGGACTTCATTGCGGGCGATCTCTGTGACCACTATGCCTTCCGGCAGGGGCAGGTCGACTGGCAGATCTGGATTTCCACCGGGCCGCGTCCGCTGCCGCGCAAGCTGGTCATCACGAATCGCGCGGACGACGCGCGTCCGCAATCGATCACGTACTACAAGTGGAACCTCAATCCGAAGTTTGGCAACGCGACCTTCGCGTTTACGCCGCCCTCGGGGCGAAGCAGGCGGATTTCGTTCCGCTCAAGTCCCGCTAAGGAGCCCGCAATGACCTACGCATTCGGCAAGGTATCGATGGTTTGCGCCACGGCGCTCGTGCTGGCCGCTTCGGGATGGGTACCCTCGGCGCAGGCACGGCCGGGTGGTGGCGGTATGGGCGGCGGCCGCGCCGGTGGCGGCGGTGGCGGTCAATTGGCGGCCGCCAATGCCGGCGGTGGCGGTGGTGGACACCAGATCAACAACAGCCGCACTGACGTGCGCGCCAACAACGTCCGCAGCAACAGCGTGAACAGCGTCAACAACGTCAACGTCAATCGCAACGTCAACATCAATTCGAATCGCAACGTCAACGTGAATGTCGACAACCACGGCGGTTGCTGTGGATGGGACAACGACTACCACCCGGTGGCGACGGCAGCAGCCGTTACCGCGACGGTGGCCGTGACCTCGGCGGTGGTCGGTTCGATCGTGCGGTCGGTGCCGCCCAACTGCGCGCCGGTCAACTACGGCGGGATGGTCTATCAACAGTGCGGCGGCACCTGGTACCAGCCGCAGGGGTCCCAGTACGTGGTCGTCAACGCCCCGTACTGAGCGATATCTGCACGATAACAGGGGCGCCGCGCTACAGGACGTCCGGGCTGGTTGGCGCCGAGACATCCTGCGGACAGGCGCATCCGCACGACCCGGTTCCCGGCAGCAAAATTCTTTTCAAATGAGAATGCGTCTCATGTAGAATTGTTGGCAAACCGGTACAAAACTGACATCCAGCCGGGACGAAAGACGGGTCAATAGCGGCGAAACCTTGGGGAAGGGGAGCATGTCATGCGAGTTCTGATCGTGGAGGACGATCCGCGGGTGCGGCATTGGCTAGGTACCAGGCTGCAACAGAACGGACATGACTGCCGCCTGACGGACACCGGGGAGCAAGCCCTCGAACTGATCCGGGACGAAGCGTTCGATGCCGTCCTGCTGGACCGCATGCTGCCGGGAATCGACGGCATTGAAGTGCTGCGCGCGCTGGCCGATCCACATCCGCCCGTCATGGTGCTGTCCGCCGTGGACCAACCCTGCGACCGCGTGGAAGGTTTGCGTGCCGGCGCCGGCGATTACCTTGGCAAGCCATTCGACTTCACCGAGCTGCTGCTGCGGCTGGAAGGCCTGGCCAAGTGGCGGGCGCTGCCGGCAGAGGCGGACTGGATCACGCGGCTCGAGGACCTTTGCATCGACTGGCGCGCGCGCCGCGTGTCGCGAGGCGGCCAGCCCATCGATCTCACCGAGAAGGAATTTGCGCTGCTGCAGGTGCTGGCCACCAATGCCGGCCGCACGGTCACGCGCGCCATGCTGCTGGAAAAGGTCTGGGGCTACCAGTTCGATCCGCAGACCAACCTGATCGACGTTCATGTTTCGAAGCTGCGCAGCAAGATCGACCGCAATTTTTCGCGATCGCTGTTGCGCACGGTGCGCGCCGTCGGCTATGTCCTGGGCTGAGCGGGTCGCCCACCTGCTGGAGACACGGACGTTTCGCCATGCCTCGCTGGTCGCCTTCCTCTTCCTGCTGGTCGCCATCGGATCGGTGCTGCTGAGCGCGCACCAGATCGACGTGCTGCTGCACAGCCACGTGCGCGACATGGTCCTGGCGGACGTGCGCGCGCAGGAACGCGGTCATCACCTTGCCGATGCCGGGCGGCTGGCCGTGGCCCTGGCCCGCGAGGACAACCGCGAACGCGAGGGCAGCAAGTCGGTCGTGCTGTCGTCGTCGGGCGGACTGCTGCTCGGTGACGCCAACGTCATGACCGCGCTGCAATGCGCGCCGCCATGCGAGCTGCAATGGCGCAATGTCACGGTGGGCGATTCCAGCGCCCGGCTGGCCCAGCTGTTCGGCGTGCAGGTGCCGCTGGCCGACGGCGGCGTGTTCTTCAGCGGCTACGACATCCTGCCGATGCGCGAACGGTTGCGCGTGATTCCGCTGGTGGCCGGGGCGGGCCTGTTCGCGGTGCTGCTGACGAGCCTGGCCATCGGGCTCTACACCAGCGTGCAAAGCATGCGCCGGGTGGATCGCATCCGCAGCGCACTGCGCCGCTACGTGACGGGCGAACGCGACGCCACCGTGCCGTGCCGGCGCGACGGCGACGAGTTCGACCTGCTCGGGCAGGACATCAACCATGTGCTGGACCGCGTGAACCGGCTGATGGAAGAGGTCAAGAGCGTGAGCAGCCATCTGGCGCACGAGCTGCGCACGCCGCTGACGCGCATGCACAACCGGCTGGCCAACCTGGCGGAGAAGGTCGACGACGCCATGCGCGAGGACGTGCTCGGCGCGCTGGAGGAAGGCGAGCGCATCCAGCGCATGGTGCGGGCGGTGCTGCGCATCGGGGAAGTGGAAGCGGGGCGATGCGAGCACGCGTTCGAATGGTTCGACGTGCGGGCGCTGCTGGACGACCTGGCCGAATACTATGCGCCGCTGGTGTCGATGTCCGGCATGGACCTGCGCATCGAGGCCGAGCCGGGGCGCGAACTCTATGGCGACCGGGCGCTGCTGTTCCAGGCGCTGTCGAACCTGCTCGAAAACGCCATCAAATACGCCCGGGCGGCAAGACGCTGCGATTGCTGGCCCGGCGCCGTGGCGACGGCATGGCGCTGGGCGTGGCCGACCAGGGCCCCGGTATTCCGGCCGCCCTGCGTGGTCAGGCGGTGGAGCGGTTCCGGCGCCTGGGCGGCGCCTCGGGCAGTGCGGCGAACGGGCGCTCGGCGTCAGGAAGCGGGCTCGGGCTGGCCTTGGTCAACGCCATCGCCAGGCTGCACGGCGCCCGGCTTTCGCTGGAGGAAAACCCTCCCGAAGGGCTGCTGGCCGTGCTGCTGCTGGATCGCCGCCACTGGATCGAACGCACCGGCTTCAAGGATGTGCTGAAGACGTAGCGCCCGGGAGCCACTGCTGGTACTGATAGCGGAAGGCGGTGCCACCCGTGCCAAGCAGGCGCGGCAGCGGGGTGATGAAGTCCTTGCGGATTTCGACGGTGATGCGCCAGGCCGGGACGTTGCGGCTGGCGCTCCCCTTTGCCGACGCAGTGCTGCCGGCACCCATCGCATCGAGAGACGTGAAGCGTTCGACCGCAACGGCGGCGATGTCGGTGTCGTCGAGAAAGTGATGCGAGGCGGCCGCCATGCCCTTGCGCAGGTGGAGCGCCATCGCGCCGGCGCCGGCGGTTTCGGCCCCCAGCGGCTGGATGGCGCGCTCCAGCGCCGTGCCGCCCATGGCGATGGTCAGGCCGATCTTGCCGAGTTCGATGAACATCATCGCGCCGGCGATGATGACCGGCAGCGCGAACGCGGCTTCGATCGCGACGGCTCCCCGGGCTGCAGCCAGGCGCGATGGCGCGTGAGAGCGGTACATGGAAGTCAGTATCGGAACAGGACGAATGCCGCGCCAGCGGCCATCGCGATGCCATAGGGAATGCCGGGCAACTTGTGGCCCTGCAGCACCATCGGCGTGGGCACCGGCAAGCGTAGCCATGCGCCAAGCTGGCCGACGCCCCGTGCGACAGCCAGCTCCATCCGGCGCAACAGCGGCATGCAAAGCGCCAGCACGCCGCCAGCCAGGGACGCCACCAGCAGGAATATCGCAACCTCGCGCCCCAGCCAGAGGCAAAGCACGGCCATCAGCTTGACGTCGCCAGCGCCCACCCATCGCATGGCAAACAGGCCGTAGCCTGCCACCAGCACGACCGCTGCCGCCGCGCCGCTGCGGGCGATCTCCGGCCATGCCGGCGCGGGGCCGGCCGGAAAGCACAGCCATGCGAGATGAAACAGCCACAGGGCTAGCAACGCCAGGACCAGCCGGTTGTCGATGCGGCGATACAGCAGGTCGGACATTGCCACCCAAAGCATCGCGGGTGATAGCACCAGCGCCGCCATCCTCAGCGAAGCCGGCATGGGCGCGAGCGCATCTTGCAGGATTGGCTGCAGGAATGGTGTCATGCGGAAAGCTCCGGGTCTGGGTAGCGGCATGGGACCACGGGAAGTCCCTTCAGCCGAAGACGACGAACGGCACGCCCGCATGCACGGGCGACGGCATCACCCGGGCGGATATGCCGTAGACGCCAGCGAGGTTGTCTTCCGTCAGCACCTCGGCAGGCGGGCCGCAGGCCACGGTGCGGCCGCCTTCCAGCAACAGCAGCCGGTCGCACCAGCGGGCGGCCAGGTTGACGTCGTGGAGCACGACCAGCACGGCCAGCCCGTCGGTACGGCTCAACGTCCGTACGCTGTCCAGCAGCAGCAACTGGTGGCGTGGGTCCAGGCTCGAAGTCGGCTCGTCGAGCAGCAGGGCGCGGTAGCTGCCTGCGTCGCGGCAGGCCAGCGTCTGCACCAGCGTCCGGGCAAACTGCACGCGCTGTTGCTCGCCGCCGGACAGGCTCTGGTAGTCGCGGCTGGCCAGGTGCGTGATATCGGCGAGTTCCAGCGCGCGCCGCAGCAACGCATCCAGCGCGTGGCGATCGAGCTCCGGAAACGGATAGCCGCCCATGCCGATCACTTCCGTCACGTCGAGGTCGAAGTTGAGACCCGGTGACTGCGGCAGCACGGCGCGCGTTCGGGCCAGCGCTTCGACGGGCCAGTCCGGCAGGTCGCGGCCGTTCAGGGATACAGCGGCGCGGGGAATGGTGATCTCGCCGGCCAGCGCGCCCAGCAGCGTACTCTTGCCGGCGCCATTTGCGCCCAGGACGCCGATCACTTCGCCGGCGTGCAGGCTCAGGTCGATGCCGGAGAGCACCTGCCTGCGGCCGCGATTGCAGTGGAGATTGCGGGCAACCAGCACGTCAGGCCCCTTGCGTGTCAGCATCCAGAGCAGGAAAGGCCCGCCCACGAGACTTGTCACGATGCCGATCGGCAACTCGGCCGGAATCACCACCATGCGGGACAGCCAGTCGGCCAACATCATCGCGATCGCCCCGCCGGCCAGCGTGTTCGGCAGCAGCCAGCGATGGTCCGCGCCCAGTGACATGCGCACCAGATGCGGCACGACCAGGCCGACGAACGAGATCGTGCCGGTCACGGCGACGATGGGCCCGACCAGCAGCGCGGTCAGCACGATCAGCCGGCGACGCAGCCGCTTCAGATCGAAGCCAAGATGCTGGGCCTCGCGCTCGCCCAGCAGCAGGGCGTTCATGGCACGCCAGTCGCGCAGCAGCAGCGCGCACAATACGGACACCAGCGGCACCAGCCACGCCAGCAGGGGCCACGTGGCGCCAGCGAGACTGCCCATGTTCCAGAACGTCAGGTTACGCAGCTGCACGTCGCTGGCCTGGTACGTGAAGAAACCGACGATGGCCGCGCAGATGGCGTTGATCGCAATGCCAGCCAGCAGCAGGTTGGCCATCCCCCCGCGCCGGGCACCAAGGCGATAGGCAAATGCCGTGGCGGCCAGGCTGCCGACGAACGCCGCCGGTGCGACTCCCGCCAACCCTTCGGCGCCCAGCACGATGGCGGCCACCGCACCCGCCGCGCCACCGAGCGAAATGCCGATAAGGCCCGGTTCGGCCAGCGGATTGCGGAACAGCGCCTGCATGACCGCGCCCGATAGCGCCAGCGCGGCGCCGACCGTCATGGCCAGCACGATGCGCGGCAGGCGCACTTCGACCAGCACGTTGCGCCACATGGCATCGTCGCCGTCTATGGCGTGCGACCACAACAAGGGCAGCAGCCGGCTGTGCGGAATCGGCAGCGCGCCGCTGGAAGCGGTCCACAGCGCGGTCAGCACCAGCATCACGCAGAGCGTGGTGAAGACGGCCAGTCGATGGCTGCGCATCAGCGGGCCGCCGTCTGCGGAGCGGCCAGGCCCGTCTGCAGCTGCCGGATCGCTTCGGGTAGCCGGGGGCCGAAGCCCAGCAGCAGGAGATCGTCCATCACGACGATGCGTCGGTTGCGCGCTGCCGGCGTGGCGTTGAGGCCGGGCTGCGCCAGGAACGCCTCGGCGCTGCCGCTGGCACCCACCGACATCGTGGTGGTCACGATCACGTCCGGCTTCAGTGCCGCGGCCGCCTCGGCGGAAAACGGCTTGAAGCCGCTCTGGCCGGCCAGCACGTTGGTGCCGCCCGCAAGCGCAAGCATCGCGTCGCCGGCAGTGTCCGTGCCCATGCCCTGCATCTTGCCGGTATGGCTGCTGACGATCAGCACGCGCACCGGCTGGCTGACCGGCCGGATCGCGCGCAGTTCGGCATGCAACCGGTCCACCAGCGCGCGTCCGCGCTGGGGCATCTCCAGTGCGGTGGCCGTGCCCAGGATGCGCTGGTCCAGCGCGGCGAGCGTAGGCGCGGAAGGCAGCGTCACCACCTTGCTGCCCAGCTTGCGGATCTGCTCCAGCGCCTGGGGCGGGCCGGCCTGGTCGGCCGCCAGCACCAGGTCGGGCTTCAGGCTGGCGAGCCCTTCGACCGAGACCGCGCGGTAGTAGCCCACTTTCGGCAGCTTCAGCGCGGCAGCGGGGTAGATGCTCGACGCATCGGCGCCGACCAGCGTCTTCTCGGCGTCCAGCGCGTAAATGATCTCGGTCACCGCGCCGCCAAGCCCGACCACTCGGGTGGGCGGGGCGGCGTGGGCCAGGCCTGCCGCGCACAGCAGGCACAACAGCGCAGAGCGCAGCGGTTTCATCTTCGACTCCGGGAAAGCTGTCAGGCGGCCAGCGCCGTGGGGCAGAGCGATTGCAGCAGCGTGCGCCAGGCGACCAGTTCCGGCTTGCCGGGCTTGCGCTCGCCAAAGAACTGCACGATCAGCTCGCCACCCGCGCCGTAAAGCTCCAGCGACGTGACCCAGCCGTCGACCGTCGGCTTGTTGACGACCCAGCTCGACGCCACCGCTTCGGTGTTCAGGTGCAGGTTGAACGTTTCGTCGAGCACGTTGAACCACGGGCCGGTGCGTACCAGCCTGTTCACTACGCCGGTGTGGATCTGCACGATGCCCCGGTTGGCGACGAAGCACATGATGGGCAGCAGCGACTCGGCGGCGCTGCGCAACACGGTCTCCACGGCGGCGCTATCCACCTGCTGCGCCAGGCCGTCGCCAGCATGGCGCAGGGCACCCAGGCGCGAGACCTTGTGCTGGCGCAGCATGGCAAAGAAGTCGTGGGTGTCCTTCAGGCCCTGCCACTGGGCGCGCAACGCATCGACGTCGGCCGGCGTATCGGCCTCGGCATCGGCCGGCGCCACGACCGGCTCGACCACCACTGGCGACACCGCTTCCACCGCGTGGCGGTCGATGTAAGCCTGCCATGCGGCGGCGTCCGTGGCATCGGTCCGGTAGATCTTGTGCACCGCCTCGCCCGCCTTGTCGAAGAACTGCAGGCTGTCGCGGCCGTTTTCGGTCACGGCGTAGAAATGGCGCCAGCTGCCGAAGAACATGCGCAGGTCGATGTCGGGCCCGAGCACCAGGCCGACGGGGCCGTCCGCCTCGATGCCCTGGTACTGCCCGTGCCGCTCGTGCACGGCATGGTCGTTGCGCGACAGCGCCATCACCGTGCCGAGCGAGCCGAGGTCACGGAACAACTGCTGCGCCGTGCCGCCGAGCTGTCGCACGGTCACGCCACATCCGGCCGCGACCAGTTCGGCCTCGGTGGCGCCAAGACGCTGGGCGCGGTCGCGGATGCGTAGTGTGGGGTGGGCTTCCACCAATGCCTGGTGGCGCTGGCGCAGCGTATCGATGCCTTGTTGTTCCATGTCCATGCGTGTCGTTAGTGTTGCCTGGGTTGCCCGGATTGCCTGGGGTCGGTCGGGCCGGCTCAGGGCTGGACGTCGAAATTGATCGTCCACGTCTGCTGGCTGCTGTTCGAGTTCGGATCCGCGTAGGCAATTTTCGTCACGTGGAAGCGCGCATAGGTGGCACCCTCGCCGCCGCGAATCAGGCCGCCAGCTTCCGGATTGGCCCTGATCACGTGCGCCACGGCCGGCAGGCCGTTGGCCGAGGCCGCCGCTGCGGTCGGGAAGTACGTGTACCAGCCGAAGTCCATCGGATTCGGAAAGGCGCCCGTATAGGCCGGGTTCAGCACCGATGCGGTGGAATCCTTGACCCACTGCGCCACGGCTGTCGGCAGGCTCATGTCGGCGGCGGTCAGGTCTGCCAGCGTGGTGCTTGCGTTCGTGGTACGGGTGAACGCCGATGCCACGGGCTTGTTCGATGCGTCGTAGAAGCCGGCCGGCGTCTTGCCGAGGAAGCCCGCCACAGTGCCCGTGCCCGATTCGCCGCCGTTCAGCTTGACGTTGTAGCGATTGAAGGCGATATGCCAGGTGCCGGTGGCTGTGGTCTCGGTGCGGTTCACCAGGTCGTAGTACACCCAGTCGGCCGACGCATTGACCGTGGCCGTGTAGACGGTGGCCGGTGCGCTGCGGTCGACGAAGCGGAAGCTCGGATAGCCCGACGTGGTGCCGCCCGCGCCGCCGTAGTAGCCGGTGACCTGCAGCGCGAAGACCGGGGCCGCAGCCGTGCCGGTGGTGTCGGCCAGCGTGCTGTTGGTGGTGATCACGAATGTGCGGAACGTGGGATACAGCAGGTGATCGGTGGCTGCGCCGGTCACGCCGTACTCGAACGTGGCCGAGCCGATGTCGTTGCTGCTGGCAAACACGCCGCTGGCCGAATCCTTCAGGAACACGGCAGCGGGCAGGGCGCCGTTGACCGGATCGGTGGTTGCGTTCTTCCATGCCGACAGCGCGGTCCAGGTATGGTCGAACGGGCTGCCGAAGGCGCCGCCGTTGCCGGTGCCGCTGGTGCCGCTGTTGGTCCACAGCTTGGCCGAGCGGCCGCCCGTTTCGGTCTTGACCTTCAGGTCCCAGGCGCTGCCGGTGCAGGCGGTCTGGGCCTTGGTGTTGAAGTCGTAGCACAGCGAATTGCCGGCGGGCGGCAGCGCGAAGGTCCATTCGGCGGTCTGCGTGAACGCCGAGGTGGCCGCGGGCGGAGTGGTCGTACCGCCCGTGCCGCCACCGCTGGTGCCGCCCGTGGTGATGGTGGTGCCGCCGCCGCCGCCGTCGCCGCCGCATGCGGCCAGCGTCAGGGCCAGCGCGGCCGCGCCGACGATGCCCACCGGGCGCCGATGCAGTGCAAGAGTGTCCAGGATCATGATGAGTGCTTCCCCGTTTGATGTCTCGTTAGCGGGCGACGTCGACGTTGAACCGCGCGCCCAGATAGATAAAGCGCCCCGCCACGGGCCCGAAGTCACTGGCATTCGCAAAATCGCGCTGGCGGTTGAACAGGTTGTTCACGCCGGCAAAGGCCGTCACGTTGCGGCCGATCTTCTGGTTCACCACCAGGTCGAGCGTGCCCCAGCCCGGCGAGCGGGCGCCGGTGGCCGAATCGGTCAGCTCGCTGCTCTGGAAGCGTGCGCGCGCGGACAGTTCGGTGGCGGGCAGCACGCGCCAGTCGGCACCGACGCGGCCCATCTGGCGCGGCCGGCGGGTCAGCTCGATGCCCGTGTTGAGATCTTCGGTATCGGTGAACGTGTAGGCCGTGGACAGGTTCAGCTGGTTGGTGGCGCGCCAGCGCAGCGACGTCTCTACGCCCTGCGTCCTGGCGCGCGCCACGTTGCGGTAGGTGTAGACCGCGATGCCGTTGACCATGGTGAAGTTGGTCATGTCGGTCTGGATCAGGTCCGTCACGCGGTTGTAGAACAGGTTGGCGTCCAGCGTCACGCGGTCGCGCCAGCTCAGCTGGCCGCCCAGCTGGAAGCTGTTCGACGATTCGGGCTTGAGGTTCGGATTGCCCAGCACGATGTAGCCCAGCGAACTGTGGTCGAACAGGTAGTGCCGTTCCTTGAGGTTCGGCACGCGGTAGCCCTGGCCGTAGTTGGCGCGCAGCACGCCCTTCCAGGTGTCGTTCGACAGCAGGTTGGCGCGCACGCCCACCTTGGGTGCGAAGTGGCTGCCGAAGTCGGAATCGTGCTGGCCGCGCAGGCCGACGATCATCTCCCACGTGTCGTTGAAGATGATGTCGTTCTGCAGGTAGAGCTCGCCGGCGTGGCGCTCGGCGCTGCCGGCGCCGGCCAGTTCCGGGGTGCCGTTGACCGACTGGTCGAGCGTTTCGCGATGGAAGTCGCCGCCAAATTGCCATAGCTGGCGATACCACGCCGGCAGGTCGAACTGGGCCGATACGTGGTCGGTCTGCTGCGCCGAATTTCGCAGCGATGTCTGGGCGCCGTTCGAGTACTCGCGCGACGTGCTGTCGTAGGTTTCATGCACGCCGGCCAGCCGCGCCCGCACGCCGTTGTCGAAGCGCCACTGGCCGCCGTAGGCATACCGGTTGCGGTCGATGTCCTCGGTCTTGCGCTGCGGCACGTAGCTCGGCGGCGCGTAGTACTGGTAGCGCTGCTCGTCGGTCTCGCGGTACGCGCTGGCGTCGAACCAGAAGTTGCCGGCCGTGCCGGGCAGCCATTCGACCCGGCCCGCGTACTGTTCGCGCCGGATCTTGTCGCCGCGACGGGTCCAGCCATCCGGATCGACTGCGAATCCCTTGTTGTCCAGCACATCGGCGCTGATGCGCCCCCGGATCTGCCCGGTGCCGCCTTCCAGGCGGATATTGCCGTGCAGGGCGCCGGGCGATCCGTGGGCATTCTGGGCGCCATAGCTGCCGGCGTCGGCGGTGGCGGCGGCCGCGAATCCCTTGGCGACCGGGCGCGTGATCACATTGATGACGCCGCCCATGGCCGAACTGCCGTACTGCGCCGAACTGGCACCCTTGACCACCTCCACGTGGTCGACCTCGGTCAGCAGGTACTGCGAGACATCGACCGTGGAGCCCGTGCTGGCCGAAATCGGCAGGCCGTCGATCAGGATCAGCACCTGGTCGCTGGTCATGCCCTGCAGGGTGACTTCGTAGCCCGACTTGCCGTGGATCTCGCGCAATTGCAGGCCCGGCACGTTTTCCAGCGCGTCCTTGAGCGTGCGGGCATGGGTGCGCTCGATCTCCTGGCGATCCACCACCTCCGTGCGGATCGGGGTCTCGTCCAGCGTCTTTTCGCTGCGGGTACCGGTGACGACGACGGTCGGCAGCGGATCGCCGGAACCAGCCTGCTGGGCGCGAGCCTGGGGCGCTGCGGCAAGAAGGGTGCCGGCGACGACGGCAAGGGTTTTCAGACGCATTCAGGGGGCGGAACCGGCGATCTGCCAATCCGGGCATGTCAAATGAGAGCCGAATGATAATGATTCTCGTCTTCATCTTCCGTTAAGAATGCTTAATGAAGGCCGCTGCGCCGTACGATGCGTGCCGGCCTGGACGGCGGCAGCCGGGCGGCGCCGTGCGTTATAGTCGGCGGCGGATATCTTTCGGAGGGCAGCGGGGCATGGAGAAGAAACGGATTCGCGTGTCGCACATGGCGGTGCCAGGCGACCTCGGCGAAGCTGGAGGGCAGGCGCCGTGAACCTGTCCAACCTGGAGCGCCAGCTGGCCTTCCTGCGGGAAATCGACCGGCTCAAGGGCGTGGTGCGGATGTCGCCGCTGATCGACCAGTCGCGCCGCGAGAACAGCGCCGAGCACTCGTGGCACCTGGCCATGTACGCGCTGGTGCTGTCGGAGCATGCCGCGGCCCCGGTCGACGTGGTGCGCGTCGTGAAGATGCTGCTGCTGCACGATATCGTGGAGATCGACGCCGGCGACACGCCATTGCACGACGCGTCGCTACACGCCGGCCAGGCGGAGCGCGAGCAGCGGGCGGCGGAGCGGATCTTCTCGTTGCTGCCGGCGTCGCAAGCCGAGGAATTTCGCCACCTCTGGACCGAGTTCGAGGCCGCCGCAAGTGACGATGCGAGGTTCGCCAAGGCGCTGGACCGCTTCCAGCCCCTGCTGCACAACGTCGCCACCGGCGGCGGGACATGGGTGGCGCCCGGCCTGGACGAAGCGCAGGTGCGCGCGCGCTACGGCCCCGTCATCGCGCTGGGCGCTCCCTCGCTATGGGAGGCCGCCGCGCGGCTCGTGCAGCAGCATTTCAGGGGTCCGCAAGACCATGACCCCCTCATGACGACCAGGATGGCTAGAACGGATTGCGGCAGGGTGGTCCGCTACCGGTTCAGCGGCCTACGATGCGCCGCGCCAGCGCCTTGGCGTAGGGCGGGGTGATGCCGGTCAGGATGTCACGCGCGGTCAGTGGAAAGCGCGCGCCTGGCGCCGCCTGGAAGCGTGTGGTGTGGACATCGGCCACTTCGTCCTCGGGGCGGCCATTGGAATAGTAGTAGAGCGCGATCGAACGCCGCGCGACGCCCGGTGGGCAGGCCAGCGGCACGGGATGCCCGTGCCAGGAGCACTCGTTTGTATTGAAGACCACCAGCCGGTTGCCGATCGGCGCGATCTTCTGCACGCAGTGCTGCACGCTCTCGTCCCACAGTTGCAGGTGGCCGGCCCAGCTGTCCTGCCACGTATCGTTCAGGTAGAGCAGCACGTTCACCCGCCGGTCGAGCTTCCATTCAAGGTGGTAGTTGTAGTCGATATGCAGGCCCAGATGGCCGCCGGGCAGCGTCTGGTGCAGCCCGCCGCCGTGCAGGTGGGGATCGGGCACCAGCCCCTGCACGCCGGTCAGCGTTTCCAGGAAACGGAGGAAGCCCGGCCCGTTGAGTTCGACGATCAGGGCACGCAGGGCCGGTGGAATGGCGTAAAAATCCTGTATCTGGAGCTTGAGGTTTTCGGCAGCTGACTGATACTTGAACCATGTGGCTTCGGTCCGGCTCGGGAAAGCGTCGCTGGCTTTGCGGTAGATGTCCGGGTCCAGGAAGTCGTCGATACAGGCATGCGGGAAGGGCGGGGCAGCCTTGTAAGGCGCGGCGAGTTCGCGCGCCATCCAGTCGAGTTTGGCCAGGTCAAGCAGTTCGTTATGCATGCTCAGCACTCCTCAGGTTACGGTGAGGTCCGACCGTGGGCTCGCCGGCCCACGGTTTCGATACGCCGTAGGCGACACGGCGAACCGTTTGCGGAAGATCTTGGCGAGCCGGTCGCCGTTGCCCATGCCGCAGCGCCGGGCGATCTTGTCCACTGGCAGCGTTGTCTTGACCAGCAACTGGCAGATCATGTCGAGCCGCGTCTGCAGCAGGTATTCCGAAGGTGTCATGCCGATCGTGAACTTGAAGCGGCGCAGGTAGTTGCGCTCGCTCATCGCGGCAAAGCGCGCGGCATCGGCCACCGAGATGGGCTCCATGTAGTGCCCGGCGATCCAGCGTGCCGAAGCCAGGATCTTGTTTGCCGTGGCCGCCGAGACGTCCGGTGTGTCGTCGACGTCGTAGGCCTCGATTCCGGGCGCCGCTTCCGGGCGCCGGTCGAGTTGCCTGGCCACTTCGCCCGCCACCTCGGGACCGAGATCGGCCTCGATCTGGGCGAGCGCCATGTCGATGGCCGACGCCATGACTTCGGGCGCATGATCCGCGCCACCCCTGCACCAGAAGACCGACGCGGACCCGACGCCTCCTTCCTCGGCCGTTGCCGCCTCGGCCCGCGACACCCGTGGCGCCAGCAGCTCGCGGCCCCGCGTGCTGGGCTCCAGCGACGATGCACTGACTTCCATGATGGCGCTGGTCACACGGGCGTCGCGCTCGCTGGCGGGCTCGCGCTCGCTGCAGGCGATGAACATCGCGCCGAAACCACGCTGGCCAGCCGCATCGAGGCCCTGTGTCCAGATGCGCACCGACGAAGAGCACGCGATATTGCCGCCGCGATACGACAGCAATGACAGCTGGTAGAGCGGGCGGCCGTTGCGTTGCAGCTCGAGCTCGTTGGCCACCCGGAACGCTTCGGCGATGATGCCCGCCGTCAGGAGCGAGCAGCCATCGAACAGCAGCAGACCAATGCGTTGCGTGCGGGTATGTCCGGCGATGGAAAAGGGCCCCGGGGGCCCGGGCGGCGCTGGCATCTCGACAAGGTGATCCATGGTTTGTCCACCCCTTGCGAAGGCGATTCAGACGAATCTATTGCATTGCATCATATCCAATCTGTGGCGGCGCACAATGGTGCGTGTCTGATTTTTCCGTGATGTTGGCCGATCGAGGCGGTTGACGTTGAAAATCACGATAAAAATGCGTCATGCATCGCAATCTGATTATCAAAAATGAATCAGTTCTGGTAATTGTTACGCCGGGATGATGGAGCCCGCGATTCGGATATGACAAAAAATCATATAAATCATGGTGTTCACTGCCATTGTGCAACGCGTATGACAATTTGCTGCATCTATGGGCATTTGCGCACCATGGCCGGGAATCGTGCACGCAAATATGAATATGCTTCAATGAAATAATCGCCTTGTATCACGGTAAATACGTTCCGGGGCCCGCTTTCAAGTTGCATCGGTCAAATCCTCTGCATTATCGGACACCGGGGCGCTGACGCGTTCCCGCGCATCTATGCTTCGCTGCAGCAAAGTGGTTTCGTACCGTACGCGCTGCCCAACCGGAGCCCAGGATGCCCATCACTGCCCCGCCGATCTTCTTTCTCTTGCCGCCGGCATGTCCGGGACGTTCAGAGCGCGCTGCGGATCCGCCCGTGGTACTCGCCGGAGGTTCGGGCACAAGGCTTTGGCCGCTGTCCCGCAAGCACTATCCGAAGCAGTTGATCGATGTGATCGGACGCGATTCGCTGCTGCAGTCAACGGTGCGGCGCATGGCGGTGCTGCGCGACGGTGGTCACGCCGCTGCCGATGCGATCATCGTGTGCGGCGAACCGCATCGGTTCATGACGGCGCAGCAGCTTGCGGCGTCGGGTACCGAGGCACAGATCGTGGTGGAGCCCATCGGGCGCAATACGGCGCCGGCCCTGACACTGGCTGCGCTGCTGGCGACGGCCGGGGGCGAAGACGGCATCCTTGTGGCAATGCCGGCCGACCATGTCATCACCGATGCTGAAGCATTTGGCCGCGCCGTCGCGCATGCCGCCCGGTTTGCGGCGCAAGGCGCCATCGTGACGCTTGGCGTGCCGCCTACCCGAGCGGACACCGGCTACGGCTACATCCGCATCGGCGCGGCGCTGGGCGAGATGGGGCATGCCATCGACAGCTTTGTCGAAAAGCCCGCCGCCGAGCTTGCGCAGCAGTACGTGGCTTCGGGCGAGTACTGGTGGAACAGCGGCATCTTCGTCGTACGTGCCAGCGCTTGGCTGGACACGCTGCAGCGGCTGCAGCCCGACATGCACGCGGCCTGCACCGGCGCCTTCCTGCAGGGCCGTCAGGACGGCCCCTACTTCCACCCCGATGCCGCGGCGTTCGCGGCCATTCCGTCGGATTCGATCGACTACGCCGTCATGGAGCACCTGGCGCGTACCGACGGCGTGCACGGGGTGGTGGTGCCACTGGTGGCGGGCTGGTCTGACCTTGGATCATGGGACGCGGTGTGGGATGCGATCGACAAGGACGGCGACGGCAATGCCGCGCGCGGCCGCGTGATGTACCAGGGTGCCACCTCCTGCTACGTCCACGCCGACGGCCGGCTGGTGGCGTGCGTCGGCACCACGAACCTGATCGTCGTGGAAACGCCCGATGCCGTGCTGGTGGTGGATCGTTCGCAGGTCCAGGGCGTCAAGGGGCTGGTGGAACGGCTTGCCAGCCAGCAGGGCAGCGAGGCCGAGAACCATCGCAAGGTTCAGCGGCCGTGGGGGTGCTATGACTCGCTCGACCAGGGCGAGCGCTTTCAGGTCAAGCATATCGTCGTGCATCCCGGGGCATCGCTGTCGCTGCAGCTGCACCATCATCGGGCCGAGCACTGGACCGTCGTGCGCGGTACGGCGCGCGTCACGTGCGGCGAAGAACAGTTCTGCTGAGCGAGAACGAGTCCACCTATATCCCGATCGGTGTCACGCACCGGCTGGAAAACCCGGGAAGCTGCCGCTCGAAGTGATCGAGGTGCAATCGGGCGCTTACCTGGGCGAGGACGACATCGTCCGTATCGCCGATACCTACGGGCGCTGCGCCTGAGTACCTGGCCATCGTCCACCTTTGGCTCACCGGGGAAGGCGTCATGCGTTTCATCAAGTCACTGCTTGCAAGATCGGGCGTCCTGCCCACGCGCTTTACCGCTGCGTCGTCGGCGTTGTCACCCGGCCTTGCCGATGGCTTCGCGCCGGCACGCGATGACGGCCAGCGTTACGCCGGCGCGCGCGGCCTCGCTGCCAAGCGGGCGTTCGATATCGGGGCAGCGCTGGTCCTGCTGGTCCTGCTGTCGCCGCTGATGCTGACGGTGGCGCTGCTGGTGATGCGCGACGGCGGCCCGTGTGTGTTTGGCCATGCCCGGGTAGGGATGGGCGGCCGCAAGTTCCGCTGCCTCAAGTTCCGCTCGATGGTGCGCAATGCCGACGCTGTGCTCAGGGACCTGCTAGCCACCGACGCGACGGCTCGCGCCGAGTGGGAGAAGGACTTCAAGCTGCGCCACGACGTGCGGGTCACCGCCCTGGGACGCTTTATCCGCAGGACCAGCATCGACGAACTTCCGCAACTCTGGAATGTGGTGCGGGGCGACATGAGCCTGGTGGGACCGCGCCCGGTGGTGGAAAAGGAGCTGGAGCGCTACGGGGATTCGGTCTCGTACTACCTGCGGGTGCTGCCGGGCATCACCGGGCTCTGGCAGGTCAGCGGACGCAACGACGCCGACTACGACAAGCGTGTGATGCTCGATGTGACCTACGTCCGGAACTGGACCTTTGCGGGGGATATCGTGATCCTGTTCAAGACAATCGGCGTGGTGATCCATGGTCGTGGCGCATACTGACCTGCCCTGGCGCAAGCGCCTGGCCGCCGTACTGCTGTGGGGCGTGGTACTGCACTTCCTGGGCGGCTGCGCCATGGCGCCCGGCATGACGTTCAAGGCCACCACGCCGGCGCCGCAGGCGGGCCATGACGCGCCGCAGCCAGCCGCGCCGGCGACCAGCCTGCCGCCGATGCAAGGCGTGCAGTCCGTGTCGCGCGACAGCCTGGTCGAGATCGACAGCGCGTTGCTCGTGTCGCAGCGTGCCGCCCAACCCGACGGCGTTGCGCCCGAGGTGCGCGCGCTGTTCGACAAGCCGCGGCCATATGTGCTGGGCCCCGGCGACGTGCTCGGCATCGTGGTCTGGGGGCATCCCGAACTGAACCTGCCTGCGCTGCAGGTGACCAGCGGTGTCGATACGTCGGGGTCAAATGCCGTGGTCACGGGGTACACGGTCGACGCGCGTGGCAACGTCCAGTACGCCTTTGTCGGCATGGTGCCGGTGGCGGGCCTTACGGAGGCCGAGGCGCGCGACCGGCTCACGCAGCGGCTGGCCGAGTACGTGCGCAATCCACAGGTGACGTTGCGCATCCAGGCGTATCGCAGCAAGCGCGTGTACATGGACGGTGCCGTGCAGCAGGCCGGCCTGCAGATCATCAACGACGTGCCGATGACGCTGCCCGAGGCCATCAACCGCGCAGGCGGGTTCAGCGCGGCGGCGGATCGTTCCTGGATTGCCGTCACGCGCGGTGAGCAGACGGCCCGCGTCAGCCTGCCCGACCTGATCGCGAAAGGCGCGAATCCGTCTGACATTCTGCTTCGCGATGGCGATCTGGTGCGTGTCTATGCCGCCAGCGACAGCAAGGTGTATGTGATCGGCGAGGTGGCGCGCAACGCCGCGCTGACCATGAACAACGGCAAGTTGAGCCTGAACCAGGCGCTGGGCGATGCGGGCGGCGTGAGCCAGTACTCGGGCGACGCGCAGCAGGTGTATGTCGTGCGCGGCAACGGCGGCACGCAGCCCCGGGTTTTCCATCTGGATGCCAGCACCCCTTCCGCGATGGCGTTGGCAGACGGGTTTGCATTGCAGGCGAACGACGTGGTGTTCGTCGACACGTCGTCGCTCGTGCGCTGGAGCCGGGTGGTCAACCTGCTCCTGCCGACCGCTCAGACCGCCACGGCGAGCCGGGCGCTGGCGCCCTAGCGGTGCGAATTCCTGGAGACACTCGGTCATGAACACCTCTTACCTGGCAAATCCGGCATATGAGCCAGCGTGGCGCCCGGCGGCGCGTGCCATGAACCCATTGACGACGCTGGCGGCAAGCCGCTGGCTGATCGTGTTCACGACCTCGGCCTGCCTGCTGGCCGGCATTGCCTATGCCGTGTTCACACGCCCGGTCTACCGTTCTGACATGCTGATCCAGGTGGAGCCTAGCACCATCGAGAACCGGTCCACGTCGGGGGACCCGAAGCTCACGCCCGAGATCAAGCCCGATACGACGTCCGAGATCCAGGTGCTGAGTTCGCGCATGGTGGTATCGCGTGCCGTGGAAGCCCTCAGGCTCCATGTCGACGTGACGCCGCGCTACCTGCCCGTGGTGGGTGGTGGCTGGCCGAGCGCGCCGAAGGCTATTCGCGTCCGATTGGCGGCCACGTCTACGGCAAGGAACGGATCGATGTCACCACCTTCGACGTGCCGGCCGCCTATCAGGGCCAGCCATTCACGCTCACGCTGGGCAAGCAAGGCGCCTTCACCCTGGAACTGTCCTCTGCCTTCGGCGCCCCGGTGGTGTCGCTGCAGGGCCGCGTGGGCATCCTGCTGCGTGCCAATACGCCGCGCGGACCGCTGACCTTGCTGGTGCGCATTGCCGACGGGCAGCCCGGAGCGAGCTTCACGCTGAAGCGCTATTCCGAGACCGCCACCACCGAATGGCTGCAGAAGACGCTGGCGATTGGTGAGCGCGGCAAGCAGTCGAACATCATCGGGGTGTCGCTGGACAGCGTCGATCCGGCCCAGGCATCGCGCATCCTCAACGAGATCGGGCGCGAGTATGTCGGCCAGAACGTGCGCCGCAGATCCGAGGAAGCCGACAAGTCGATCCGCTTCCTGGACGAGCAGTTGCCGCAACTGAGGAAGCAGCTGGGAGAATCCGAAAGCCGCTACAACGCCTTTCGCGCGCAGCAGGGCACGGTGGATACGAGTCAGGAAGCCCGTGCGCTGCTGCAGCAAAGCGTGGAGGCCGAAACTCGGCTGGTGGACCTGCGCCAGAAGCGCCAGGAATTGCTGACGCAGTACACCGAGAAGCATCCGGCATTGCTGGCCATCGACGGTCAGTTGCGCGAGGCGCAGGTGGCATGGTCTGTCGTGCAGGGACGCACGCGCCAGCTGCCGCTGATCGAGCAGAAGGTGCTGCAGTTGCAGCGGGACATGCAGGTGGACACGGAGCTGTACACGAACCGGCTGAACGCGCGTCAGCAACTGACGCTGGTGCGGGCCGGCAAGGTGGCGAACGTGCGGCTGATCGATCCGGCTACCCCGCCGGAGACGCCGATCAAGCCCCGGAGAGGCGTGGCCGTGGTGGGGTCGCTGCTGACGGGGCTGCTGGCGGGCATTGTGCTGGCGATGGCGCGTCGCCGCATCGCGGGCACGGTGCAGGATCGCGAGGAGATCGAGATCGCCACCGGCATCCCGGTCTATGCCACGGTGCCGCGCAGCCGCCTGACGGGGCCATCGGGCATCGCGCAGGCGCACTTGCGCGGCGGCCACGGGCGACTGCCCGATGCGGCCATCGAAAGCCTGCGCGCGGTACGGACGACGCTGCATTTTGCGCTCAGCGATGCGCCGAATCGCGTGGTACTGATCACCGGGCCTACAGCGGGCGTGGGCAAGTCGTTCGTGGCAGCGAACCTGGCAACGCTGGCCGGCGCGTCAAAGCGGCGGGTGCTGCTGATCGATGCCGATCTGCGTAACGGCGTCTTGCACAAGCGTTTCAGGGTTGACCGCGGACCCGGCCTGGCCGAGGTGCTGGCCGGCAACTGCGAAGCCGGCGATGCGATCCGCCGTGACGTGTCGCACGGCCTTGACTTCCTCCCGACCGGCGCACTGGCTGGAGGGCCCAGCGAACTGCTGCTGCAGCCCGAGCTGTCGGCACTGGTCCAGCGGGTGGCCGCCCAATACGACATGGTAGTGCTTGACGGCCCGCCGCTGCTGCCGGTTGCCGATGCGCTGGTCCTGGGGCGCCTTGCCGGCACGGTGTTCATGGTGGCGCGCCACCGCGTCACCACGGTCGAGCAGATCGATGAAAGCACGCGGCGGCTGGCGCAGGCCAACGTTGCGGTACGCGGCGTGATCTTCAACGACTTCACCGGCGCGCTGCATCGCTACAGCTACGCCTACGGCGTCACCGAAGGCCATCCTGGCATGTCGGCCTGACACGGAGAACCGACATGACGCACCTGCACCACAAACGCATCACGCTGGTGACCGTCACCTACGGCGACCGCCTGCACTACTGCGCGGAGCTGCTGCGGCGCAGCTTCGAGCACGAGGGCGTGTCGCACGCCGTAGTCGTCAGCAACAACGCCATCGCCGATCTGTCACCGCTGGAGGCAGCCTGGGGCAAGCGCATCACCATCGTGCGGCTGGCCACGAACACGGGATCGGCCAACGGCTATGCGGTGGGCATCGGCCGCGCGCTCGAACGCGAAAGCACCGACTACATCTGGCTGATGGACGACGACAACGCGCCATGCGAGGGCGCGCTCGACGTGCTCTGCCATCAACTGGACCTGCTCACCCGCAAGCAGGGCCGTTGCGGCGCTGCGGTGCTGGGGTTCCGCCCCGATCACCAGGGCGACATCGCAGCGGGCGTGCCGGCGGGCCTGGCGATGCCACCGCGTTCAAGCTACTTCGGCTTTCACGTAGGACGTATTCCGTACAAGATCTGGCGGCGCACCCCGTGGGGCAGGCCTCGGCCCGACGCAATTCCCGACGTGGTGCATCTGCCGTTCGCCCCATATGGTGGCCTGCTTGGACATCGCGACATGTACGCGGACCTGGGGCTGCCGGTGCCCGAGCTGGTGCTGTACGCCGACGATATCGAATACACGTGGCGCCTGACGGCGCGTGGCGGATGCATCGCGCTGGTAACGGCCGCCCGGCTCGAAGACCTGGAAGGCTCCTGGAACGTCAAGCGCAACTGGAAGAACCACTTCGAATGCATGCTGTTGAGCGGATCGGATTTTCGCGCCTACTACAGCAGCCGCAATCAGGCGTGGTTCGATCGCAACCACTGGTCCACGTCCGGACTGATGTACCGCCTCAACCGCTTCGTGTTCCTGCGGTTGCTGCGCCTCTATGGCAAGCGCCGCAATGCCGGCGCGCGGCTGCGGCTGCTGGAGCGCGCCATTGCCGACGGCGAGGCCAGCAGGCTGGGCTTCCACGCCGACTACTCGCTGTAGCGACCCCTCATAGCGGAGGACCACCATGCCGGACCCCGTCGCATCGCCCGCCCTGACGATCGTCATTGCCAACTACAACTACGCGCAATACGTGGCGGGCGCCATCGATTCGGCGCTGGGACAGACCACGCCCGTACACGTGATGGTGATAGACGATGGGTCGACCGACGGCTCTCGCGCGCTCATCGAGGGTTATGGCGCGCGCGTGGAAGCCGTGTTCCAGCGCAATGGCGGGCAGGTGGCCGCCTACAACCATGCGCTGGCACGTGTCCGCACCCGCCATGTGCTGTTTCTGGATGCCGACGATACCCTGTATCCCGAAGCCGCCGCGGCGGTGCTGGCTGCTTTTGCCAGCGGTGACACGGTCAAGGTGCAGTACCGGCTCGATGTGATGACGGCCGATGGATTGCCGACTGGCGTCCAGGTGCCGCAGTCTATCCGTGCCGACGGTTGCGGGCGGATGCTGCGGGCCGGATGGCTGTATCCGTCGCCACCCGGCTCGGGCAACGCCTATCGCGTGGACGCGCTACGCCGCATTTTTCCGGTGCCAGTCGGGGCCGACAACATGCATGGCGCCGATTTCTATGCCATCTACGGCGTGGCGCTGCTGGGCGACGTCGGCGCGATCGAGGCGGCGTTGGGCGGCTATCGGGTGCATCGGCACACGCGGGCCGGCGCGGCGGGCAGCGGCTTGTCGCTTGCCAATGCCGAGGATGCGTTGGCTGGCGCCCGGCAGTCGGCACGGCGGTGGCAGATTCTGCGCGGCCTTGCCAGGGATCGGCTCGGCATCGACCTGCCGCCGGTCGTGCTCGATTTCTCCGTGGAGAAGGCCCGGTTCGCGCAGCATGTGTACGGCGCAACGCTGGCGCGCCGGTGGCAGTGGTTCCGGCACGAATCGGGACGCTATTTCCACACCATCGTTGCCAATCCCTTCTGGACCCTGCGAAAGAAGGTGGCGGTCGGATGCCTGACCACGCTGTGCCTGTTGCCGGTGGCGTCGTTCAGCAACCGTGTGGTGCGTTACATCGCCAACCCGCTCGCGCGGGCTGGCCACTAGGAGCGCACGCGATGCCACAAGCCATTGCGATCAATGGACGCTTCCTGGGGCGCCGTGCAACCGGTGTTGACCGCTTTGCGCACGAGGTGGTGCGCGCCATCGACCGGCTGGTGGCCGACAACGATCGCGCCACGGCCGGTCTGTCGTTCGAGCTGCTGGTGCCGCCAGGCGTGGAAGTCGATCCGGCGGCGTTCCCGCATCTGCATGTGCGCACGGTGGACGATGCGATCGGACGCCGAAGCCGCCAGCTTTGGGAACAGGTCAGCCTGCCGCTGGCGGCGCGCGGCGCGCTGTTGCTGAACCTGTGCAATGCGGCGCCGTTGCTGTATGCAAACCAGGTGACGGTGATGCACGACGCGGCGCCGGTGCGCGTGCCGCAGGCCTATTCGCGCGCGTTCCGCTCATGGTATCGGGTCATGGCGCCGTGGGTTGGGCGCGTGGCACGCCGGGTGCTGACCGTATCGGAGTTCTCGCGCCGGGAAATTGCGGATGCCTATCGCATTCCCGGCCGCAAGATCGGCGTGCTGCCGCTCAGTGGCGACCACATGCTGCGCTTGCCGGAGGTCGCCGACATCCGGCGCAAGTTCGGCCTGTCGGATCGACCCTATGTGCTGGCGGTCAGCAGCGCGAGCTTTCACAAGAACTTCCGGCTGGTGGTGGAGGCGTTGGGCATGCGGCACGGGGCCGACTACGACGTGGTGATCGTCGGCGGATCGGCCAGCGTGTTCCGGCGGCTGGACGACGGGGACGCAGCGCCGGTCATGCGGCTCGGCTACGTTGACGACGCCGACCTGAAGGCGCTGTTCCGCGACGCCGCGTGTTTCGTGTTCCCGTCGCTGTATGAAGGCTACGGCTTGCCGCCCGTGGAGGCCATGACGCTGGGCTGCCCCGTGCTGGCGTCGAACCTGCCCTCGGTACGCGAGGCATGCGGCACCGCCGCGCTCTATTTCCGGCCTGACAGCGCGGCCGAGTTCGGGGAACTGCTTGCGTACGTGATGCAGGACGGCACGTTGCGCGACACGATGCGGCAGCGCGGCTATGCCCATGTGCAACGGTATTCCTGGCGCGACACCGCCGCGCGGCTACTTGGCGAGATATCTCCATGTCTTCCACAACGATGAATCCTCGACCCAACACCGATGACGCCGTGTTCGGCAAGGTTGCCGTCGTCCACGAATGGCTGGCCACCTATGCCGGCTCGGAGCGGGTACTCGAACAGATCCTGAAGATATGGCCCCAGGCCGACCTGTTCAGCGTGGTGGACTTCTTTCCAGATGCACAGCGAGCGGCATTGCAGGGAAAGCGTGCCACCACCACATTCATCCAGAGGCTGCCCCGCGCCCGCAAGTCGTTCAGGTCGTATTTGCCGCTGATGCCGCTGGCCGTCGAGCAGCTGGACCTGTCGGCCTATGACCTGGTGATTTCGTCCAGCCACGCGGTGGCCAAGGGCGTGATTACCGGGCCCGGGCAGTTGCATGTCAGCTATGTCCATTCTCCGATCCGCTATGCGTGGGACCTGCAGCATCAATACCTGAGCGAGTCGAAGCTGACGCACGGCGTCAAGAGCTGGCTGGCGCGGGTGATCCTGCACTACATGCGGATGTGGGACCATCGTACCGCCCATGGCGTGGACCTGTTCGTCGCCAACTCCGCGTATGTGGCCCGCCGCATCCGCAAGGTCTACGGGCGCGATTCTGCCGTGGTCTACCCGCCCGTCGATACCGACCAGTTCAGCCTCTGCGAGCAGCGCGAGGACTTCTTCCTGACGGCATCGCGGCTCGTGCCCTACAAGCGTGTGAGCCTGATCGTCGAGGCTTTCGCGGCAATGCCCGACAAGCAGCTGGTGGTGATCGGCGACGGCCCGGACATGCAGCGTATCCGCGAAATGGCCACGCCGAACGTGCGCATTCTTGGATATCAGCCGGCCGATGTGCTGGTCGCGCACATGCAGCGCGCCAAGGCCTTTGTGTTTGCCGCGGAGGAGGACTTTGGGATCGTCGCCGTGGAGGCGCAGGCCTGCGGCACGCCGGTCATTGCACTGGGGCAGGGCGGGGCCCGCGAGACGGTGATCGACAGCCGTGATCGCGATCTGCGCACCGGCGTGTTCTTTCCGCGCCAGACCGTCGAGGATATCGTTCGCGCGGTCTGCCGGTTCGAGGAAAGCGGGCCATTCCAGCCGGCGGCGTGCCGTCGCAATGCGCTGCAGTTCTCGCCCGAACGGTTCCGGCGCGAGTTCCGCGCGCTGGTGCATGCGGCCATGACGCGGGATGCGATGGCGGCGTCGCCTGCCGCGCCGTCGGTACCGGGCCTGCCGGTCGCCGAGCCGCTGGTGGCGGCATCGAACTGAACGCGCCGATGATCACGCCCGGTGCCTGCAACACGTACGACGGCTACTGGTGGGAGGATCCCGCGCGGCTGCTGCTGGGGTTCATCCTGCCCCTGTATGGGCTGGTGTCGCTGGAATTGCTTGGCGAACAGAAGGCCATCGATCATATCTATTTCAACGGAACCTACGCGATAGCCGGTGCGCTGTTCCTGCTTGCGATGGCTTTCGGTGCGCTGGGCGATCGCGTACTGTCCCCGCGCGACGCCGGTGCACCGGTGGTGCTGTCTCCGCTGGTGCTCGATGCGCTGTTCTGGCTGGCCTGCATCGGCTACCTGGTGATGATGGGCGGCGTGATCGCCAGGCCGGCCGTGCTGCTTTCCTTTCTGGACGGCTCCGCCAGCACCTATGACGTACTGGAACTGAAAGGGCGCGTGGTGGGTATCAGCACGCTGACGCAGGCGTCGGTGGCGTATGTGCCCCTGTACTTCGCGATCTTCCGCAACCCGCCGCGCGGCCTGAACCGCTACCACGCCTATCTGGGGGTGCTGTTCGTGCTGACCGTGTTGCGCAGCTTCATTTTGCAGAGCGACTGGCGCTGGTGGAGGTGGTATTGCCATGGGCCCTGATGATGGCCCGCTTCCGCCTGCGGCCGCCGCGCGGGTCGTTGCGTGCGGCGCTGCTGGCGCTCGGGCCGTTTGCCGCCATCCCGCCGCTGATCGGCTTTTTCATCGTCAACGAATACAACCGGTCGTGGGAAACCTACTACATCAACATCTACGACAACATCTTCGACTTCGCCCTGGAACGGCTGGGCCTGTACTACTCGACGGCCATCAACAACGGTGCTGGCCTGCTGACGATCATGGGATGGGGCACCGGGGCGCCGACGTTCACGTTCGACTGGCTGGTCCGGTTTCCGGTGGTTGGCGAGAGCTTCCGCCCGCTGGTCGGTGGAGACGACGGATATGGCATGTTCCTCAACACCTTCGGGGACCCCGAGTTCAACAACCCGTCGGGCATCTTCGTGCACTTCTACGAGTGGGGCGGATTTGCGCTGCTGGAAGCCGCGCTGATGGGGTGGCTGCTGGGCCGCAGCTACGCGGGTTGGCGGGCCGGCCATGGATTCTGGTGCTGTGCCCATGCCGTGCTGCTGGTGTCCCTGATGGAAATCCTGCGCGTGCCGAACCTGTTCAGCGGCCGCAACTTCGTGCCGCTGGCGCTGTTGTGGCTGGTGTTCCGATGTCTGGGACGGCCGGTTGCCCGCGCGCCCGCGAGCGTGCGCGCGCTGTACGGTCGGCCGAACCTGCCCAGCGCCGGTCCACGCTGACAGCAAGGCCGACACACGATGCCGCCATCCATACGCTCCACGGCCACCTGCCTGCTGCTGATCCAGGGCGGCAACTATCTGTTTCCGCTGGTGCTGTTGCCTTTCCTCGGGCACAAGCTCGGCGTGCGCGAATTTGGCGTGCTGGCCTACTGCCAGGCGCTGGCGCAATACCTGATCCTGCTGACCGACTACGGACACAATCTTTCGGCGACACGGCTGGTATCGCTCAGGCGCGATGATCCGGCGGCGGTCGCGGCGGTGTTTTCGGCGACGATGGCGGCCAAGCTGCTGCTCACGACGGCTGCGGCGTTACTGTTTGGCGGTGCGCTGTGGTGGGCGCCTGAACTGCGCGAACACCGGGCCATCCTGGGCGCGGCGTTCGTGGGCGTGGTGGCGAATGCCGTGACGCCGATCTGGCTCTACCAGGGTCTGGAACGGATGAAGGTGCTGGTACTGCCGAACTTCGCATCCAAGGCCGTCAGCCTGGCATGCGTGGTGACATGGGTGAGGTCGCCCGGCGATGCCGCACTGGCCGCGCTGGGCATCAGCGTCGGCACGGCAATCCTGGCGATCGTCGCGCTTTGGGGCGTGTGGCGCGGACGGCTCGCCGCGCTGGTCAGGGTGCCGGCCGCAGCGGCGATCGCGTCGCTGCGCGATGGCTTTCCGATGTTCCTGTCGCTGGTGCTGGTCAGCTTCTACGTGAACTTCAACGCGATCCTGCTGAACCATTTCCACGGGCCCGTGGCGGTGGGGCAATTCTCGATGGCCGACAAGATCCGGATTGCGGGGCAGACCATCTTTACCGTCGTGGGGACGGCGTTCTATCCGCGCATCAGCCAGTACCACATCGCCGATCCGTCGGCGGCGCGTGCGCTGATGCGGCGCGCGATGGTAGTCGTCTTTGCGTTGTCAGGCGCGATGTTCGTGGCGATAGAGCTGTTTGCCGGCGTCGGGGTCCGCATGTGGCTGGGCGAGCCCTTCCACGACACCATCCTGCTGCTGCGGATGGAAGCGGTGCTGTTGCCGCTCACCAGCGTGGCCTTCATCTTCGGCAATCTCGGCCTGATGGCGTCGGGGCGACACCGCGCCGTACGGAACATCTACGCCGCCGTGACGGTGATGCATCTGCTCTACGCGGTGCCCTTCGTGATGTACATGGGCGCCCGGGGCACGGTGATTTCGGTGCTGATCACCGAAGCCGCCGGCGCCATCGCCTTCTATTTTGCTACCGGCGCGAGATCGCGGCTGGCGTGCCGGCTCCGGCGCCAGCCCGCGCGCCAGTCGCAGAGGAATCCCCGACTACCAAGGAGATGCAGGCATGACGCGCAAAGGCATCATTCTCGCCGGAGGTTCCGGCACGCGGCTCTATCCCGTCACGCACTGCATCTCGAAGCAGCTGCTGCCGGTCTACGACAAGCCAATGATCTACTACCCGCTGTCGACCCTGATGGTTGCCGGTATCCGCGACGTGCTGGTCATCTCGACGCCGCAGGACACGCCGCGCTTTGCCGCCTTGCTCGGCGATGGCCGGCAGTGGGGATTGAACCTGCAGTATGCGGAGCAGCCGTCGCCGGACGGCCTGGCGCAGGCGTTCATCATCGGCCGCGACTTTGTGGGGCGCGACCCGTCGGCGCTGATCCTGGGCGACAACATCTACTACGGGCATGACCTGGCCCGCATGCTGGCGAAGTCCAGCCGTCGCGAGGACGGCGCCACCGTGTTCGCCTATCACGTGCACGATCCCGAGCGCTATGGCGTGGTGGAGTTCGACGAGGACTTTCGTGCGCTATCCATCGAGGAAAAGCCGGCGCAGCCGCGTTCGAACTACGCGGTGACCGGGCTGTATTTCTATGACAGCCGCGTTTGCGATATCGCTGCCGACATCCGGCCGTCGGCGCGGGGCGAACTGGAGATCACCGAAGTCAACGCCCGCTACCTGGACGCTGGCAAGCTGGCCGTCGATATCATGGGGCGCGGCTTTGCATGGTTCGATACCGGCACGCACGATTCGCTGATCGATGCCGCGCAGATGGTGGCAACGCTGCAGAAGCGCCAGGGCCTGATGGTGGCGTGTCCCGAGGAAATTGCATTCCGGCGCCGCTGGATCGACGAAGAGCAGGTAGCGAGGCTGGCCGCGCCGCTGGGCAAGAGCCACTACGGCAAGTACCTGCAGCGGCTGCTGGCAGAATCGCCTCGCGTCAGGTGAGCCGGCATGGGCGCCCAGTGCCGCAATGGCGTGCGGTGCCAGGCCCGCGCGGGGCTGGCAGGTATTACTGCGCCCGCCGCAGGTAAGTCCGCACTAGAGGGAGGCGGCTCGCGTCCGCGCCGGCGGCCTGGATCGATCCCGCGCCGGAGCATCCTGACGGTGGCGGCAGGGCTGCGCCATCGAGCGTATTGGTGCCGCAGGTGAACTGGTCCGCCGTACAGTTGCGATACTGCAGCGCAATGGCCGCGCCGCCGATGGCCGCGAAACGGTTGTTGCCGATGTCGGCCTGGCAGATGTTGCCCTGCGCGCGATAGCCGTCGAAGCGCGTGCGCGTGACCTGGTTGCCGGTCACCTGCACGCGTGTCACGCTGCCGCTGCCGGTATTGATGTCGATGGCCGCATGTCCGGTTTCCATGCGGTTGTTGCCGGGCTGCGTGGCGTTCTGATCGTCGGCAATCGTGTTGCTGGCGATCAGCACATTGCTGGCGTCGGCGGTGCGATAGCCGTCTTCCTGCGCGACCATCACCGCAGCGGCCTTCTGCACGCCCTCGATCCAGTTGCCGGCGACCGTGACATCGGCCCCTCCGACGACGGCGACGCCGCGTCCCCAGGCATTGCCAGCCAGGTAGTTGCTTGTGACGTAGATGTTCCGGGTCTGGCCGCTGTCGCGCTGGTAGCTGACGATACCCACCATGTCGTCGCCGGTGGCGGTGACGGACGAGTTCTGCACGAGCACGTCCTGCGAGCCGCCCGTGATGTGGATGCCGTCGGCCAGCGTGCCACTGATCCGGTCGCCTACCAAGGCGATGCCAATGCCGCGCGACACGAAGATGCCGGCGCTGGCGCCGCCTTCGATGGTTACGTCCAGCACCTGTATGCCTGTGCCGTCGACGATCACCTTGGCCGACGTGGCCGATTCGAGACGCTGCGTGCCGGTGCCCTTCAGCGTCAGCCCCACCAGCGTCGAGTAGGCACCGGTCATCTGGATGGCCTGCTGATCCGGATCGGACGCCACCAGCGTGGCGTCGTAGCCCGATACCGTGACCTGTTCGCGACGCACCGCCAGCACGCGGCCGACGCGGTAGTTGCCGGGAGCCAGCACGAGCCGTTGGCCCGGTTGCAGATTGTCGAGCGCGGCCTGCAGGGCATCGGCCTGGTCGACACCGCTTGCACCAGGCTGCACGACGACATCGGCGGGCGCGCCGGTCGCCGGCGATACCGGCGCCGGCACGTGCGGCCAGCCGGCCACCATCGCGGTGACCGCCGCCATCGTGGAAAGCACGGCGGCGGCAATGCCCAGGCGGCGCAGTGCGCGATGTCTGCCGCGCTTCATTCGCGGCCGCCCGTCAAGGTTGCGGCTGGACCGGAGGCCGCTTCGCAAGCGTGTTTCATTCTCTGCTGCCTGATGCCTCGTCTGCGTGTCCGGGGCGCTGTGCTCCGGGGATTCGTATGCAGCATAGCGGCCGGTCGCGGCGCGCAGGTGGTGTGCAGGCCGCCTGGCGGCAGGTTGTCCGAAGAGCGCGATAAGTTGGCGGAATCCGTTGGCGCGGTCCGCTACAGCAGCCACTCGATCGGCAAGATCGAGAACAGGTACACGGCGGCACGCTGATACCAGGTGGAGTTGGGCTCGGTGTCGTAGCGCACCGGCTCGCCGCTGGTTTGCCTGACCCAGTACAGCCGGCCTTCGCCGTCGTGGCGTACCTCGTACGCGAGTTTGGGCGCCAGGTTCCACAGCGCCGACTCGATGCGTGCGGCAAGCTCCGGGCTGTCGATCACGAAACCGAGTTCGGTGTTCAGGTTGGCCGAGCGCGGGTCGAAGTTCAGTGAGCCGATGAACACGCGCCGGGTGTCGATCGAGAACGTCTTGGCATGCAGGCTGGACCCCGAACTGCCGAACATGCCCACGCTGTAGTACTTTTGGGCGGTCTGGCCCGCCGCACGCCGCAATTCGTACAGCGTGACGCCTGCCCCGACCAGTTCCGCGCGACGCCGGGCGTAGCCCGAATGCACGGGCAGCACGTCGGTGGCTTCCAGCGAGTTGGTCAGGATGCGCACCTTCACGCCGCTGGCGGCGAGTTGCGTGAAGAATTCGGTGCCTGATTCGCCCGGAACGAAGTAGGGCGAGACCAGGTCCAGCTCGCGCTCCGGCTTGCCCAGGATCGCGTACAGCTGCGCAAAGATCAGTTGCTCCGGCTCGGCCTGGCCCAGGATCTTGGCCGGATCATCGCTGACCAGCGTCGTGTGCGCCCATAGCAGTGGCAAGTCGCCGCGCAGCAGCCGGTCCACGTCGGTCACCTGGTCCAGCGCCTGCAGGTATTTCACGCTGGCGGGATCCTGCAGCATGTCCTGTATCGACGCATCGAGCGCATCGGGGGACGCCGTCGTGGCCAGTAGTTCCACGGGGTACGCGGACTGGCTGGCCCAGTATCGGTCGAAATCGATCGCGATATCGCGCGCGGCCGGGCCGATGGCAAGCACGTCCAGGTCGGCGAAGACCACGCCATCGGTGGCGCCGAAATACTCGTCGCCGATGTTGCGGCCACCAATGATCGACGCCACGCCGTCGGCGGTCAGCGACTTGTTGTGCATCCGTCGGTTCAGGCGCCGGAAATCGGTCAGGAAGCCCACCTGCTTGGGCCAGCGCACCACGAACGGATTGAACAGCCGGACTTCAATATTCGGGTGCGAAGCCAGCGCGCGGAACGTGCCGTCGAGCGATGCCGGCACGCCGTTATCGTCCACCAGCAGCCGCACGCGCACACCACGCGCCGCGGCGTCGCGGATCTCCCGTAGCAGCAGGTTGCCTGTCAGGTCGTTGCGCCAGATGTAGTACTGCACGTCCAGCGTGCGCTGCGCGGCGCGAATCAGGTCGACACGGGCCGCGAACGATTCCAGCGGATCGGCCAGCGGATCGATGCCGGTGTGGCCCGGGTGACCTGCGGTTTCGCGGCCGATGGACTGGCCCAACGCGGTGGCCGCCGTGGCTTCCACGGTCAGCGTGGCCGTTACGGGCGGTTCGCCGCGCGGCGGGAGGCTGCAGCCGGCAAGGCCTGTGAAGAGCACGGATGCCGCAACGATAGCCAGGTGGCCAGGTCCTGCCGATTTCCTCGCCTGCATCGAATCCCGCTCCCGAAGTTGCGTGAACGCCAATTCTGCCAGAGCGTGTGGCCGCTCCACAGGCGTCTTCCACATGGAATCGCCTGCGCGGGTCCTCGGGGAAAACCCTGAATTGGAGACACATCCGTCACTACCTGTTGTATTGTCTCGCTCCTAATACATGTGAACGTGCTGTGACATGCACGGTACTGCGTACTTGGCCGTTGCCAGGCAGCGATACCCCGGGGCACGGGGTGGCGACGACGCAAGAGCAACACAGGCCGGAACCGGCAGGCCGATGACGGTTTTTCAACGAGAGGGGAGACCTCAGAGTCATGAAGAAGAAAGCAGTTTGGATGGCGGCGGCCCTTGCCGGCCTGTTCGCCGGGGGTGCGTTCGCCCAGACGTCGGTGACGCTGTACGGTGTGGCGGATGTTGGCGTCGAATACGCGAACCATCTTGGCGCCGGCGACAATTCCACGGTCCGCATGCAGTCCGGCAACCTGTCGGGCTCGCGCTGGGGCCTGCGCGGTTCCGAGGATCTTGGCGGCGGCTTGCGCGCGGTGTTTACGCTGGAAAGCGGCTTCAGCGTCGACGATGGCAGGAGCACCCAGAACAACCGGCTGTTCGGCCGCCAGGCATGGATCGGCCTGAGCAACGCCTATGGCACGCTGTCGCTGGGCCGCCATACGACGGCCATGTACGACTTTGGCGTGCAATACGACCCGATGGGCATTTCCACGCGCTACTCGATCGGTGCCCAGGACGGCGCGTTCCAGTCGCGTGCCGACAACTCGATCAAGTACGCGGGCAAGTTTGGCCCGGTCAGCGCCAAGCTGATCTACAGCGCCGGTGCCGACGGCACGTCCGGCGTCAACGGCGAAGTGCCGGGCAACTACAAGGTGGGCCGCGAATTCGGCGGTAGCCTGGCCTATGAAAGCGGCCCGCTGGCCATCGCCGTGGTGTACGACGAGGTGAACGGCAACACCGTGGCCACCGACGAGAACAAGACGCGCAAGGCAGCGGTGTCGGGCACGTACCAGTTCGGCCCGGTCAAGTCGTACCTGGGCTACCGCTACGCGCGCTTCATGACGCCGCCGACGTCGCAGACCACCAACCTGTACTGGGCCGGCGCGCAGTGGGACATCACCCCGGCGTGGTCGCTCACCGGCGCGGCGTACTATCAGGACTTCCGCAACTCGGGCGCCGATCCGTGGCTGTTCATCGTCTCGGCCGACTATTCGTTCTCCAAGCGGACCGATGTCTACCTGAACGTTGCCTACACGCGCAACAAGGACGGTTCGGACCTGGGCACGGGCGGCTTCGGCACCACGGTGGCGGGCAAGAACCAGACCGGCCTGCTGATGGGCATCCGCCACAAGTTCTGATCGCGCTGCGCGCGATGTGAGTGAAGCAGGGCATCCGCGAGGGTGCCCTTTTTGCATCCGGGTCCCGGGCGGGGCCGCCTTGCCTGCGTGGCGCATTTCGGATCGGCGCCGGTCGCATTCCGGTTCGAATCCCGCGCGCCGCGTGCCTAGACTCCTTGCACATCAACAAGGAGGACGCCCGTGTCAATCTCATCCCATCCACCAAGCGCGGCGTGCCGCGCCCTGCTGGCCATCGCCGCCGGACTCTGTTTCGGCGCCGCGCATGCCGAGACCTGGCCGTCTCGCCCGGTTGTCATCGTCGTTCCGTTCCCGGCCGGCGGCGGCACTGACCTGGTGGTGCGGTCGATCCAGCCGCAGCTGCAGCGGGAACTGGGCCAGCCGGTGGTGATCGACAATCGCAGCGGCGCCGGTGGCACGCTGGGTTCGGGCTACGTGGCGCGCGCCACGGCCGATGGCTACACCGCCGGCGTGGTGACCACCAGCACGCACGCGGTCAGCGTGGCGCTCTATCCGAAGCTGACCTACCATCCGGCGAAGGACTTCAGCTACGCCGGATTCATCGGTACCTCGCCGTATGTGCTGGCCGTCAACAACCAGTTGCAATCGGCCGATGTCAAGGCGCTGCTTGCCCGGCTCAAGGCCGGCAAGACGCAATTCAGCTTCGGCTCGGTGGGCGTGGGCACGGTCTCGCACCTGATGGGCGAGCAGTTCCAGAAGCTGGCCGCCGTGCCGCTGACGCACGTGCCTTACCGTGGCGCCTCTCCGGCCTATACCGACCTGATCGGCGGCCAGGTGCAGCTCATGTTCGACAACCCGGTGGGCCTGGCGCCGTACATCAAGGCGCACAAGATCACGGCCATCGCCACCACCGCGCCCACGCCGCTGCTGGCCGAGGTGCCGACGTTCGCCAGCCAGGGCGTGCCCGGCTTCGAGCAGCAGCTCTGGTATGGCATTGCGTTCCCCAAGGGCACGCCGGCACCGGTGGTGGACCGCTTCAATGCCGCGCTGAACAAGGTGCTGGGCGACAAGGCCGTGGCCGACGACCTGGCATCGAAGGGCGTGACGGCGCGGCCTGGCACGCCGGGCGCGCTGCAGGCCACGGTACAGAAGGACATCCCCTATTGGGGGCGATTGCCAAATCGGTAGGAGCCACAGGTGAGTAATGTCAGCTTGATCCGCGTGTTCGTGCGCGATGGCCGGGGCGGCAACCCGGTGCCGCTGGTGGTGGATGCACAGGGCATGGGCGCGGCGGCGATGCAGGCGGTTGCCGCCGAGTACGGGCATGAGTCGGCCTTCGTGCTGCGCAGCTCCATCGGCTGCGACTGGCGCATACGCTTCTTCGTCCCGCAGCACGAGATGGAGATGTGCGGCCACGCCACCGTCGGCACGCTGTGGGCGCTGCGGCAATGGGGGCACTGGACCACGCCGACCGCCCGCATCGAGACGCTCAGCGGCGTGGTGCATGCCAGGTGGGACGACACGCTGCAGCGGGCATGGATCTCGCAGCCGGCGGTGCGCACGCAGGCGCTCGATGCGCAGGCCAGTGCCCCCGTGGCGGCGCAGCTGCGCTTGCCGACAGGCGCTTGGACGATGACCAACGCCGCCACCAGCCGCGTGAAGACGCTGGTGGCGTTGCCTTCGGTGGCAATGCTGGATGCCCTGCAGCCCGACTTCGCCACGATGGAAACGCTCTGCGAGTCGATTGGCTCGACGGGGCTCTATCCGTACGCGATAGGCGCGTCGCAAGCGGACGGCCGGCGCATCGTGCATGCGCGGCAGTTTCCCAAATCGTCGGGCTATCCCGAGGACGCCGCCACGGGCATTGCCGCTGCCGCGCTGTGGGCTA
Organism: Cupriavidus sp. EM10; assembly: GCF_018729255.1. Lineage (NCBI taxonomy): Bacteria > Pseudomonadati > Pseudomonadota > Betaproteobacteria > Burkholderiales > Burkholderiaceae > Cupriavidus > Cupriavidus sp. EM10. The sequence goes on from NZ_CP076061.1 coordinate 1,928,519, forward strand.
TCTGGCCGGCGAGGGTTGCCTTGGCAACAGCCCCGATGCATCGATTGCGGTGTGGCAGGGCGATGCCATGGGCAGTCCCTCCGAAATCCTGGTGGCACCGCGCTTCGACGAGCACGGCGCGGCGGACGGCTGCTGGCTCAGTGGCGAGACCGCCTGGGGTGCGCCATGAACACGCTGGAATCGCCGGAATCCCGAGTCGCCGCGGCAGGTTTCGCGCTGCCGCAGGTGTCGGCGCCCCAGGGCCACTACGCGCCGTTCTGCAGCGTGCCGTTTGGGGATGCCCGATGGGTGTCGGTTTCCGGCCAGGTCTGCCGGCGTGCTGGCGTGGCCATGGCTGGGCAGTGCCGGACCGACGACGACCTGGCGCCTGCGCGGCAAGCGGCGGAAGTGTCGATGCTCAACGCATTGGCGGCGCTGCGGCTGGCGTGCGGCGGCGAGCTGTCGCGGGTGCTGCAGGTGGTGCGGCTGCGTGGGTTTGTCCGCGCCACGGACTCCTTTACGCGGCATCCGGCGGTGCTCGACGCCGCATCGGCCGTGCTGCGCGTGGCATTCCCCGATCAGCCGCTACCGGCGCGCAGCGCACTGGGCGTGGCCAGCCTGCCGGACTGCGCATGGACCGAAATCGAGGTCGAAGCCATCGTAGCCAAAGCTTGAGGCGGCGGATCGCCCAAGCCTACGCCGGCACCTCGCGCAGCAGCCGGTGCAGATGGCCGCTGGAGGCAAAGCCAAGCTGCACGCTGACGGTGGCGGCCGGGCGGCCGGCCGCGATCAGCGCCCGGGCGTGGGCCGCCAGCAGGCGCCGCCGGATCGCAACGGGCGTGGTGCCGAATTCGATCTGGCACGCGCGCTGCAGTTGGCGCACGGCGACACCCAGTTCGCTGGCCACGGCATCGATCGATGGCAGGGGCCGATCGCATTCCAGTGCCTGCGTGAAGCGCCCGATCATGCGGTGGGCAATCGAAGCCGGTTCGTCCGGCAGCGCCAGCGGCGGACTCGTGACGATCTGCTCGACGACGGCGCGCACCAGCCACGACGCACTGGCCGTGGACAGCGCGGGGGCCAGCAGTGCTTCGAGCATGGCAACGGTTGGCCCGTCGAGGCGGATCGCGCCATAGCGCCTGGCCGGCATGCGGTCCGGGGGCAGATAGAGTTCGCCGTGCTGCTGCTGTCGATGCTCGGACGCCGTCAGGTGCGAGGTCGATGCCGGCAGCAGCACCGCCGCCCCGCGCACCAGCGTCGCGGCATACCGTGAAGCCGCCGCTTCCGACGCATCGGCCGGGGCATCCCATATCGTCCTGAGCCGGCCCATGCGGGGCCATAGCAGCATGCCGCAGTCATGCTCGTGCCATTCGCGCCGGAATGATGGCTGCCGGCTGTCATGCAGCGCAAAGCCGTGCGTGGCGGTCAGGTGCAGCTTGGGGACAGGTGAGGGCGGTCGGTCATCGCGGGCATTCCGGCGGCGGGGTCCGGCGGCGAGGAAAGGCGGAATGGCTCAGATCATACGCCGATCCGGTCGGGGCCGATGTCCTGCCGGACCTTGCGGACTTCGGTATCGGCGGGCCGGATGGCCGAGCCGTCCTTCGCCAGCGGCTGCATCGGCGGCACGGCCTTGCCGGTGCGCCTGTCGATCAGCGCGGAATGGCGCTCGCCGGCCGCGAACCGGTGCCGCTCGCCCCACTGGCGCAGGGCCACCATCACCGGAAACAGCCGTTCTCCGGCAGCAGTCAGCACGTATTCCTGGTAAGCCGATCCATCCGAGGCGGCCTGCAGTTCCAGCACCCCAGCCTCCACCAGCTTGTGCAGCCGATCGGCCAGGATATTGCGCGCCATGCCCAGGCCGCGCTGGAAATCGCTGAAACGGCGCACCCCGTCGAAGGCGTCCCGCACGATCAGCAGCGACCAGCGGTCGCCCACCACATCGAGAGACCTGGCGACCGGGCATGTTTCGGGCTGCTGCGGGCTGGTGCGTTTCATGGGCATGGGCGTCGGTGCAAAGGTTAACCGGTTGCATTTTAAAACTGCTTGCCCTAGCATTCAACCAGTTTTGATTTGCAACCAGTCAAGGGGCGCCATGGCACCGGAAGAGACGTTGGAACAATCACGCATCGAGGCTGGCACGCCGCCCAGTCCGCCTTCCATGCCCAGCGGCCTGGTCGCCCTGTTCGCCGTATCGGCCGGGTTCAGCGTGGCCAACGTGTACTACGGCCAGCCGTTGCTCGACGCCCTGGCACGTGATTTCCATATCGGCCAGTCCGTCGTGGGCAGCGTGGTGGCGATGACGCAGGTAGGCTGCGCGCTGGCGTTGCTGTTCGTGGTGCCTTTGGGCGATGTGGTCGACCGGCGAAGGCTGATGTGCGCCCAACTGGTTGCGCTGGTGATCGCCCTGATTGCCGTGGCAGCGGCGCGCACGTTGCCGGCGCTGTTTGCGGGCATGCTGGCCGTGGGCCTGCTGGGCACGGCCATGACGCAGGGCCTGCTGGCCTATGCGGCCAGCGCGGCAGCAACGCATGAGCAGGGGCGGGTGGTCGGGGCGGCCCAGAGCGGTGTATTCGTGGGGCTGCTGACGGCACGCATGTTCGCCGGCGCGGTCAGCGACCTGGCCGGCTGGCGCTGGGTCTACCTGGCGGCGGCCATGCTGATGCTGGCGATGGGGATGTTGCTATGGAACCGCTTGCCGCCGCTGGCGCCGCCACGCGTGCGTGTCAGCTATCCGCAGCTCAATCTGTCGATGCTCACGCTGCTGCGCCACGACCGAACTCTGCAGGTAAGGGGGGTATTGGCGCTGCTGATGTTTGCCGTGCTGAACATTTTCTGGAGCGCGCTTGTCCTGCCGCTGAGCGCGCCACCGTTCTCGCTGCCGCATTCGGCCATCGGCGCGTTCGGCCTGGTGGGGGTGGTGGGCGCGCTGGCTGCGGCGTGCGCCGGCAAGTGGGTCGATCGCGGACAGGGACAGCGCACCACGCTGGTGGCGCTGGTGCTGCTGATCTTGGCGTGGTGGCCGCTGGCGCAACTTCACGTGTCGCTGTGGATACTGGCGGTGGGCATCGTGTTGCTCGACGCGGCGGCCCAGGCGCTTCATGTCACCAGCCAGAGCATGATCGTCCGGACCCGCCCCGAGGCACCGGGCCGGTTGATAGGCATCTACATGCTGTTCTATGCCGTGGGCAGCGGACTGGGCGCGATGGGCACCACTGCGGCGTACGCTGCCGGCGGATGGCTCGCCGTATGTGCGCTGGGCGCGGCGGTCAGCGTCGCGGCGCTGGTGTTCTGGGCCGCCACGCGAGGAACCGTGACGCGTGCCGAACGGGCCAGCGCATGCGAGACGGGCGACGAGAAGCCTGCCTGAGGGCGGTGGGGCTTTTCCGGTCTTGGCAGAGCGTTGGGCTCATCGGTAGGTGTACGTTAATGCATATCGGCCTACGGAAACCTGGCCAGCGCCGCCTTGCGCAATGCGGCGCGATAGGCTCTTTCCACCTGGAGCGTTCGCCGCAGCAGACGCAGCACCCTGGCGTAGTCCCGCGCCGGAAAGCCTCGCGCCTTTTGCGCCTTGGCATAGTGCAGCTGCCAGCGGATGTCCTCGCGCAGCAAGGCGATGCGCCGGTCGACGGGCGCAGTCTCGCGGGCGATGACGGCTTCGCGTCGCAGGTTGTCGGCTGCTCTTCCGTAAAGCATGTGACGCCTCCGGGCAAGGTCGGTCGGGGCGTGCGCGCACGCCGGACAATCCAGCATATGGCAGATTGAGTGCCACTGCTGCCAGAAAGTGTTACCGGTCGAACGGCCGTGCAGCCATGTCCTTTTGCCCGTCGAGATGGGCGATTGACAAGCCGCATCGTGTCGTGTCATGACATTTCCCGAATGCTTCCGTCCGCGACTTTCACGGGGTGCGTCAAGCGTGCCGTCCCGAAGCGGACGACGGCTGAGGGCTCAGGCCCTGCCGGGCGGCAGGCCTGCCACGCCTACGCCAGCAGATGCGCCAGCGCCGGCGGCAGCCCGGCATTGGCCTTCTGCGGCGGCCGCGCGAAGCTGCCTTCGCGGGCGTGGCCAGGACGCAGCGCCACCAGCGATTCGCAATGCCGCACGGCGCTGCTGACGCCGTCGACCACCGGCACCGGAATCCGGCCCTGCAGCGAACGCGCCAGGCCAGCCAGCGGGGCGCCGGCCACGATGATCACATCGGCGCCATCATCGCGCACGGCCTGCAGGCTCATTTCTTCCAGCCGGGCCGCGTGATCCTCTTGCACGCTGCCGATGTCGCGCAGCGGCGACTGCAGCGAACGTATACTCGCCAGCCGCGACATCAGCCCGTTCGCGGCCACGCACTCGCGATACCAGGCCTCGATGCGATGCGAGATCGCGATGATCGAGAAACGCTGCCCCAGCAGGCAGGCGCTGGCCAGTGCGGCCTCGGTCATGCCCACTACTGGTACGTCGAACAATTCCTTGAGGCCGGCCAGGCCGGGGTCGCCAAACGCGGCGACGACCAGGCCATCGAAGCTGCCCGCATGTTCGGCGGCCGCGCAGGCGGTGGCGTAGCCGCCCACCAGCGCCTCGAAGCGGGTTTCGATATAGGCCACGCCGAAGCCGGCGGTGGCCATCGTGATGCGCGTGTCCGGCGCTGCGGTGCGTTGGGCCTCAGCATGGATCAGGTCGGTCACCGACGCGCTGATGTTGGGGTTGACGATCAGGAGGTTCATGGGATTCACAGTTCGGGTTGTCCCGCTTCCAGGAACCTGCCACGGCCGGCCGCCGGCTCCAGGTATTCACCGTTGCGCACGATCATCTCGCCGCGCGAGAACGTGGTCATCGGCCAGCCGGTGACTTCCGTGCCTTCATACGGCGTGTAGTCGACGGCGTGGTGCAGGTTGCCGTTGGTGATGCGGACCTTGCGCGCCGGGTCCCACAGCACGATATCGGCATCGGCGCCCACGGCGATGGTGCCCTTGCGCGGGTACAGGCCGTAGATCCTGGCTGGCCTGTACGACGTCAGTTCGACGAACTGGTGCAGCGATAGCTTGCCGCGCATCACGCCATCGAACAGCAGCGGCAGGCGCGTCTCGATGCCGGGCACGCCGTTCGGAATGTGGTCGAACGGCTGGGACACGCCACCGAGCTTCTTGCCCTCGGGGTCGTCGTAGTTGAACGGTGCGTGGTCCGACGAGAACACGCTGAACACGCCATTGGCCAGCGCGCGCCATACGGCGGCCTGGTTTTCGGGATCGCGCGGCGGCGGGCTGCAGATGCACTTGGCGCCCTCGTAGCCGTCGTCGCCGGGCAGGCCCATGTCCTCGGCGGTCAGGTACAGGTACTGCGGGCAGGTCTCGGCCAGGATCTTCAGGCCGCGGCCCTGAGCCCAGCGGATCTGCTCGATGGCTTCCTTGCCCGACACATGGACGATCAGGATCGGCACGTCGACCAGTTCGGCGAACGAGATCGCACGGTGCGTGGCCTCGCGCTCGACCACGGCAGGGCGGGCCAGCCCGTGAAAGCGCGGCGCGATGCGGCCTTCGCCGGTGAGCTTGTCGGTCAGCCATGAGATGCAGTCGGCATTCTCGGCATGCACCATCACCAGGGCCTGGTTCTGGCGCGCGACGTCCAGCACTTCGAGCATCTCGCGGTCGGACAGCTTCAGGTCGTCATAGGTCATGTAGACCTTGAACGAGCTGTAGCCCTGGCGGATCAGCGATGGCAGCTCATCCTGCAGCACGGCGGGCGTCGGGTCGGCCACGATCAGGTGGAACGCGTAGTCGATCACGGCGCGGCCGTCGGCACGGCGGTGATAGTCGGCCACGGCGGCCTTCAGCGAAGCTCCCTTTTCCTGCGCGGCGAACGGGATCACCGTGGTGGTGCCCCCGCATACGGCCGCACGGGTGCCGGTGAAGAAGTCGTCGGCCATGCGCATGCCGTCGGGCATGGGCTGGTCCAGATGGCAGTGGCCGTCCACGCCGCCGGGCAAGGCCAGCAGGCCCGTGGCGTCGACTTCCTGCTGCGCGGCGGGCAAGCCGTGGCCAAGTGCCACGATCTTGCCGCCACGTACACCGATGTCGCAACGAAAGCGGTCGGAGGCGGTGACCACGTCCGCATTGCGGATCACGAGGTCAAGATTGTTGTTGTCTGCAGGCATGGTCATCAGTCTCCGATGCTTTCCCTTTACGCTTGACTCGCTTGCTTGTTTACTCGACTTCGCGGAACAGGCGGCCCCAGCCCTTCAGGGCGCTGGTGTCCACGCCGGCCAGCCGCAGCGACTTCCACACCACGGTGGAGATCGTGTCGTACAGCGGGATGCCGGTCTCGGCTTCCAGTTCCTCCGCCAGGTGCGCGGCATGCAAATTGGTGCAGAACGTGGAGATGGCCTGCACGTTTTCACCGGCCAGTTCGCGCACCATCTTGCGGATGGTGTCTTCCTCGACCTCGGCGAAGCTGTAGTTCACGTGCAGGTCCAGGTGGCGTTCGGCCAAGGCGTCGAAGCCGCTGCGCTGGTAGTTGGCGATGATGCGCTGCTGCACGTCGTCCAGATAGGGCGTGGCCAGGCCGAAGCGGCGCGCACCGGTCTTCTCCAGGATCTCGTTCAGCGCCAGCACCGAGGTAGTGGCCGGGATGCCGGTAGCCTCGGTGATCTGCTTGCACAGCGCCTGGTCGCGGTCGAAGCCCAGCCAGCCCGACGACGTACCGTTCCACGCGATCACGTCCACGCGGGCATCGGCCAGCAGCCGGGCCGCGCCCAGGATCTTTTCCAGGTCGAACTGCCCCAGCGCCTGGTCACGCAGCGAAATCTCCGTGACGGTGAAGCGCGAGAAATGCGCGCTGACGTTGGGCAGGCCGCTGACCATCGCGCTGGTAATGGGCTCCAGCGCAGTGTTGGAAGAAGGCGTCAGCATGCCAAGGCGAATCTGCTTGCTCATGGTTGGTTCTCAAGAGTTGTCGGGCACCGTCTGGGCGCGGCGCCTCGGGGTTTGATGTCGTTGTTATTGTTCGGGTTTGTCGTTGAAGGCGAGCTGGGTGCCGGGCACGCCCTGGGTGGTGCGTGCCAGCTCCAGCTCCTTCTTCAACGCGGCCTGACGCGTGGCGTCGGGCTTGACCGTGTTGCCGACCTGCAAGGCGGGCAGCACGTAGTCGTTGACCATCTGGCGGTAAAGGTCCAGGTACTTCGCATCGCGCAGGCCGCCCTGCGTCGACATGATGCTGTTCATCACGATCACCGCGTTCTGCTTCGGCAGCACCGTGATGAACTGGCCCTTGTAGCCCATGGCGCTGAACTCGCGCTCGCTCTTCACGATGTTGTTGACCCAGCAGTAGTAGCCGTAGTCCGCTGCCGGGCCCGATGGCGTGGTCATCTGTGCCACCCACGACGCGGGCACGATCTGCTGGCCGTTCCAGCGGCCCTGGTTCAGCATCAGCATGCCCAGCCGCGCCATGTCGATCGAGCGCAGGCGCAGCCCCCAGCCGCCAGACACGGCGCCCTTGCCGTCGGCGCCGTCCCAGCGATAGTGCGACATGCCCAGCGGTTCGAACAAGCGTTTCGCGGCGTACTGCTGCTCGGGCATGCCGGCCACCTGGCTGACCGTGGCGCCCACCAGCACCGGGTTGACGTCGATGTAGTCGAAATCGGTGCCCGGCGCGGTCCGCACGCTGGCCGAGGCTGCCACCTTGAGGCGGTCCGGCACGCCGTAGTAGAGCGTATCGGTGCCTTCGACGAGCTTGTACGACAGGCCGCTCGACATCGACATCAGGTGGCGCAGTTCGATCCGCTGCTTGTCGGCCAGCGCCGGCGCCAGGTCGGGGCGTGCCGTTGCCAGGCGCTGCGCCGGGGCGTCGGTGGCGGCCAGCTTGCCGTCGCCGACCAGCGTGCCCACCAACAGCGCGCTGATGAACTTGGTGACCGAATACAGTTCGTGGTTGTAGTCGCGTCCCAGGCCGTTGCTGTAGCGTTCGAACACCAGCTTGCCGTCCTTGATGACCAGCAGGCTGCGTACGTCGAGCTTGTCGCGGCGGATCCATTCAGACAGCGCCACCAGCCGCGTGGAATCGACGCCGACTGCTTCGGGCTGTGCCGTGGGGATGCCGCCAGCCGTGGCCGGGGCGGCCTGCACCAGCGGTGCGCCAAAGGCCAGCAGCGCTGCGGCCAGGATCGGGGTGAATCGTGTCATGGGTGTGTCCTCCAGACCGTTTCTTGTACGTCCGTGATGTCGGTAGTGGTGCCGGGCCTCAGACCGGGATCTTCGTTTCGTAGTCGATGGCCGTCGATGCCAGCAGCAGGCCCACGCCGGCGGCAGCGAAGAACATCAGCGCCAGGAAGTACGAGCCGGTGAACTGCACGATCATGCCGACGATGATCGGCACGCTGATGCCGCCGATATTGCCGCCCAGGTTCATCACGCCGCCCAGGAAACCGATCTTGTTGCGGGTGCCCAGGATCGACGGGATGCACCAGAACAGGCCACACCAGCGCAGGAAGAACAGCGTCGAGGAGAGCAGGGCCACGACCACCACGGGGTTGGACACGTAGGCCACCGAGAAGATCGAGACCGTGGCCACCACGGCGGCAATGCCGAACAGCGTGCGCATCACCACGTTGGGCCGGCCGCCGGCTTCCTTCCACTTGTCGGCAATCCAGCCGCCGATCAGTTCGCCGATGAAGCCGCAGAAGAAGATGATGAAGCTGGCACCGCCCATGGCCTTGATGTCGAAGCCGTGAACCTTGTTCAGGTAGTTCGGCATCCAGGTCAGCAGGCCGTAGAAGACGGTGTTGAAGCACATCCAGCCAATGGCCATGCACCAGACCGAGCGGTACTTGAAGAAGTCGAGCGAGCGGCCGGACAGGTTGGCCGGTTCGGCGCGATGCTCGCTGGCGTGGGCTTCTTCCAGGTAGCGGGCTTCGAGTTCATTGACGCCGGCGTGTTCGCGCGGCGAATTGCGGATGTACCACCATGCCACGGCACCGGCGATGACGGTGCCGACGCCGGCCACCACGAAGGCAAGGCGCCAGGAGCCGAGCGTGGCGATCAGCCACGTGATGATGATTGCGCCGAGCGCCGCGCCCAGCGGGGCGCCCCCGTCCAGCAGCGTGGCGCCGCGGCCGCGTTCGTTCTGGGTCATCCAGATCGCGTTGAGCTTGCCGCCGGCCGGGTAGATCGGCGCTTCGGCGGCGCCAAGGCCCAGGCGGGTCAGCAGCAGGGCGGTGGTGTTGGTGCAGACGGCGGCCAGGGCCTGGAACGCGCCCCAGAACACCGTGGCGCAGGCAATCACGATGCGTGGCTTGTACTTGTCGGCAAGCATGCCGCCGGGCACCTGCATCAGCGCATAGGTCCAGAAGAACGCGCTCAGGATCATGCCCTGCATGGTGGGGCTGAGGTCGAATTCCTTGGCGATCAGCGGCATCGCCACCGACAGCGACGCGCGGTCGATGTAGTTGATGGCGATGAGGAAAAGCATCATCAGGAAGATCTTCCAGCGGACGCTGCTGCGCGTGGCCGTCATCGTGGCGGCCTGGCTAGTGGTTGGCATGACGGGGGTCTCCTTGCTCCTTGGGTGCTGCGTTTTCGAGGCGTTTCTGTTTGGGTGTCGCGCAACTGGAACGGAGTATAGGATACGTAATCTGTAATTACCAAGCTGGCAAGTTATTGATTTATATAGATGTAGGGTAAGCACCAATCTGGGTGTGATAATCTTCGGACTGGTGCAGATTCCCTATCCTGGTGACGTTCGTGACACAAGTTCTCCCCAAAACCGCCCGCCTCCGCACACTTGGAATGTCCGCCGAAATCGCGGCCCGGCTGCGGACGATGATCCAGGAAGGCGAACTGCCGCCCGGCGTGCGCATCGACGAGAAGGCGTTCTGCGACGCGTTCGACGTCTCGAAGACGCCGTTGCGCGAGGCGCTGAAGGTGCTGGTATCCGAAGGACTGGTGCTGCATCGCCAGTACATCGGATACCGCGTGGCGCCGCTCGACCTCGACGAACTGCGCGCCACCTTCGAAACGCTGCACGGGCTGGAGGCCCACGCCGGCGGCCTGGCGGCGCAGCGCATCAACGACGCGGCGCTGGCGAAGATCGAACGCAAGCATCAGGCCATGATCGATGCGCACGATTCCGGCCGCCGCACCGACTACTTCCGCATCAATCAGGAAATCCACCAGCTCATCGTCGACAGTGCCGACAACGCGGTGCTGTCGGGCATCTATGCCACGCTGATGAGCAAGGTGCACCGCGCGCGCGGCGCGGCCAATGCCGACCTGATGCGCTGGCAGGAATCGCACGAGGAACACGAAGCCATCATGGGTGCGCTGCGCGAGCCGGGACGCCCGCGCCTGGCGGCCATCCTGCGCGAGCATTCCGAGAACACCGCCAGGGAAGTGTTGCGCGTGGTGGAACTGACGCTGGCCGAACTGGCGGAGCCCACGGCCCGCGTGGCCAACGCCCGGCGCGGCCGCTAACGTTCCGGAGGGCCTGGCCGCCTCAGCCGCGCCGGCACACGGCGGCGGCCTTGTGGATGGCCTTGCGGATGCGCGGGAAGGTGCCACAGCGGCAGGCGATGTCGCGCATCGCCGTGTCGATCTGCGCTTCGGTCGGCGCCACGCATCGCGTCAGCAGTGCGGCGGCGGCAATCAGCTGCGCGCTCTGGCAGTAGCCGCACTGCACCACGTCGAACTCGATCCACGCGGCGCGCAACGCGCGGGCCACCGGGCCCTGCAGGCCCTCTATGGTGGTGATGCGCGCCCCGCGCAGGTCTTTCAGCGGCAACTGGCAGGACGGCGTGGCGCGGTTGTCCAGCAGCACCGTGCAGGCGCCACACACACCGATGCCGCACCCGAACTTGGTCCCCGTCAGGCGCTGCTCGCAGCGCAGCGCCCAGAGCAGCGGGGTGTCGGGCGCCGACTTCAGGTCTACGGTCTTGCCGTTGAGACGGACTGACACCATGGGTCATTGCCCTCCGGTATGGCAGGCACGGCCTGAAGCGGCAGCCTGCGGTGGCGCTGCCCGGTCAGCGCGAACAAGGCGTTGGCCACGGCCGGCGCGATGGGCGGCGTCGCGGCTTCCCCCACGCCTTCTGGCGGCGCATCGCTGTCCAGCACGTAGGTCTCGATGGCGGGGCAGGTCTGCATGTCGACCAGCGGATAGTCGTTGAAGTAATGCTGCTGCACCTGTCCGTTGCGCAGCGTGATGGCCTGCTGCAGTGCGGCCGACAGCCCGAACACGATGCCGCTTTCCATCTGTTGCTCCACCAGGTTCGGATTGATGACGCGGCCGCAGTCCACCACGCAGACCACCCGCGCCACGCGGAAGCTGTCGCCGTCCCGCGCTACCTCGGCCACCTGGGCCACCACGCTGCCAAACGATTCGTGCATCGCCATGCCGCGTGCGAACGCCACGCCATTGCGGTCCTTCCATTGCGCAGGGCCGCGCCACGCCGCGCGCTCGCGCAGCGTCTCCAGCACGCGCACATGGCGGCGGTGCGCCGGCTGCGTGAGCAAATCCAGCCGGAACGCGAACGGGTCCTTGCCCGCCGCCGCCGCCATTTCGTCGAGAAAGCACTCGACGAAGAAAGCCTGGTGCGAATGGCCCACCGAGCGCCAGTAGCCGACCGGTACGGGCAGCTCGATCCGATGGTGGCGCACCAGCATGTCGGGGCACGCGTAGGGCTGGTCGAACGCGCCTTCGGCCATGGTGGCATCGGTCAGCAGCCGCGTCAGGAAGCGTGGTTTGCCAAACGTGCGGGGCAGCGCCTGCTCGGCGATCGACTGGCTGGCGGAGGTGCTTTCCCATGCAACCAGCTTGCCATCCGCGTCCAGCGCGCCCCGGCAATCGGCCATGCAGGCGGGCCGGTAGAAGTCGTGCATCATGTCCTGCGGACGCGTCCAGATGGTCTGCACGGGCTTTGGCGCCGCATGCCGGGCGATGGCCGCCGCCTGCGCAATGAAGTCCACCTCCAGCCGCCGGCCGAACGCACCGCCCAGCAGCAGTTGATGCATCTCCACCTCGCCCGCGCTCAGGCCCAGCACGCTGGCCACCGCCTTGCGCGCGGCCATCGGCACCTGCGTCGACACCCATACCCGGGCCTTGCGCCCGTCCACCTGCACCGTGCAGTTGACCGGTTCCAGCGCGCCGTGGGCCAGGTAGGGCACCTCGTAGCGCATTTCCAGCACCTTGCCGCGCTTCAGCGCCGCCCGGGCATCGCCGACGCTGTGGAACGTGTGGCTGCCATCGTCGCTGTCGAGCGCCTTGGCCAGCGCCGCGCGCACGTCGTCGCTGCTCAGACCGGCGGCCGGTCCGTGTTCCCAGTCGACCGGCAGTTCGCACAGCGCACGCATGGCGATGAACGGATTCTCGGCGATGACCGCCACGCCGCCCGTGCCGCCGTGATAGGCGTCGACCGCATAGAAACCCTGCACGCCGATCTTGTGCATCACCTTGTTGGCGTCGAACTTGCGCGCGGTGCCGCCGAGCGTCGGGCACATCTGCACGCTGGCGTAGAGCAGGTTGTCGGGCAGCGCATCGATGCCGAAGCGCGCGGTGCCATCGAGCTTCGAGGCCGCTTCGATCCGGCCCAGGCGCTTGCCGATCAGCGCGTACGTCTTCGGGTCCTTGAGCGTGGGATGGTCGGGATGGGGAAGGTCGCGGGCTTCCGTGGCCAGTTCGCCAAAACTGGCCGAACGGCCCGAAGCGTGGAACACCCGTCCGGACCTGGCCTGGCACTGTCCGACCGGCACATCCCAGCGGCGCGCGGCGGCTGTGCACAGCATGGCGCGCGCGGACGCGCCCGCTTCGCGCATTGGCTGCCACAGGTCGACGATGCTGGTCGACCCGCCGGTCACCATGGAGCCCAGCAGGCGGGCACTGTGCCGGGCCAGGTATTCGCTGACATGCGCCAGCGCGCCGTCGTCGTCGGGACGATACGGCAGGCTGCGCGGCAGGTTCTCGTGGTTGATGTAGAGCGGATCGATGGCGGACTGTTCCACGCGCACCTGCGACCAGTCGGCGTCAAGCTCCTCGGCCAGCAGCATGGCGGCGCCCGTATGCACACCTTGCCCCATCTCGGCCTTGCTCATCACGATGGTCACGCGGTTGTCGGCACCGACCACGACCCAGCCGTTCAGCCGCGCATCGCCAGTAGCGGCGGGCGGCGGCAGGTTGGCGCCCAGACGGTCCTCGGGCCGCAGCAACGTCCATCCCACCACCAGCGCGCCCGCTGCGGCACCGCCGAGTAGAAAGGTTCTGCGAGTCAGCATGACATGGCCCCCAGTCGCCCTGGTCCCGAATCGCAGCGTGCAAGCCGGATTCCGTTGCTGCCGCGATCACCTATATTAGTCAATGTCGCCCGCCATCGCGAGGCGGCGTCGGCGTGCATTGGCCTAAAGGCCAAGGCGCGCCCGGCAGAAATAAATGCGATGGAATTCGGATGGAAATCCGATGGAAGCGCGCGCCGGATGCCGGATGCTGCGGGCGCGCCGCCAGTTGTCCGGGGGAGGTGCGCGATGCCTGTCGAAGCCATGCATGCCTGGGTGATGCGGTTGTCCGCCCCTTGGAAACAGGCGCTGTTGCGGCATGGCCTGGACCTGTCCTCGGTGCGATCGGCCGACGAAACCGCTGCGATCCTGGAGCGTCCGCTACAGATCGACTGGACGGACCCGCGCGTGGCCGAACTCAGCCGCGCCACGCAGCGCGCCGTGGAACCGGGCGATCCGGCGCGCAGCCTGCTGTATCACATGCTGGCGCTGGCGGAGTGCCCGGCGCTGGATGCGGGCGTCGAGCTGGCCGATCTGGATCTTCTGGAAAACTACATTCACTCCCGCGCGCCGCTGCCGGACGACTGGACATCGCTCGACATCGCGGTGCTGGCCTGCCAGTACCGGCCGGCGCGCCGCACCGGACACCAGCAGCACGCGGACCTGGTGTTCTCGCGGCTAGGCATCGCGCGCAATGGCGATACCGAGCCCAGCTATGACCCGCGCACGCGCAGCCACCTGCCAACGGTGGCCGGGCATCCGGAGCATGTGCGCGTGCTGCCCGCGCACTATGCGGCGTACCTGGTGCGCAGGATGCGCGGGCCGTCCAAGCTAAGCCTGGTCGAGGGCGAGCGCGAGGGCGACGATGCGCGCGAATTCCTGGTGCCCATGCGCAAGCTGTTTGCCAGCGGCTGCGTGCCGGGGCAGGACCTGACGCTGGAGTATGGCCACCACCATGTTGGCGACAAGCTGCGACGCGCCGTGCAGGCGCGCTGGGGCGTGAAGCCCGAGCCCAAGGCGGTTCTGGGCAATCCGCCGTATTCGCAGTCGTGGCGCTTCCCCGATGCCACGCAGGACCCCGGGCCATTGCCTGGCTCCACCGCGCCGCCCATCGCGCTGGTGCGCAAGGGCGATTCGGTCTGGCTGATGCCGGGAGCGCTGCCACTGATCGAGCCGCTGACGCCCGAGCATTTCAAGGTGCGGGGGTTCCGGGTGCCGCCGCAGTGGCGCGTGCTGCCGGTGGTCAATCGTCGCTTCACGACGCAGCGCATATTTTCCGACCTGTTCAAGCTGTTTCTGGAAGGCATCAACGCGCTGCGCGAGCGCTATGTCCCGCATTTCGCGCCGGCGTTCCTGCGCTACCCGGAGCCGCGCAACGCGCCCGAGTTCATCAATATCCGGCACCGCTGGCACGACGCCGACGCAGCCTATCGCGACATGTGCGCGGAGCCCGCCGACCGCGACCGCTTCCTGGCCGATGTGAAGCAGGGTGGCTATCACGCCCAGCTGTTCCTCGATCATTGCGCGGAAGGCGCGGTCAGCGTGCGCGTGGCGCAATGGCCGGGCCGGCACGTGTTTCCGGCCTATTCCGTGGTGGCGGCGCCCGATTTCTATCCGTACGCCGACCAGGCCGAACTGCAGCGCTGGTTCCGCGAACAGAAGATCGATCCGAAGTCGCAGTTCCGCAGCGGATCGCCGCTTTCGCTGAGTGCCGAGCGGCTGGCGGCCAATCCGATGCACGTGGACCCGTTCAGCGCGGCCCGCGCGTTTGCGCCAGACGAAACCACGCTGCCGGTGTCGTTCAGCCTGGCGCCAAGGGGCGGGCGCCTGAGGCCGATGGCGCGCACGTGCCGCGCATGGTGTCGTTTCTGTCCGATGCCTCGTCCAGCGTGTTCGCGCCGGGCTGGGACGTGACCTACGCCGGGGGTTGGGGCGGCATCTACCTGGCCACGTTCGGGCTGGGCAGCCCGTTTGCGGAGGACATCAAGCTGTGCGCGGCGTCGAACAGCTTCTGGCCGGCGCTGAGCCCGGACGCGTCGCGCACGTTTCATCGCGCCGATGCGCCGACCGCCTTGCCGATGCTCGACGATGAACTCGGCTACCACCCGTCGCACCCGCTGGCTGCCGCCGGCGCAGCGCGGCCCGGCTGGGACGGCGAATACGGGCCCTACCTGACGCCAGAGGGCGAGGTCGACTATGCCGATATCCAGCGCTCGGACTACGTGGCCAACGCGCTGCGCGGACAGATGCTGTTTGGCGCGTTCGAGCACGTCGACTCCGCCGAACTGATCCGGCGCATCGGCGCGCTGCGCCATGCGGTGGCGGCTTGCGACAACGGGCAGGTGCCGTCGCATACGCGGCTGTGGCTGGTGTCGGCGCGCAGGCTGGAGGGGACCGGCGGCGATGCCGGGGACACCGTCTATCGCTTCGTGTTCGTGCTGCCCGCCGATGCCAGCGCCGTGCCGCGCCAGCATGCGCCGGGTCGGCTGCGCGTGCCCTATGCCGAGGCATTGCAATGCGATGCCACGCCGACGGGGCTATTGGGCGGCGTGCAACGACGTCCGCCCGGCCCGGACGCGCTGCGGCTGTACTGATCGACCATGCACGCCGGTGGCGTACTGGTGGTCGGCGATGGCCCCGCAGGGTGCGCGGCAGCCATCTCGGCGGCCAAGGCGGGATGCAGGGTGACGATGGTCGGCATCGGCCGTAGCCGCGCGGTACCCGAATTTGCGTCGTCGGCGGCGTTGCGCCTGCTGGATTCGATCGCGCCCGAGGTGGCCGCCCGCGCTGACGTGTGGCTTGCGGAGGGTGGGCCCGGCGATACGGGTCGTGCCCTGGATCGCGCGCGGTTCGATACCGGGCTGCGCGAGGCAACCGTGCGGGCTGGTGTCGACTATCGACGCATGCCGGCGGCCATGCTGCGGCCGCGCGTCGACGGCCATCGCATGGTGGGCGTGGAGGGCCTGTCCGACAGCGGGATGGATGCCGATGCGCTTGCCGTGATCGACGCTACCGGCGTCAACGGCTGGCTGCGGCGCAGCGTGGGCCTGGCGGAAGTCGTCGATTCCCGGCCATGGTGGTTGCAGCGCGGCGCGGGTGTGCTGGATGGCGGGCGGGCCAGACATCCGGCCACGCACTTTGCCATCGGCCCCGACGGCTGGCTGTGGCGGCACGCCATCCCGCACGGCTGCATCTGGACCGCGTTGCGCAGCAGCCGCGACACCACGCTGGCATGGCCCGACGACATGCAGCCCGTGGGCCGTATCTGGCGAGAGTGCCGGCGCTGGCGCCATCTGCGTCAGCCAGCGGGCGCCGGGTTCTTTGTGTGCGGGGATGCCGCGGCTATCTCGATCCTGCGTCGGGAGATGGCCTGCGTTTTGCGCTGGAGTCGGGCGCCCGTGCCGGCACGCTGGCGGCTGGCGTGGTGCGTTGGCCGCAGCGCGGCAGCCTGGCGGCGGCGCTATATGCGGACTGGGTGCTGCAAACCTATCAGGCCGGTCGGACAGCACTGGCTGGTGTCTACGCAGCCGCGAATCTGTCCGTGCGATAGCGGCTTCCGCGACTAATGCGGTCCGGCCATGAGATTGCCAGGAAGTCGGACGGCTTGCCGGCGTGGCGAAACACATCGGTCTCCCGGCCACGTCGCGCTTGCCGTGATCGACCCTGCGGTGCCCCAGGTGGCGGCCGATGCCCGCGCGCGTAAATACCGTGCATGAATGTCGGCCGCAAGCCTCGTAAATGACAGTTGCAAACGGAACACTTTGTCAGGTGCCTCGACGCTACAGTGACTCCTCCCGATTCTGTAGGCTTTCTGGAGGTACACGAATGAAGCAACATCTGGCGAAAACCCTGTTGATGACTGGCGCACTGATCGCCTCCTACCCGCTGCTTGCGCAGCAGATGGCCCCAGTCCAGCAGGCACAGCCGATGCCCGCCCCGCAAGCGGCTACTGTCGCCCCTGCCACGTCCGCTGGCTATGCCGCGCCTGCCGCGCCTGCTGCGTCGGTCGATGTCGCGCAACAGCAGCCGGCCGCCAACCCGTACGCGCAGGGTTCGATGGAAACCGTGCAGATGGGCGTGCCGCCCGCGCCGGGCGCCGCGACCATGGCACCCGCGCCGGCGCCGGCGCCGATGGCAGTCGACCCCGCCAGCATGAGCCTTCCGCCCGACGCCCTGGGCAGCCGCCTGGGCCGCCGCAACGTTTTCCTCGACGGCGCCTGACCTCGCGCGCAGGGCGGATTCGGCCGAAGCCGGCGCCTTGTGCACCTGTGCATGTGCCGCACAAATGCTGTGCGGCGCATGGCATTGAACGGCCCCGCCGTGCAAACCTAGACTGGCGCCTCATTTCATCGAGGAGCCTGTCATGACCCTGAACCTGTTGCGCGGTTTCCGGCTGGCCGCCGTGAGCCTGTCGCTTGCGGCAACCGCCGGCGGTGCCGTCCACGCGGCGCAAGACAATCCGCATCCCGGCATCCGCGCGATGCTGGGCGCCAAGCCCATCGAGCATCTCGACGCCCGTACCACGGCGCTGGTGATCATCGACTTCCAGAAGGAGTATTTCTCCGGCCGGATGCCGATTCCCGATGGCCAGCGCGCGATGGACAACGCGCAACGCCTGCTGGCGTTTGCCGACCAACATCGCATGCCGGTCTTTCAGGTGCAGCACGTCGCCCCGGCCGGGGCCGCCGTGTTTGCGGTCGATGGCCAGACGGTGGCGTTCCAGCCGGGCATGGCGCCGCGCCCGCAGGACGTGGTGCTGCGCAAGGAAACCGTGAGCGTGTTTGCCAGCACGGACCTGGACCGCCGCCTCAAGGCGATGGGCGTGAAGACCATCGTGCTGGCCGGGCTGATGACGCATGCCTGCGTGGCCGGTGCGGCGCGCGACGCGGTGCCGCTGGGCTATCACGTTGTGGTAGCATCCGACGCCTCGGCGACGCGCGATATCACGCGCGCCGATGGCCGCACGGTCGGCAAGGACGCGCTGCACGAAGCCGCGCTTGCCGAGATCGAAGACACCTTCGGCGATGTGATGACCACCGCCGCCATCACGCAGCTGCCGCTGCGCTGACACTGACGAAACGCCCCCCGGGGCGTTTTCTGCTTTTGGGGGACGGCAATTCAATGGACCAGCTGCTTGCCATGCGCGTGTTTCGCGCGATTGTCGACGCCAGGGGATTCTCCGCGGCCGCCGAGCGGCTCGACCTGTCCCATTCCACGGTGTCCCGGCAGCTCAAGCAGCTAGAAGCGAGCATGGGCGTGCAGTTGCTGAACCGCAATACGCGCCGCTTTGCATTGACGGACGCTGGCGAGCGCTACCACCGCTATTGCGCCGACATCCTGGCCCGCATCGACGCCATGAACTTGGCGATGACGGGAGAGGGCGCCCAGCTGTCAGGGCCGCTGCGCGTGACGGTGCCGCTGGCCATCGGCACGCTTGAACTGCAGGACTGGCTGCCGGCGTTCCGTGCGCGTTATCCCGAGATCCGGCTCGAACTGTCGTGCAGCGACCAGTTCGTCGACCTGGTGGCCGAGCGCTTCGACGTGGCGCTGCGCATCAGCAGCGCGCCGCTGGCCGACAGCAGCCTGATGGCAAGGCGACTGGCCGAATCGGAAACCGTGCTCGTGGCGTCGCCCGCGTATCTGGCCGGGCATGGCCTGCCGCTCAATGCCGGCGACCTGGCGCACCACGAGCTGCTGGCATTCGCGGCGGCTCCCGATATCTGGCAGCTGACCGATGCGCAAGGCCAGACGGAGCGCGTGGCCGTGCATGGCACGCTGACCGCCGACGCGATCACCGCGCTTTACGCTGCGGCGCTGGCCGGCGCCGGCATCGCGGCGTTCACGGCGCGCACGGCCCGCAGCGAACTCGCTCGCGGCGGCCTGGTGCGGGTGCTGCCGCAGTATCACGCGGGTTCGAGCCACTACTACGCGCTGTATCCGCACACCCGGCACCTGGCGCCCAGGGCGCGCGCTTTCATCGACTTCATGGCGGGGCACTACGGGCGGCTGTGATGTGCGGGGCGCTTTGGCGGGCGGCGGATATGCGATGCATCGGTCCGGTGCACGCGCGGCGCTGACTGGATGGAGCGCCCCCGGAAAAATCCGCCTCGTGCGCCTTGAACGCCTACAGTAGTGAAAGTCCCGGCGCCGCAAGCGGCGTGGGCACGGTCTTTGCGCGATCCGGTCAGAGCTGGCCCACCACCATCATGCAAGAGCTTGCCTTTCGCACACTGCTATATCGGTATTTTTTCTTCGACTGGATGTTCAAGGACGCCAGTCGGGGCGACCTGATCGCGCGCACGGCGGCATGGCGCTTCAACCAGGCACGCGCGCACTGGCTGCTGACCTATATGCGGCGCTGGCTGTGGTGCGGGGTGCTGCTCTACGCGCTGGGCGGCGCGGTGGAGGTGCTGATGCGGGCGCCGGTGCTGTCGGCCTGCTTCTATGTGCCGGGCGCGCTCAGCGTGCCGGTCAATATCTTGATCGGCGTGATGTGGGTGGGACTCAAGGCGTGCCCCGGCCCAATACGTACGCGCACGTCCCGCTGAACGTCCCTGGCCGGGTTTCACGGCTGCAACACTCTCGAACGGAGTGGACTCGCGTTCGGAAGCCTTCGCCCGCAAAGCGGCGTCCATCGGGCAGTGGCTCGCTCCTTGCATGGACGCGAGGTTGCTCACACTCCCCGGCGTGTCGCCTGCAAGGTGTACGCGTCCATCCCCCAGTTGGTCAGGCCGGTTGCCCGCGTGGGCCTGCCGGGTCACGCTCCGAAGACATGAGCCGCCGTCAGTGCGCTGGCGACGTTGTCCCATCCTGTCGGAGATTTGCCATGACCCGATACATCGTGCTCGCAAGCTTTACAGACCAGGGCATTCGCACTGTCAAGGACACCACCAAACGCGCGGCAGCCGTGCGCGAAATGGCGCCGCAGTTCGGCGTGAAGGTGACCGACGTGTTCTGGACGCTCGGAAAATATGACGTGATCCTGACGCTCGAAGCGCAGGACGAGGCGTCCGTGACGGCCCTTGGCCTGTCGATCGGCGCACAGGGCAACGTCCATACGCAGACACTGCGCGCCTTTACCGAAGACGAGATGAAGGGAATCCTGGGCAAGATGCGCTGAACCTGCTTGCCTTGCCGCCGGCCTTTGACCGCGCTTGCGTCGCATCGCCGGCGTGGCGTAGTTCGTTGCCGCCACGCCGGGTGGCCGTGCGGTACGGCCCATGTGATGCAACGGCTAGGCGTTTACCCCCGCATCGCCAATGGCACCATGTAAGAACCGGGTAAGCGGCACGCATTACCTTGTCACCATGCCGCGCTGGGCACACCCGCGTGGCACAGGCAGCAGATGCCGCAAACAGATGTCGCAAACAGATGTGGCAAAGGACGTGCAGCAGAGATGCGCAGGAGACAAGGATGCAAGAGGATCTGATCGAGAAACTGAAGGCCAGCCCGCGGTACCAGGAGCTGGTGCGTCGGCGTGGCCGGCTGGGATGGCTGCTGACGGCCGTGATGCTGGTGGTCTACTACGGCTACGTACTGCTGATCGCCTTCGACAAGGAACTGCTGGCCACCCGCGTGGGGCAGGGCGTGATGACATGGGGCATGCCGATCGGGCTGTTCGTGATCCTCTTTACCGTCGTGATTACCGGGCTGTACGTGCGCCATGCCAACCGCGTCTACGACGACCTGACCGACCGCATCAAGCAGGAGGTCGCATGAAGAACCGTCACGCATCGGGTACCGCCGCAGTTGTTGCGGCGCTGCTGTCCGCCAACGCCTTCGCGGCCGGCGGCGATCTGGGCCAGGCCGTGAAGCAGGCCACCAACTGGACGGCCATCGGCATGTTCGTGGTGTTCGTCATCGGCACGCTGTTCATCACCAAGTGGGCCGCCAAGAAGACCAAGTCGGCGGCCACGTTCTATACTGGCGGCGGCATTACGGGCTTCCAGAATGGCCTGGCGATTGCCGGCGATTTCATGTCGGCGGCGTCGTTCCTGGGGATTTCCGCCGCGGTCTATACCAACGGCTATGACGGCCTGATCTATTCGATCGGCTTCCTGGTCGGCTGGCCGATCATTACGTTCCTGCTGGCCGAACGGCTGCGCAATCTCGGCCGTTTCACGTTTGCCGACGTGGCTGCGTACCGCTTCAAGCAGGCGCCGATCCGGGCCTTCGCGGCATCGGGCACGCTGGTCGTGGTGGCGTTCTACCTGATCGCCCAGATGGTGGGGGCCGGGCAGCTCATCAAGCTGCTGTTCGGGCTGGAATACTGGGTGGCCGTGGTCATCGTGGGTGCGCTGATGATGATCTACGTGCTGTTCGGCGGCATGACCGCCACCACGTGGGTGCAGATCATCAAGGCTTGCCTGCTGCTGGGCGGCGCGTCGTTCATGGCCTTCATGGTGCTGGCGCAGTTTCACTTCAGCCCCGAGCAGCTGTTTGCCAAGGCCGTGGAGGTCCATGCCAAGAAGGATTCGATCATGAGCCCGGGCAACTTCATCAAGGACCCGATCTCGGCCATCTCTTTCGGCATCGCGCTGATGTTCGGCACTGCCGGGCTGCCGCACATCCTGATGCGCTTCTTCACCGTGCCCAACGCCAAGGAAGCCCGCAAGTCGGTGTTCTGGGCCACCACCTGGATCGGCTACTTCTACATCCTCACGTTCATCATCGGCTTTGGCGCAATCGTGCTGGTCAGCACCAACGCCAGTTTCCAGGATGGTAGCGGCAAGCTGCTGGGTGGCGTGAACATGGCTGCGGTGCACCTGGCCAGCGCCGTGGGCGGCAACGTGTTCCTGGGCTTTATCTCGGCCGTGGCGTTTGCCACGATCCTGGCCGTGGTGGCGGGCCTGACGCTGGCCGGCGCGTCGGCGGTATCGCATGACCTGTACCAGACGGTCTTCAAGCAGGGCAAGGCTACCAGTGCCGAGGAACTGCGCGTGTCGAAGCTGACGACGATCGTGCTGGGCATCATCGCCGTCGTGCTGGGCATCGTGTTCGAAAAGCAGAACATCGCGTTCATGGTGTCATTGGCGTTTGCCGTGGCGGCATCGGCCAACTTCCCGGTGCTGTTCCTGTCGGTACTGTGGAAGGGCTGCACCACGCGCGGCGCGATGGTCGGCGGCTTCCTGGGGCTGGTGTCGGCCGTGGTGCTGACCGTGCTGTCGCAGGCGGTCTGGGTGGACGTCTTCCACTTCAAGGACGCGCCATTCCCTTACACGTCGCCGGCGCTGTTCTCGATGACCATCGGTTTCGTCGGCATCTGGCTGTTCTCGGTGACCGACAAGTCGCGCCGCTCGCTGCTGGACAAGGCCGGGTTCGAGGCGCAGCAACTGCGCTCGGAAACGGGTATCGGCGCGGGCGAGGCAACCGCGCACTAAACAGTCGCGCAATGCAAACGGCCCCTTGATCACAAGGGGCCGTTCGTGTTTTTGGCCCCGGCAACGGGCGCCAAGGCCTTGCTACGCCGCTCAAGCGCTGGCGACGATCTGGATCTGCAGCGCGTCGCCGCCGTTGACGATGGCCAGCAGGCGATCCACGTTCGGGTGTGCCCCGGACGATTCCGCGCATCGGCGGTGTGTTCCGCAAACACGGCCAGGCCGTGTTCGGCGGCCCTGGCGTCGAGCTTGCCGAACGTCTGCTGCAGGTAGTGGTACACGGCCAGCGACCCTTGCTTGCCCTGCACGTTCTCGATGCTGGCCACCACGGCGCCGCTGGCGTCGAGCAGGTCGATGCGCGCGATGCCGTCGATGGCGGGCAGTTGGGCGAGGTTGTCCTTGAATACCGGGCTCGGCTGGATCATGAAGGTGCTCCGTTGGGTCTGGAATGCAAAAACGGACGGTGCCGTGATGGCGACCGTCCGTTCCTGTGTGTGCGTTGGTAGGCTCGATTGGACTCGAACCAACGACCCCCACCATGTCAAGGTGGTGCTCTAACCAGCTGAGCTACGAGCCTAGCGAAGGCGCGAATTCTATAGACGACTTTCGCAAAGTGCAAGTATTTCTTTTGCGAAGCGCTTTCCCGCCGATGTCCGGCAACCTATTTCCAGGCGTAGGCGACGCCGGCGCCGTACGTCACCTGGTTGCGCGTGCCTCGCTGGCTGACGATGGGGCTATCGGCGGCGTCGCCTGTGATGCGCTGCATGTACACCATGGCGCCGACAAACCAGTGCTTGTCGATCCGGTAGATGGCGGCCAGCCAGCCCGTGTACTGTTCGAGTCCGCCGCCCGCGCTGTAGACCGGCAGACCACTGGCGGCACTGTCGGCCTGTGTGACGCCGAAGTAGGTCTGGTTGAAGCTGCGGCTGACCCAGGTCATCCCGAGCCCTAGACCGAGCAGGGCGCGCGGGCTCACAGGCATCCAGAAGCTGCCGTTGGCCGCGACGCGCACGCCGCCGTACTGGATGCCGGCGTTTGTCATGACATTGACGCCGCCGCGCAGGCGGTACGGAACGGCGCCCGGGGCGATGTACTCATAGCCGAAGAATCCGCCCGCCTCGACCGTGGTGTCGATTTCGTGGATGCGCGCCACCACCGGGTCGTCCACGTCGTTCCGACCCAGCCGCAACTGCACCGCCGGGCCGTACTGCCAGCCGGTCAGGCCGCCCAGGTTGAACTGTGCGTAGGGCCCATACCATTCGAGCAGCCTGCCGTTGTCCGTGGTGTAGCGCAGTCCTGGCAGTACGCCGATCGTTCGTTCGTTGCCGCCGGCGTATTGGGTGGTGGAGCCGATTCCGCCGCCCACCATGTTTGGAATCACGCCAGGCAGGTCGATCGGCAAGGCCTCGGCGCTGCAGGACAGGGCAAGGAGCAGCGGGGCGGCAAGGCGGCAATGGGGCGCGGGCATGGCGGAAGAGGGAATGGACGGTCCTGCCGGCGAGTGTGCTGCGCCCGCCCGGCGAATGGAATTCAGTTTTTCGGCGGGCGCGTTAAACCGATCGGACAGCACGCCGTCGCCAAATTACCGCTACTTTGCTCCCCCCTCCCGCATGGCGGGAGAGGGGAGACAGACCCGGTGTGGATTTGCCGGGCGTCATCGGCATCGGCTAGGCTCATGGGTGAGGCTTCCGCCTCGATAACAAGCCAACTCCCGGACAACGAGACAAGACCATGACCCCTGGCTTTCAAAGGCCGCCGCCATCGGCTGCACGCTGGCGCTGGTCGGCGCCGCGCCGGCACAGGCCGTGGACGCGCCGGCCACGCTGACCATCACGGCGGGCGCGCAGCAGAAGACCCTGACCCGAAATGCGTTGCTGAAAGACCGGCGCCTGGTCAGCGTTACCGTCGACGACGACAACTACAAGCGCCGCATGACGTTCAAGGCCATTCCGATGGCTGCGTTGCTGGCGGGGCTGCCCGCCTCGCCGGACGGCAGCGCCACCACGGCAGCCACCGATGGCTACGTCTCGCATCTGCCGCTGGGCCTGTTGCTGGCAGACCGCGCCGATGGCCCGCGCGCGTGGCTGGCCGTGGAGAATCCCGCCAAGCCGTGGCCGAAGCTGAAAGGGCAGGATATCGGCCCGTTCCGGCTGATCTGGACCGTGCCCAAATCCGCGAAACAGGCAAACGAGGCCAACGTGCCTGTGCGCATCACCGAAAGCCTGTGGACGTGGGCGATCGCGCGCATCGACCTGGGCGGCACGGCCGCCGAGCGCTTCGCGGCCATCCGCCCGGCCGAAGGCGAGCCGGCCGACGGCCCGGTCATGCGCGGCTTTGCGGCGTTCCAGCGCGTCTGCTTTTCCTGCCATTCGATGAACCGTGCCGGCGACGCCAACCTGGGGCCGGACCTGAACGTGCCCTACAACCCGGTGGAATACCTGGGCGACGACAAGCTGTCGAAACTGATCCGCAATCCGCAGGCGCTGCGCTGGTGGCCGGGCTCGAAGATGTCATCCATCGACGAAAAAACGCTGTCCGACGCCGAACTCAGGGACTTGCTGGCCTACCTTCACCACATGGCGGGGCACAAGGTAGAGGTTTCTCCGAAGCCCTGAGCGCGGCGGCCCGGCTCAGACGTCAATGTCGGATCTGCAGGTCTGGTAAATTCGGGGCCGCTTTCCTTATTTCGTGCCCCAATTCCTATGCAACCGCTGGCCCGCATCGCGGCAATTTCCCTCGATCTCGACGATACCCTGTGGCCCTTCACCCCCGCCGTCATCCGGGCCGAGCAGACCCTGCACGACTGGCTGCTGGCCCAGGCGCCGCGTACGTCGGCGCTGCTGACGTCGCCGCAGGTGCTGGGTGAACTGCGCCTGCGCTTCCAGGCCGAGCGGCCCGACCTGGCGCACAACCTGCGCGAACTGCGGCTGGGATCGATCCGCATGGCGCTGGAGCTGTCGGGCGAGGACCCGCAGCTGGCCGGGGCCGCCTATGACGTGTTCTTTGCCGCGCGCCAGCGCGTGGATTTCTTCGAGGATGCGTTTCCGGCGCTGGAATGGCTCAGCGCCCGCTTTCCGCTGGTGGCGGTGTCCAACGGCAATGCCAGCCTGCACGTGACGGGCGGCCATCACTTCTTCCACGCGGCGCTGAATCCCGAGAGTGCCGGCTGCGCCAAGCCCGATGCCGCGATCTTCCATGCGGCGGCGGAACTGGCCGGGTGCACGCCCGAGCAGATGCTGCACGTCGGCGACGACGCGGATCTCGATGTGGTGGGAGCGATTGCGGCCGGGTTCCAGGCCGCGTGGGTGGTGCGCTCTGACGATGCAGCCGCGACCCGATGGGCCCGCAACAGCCAGGCGCCGCATGTGATCGTGCGCGACCTCTATGCGCTGTGCCGGGCCATCGACCCGGCATGTCCGGTGGCGCGGGCGATGCCGGCAGCCACGGTTATCTGATCAGTCCTCGGACTTTTCCTGCGGCACGGCCTTGCCGAGCAGCTTGCCGAGCAGGCCGTTCTTGCCGGTGCCCTGCTGGCGCTGCGTCTTCGGCAACCCTGCCCGATTGGCGCCAGCCTGCTTCAGATTGTTGTTGATCTTGAGGCCCTTGTTCTTTTCCAGGTCGGTTTTCTTCACGGACAGCTTTCCAATTGGTTAAGCCGCGCATTGTACGCATGTGCGGCAAGGCGGCCTCAATCCTCGTTCTTGTCCTCGCCCTTGATGGCTTCCTTGGTCGCCCGATAGCCCCGTTTGGTGGTATCGGCCACCGCGTGCCCGGCGTCCCGCGCGCCATGGCCGATGGCAGTCCCGGCATCCCGGGCGCCGTGGCCAATGGTGCGCGCCACGTCGGCCACCGCGTGGCCGGTCTTCCTGCCTGCTTCCTTGACGCCTTCCTTGAACGCGTGTGCGTCAGACGCAACGCTGGCTTGCGCCAGTGGACTCATAAGGGCGATTGCAAGCGCAAGAAGCGTGATCCTGATGGGCATGGCGGTTTCGGGGATGGGGGTGATGGAAGGCATTTTACTAGGGCAGGAACGTATCGCTTGTTTGCTCCCCTCTCCCGCATCGCGGGAGAGGGGCGGGGAGAGGGCCCGGCGGTTCAAATTGCGACAGGTCGGCAAGCAGAGCCTCTATGCCCTCACCCCCAGCCCCTTGTATGTCGCACAATTCGGTTTGGATGCACCAGATCGATGGCCCCATGCTCTGGGCGACAGCCCAAGTTCGAGGGAGAGCGAGGATCGGTGCATCCATTTCTTGGTAGCGTTTAGCCTAAGCCCGAACGGTTGTAAGGCAGTACGCCGCATTGACACAAGGATGGGACAAGCCGAATGGATATCAAGGCAGTAGGAATCGACGTCAGCAAGACGACTCTGGATGTTGACACGCTTCCCGAACGGGGAGCCCGCCAGTTCACCAATGACGAGGCCGGCATCGGCGCTTTGCTGGCCTACCTGGCCGAGCATAACGGCCAGGGCCAGATCGACCGGGTCGTGCTGGAGGCGACCGGGGGCTTTGAAACCCGGGTCAGCATCGCGCTGGCTGGCGCGGGCCTGCCGGTGGTGGTGGTCAATCCCAGGCAGGTGCGGGATTTCGCCAAGGCGTGCGGGATCCTGGCCAAGACGGACCGGTTGGATGCGCATGTGTTGGCGCGGTTTGGCCAGCAGATCCGACCTCCGGTCCGCGCATTGCCCGACGAGGCTCAGCGCGAATTTGCCGATCTGCTGGACCGGCGCGGCCAGTTGGTCACGATGCGCGCGCAGGAAAAGGCGCGGGTCGTCACGGCGCCGGTTGTGGCCCTCAAGAGCCTGAAGGAGCATATCGAATGGCTGGACGCGCGGATCAAGACGCTGGACATCGATATGACCCATGCCTTGCGCACCAGCGAGGCGTGGAAGCAGAAAGTCGAACTGCTCGACACCATGCCGGGCGTTGGCAAGGTGACGGTGTTCATGCTGCTGGGCCGGCTGCCGGAGCTGGGGCAACTCAATCGCCAGCAGATCGCGGCGCTGGTGGGTGTGGCGCCATTCAACGACGACAGCGGCAAACGCCGGGGCCAGCGCTATATCCGTGGCGGGCGCACCGAGGTGCGCAACGTCCTGTACATGACGGCGGTTACCGCCATCTCCCACAATCCGGTCATACGGGAGTTCCATCAACGCCTGAAAGCGGCTGGCAAACCCTCCAAGCTTGCCATCACCGCCTGCATGCGCAAGATCCTGACGATCCTGAACACAATGGTTAAAACCGGCCAACCCTGGGAGAACAGACTGCCTGCTTGACACGGTTGCTCTCCCGCAAGCGGGAGAGGGGAGCAGACCGGCAGCAGGCATACCCCCCCGCCTCACCCCAGATCCGTGATCGCGCCATACACCAGCGTGCGTAGTTGCCTTCGCACCGGATACGCCGACGATGGCAGCAACTGCGTCAGGAACAGTCCGATCAGGTCTTCCTTGGGATCGACCCAGAAGAACGTGCTGGCCGCGCCGCCCCAGAACATGTCGCCGGCGCTGCCCGGGATCAGCGTGTTGGCCGGCGCGATGGTCGTGGCAAAGCCCAGGCCGAAGCCCACGCCCTCGTAGGACGCCTCGCTGAACATCGAGCGCGACATGCGCGGCAAGTCGACCCCGCCGGGCAGGTGGTTGGCCGTCATCAGCGCCAGGGTCTTTGGGCCCAGCAGCCGCACGCCATCGAGTTCGCCGCCGTTCAGCAGCATGCGGGCAAAGCGCATGTAGTCGGCCGCCGTCGATACCAGGCCGCCGCCGCCCGACAGCAATCCGGGTGGCTGAAGGTAGGGGCTGGTCTGCGGATCGTCCTGCAGCATCGGGCCGCGCGGCGTGATCACCTTGGAGCCGAGCGTACCCACCGCGTAGCAGGCGCAGAACCGCGCGGCCTTGTGCGCGGGCACGTGGAAGCCGGTGTCGACCATGCCGAGCGGGTCGAAGATCCGCTGCTTCAGGAAGGCGTCGAAGGGCATGCCGCTGATCTTGCCCACCAGGTAGCCCAGCACGTCGGTGGCCACCGAGTAGTTCCAGGCCTCGCCGGGCGAGAACTCCAGCGGCAGCGTGGCCAGTTTCTCGATCATGTCGTCGAGCGTGCCTTCGGTGGCCAGTTCGCCGATCTTCAGCTTGCGGTAGGCCGCGTCGACGTTGCTGTTCTGCTGGAAGCCGTAGGTCAGGCCCGAGGTATGGCGCAGCAGGTCGACTACCAGCATCGGCCGTGCCGGCGGGCGGGTCTGGAAGCTCTCCATGAAGCCGCCCGTGAACACGCCCAGCTTTTCCCAGGACGGGATGTACTTGCTGACCGGATCATCGAGGGCGATCCTGCATTCCTCCACCAGCATCATGATGGCCACCGACGTGATCGGCTTGGTCATCGAATAGATGCGGAAGATGGAATCCTCGGCCAGCGGCACCTGCCGTTCGCGGTCGGCCTGGCCCAGCACGGCGTTCACCGCCAGTTCGCCGCGCCGCCACACCTGGACCAGTGCGCCGGGCAGCTTGCCGGTGGCGACGTAGGTCTCGTCGATAAAGCGTGCGATCCGGTCCAGCCGCTCCCGGGACATCCCCTGCGTCTCCTGCATAACCGCGCCTCCGTGTGTGGGTTGAAGTCGGGCGCGGATCGGGCTCAGGCGGAGGGCTTGCGTTCCCCCCACGGCAGCGTTCCGCGCCAGGGCCATCCCAGCGTCATGCCCGCGGCGGCCAGCAGGATCAGCGCCGCCCCGCCCACTTGCGACAGGTGCAGGTGATGCCCGAAGGCCAGCCGGTCCACCAGAATGGCCACGATAGGATAAATGAACGACAGGGCGCCTGTCAGGTGCGTGGGCAGCTTCTGGATGGCGCCATACAGCAGGATGTACATCAGCCCCGTGTGGACGAAGCCCATGGTCGCCAGCGTAGCCCACGGCAGGGCGCCCGTCGGCAGTTCGGCCCGCAGCGCCATCGGCAGCAGCATGACGGTGCCCACCAGCACGTGGATCAGCGCGATCAGGTGCGGCGGCACGCCCTTGAGCTGCTTGGCGATCAGCGCGGCCAGCGCGTAGAAGAACGCCGCGCCCAGCGCCAGCCCGATGCCCAGCAGGTAGTTGCCGTGCGCCGTGCCTGCGCCGGGCTTGCCCTGCACGATCAGCAGCATGCCGGCGAACGCCAGCACCAGCCACGCCACCTTGGCCACGGTCAGCCGTTCGCCCAGGAACAGCGCGCCCAGCGCCACCAGCATGAACGGCTGGGTGTTGTAGACGGCCGTGGCGATCGAGATCGACGCGCCTTCGTAGGCCGAGAACAGCAGCAGCCAGTTGGCGACGATGGCCACCCCGCCGGCCACGGCCAGCAGCGCCTGACGCAGCGTGATGCCGCCCGGCCGCAGGTAGCCGCGCGCCAGGCAAACCGGCACCAGCACCAGCGCGCCGAACGCGCAGCGCCAGAACACCACCTGGGTGACTGGCCGGCCCGAAACCACCACCAGCCAGCCGATGGTGCCCGATATCACCATCGCCGCCACCATCTCCAGCATGCCCCGCGTCCTGTCTTCCACGGCCGTCTCCTGTTTCCTGTGCTCGCCTGTGCGATTCAAGGGTTGCAGTTTAAGGGCAGTGGCCTACAATCCACAGTCGAAATTGCAGGACAACAACGATTTCCTTTGTTTTTCGAAGGCAAACATCGGGAAATACCTTATGTCACTGGACGATACCGACCGCCGCATCCTGGCCCTGCTGCAGCAGGACGCCCGCATGCCGGTCAAAGCGCTGGCCGAGCAGGTGGGCCTGTCCTCCCCGGGCGCCTCGGAACGGCTGCGCCGGCTGGAGGATCGTGGCGTGATCCGGGGTTTTACCGTCGACGTGGAGCCGCGCACGCTGGGTTTTCGATGCAGG
The DNA here is from genome assembly GCF_018729255.1 of Cupriavidus sp. EM10. Lineage (NCBI taxonomy): Bacteria > Pseudomonadati > Pseudomonadota > Betaproteobacteria > Burkholderiales > Burkholderiaceae > Cupriavidus > Cupriavidus sp. EM10. The sequence continues at coordinate 1,958,979 of NZ_CP076061.1, forward strand.
CCATCGTCCGCATCCGGCCGTTGCCCGGCAAGCTCCAGGCGGTGCAGAAGCTGATCGAGGGCATCCCGGAGTTCGCCGAATGCGACAAGGTGACCGGCGACGACTGCTTTATCGGACGGCTCTATTTGCGATCCATCGAGCACCTGGACCATATCCTGGAGCAGATCACGGAAATGGCCGAGACCAGTTCGGCCATCGTGAAGTCGCAGCCGGTCAGGCGGCGCCTGCCGCCGCTGTAGTCGGGGAGGGCCCAGGCTGGCCCCAGCGCGGGGCGGCGCTGTGGGATAATCCCGAGCTTTGCCCGGCGCCCGGCTCAAAAGGCCGCCCGCACGGGTTTGTCCTGGCCCTGTCGATCCCCCAGTGGGCCGCTGCGTTTGCGTCATTTTCAAGCACCCACAATGCCCACATACCGTTCCAAGACCTCCACCGCCGGCCGCAACATGGCGGGCGCGCGCTCGCTGTGGCGCGCCACCGGCATGAAAGACGAGGATTTCCAGAAGCCGATCATCGCGGTGGTCAATTCGTTCACCCAGTTCGTGCCGGGCCACGTCCACCTGAAGGACCTGGGCCAGCTCGTCGCGCGCGAGATCGAAGCCGCCGGCGGCGTGGCCAAGGAATTCAACACCATCGCCGTGGATGACGGCATCGCCATGGGCCACGACGGCATGCTGTACTCGCTGCCGAGCCGCGACATCATTGCCGACTCGGTGGAATACATGGTCAACGCGCACTGCGCCGACGCCATGGTCTGCATCTCGAACTGCGACAAGATCACCCCGGGCATGCTGATGGCCGCCATGCGCCTGAACATCCCCGTGATCTTCGTATCGGGCGGCCCGATGGAAGCCGGCAAGACGCGCCTGGCCAACCCGGTGAGCAAGACCATCGAACTGAAGAAGCTCGACCTGGTGGACGCCATGGTGATGGCCGCCGACCCGTCGTATTCGGACGAGGAAGTCGCGCAGGTCGAGCGTTCGGCCTGCCCCACTTGCGGCTCGTGCTCGGGCATGTTCACGGCCAATTCGATGAACTGCCTGACCGAGGCGCTGGGCCTGTCGCTGCCGGGCAACGGCACCGTGGTGGCCACGCACGCGGACCGCGAGCAGCTGTTCAAGCGCGCCGGCCATCGCATCGTCGACCTGGCCCGCATGTACTACGAGCAGAACGACGAGCGCATACTGCCGCGTTCGGTGGGCTTCAAGGCTTTCGAGAACGCCATGACGCTCGACATCGCCATGGGCGGTTCCACCAACACCATCCTGCACTTGCTGGCGATTGCCCGTGAAGCCGAGATCGACTTCACGATGACCGACATCGACCGCATGTCGCGCGACGTGCCGCAGCTGTGCAAGGTGGCGCCGAACACGAACAAGTACCACATCGAGGACGTGCATCGGGCGGGCGGCATCATGGCCATCCTGGGCGAACTGGACCGCGCCGGCAAGCTGCACACCGACGTGCCGACCGTGCACACGCCGACCCTCAAGGACGCGCTGGACCAGTGGGACATCGTCCGCACGCAGGACGAAGCGGTGCGCACGTTCTACATGGCCGGCCCGGCCGGTATCCCGACGCAGGTGGCGTTCAGCCAGAACACGCGCTGGCCGAGCCTGGACCTGGACCGCGCCGAGGGTTGCATCCGCTCGTACGAGCATGCGTTCTCGAAGGAAGGCGGACTGGCCGTGCTGACCGGCAATATCGCGCTGGACGGCTGCGTGGTGAAGACCGCCGGCGTGGACGAGAGCATCCTGGTGTTCGAGGGCACGGCCCACGTGACCGAATCGCAGGACGAGGCTGTCGAGAACATCCTAAACGACAAGGTCAAGGCCGGCGACGTGGTGATCGTGCGCTACGAAGGCCCCAAGGGCGGCCCGGGCATGCAGGAAATGCTGTACCCGACCAGCTACATCAAGTCGAAGGGCCTGGGCAAGGCCTGCGCGCTGCTGACGGACGGCCGCTTCTCGGGCGGCACGTCGGGCCTGTCGATCGGCCACTGCTCGCCGGAAGCCGCCGCCGGTGGCGCCATCGGCCTGGTGCGCGATGGCGACAAGATCCGCATCGACATCCCGAATCGCACGATTGACGTGCTGGTGTCTGACGAGGAACTGGCAAAGCGCCGCGCCGAGCAGGACGCCAAGGGCTGGAAGCCGGCCAAGGCGCGCCCGCGCAAGGTGTCGGCCGCGCTGAAGGCCTACGCCAAGCTGGTGATGTCGGCCGACAAGGGCGCCGTGCGCGACCTGTCGCTGCTGGACGACTGATCGACGACTGATCGACGACGGATCGACCGGGCCGGGTCTCCCGGCCAGGCTTCGGCAGTCCATCGACGCCGCGCTGCCCCGCCGGGGTAGGCGCGGCGTTTTCTTTTGCGCGGCGCGTCAGGCCACCACCGCGGCCGGCAACGCCGCCGGCGGCGTCCAACTGGGCAGCGCCGTGCCGTCGACCAGTGCATCGACGTGGCGATGCGCCAGCGCCGGGCCCACGCTCATGCCGATGCCGCTGTGCATCAGCGCGACCGTCGTGCGGTCGTCGACACGGGTGACCGAGAACGCGCCGCTGCCCGGCACGTGGCACCTGGCGCCATACACGCCTTGCCAGCGCTCCACCACGCGCAGCCGGCTGCCCAGCGTTTCGCGTGCCAGGTCCAGCATGATGCCGTCGACCGACTCGGCATTGAACGGGCGCGCGTCCTGGCTGTAGTCGTGCGAATCGCCGATGATCCAGTCTCCGTACGGCGTCGGGCTGACCAGCAGGTGGATGCCGTGGCGATGCAGGTCGGGCCGCTGCAGCGCGATCTGCGTGGCCAGCCGCTGGGCGGTCGGCAGGTCGGCAAAGGCGCCGTAGTGCGTGCAGGACAGCCCGGTCAGCACGGCATGCTCCAGGTTGAAGCCGTCGTCGGGCGTCACGCGCAGCATCTGCAGGCGGCACACCTGCGGCTCCAGCGCGCGCAGCTGATCCGCGCACAGCGTCTGGTAGTCGTGGCCGCTGCAGACGATGACGCGCTGCGCATCGCACACGCCAGCCGTCGTATCCAGGCGGCCGCCTTCCACGTGTCGCACCAGCGTGCCGAAATGGAAGCGCACGCCTTGCGTGGCCAGCCACGCGGCCAGCGCGGGGATTGCCTCGCGCGAATACAGCTGCAGGTCGTCAAAACCCTGCAGCGCCGAGCGATGCCGGCCGAATCGGCCGTCATAGAGACCGGCCAGTTCGGCGCCGCGCAGCAGCTTGACGTTGTAGCCGAAGGCCGGCGCGCGGGTGTCGATGAACTCTTCCAGCACGGCGTCCTCGGCGGTGCTGCGCGAAAAGAGCAGGGCGCCGTTGGCACGCACAGAGATGCCGGCCTGCTGCGCCCAGCCCAGATACAGCGCGCGGCTCTCGCGCGCCAGGTCCAGCATGATGCCCGGCGGCTGGCCGGTTACCAGCATCTGGCCGAAGTTGCGGATGGAGGCGCCGACCGCGATCTCGCTGCGCTCGAATACCGTGACGCGCAGGCCGCGCCTGACGGCGGCGGCTGCGTGGGCGAGGCCCAGGATGCCGGCGCCGACGATGGCGACGTCGGTGCTGGCATCCAGGTGCCCCGGGTTTGCTTGAATCCGTGTCACTTACTTCTTCTCCGATTTGCCGTCATAGCGCTTGGTCCACTCGCCCAGGATGCGGTCGCGGTTGGCGCTGGCCCACTGGAAATCGTTCTTGATCAGGCGCTTTTCGTAGTCGGCCGGCAGCAGCGGGTCCGGCTTGGACAGGCCCGGCGACGCCAGCACGGCGAAGTTCTTCTCGTACAGCGCCATGCCGGCCGGGCTGGCCGAGAAGTCGGCGAGCTTCTTCGCGGCCTCAAGGTTCTTCGTGCCCTTCATGATGGCCGTGGCTTCCACGTCCCAGCCCAGGCCTTCGGACGGCAGCACGATGTCGATCGGCGCGCCTTCCTTCTTCGACTTCACGGCGCGATATTCGAACGAGATGCCGATCGGGAATTCGCCGGTGGCGGCCATCTTGCACGGCTTGGAGCCCGAGTGCGTGTACTGGCCGATGTTCTGGTGCAGCGCGTCCATGTAGGCCCAGCCCTTCTGCTCGCCCATCATCTGCAGCCAGGCGCTCACGTCCAGGTAGCCCGTGCCAGACGAGGCCGGATTCGGCATGACGATCTTGCCCGCGTACACGGGCTTGGTCAGGTCGGCCCACGACGTCGGCCTGGGCAGGTTCTGCTTCTGCGCCTCGACCGTGTTGAAGCAGATCGTGGCGCCCCATACGTCCATGCCCACCCAGGCCGGCGGGTTGGCGCTGCTGCGGTAGCGGGCATCGATCTTCGACAGGTTGGCCGGCGCGTACGGCGTGAGCATGCCTTCCTTGTCCAGGATGGCCAGGCTCGACGCGGCCAGGCCCCAGATCGCATCGGCGCGCGGGTTGTTCTTCTCGGCCATCAGCTTGGCGGTGACGACGCCCGTGGAGTCGCGCACCCACTTGATCTCGATGTCCGGATTGGCCTTCTCGAAGGCGGCCTTGTAGGCGGCCACCTGGTCGGCTTCGAGCGCTGTGTAGACGGTCAGCGTGGTCCCGGCGTAGGCGGACGTGGCAAAGGCCATCGCGGCGGCGGCCAGCAGGCAAATACGTGCAGTCATGGTTTCCTCAGCTTGGTGTGATGGGTGGGATGCAACAGCTTGGCGGGCTCAGACGCATTGCGGCCGGTCGCCGCTGGCCATGCGCCGGTTGATGTCGGCCACGACTTCGGGCAGGTCGGCGATCGTGTCGATCTCGTAGTGGGGGCGGCAGGCGGCAAAGCCGGCCGAAATGGCGTCGCGATGGCGCGCGCGCTCGTCTTCGGACAGCGCCGCGTACTGCTCGTAGGACAGGCCCAGCGTATTGCCGGACATCAGCAGCGCCACGGTCCACATGCCGGCGCGGCGGCCTTCCTCGATGCCGGGCACGGTGTCGTCCACCTTGACGCAGGCGGCCACGTCGCCGATGCCCAGTTCCACCACGTTGCGCAGCGCCTGCGCCGGCCAGGGGCGGGCACGCGGCACGTCGTCGCACGCAACCACGCAGTCGGGCCGGTAGCCGGCCTCGGCGGCCAGCGCCACCACGCGGTCCATCACCACGCGCGGGTAGCCAGAGCAGGAACCGATCTTCATGCCGGCCTCGCGCAGCGTGGCGATGGCCTCCAGCGCGCCCGGAATCAGCGCCGAGTGCGCCGACACCTTTTCGATCTGCAGCGGCATGAAGCGGTTGTAGATGGCCGTGACGTCGTCGTCGGTGGGCATGCGGCCATGCGCCAGCGAGAAGCGTGCGGCAATCGCGCCGTCGTCGCAAAGCGTGCGGATGTGGTCCCACTTGCCCAGGCCCATCGGGCCGCGCGCCTCGTCCAGCGTGATGGCCACGCCGAACTCCGCGAACGCCTCGACAAAGATCTGCGTGGGGGCGAACGAGCCGAAGTCGACCACGGTGCCGGCCCAGTCGAGCACGGCGGCTTCCAGGTGCACCGGCGTGGCGCCGGCATTGCCCGGCTGGCGGATGTTCATCGGGATGGGGTTGGGGTGGCCCATGTTCAGGTTTCCTTTTTCAGCAGACGAATTCAAAGGGAGGCCGAGCGCCAGGCTTGCGTGCGGCGCACGATGCCGCGCATGGCAAGTTCCAGCAGCAGCGACACGACGATGGAGGTGACCAGGATCAGCGTGGACATGGCCGCGGCGGGGCCGATGTCGCCGGCGTCGTCCATGTTCAGCACGGCCACGGAGGCCAGCACGGTGTCGGGGCTGTACAGGAAGATCACCGCCGACACGGTGGTCATGGCGGACACGAACAGGAACCGCGCGCAGGCCAGCACGGCGGGCAGGCACATCGGCAGCGTCACGCGCCAGTAGGTTCGCAGCGCCGATACCTTGAGCGACGCCGACACGGCCTCGAACACCGGGTCGAGCTGCCCCAGCGATGCCACCGACGTCAGGTGCGCTGCCGTGGCGCAGTGCATGATCGTGCAGAGCACCATCAGCGTCATGCTGCCGTACAGGCCGTTCAGCGGGTTGTCCGGATGGTTGAAGAAGAACACGTAGCCCAGGCCCAGCACCAGGCCGGGCACCGCCATCGGCAGCAGCACGGCAAAGCGGATGGCCGGATGCAGCCATGCCGTGGCGCGCGTGGTGCGGGTCTTCTCGACCAGCCACGCGCCGGTGAAGATCAGGGCCGTGCCGAACACGGTGGTCAGCGCTGCCAGCTTCAGGCTGTTGCGATAGGCGAGCCACCCGCCGCCGTCCATGTTGTCGAAGTCGTAGTTGCGCAGGGACAGTTCCAGGTTGTACGGCCACAGCTTGACCAGCGAGGCGCCGATGGCGGTCGCCAGCATCAGCAGGACCCAGCCGATCACCAGCCCCGTCAGCAGCAGGAACAGGCCATCGCGCAGGCGGTCCGGCTCGGGCTGGTAGGGCTGCGCGCGGCTTGCCAGCGCGGCATGCTGGCGGCGCTGCACCAGACGTTCCACCGCGAAGGTCAGCAGCGCGGGCAACAGCAGCATCAGGCCGATCACGGCGCCGCGTGCGAACTGCTGCTGGCCGACCACTGCCTTGTAGGCTTCCACGGCCAGCACCTGGTAGCTGCCGCCCACCACGGTCGGTACGCCGAAGTCCGTGGCCACGAGCGTGAACACCAGCGCGACGGCGCCGAACAGCCCGTAGCGCGCGCCGGGCAGCGTGACCGTGCGGAACGTGCGCCATGGCCCCGCGCCCATCGCCTTGGCGGCGTCATACAGGCGGCCATCGGCCAGCGTGAGCGTGGACACCAGCAGCATCATGGCAAACGGGAACGTGTAGAACGCCTCGCCCAGCACGATGCCCCAGAAGCCGTAGATGCTGGCGCCGCCGGTCCACACCTTGAACAGCCCCTGGTTGCCGAACAGGTAGACCAGCGCGATGCCAGGCAGCAGGGACGGGGCGAACAGCGGCAGCATGGCCAGCGTGCGCATCGTGCCGCGCAGCGGCATGCGGGTGCGCTGCACCGCGTAGGCGAAGGCAAAGGCCAGCGGCACGACGATGGCGGCCACGGTGCCGGACACGGCCAGCGTGCGGCCCACCATGGCCAGGAAGTTGGGGCCTTGCAAGACTTGAACAACCAGCGCCAAGCCGTGCTGATCCGAGCTGTGTGCACTGGTCGTCAGCCCGGTGGCCTGCAGCAGCATCATCGCCACCGGGAGCAGCAGGCCGAGTGTCAGCAGCAGCAGCCAGGCGAGCTTCATGCCAGCCAGCAACGGCGCCTCCGTGCGCCAGAACGGTATCGGCGCGGGCTGGCTCGTGGCGAGGGCCGTCATTGCGCCGGCCTTGGGGGAAGTGTCGACATCGCTATCTCACGCATCACGCATAGACCCGCAGGCCGTCGCGTTCCAGCGCGATCCATAGCTTGCTGTCGCCGGGGCCGGTGCGCAGGGCTGCCGACGCCACCTCGGCCACCAGCGGCGCATTGGCCACCCCGTCGATGGCCAGCACGAGGCGCGTGCGGCTGCCCAGGTAGATCTGGTCGACCACGCGGGCCAGGTGACGATTGGGCGCATCGTCATCGGCATGCAGCGTCACGGCTTCAGGGCGGCAAAACAGGCGGCCCGATTGCGCAGGCGATCCGGCGAATCGGGCATCGATCGACAGCGGCTTGCCGGCCAGCGTCGGCGTGCCGTCGGCAGCGCGTTCCAGCGGCAGCCAGTTGGCCTGGCCGACGAAGCCCGCGACGAAGGCGGTGGCCGGCTGGGTGTAGATCTCGGCCGGCGAGCCGACCTGCTCGATGCGTCCGTTGGACATCACGGCGATGCGGTCGGCCATTGCCATGGCCTCGTCCTGGTCGTGCGTGACCATCAGCGTGGTCACGTTCAGCTTGCGCTGCAGGCGGCGCAGTTCGATACGCAGATGTTCGCGCACCTGGGCGTCGAGCGCCGACATCGGCTCATCGAGCAGCAGCAGCGACGGGGCCGGGGCCAGCGCGCGGGCCAGTGCCACGCGCTGTTGCTGGCCACCCGACAGTTGCGACGGATACTTTGCTTCGCTGCCGGACAGGCCGACCAGTGCAAGCATCTCCGATACCCGAGCGTGCATGCGCGCCCGGCTGCCCTGGGTGGTGCCCAGGCCATAGGCGACGTTCTGCGCGACCGTCAGGTTGGGAAACAGCGCATACGACTGGAAGACGATGCCGTAGTCGCGGTCACGCGGCGGCAGGCCGGAAATGTCGCGCTCGCCGGCCACGATCTGGCCGGCATCCTGCGCCTCGAGCCCGGCGATGATGCGCAGCAGCGTGGTCTTGCCGCAGCCGGAAGGGCCCAGCAGGCAGACGAATTCGCCTTGCGCCACGTCCAGCGACACGCCGTCGAGTGCAGTGAACGCACCAAAGCGACGGGTTACGTGCCGTACGGATAGAAAGGGCTTGGCGAGATCCGTGATCGGATCGGAAGCAGGCTGTGACATCGGCGGGGGCAGTAGCAGGAACGGTTGCTACTGTAGTCAGCCGACATTTATCCGATGTGGCAGTTAGCCCAAATCCGCCAATGGGTCCATTCCCGGATTTTGGTTGGGGTGGGCGGAAGGTAGCCCGCGCTAGGCAACCGGGCGCAGTTCCGCCAGGAATGCGGCGATCAGCGGCGCCTCGCGGCGGTCATGCAGGCAGTACAGGTATTCGTTGAGCTCGGGCGCGCCATCTTCGAAGGGCAGTACACGCAGGTCGGGATGGCTGGGCACTTCCTGGCGCGCGATCACGCTCACGCCCAGGTTGCGCATGATGGCCTCGCGGATCGATTCGCGGCTGCCGATCTCCACCGTCGAGGCCGACGTCACGCCCGCCTCGGCCATCATGGTCTCGGTCATGGCGCGCGTGGTGGAGCCCACCTCGCGTACCAGCATGCGGCACTGCTTCAGCGCGGTCACGGGCACGCTCTTGCGCCCCGCCAGCGGGTGGCTGCGGTGCACCACCAGCACCAGCGGATCGCGCGCCAGTTCGATGCGCAGGAAGCGGGCATCGTCCACGCGATGCGATGACGAAGCCACGTCCACGCGGTATTCCTGCAGCGCATCGAGCATCTGCACGGAGTTGCCCGCTTCGATGCTCACCTCGATGGCGGGGTGGCTGCGGCAGAAGCGGTCCACGGCGTCGAGGATGTAGTACGGCCCGGTGGCGCCGATGCGCAGGTGCCCGGTGGCCATCTCGCCGGAATTGCGCAGGAAGAACTCGATCTCGGTTTCCTGGCGCACCAGTTGGTCCACCAGCGGCATCAGCCGCACGCCGGCATCGGACAGCGCCAGCCGCCGGCCGCCCCGGTAGAACAGTTCCACGCCGTAGGCTTCTTCCAGCGCGCGGATCTGCGAGGTCACGGTTGGCTGCGACAGTCCCAGTTGCTTGGCGGCCAGCGTGATGGAGCCCATGCGGGCGACCATGAAGAACGATTTGAGCTGGGCTGCGAGCATGGGCGGGTGACGTAGTTGGCGCGTGCGGCGCCGGGGCCGGAAAGGCGGCCCATTCTAGCGGATGGGGCGCGGGCCTTGTTGACTGCAATCTGCCCGCATTGACTTGTCCATGTCTGTGTACCATGCGCCCTTTTGGTGGAGACCAGCCTGGCATGCCGCTGCAAATGTCCAGACATCCATCGCGCCGACTGGTCCCGTGCATGGGACCAGCTGGTTCCATTGAGTGACCCGGCCGGGGGCATAGAGTCCGCCTGAACCCCACGGGAAGTACACAGAGGCGGAGACATAGATGTTGATCAGTCGAAGAAAGCTCCTGGCCAGCGCAATGCTGGCCAGTTTTGCAGCATTGGCCCCGCTGCAGCATGCGGCGGCGCAGGACAAGCCCATCACGATCGTGGTGGGCAGCCCGGCCGGCGGCACCACCGACGCGCTGGCGCGCCTGATCGCGCGCTCGCTGGGCGATACGCTGCACCGCACGGTGGTGGTGGACAACCGCCCCGGGGCCGGCGGCAATATCGCCGCGCAGTACGTGGCCCGTGCCACGCCGGACGGCAGCACGCTGCTGATGAGCTTTACCGGCCATACCATCAACGCGTCGCTCTACAAGAACCTGCCGTTCGATCCGGTCAAGGATTTCACGCCGATCACGATGGTGGCGCGCGTGCCCAGCGTGCTGGTGGCGCGCAAGGGCGTGCCGTTCGACAACACGGCAGGCCTGATTGACTACGCGAAGAAGAACCCCGGAAAGCTGACGTTCGCGATTGGCGCGCAGGGGTCGTCGCTGCACCTGGCCAGCGAGCAGTTCAAGCTGGCCACGGGCACCGACATCGTCAACGTGCCGTACAAGGGCACCAACCCGGCGCTGACCGATGTGCTGGGCAACAACACGGTCGACCTGATGTTTGCCAGCACCGTGAACGTGCTGCCGCACCTGAAGTCGGGCACGTTGAAGTTCCTGGGTGTCAGCAGCAGGGACGCGCTGCCCCAGTTCCCCGGCGTGCCGCCGATCGGCCAGACCGTGAAGGGCTTCGAGTCGTCGGCGTGGTTCGGCCTGTTCGGCCCCGCCAGGCTGCCGCCGGCCGTGACGGACCATCTCTATCGCGCGGTGAAGGTGGCCGTCGAGGACCCGGCCTACAAGAAGCGCATGGACACCGAGGCGGCCACGGCCGTCAGCATGACGCCGCAGGCGTTCGGCGCGTTCGTGCGCAGTGATATCCAGCACTGGGCCAAGGTGATCCAGGCGTCCGGTACCAAAGTAGAGTAAGGAATAGCGATGATGGGCCAGACATTGGCGCAGAAGCTGCTGGCCAGGGCCGCGGGCCGGGCCGACGTGGCGGCCGGCGAGATCGTCACGTGCCGCGTGGATCTGGCGATGATGCACGACTCCAGCGGTCCGCGCCGCGTGAAGCCGATGCTGGAGAAGCTGGGCGCGAAGGTGTGGGACCCCGACAAGGTGGTGCTGGTCACCGACCACTACGTGCCCGCGCATGACGACGACAGCCGCAGGATCGTGCAGATCGCGCGTGACTGGGCGCGCGACGAGGGCGTGGCGCGCTTTCATGACATGGAAGGCATCTGCCACGTGGTGGTGCCGCAGAAGGGCTATCTGCGTCCCGGCATGTTCGCCGTGGGCGGCGACAGCCATTCGTCCACCGGCGGGGCGTTCGGCGCCTACATGTTCGGCATCGGCGCTACCGAGATGCTGGGCGTGCTGGTGACGGGCGAGATCTGGGTGCGGGTGCCGCAGACCATCCGCATGCGCTGGAACGGCCGGCTTGGCGCCGGCGTATCGGCCAAGGACATGATGCTGCGCATGTGCACGCAGTTCGGCATGGATGGCGGCCAGTACCAGGCGGTGGAGTACGCCGGCGACGCCGTGACCGCGCTGTCGATGCAGGAGCGCATGACGCTGTCGAACATGACCGCCGAGCTGGGCGCGCAGGTGGGGCTGATTGCCCCCGATGCCGTCACGCGCGACTGGCTGCTGGCTGCCGGCGCCCCTGCCGAGGCCATCGATATCGACGGCTGGCAGTCTGATGCCGATGCGGTTTGCCTGGCAGAACATGATTTCGACGCCTCGACGCTGGCGCCGCAGGTGTCGCGTCCGCACACGCCCGCCGATGCCGACGACGTCGACGCATTCGGCGGCGTGGGCATCGACATCGCCTATATCGGCGCCTGCACGGGCGCCAAGCTCGACGATCTGCGCATGGCGGCCGCCGTGCTGCGCGGCAAGCGCGTGGCGCGTGGCACCCGGCTGCTGGTGGCGCCGGCCAGTGCCGCGGACCAGCAGCGTGCGGCGCAGGACGGCACGCTGGCCGCGCTGACCGACGCCGGGGCGGAACTGCTGCCCAATGCCTGCGGCGCCTGCGCCGGCTACGGCGAGCATCGCTTTGGCGAAGACACCGTGGTGATCAGCGCCACGGCACGCAACTTCAAGGGACGCATGGGCGCGGCATCGTCGCAGGTGTATCTCGGCTCGCCGTACACGGTGGCCGCCTCGGCCGTTGCCGGCCGTATTGCCGATCCGCGGGAGGTGCTGGCATGAGCCAATCCTCCAGCCAGTTTTCCGGCCGTGCCTGGGTGTTCGGCGACGACATCAACACCGACCTGCTGGCGCCCGGCGCCTACATGAAGTTCGGCATCGACGAGATCGCGCGCCACTGCATGGAAGCCGTGGACCCGTCGTTCGCGACGCAGGTGCGCCCCGGCGATATCGTGTTCGGCGGCCGCAATTTCGGCGCGGGATCGTCGCGCGAACAGGCGGTGGAGGTCTTGCGCCACCTGGGTGTGGTCGCAGTGGTGGCGCCGTCGTTCGCGGGGCTGTTCTATCGTAACGGCTTCAACCTGGGGCTGCCGCTGCTGACGTGTGCCGCGTTGCCGCCGGTGGACGCAGGTCAGCGCGTGGGCTGCGATATCGACACCGCGCGGGTATTCATCGACAATGCGCCGGCGCTGCAATGCGAGCCGGTGCCCCCGCATCTGGTGGCCATGATCCGCGATGGCGGACTGGTCCCGCACCTGGCGCGCCGCATCGCGTCGGGCCAACTTACCGTGAACGAGGAAGTGCAATGACCGCAACGTTGAAGCAGCGCCTGCAAGGCTCCGGCATCGTGACCGCACCGGGCGTCTACGACGCGTTCTCGGCCCTGCTGGTCGAGCAGGCCGGCTTCCAGGCCGCCTACCTGTCCGGCGCCAGCATCGCCTACACGCGGCTGGGCCGGCCCGACATCGGCTTGCTGTCTCTGGAGGATGTGGCATCGGTCACGCGCAATATCCGTGAGCGCTGCCCGGGGCTGCCGCTGATCGTCGATGCCGACACCGGCTTTGGCAACGCGCTGAACGTGATGCAGACCGTGCGGGTGCTGGAACGTGCCGGCGCCACGGCCATCCAGCTGGAAGACCAGGCGATGCCTAAGCGCTGCGGCCACCTGGACGGCAAGACGGTGATTGGCGCTGCCGAGATGGCCGGCAAGATCCGCGCCGCCTGCGATGCGCGCCGCGACGAGAACACGCTGATCATTGCGCGCACCGACGCGGTGGCCGTCGAGGGCATGGAAGCCGCGCTGGCCCGTGCCCAGCAGTACGCCGAGGCCGGAGCCGACGTACTGTTCGTGGAGGCCCTGCGCAGCCGCGAGGACATGACGGCGGCCATCGCCCGCCTGGGCAGCCGCGCGCCGCTGCTGGCCAACATGGTGGAAGGCGGCAAGACGCCGGTGCTGCCGGCGGCGGAGCTGGAGGAAATCGGCTTCCGCATCGTGATCTTCCCGGGCGGCACCGTGCGGGCGCTGAGCTTTGCACTGCGCGACTACCTGGCCAGCCTGCACGCCAATGGCACCACCACGCCGTATCTGGACAAGATGCTGTCGTTCCAGGCGCTCAACGGCGTCATCGGCACGCCGGAAATGCTGGCGCTGGGCAAGCAGTACGAGTAACACGGTACGCCGCGTGCTTGCCTGACCGGGGCGGCACGCGTACCGTGGCGGCATCGCCCTTGATTTCCGGCCGCACCATCCCATGCTCGACGCCCATGCCCCGCTGACTTCGCTGCCGCGCTTCCAGCAGGTTCGCCTGATCCTGCGCGAGCGCATTCGCGGCGGTCACTATGCAACGGGGCTGCCGTTGCCCGGCGAGCGCCAGCTGGCCGAGGAATTCGGCGTGGCGCGCGTGACGGTGCGATCCGCGCTGGCACGTCTGCAGGAAGAAGGGCTGGTGATGCGCCTGCGCGGCAAGGGCACCGTGCCGACCGCGCGCAACGCGGCGCAGCCCCAGACGGCGGTGCAGACCGTGCGCGGCGGCCTGCTCGACAACATCGTCAGCGTCAGCATGCGCACGCGGGTGCAGGTGCTGGAATGGAAGCGCATGGCGGCGCCGGCCGCCGTCAGCGCCGCGCTGGCCCTGCCGCCTGGCGCACCCGTGCTCAAGGTGGTGCGGGTGCGCAAGTTCAAGACGCAGCCGATCTCCTATACCGAAGTATTCGTGCCCGACGACCTGGCCGCCGCGCTCGATCGCCATACGCTGCAGGACACGCCGATGCTCGTGGCGCTGGAGCAGCACGGCATCGAGGTCGTCTCGGCCGAACAGACGCTGGGCGCCGCCGTGGCGGACCTGGACGTGGCGCGCATTTTCCGGATCGCGCCCGGGGTGCCGCTGCTGCGCGTGTCACGCGTGGCTTCCGACGCCGATGGCCGGCCGGTGCAGTTCCTGGTCGGGCTCTACCATCCGGAGCGTTATACCTACCAGATGCGGCTGACGCGCGCCGGGGCGTCGACGCGCGTGTGGATCGACGCCGACCAGCCCTGATCAGCGGCGCACCAGCGCCACCACGTAGACGCAGGCGTCCGGGCCCGGGTTGATGAACGTGCAGGGCGCGGGCGGCCCGAGCTGCAGGCAGTCGCCGGCAGCCAGCGTGTGCGCCAGTTCGCCTTCCTCGAAGACCAGCGTGCCGTCAAGCACCCAGATCTGCTGGTGCTGGAACGTGAAGGCCGACGACGGATACGACACCCGCGCGTTGCCGGGCAGCGTGACTTCCACCAGTTCCAGCATGCCGCCATTGCGCGGCGACACCGCGCGGCGCGTGTAGCCCGTCTCCGGGTCCTGCCACACCGGCTGCTCGGCGGCCCGGCTCAGCCGCTCGCCCGCCTGCTCGGCCAGCGCCAGCAGCATCGACAACTGCAGCCCGAACGCGCCCGACAGCCGCCCCAGCACCGTGGCCGTAGGGCTGGCCTCGCCGCGCTCGATCTTGCTGATCATCGCCTTCGATACGCCCGAACGGTCCGCCAGCTCGGCCAGCGACCAACCGCGCGATTCGCGCTCGATACGCACGCGGGCGGAAATGGCGGTGGTGGGGTCGTCGGGAAGTCGGCTCATGGTGGTGGCTTGGAGTGAAGTGTATTTGCTCCCCTCTCCCACGAGTGGGAGAGGGGAGCAAACCGTCGGCCGGATTATAGAAGCGCCATGGCGTATCGCGGGTTAACCCTCTCATCAAAACCCTTACGATAATGCCCTTCCGTCCACTATAGTGGATCAAAACCACCCCGCCATTTCCAGCCCGGACCCGCCCCCATGCCCCGTGAAATCCGCCTGAACGCCTTCGACATGCATTGTGTCGGCCACATCCAGCAGGGCATGTGGACCCATCCGCGCGACCAGTCGCACCGCTACGGCGAACTGCAATACTGGATCGAATACGCCAGGACGCTGGAGCGCGGCCTGTTCGACGGGATTTTCTTTGCCGATGTGGTGGGCGTGTACGACGTCTACGGCGCCAGCCCCGATGCGGCGCTGCGCGGGGCGGTGCAGGTGCCGGTCAATGATCCGACGCTGGTGATCCCGGCCATGGCGGCGGTGACGCACCACCTGGGCTTTGGCGTGACCGCCAATCTCACCTACGAGCAGCCGTTCCTGTTCGCGCGCCGCATGTCCACGCTGGACCAGCTGACCGGCGGGCGCATCGGCTGGAACATCGTCACCGGCTACCTGGACAGCGCGGCGCGGGCCATCGGCATCGACGGCCAGGTGGCGCACGACGACCGCTACGACCTGGCCGACGAATACATGGCGCTGGTCTACAAGCTCTGGGAAGGCAGCTGGGACGACGATGCCGTGGTGGCCGACCGCGCCGCAGGTGTCTATGCCGACCCCGGGAAAGTCCGCGTGATCCATCATCACGGCCCCCAGTACAAGGTCGATGCCATGCACCTGTGCGCGCCGTCGCCGCAACGCACGCCGGTGCTGTATCAGGCCGGCGCGTCGACGCGCGGCCGCCGGTTTGCCGCCACCCACGCCGAATGCGTGTTCGTCAACGGCCAGAAAAAGGAGGGCGTGAAGGAGATCGTCGACGATATCCGCGCGCAGGCCGTGCAACTGGGCCGGCAGGCCGACGACGTCAAGGTGTTCATGGGCGCCACGCTGGTGGTGGGCCGCACCGAGGCCCAGGCGCGCGAGAAATTCGAGGAATACCGGCGCTACGTCAGTTCCGAAGCCGCGCTGGTGCATGCGGCGGCGTCGCTGGGCATCGACTTCGCGCGCTATGACCTGGACGAGCCGATCGATACCGGCAAGAGCCAGGCCATCGTGTCGAACGTGGAGGCCATGACGCGCAGCGCCGGCCCGCAATGGACGCGCCGCAAGCTGCTCGAACAGATGGTGCTGGGCAGCCGCCAGCTGCCGTGGGTGGGCTCCGCCGAACAGGTGGCGGACATGTTGATGGCCTGGAGCGAGGAAACCGGCGTGGACGGCTTCAACCTGTCGCGCACGGTGGTGCCCGAATGCTTCGAGGACGTGATCGATCTGGTGGTGCCGCTGCTGCAGGCGCGCGGTGCCTACAAGACCGCATACCAGCCCGGTACCTATCGAGACAAGCTGTTCGGCACTGCGCGCTTGCCAGCCACCCACACGGCGGCGCAATATCGGGGAACCGGTGCCAGCCGGTAACGACGGACGCATCATGGTAGACAAGACAACTTTTCGTGACGCGATGGCCGGCCTGGGTGCCGCCGTCAACGTCATCACCACGGACGGCGTGGCCGGACTGGCCGGCTGCACGGCGTCTGCCGTATGCCCCGTGACCGACGATCCGCCCACCTTGCTGGTCTGCATCAACCGGTCAAGCCGCAATAACGCGGCCATCCGCCAGAACGGCCGGCTGTGCGTCAACGTATTGGCGGCCGAGCAGCGCGACGTAGCCATGCGATTCGCCGACAAGGACCTGTCGCTCGACGAGCGCTTTGCCAGTGCGGACTGGCTGGAGCTGGCCACGGGCGCACCGGTGTTGCATGGCGCCGTCAGCGCGCTCGATTGCGAGATCACGTCGGTAACCGAAGTCGGCACGCATACGGTGTTCTTCTGCGCGGTCAAGGCCGCGCACAGCGCCAGCGGACGGGCCGGTCTGATCTATTTCGGGCGCGATTTCCATCCCGTGGGCACCGTCGCCGACCCGACGGCTGCCTGAGATGACGGCACCGACCTCCACAGCCGCGCCGGCGCAGCAGCGTCAGCGCGGCAAGCTGTTCTCGGTCACTATCCTGCTGCTGGCCGAGGTGGCCGCCATGGGCGTCTGGTTTTCCGCCAGCACCGCCGTGGCGCTGATCAAGCGTACCGAATCGATCTCCGCCTTCGACGAGGCGCTGCTGACCAGTGCCGTGCAATTCGGCTTTGTGGCCGGCACGCTGATGTCGGCGCTGCTATCGCTGCCCGACCGCTACGACCTGCGGCGCCTGTTCGCCGGCTCGGCGCTGGTGGCCGCACTGGCCACGGGCACGCTGGCGTTTATCGCCCCCACGGGCGGATCGGTGGTGGCGCTGCGCTTTGTCACGGGCATGTGCATGGCCGGCGTCTACCCGGTGGGCATGCGCCTGGCCGCCACGTGGGCGCGGGCCGACCTGGGTTTGCTGATCGGATTGCTCGTCGGGGCGTTGACGCTGGGGTCCGCCAGTCCACACCTGGTGGCCGCCTGGCTGACGCCAGCCGCCGGCGGCCCCGGCTGGCGCACGATCTACGCGGTGGCGGCGGCCTGCGCGGCGGGCGCGGCGTTGCTGATCGGCATGGCCGCGATGGGTCCCAATCTCAAAAAGGCCGCTCGCATCGATCCCGGCAAGATCGCGCAGGCGTGGCGGCAGCCGGCGGTGAGGCTGGCCAACCTGGGCTATCTGGGCCATATGTGGGAGCTCTATGCGATGTGGGCATGGTTGGCGCTGTTCCTGCAGCAGACGTTTGCCGTGCGCGGCCTGGCCGATGCGCGCAGCCGGGCGGAACTGCTGACCTTCGCCGCGATTGCCATCGGTGCGATGGGCGCCTGGCTGGGCGGATGGCTGGCCGACCGGGTGGGCCGCACGGCCGTCACCATCGGTGCCATGGCCATCAGTGCAAGCTGCGCGGCGGTGATGGGCTGGCTCGATACGGCCCCGATGGCGGTGCTCGTGACGGTGGCGCTGATCTGGGGCGTATCGGTCATCGCCGATTCGGCGCAGTTCTCGGCCAGCGTGACCGAACTGGCCGATCCGTCGTCAATCGGCACGCTGCTGACCGCGCAGACCTGCGCCGGCTTTCTGCTGACACTGGCCAGCATTCACCTGGTGCCCGACGTGGTGGGATGGCTGGGCTGGCGCGCGGGCTTTGGCATGCTGGCCATCGGCCCGGCGCTGGGCTGCATTGCGATGTGGCGGCTGCGCAAGCATCCCGATGCGCGCAAGCTGGCGGGAGGCCGGCGCTGAGTCACGGGGCATGAGCGCGGGGCGCCCTTGCGAACGGGCGTTCTGGGTTGCGCCGTCAAGCCCCCTTCGGTTGGGAGCGTCGCGCACATCACTCGAATCTAAAATTCCCCGGCCTTGGGAATCGATCAAATAACCCAAGCCCACAAAACTGAAAAAAACATCAGGGGAAATCATGAAGGGAATGAAATGGATGGCCAGTTGCGCGCTGGCCGCGATGCTTTGCGCGTGCGGCGGTGGCGGCGATGACAGCGGCGGCACGCTGAACGTCAGCGCATCCGGCAGCGCCACGCAAGGCACCTCGGTCGGTAGCGGCCAGGCCGCGACGCTCAACGTGCAGTCGGGCGACTTCATCGCGCTGCGTACGAGCGCGCCGGTCCGGTGGCAGGCGGTCATCACCAGCAACCTGACCACGGTGACCAACCAGACGCTCAATGAAACGAACTGGTCCGGCAATCTGGTCAGCCCGACGGGCGACACCATCCAGCTGACCGCAACGCTGGTGAGCGACGCCAGCAAGGTGTTCAAGCTGAACCTGACCGTGGCGCCGCAGCGCTACGCCGCGCCTGCCCAGAAGGTGGGCGAAGTGGCCACGTACGCCGAAACGTCGCAGCGTCTGGGCGGCACCGGTGGCACCCAGCACATCGCCTACACGACGACGGCGGTCAACAACGGCATTGCATCGGTCACCGGTCTCAACATCGATACCAACACGCCGGACCAAAGCTACACGCAGGACAAGGACCGCAACCGCCTGACGCGCACGTACCTGAACAATGGCAACGTGTGTACGTACACCCCCAAGCGCAACCTGTACAGCTTCCCGATGTACGTCGGCCAGTCCTGGAACGATACGTGGAACTACAGCTGCGTGGCCGGCTATCAGGAAAAAGGCAGCATCCAGGCCAAGGTTGCAGGCTACGAGCCCGTCACGACAGCCGCCGGCACGTTCAATGCGCTGCGCATCAACTACGTGATCACGTACACGACCTCGAACGATAGCCAGTTGCCGAACGGCAACCTCGGCACCGCCACGTACTCGGAAACGATCACCGGCTGGTGGTCTCCGGAAGTCGGCCGCACGGTGAAGTGGGTATCCAACTATGGCTATGCAACCGGATTCTCGAATCCGACGTACATGAAGGTGTACACGCAGGAGCTGCAGAGCGTGCAGTGACAAGGCGGACAGGATGGAAAAATGGCCAGCGAAAGCTGGCCGTTTTTTTGGGGGTATGCCAACGCTTCCCTTCAGCGCAAACCAAAAAAAGCCCGGCACATGGCCGGGCAAAGTGGAAAGTGTCTTGCTGCAGGGGTCAGAAGCGGTGGCGTACCCCCATCATGGCGCCGAACTGGCTGTCGCCGGCCCGGATGTTGTCGCTGCTCAGGCTGGCGTACGACGAGACGCCGTCCTTGGTGCGGTTCCAGGCGTAGCCGAGGTCGAGGTAGGCGCTGGTGCGCTTGGAGAACGCATAGTCGGCCGTGGCGACAAAGACCATCGGGTCGGCGCTGGTGTTGGCCCGGTCGTTGTAGTACACCGCGCCCTTCAGCGTCAGGGCCGGCGTGGCGTGATAGCCCATGCCGATCCAGTAGATATTGCTGTGCCCGACGTTTGTGCCGGCGCCGGTGAAGTTCTCCCAGCGGTAGCCGGCGAAGACCTTGGTCGGGCCGAATGCATAGCTGGTTGCCAGCGATGCGCGCTGGTCCTTGGTGTCGGTAGTGGGCTGGCGCAGGTCATACACCACGCCCACATCGACCGGGCCGGTCGTGTACCGCAGGCTGGCGGCATACTCGCGGCCCTTCTTGTAGTTGCCCGGCACTTCGCCGCCGCCGATGCCGAAGCCGTTGCTGTTGTCGTAGCCGAAGCTGTACAGCGCCGCAGCCGACAGGCCGCCGAACGTGCCCCTGTACTGGATGGCGTTGTCGGCGCGGCTGGCCATGAACGGATCCAGGTTCACGATCGAGTACTGCGACGTGGCGGCCATCGGATCGAACGCCAGCGTGAAGTCGTAGACCGGCGTCTGCTGGCGGCCCAGCATCACGGCGCCGAACTTGCCTTGCAGGCCCACGTACGCCTGCCGGTTGAACAGACGGCTATCGGTCTTGGTACCGGTGTCCAGGTTGAAGCCACTTTCCATCACGAAGACGCCCTTGAGGCCGCCGCCCATGTCTTCCGTGCCGCGCAGCCCCCACCAGGAACCGGTGGTGATGCCGTTGCCGGACTGCATGCGCACGTTGCTGTGGTCGCCGGCGGTGCGGTTCAGGTATTCCACGCCCACATCGGCAACGCCGTACAGCGTCACGCTCGACTGCGCCTGTGCGCCCATGGCAACCATCATGGTTGCCGCGGCCGCTGCCAGTTTGATTTTCATGCCTTGTTCTCCAGGTTGGGAAAGAATCCGCAATGATCGGAAGGCATGGGTTTTGTGGCTTTGATTTAGCTCGTAACTTTGTCACTCTGATTGGGATTTTTCTCATCCGAAATGAGGCAGTTGCAAACAAGCGCATCAAGGCGTGGCAGTTATACGAATTGCCGCGCAAATCGTGTCATCGGTGTTGCAATGGATGAGGAAGGGGGAAGCCGGAGAAGGCCGGCTTCGAACAGGCAGGAATTCCATCAGCCGGTCGATCAGCCGGCGTGCAGGCGGTCCAGGCGCAGGCGATGCCGGTCGTCGGTCAGGCGCCAGACGGCCAGCCAGCCGGCCACCACCACGGCCAGCATGCTGCCGCCGGCCAGCAGGAACATCAGCAGGATCTGGTAACGCGCGGCGTCCATCGCGTCCATGCCGGCCAGGATCTGGCCGGTCATGATTCCCGGCAGCGTGATGATGCCGGCGGCCGCCATCGTGTTGATGGTGGGCAGCAGGCCGCCACGCACCGCTTGCCGCAGGATCGGGCGCAGCGCGGCGTGGCGGTCGTCGCCCAGGGCCAGCCTGGCCTCGATGGCCTGGCGCTGATGCCAGGCGGCGTTCAGCGTGGCATGCAGCGTCAGGCTGGCCGCGTTCATGGCATTGCCCAGGATGATGCCCGCCAGCGGAATCGCGTGGCGGGCGTCGTACCAGGGCGTGGGGCGCAGCGCCGTGAGCAGTGCCAGTACCGTAATGACCAGCGTCGGCGCACTGACCGATGCCAGCCCGATGGCCATTTGCCAGCGCGGCGCGAAGCGGCGCTCCAGCCTGCTGCCGGCCTCGCGCGCGGCGGCGAAGACCATCGCCGTCACCACCAGCAGCGTGAGCCACGGCGACGACAGCGCAAAGACGGCGCGCAGCACCAGGCCCACCAGCATCAATTGCACCACCATGCGGGCCGCCGCCCACAGCAGGGCGCGATGGATGCCCAGCGACATGGCCAGCGACAGCACGGCGCCGGCCACGATCAGCAGGCTGGCCAGTGCCAGGTCGCCCGACGTCAGCAGGATGGGATTCATGGGTGCACCGGCTCCAGTCCGGCCGGGCACAGGCGCCAGTGCGCATGCTGCAGGCGCGCCGCCTGTTGGGGGTTGTGCGAGACGACCAGCAGGCCCACGCCTTCGGCCATGACTTCTCGCAAGACGGCTTCCACGGCCAGCGTGGTGTCGTGATCGAGCGCCGAGGTGGGTTCGTCGAGCAGCAGGAAACGCGGCCGGCGGACGATGGCCCGCAGCAACGCCAGCCGCTGCCGCTCGCCCGTGGACAGATGGCTGACGGGGGCTGCCAGGATGTCGTCGCGCAGGCCCAGTTGCCGCGCCAGGCGCGCGAGCCGGCGACCGTCAGTCGCGCCAGCATCGTCGAAATGGCTCCGAACGTCGTCGGCCCACCAGCCCGATTCGGCCGCCACATAGGTCACTTCGCGACGCCAGGCCGGGCCGCTCAACGCCTCGCGCGGCGTGCTGCCGATGCGAACATTGCCGTCGCTGGGGTCGAGGTCGGCGATCATGCGCAGCAACAGGCTCTTGCCGCTGCCCGAGGCGCCCGACAGCACCGTGCATTGGCCGGCCATGACGTCGAGCGTATAAGGGCCGCGTCCGTGGCCGCAGAGATGCTGGATATGAAGGTGGCCGTCCATAGAGGGGGCGGAGCGAAAGCGGGCGCAGAACGCAGGAAGGACAAAGTGCCGCAAGCGTATCGCGGCTCGATGAATGGCGGATTAAGTCGGCTGCAAGCTGGCCGCTGCATCCATTGTGGGCCGCTGCGCGGCGGACGCAAGGGCGGGGCGGCAGGCCGCATTGGCACCGTCCGACACACGGTTGCGGCCATGTCCTACACAGTCGGCCCCTCGTGCTTTCTACACTGACCAGTAGCGCCGCACCCTGCCGCCAAGGCCCGCCAGCCGGGCCGGCGCAGGCGCGGACGCTCTACGAACCGACCCATCAGGAGAGTGCGATCATGAACAAGGACCAGGTAAAGGGCCGCGTGAACGAGGCCAAGGGCAAGGCCAAGGAACTGGCCGGCAAGGTAACCGGCAAGACTTCCACGGAAATGAAGGGCAAGGCCCAGCAGGTGGCCGGCCGTACGCAGGCCGCGTATGGCGACACCAAGGAAGACATGAAGAAGAACCCGCGCTAAGGCAGGAACCGGCGCACGAAAGCGGGGCTGCGGCCCCGCTTTTCATGCCATCGCGCTCTGCTCAGTCAGCGGCCCCGTCGATCCTGGGCAGCACCCGGCCCGGATTCAGCAAATTCTTCGGATCGAGCGCGCGCTTCACCTGCCACATCAGTTCCAGTTCCACGGGCGACTTGTAGCGGCCCAGATCGTCGCGCTTGGCCACGCCGATGCCGTGCTCGGCCGAGATCGAGCCGTTCTCGGCATGGGCCAGCCCGTCGACCAGGTCAGACACCGGCTTGTACCACTGCGCCAGAAAGTCCCTGGCGTCGCGGTCCTTCGGGCGCAGGGGGTTGAAGTGGACGTTGCCGTCGCCCATGTGGCCGTAGATCACCATGCGGGTGGCCGGCTCCAGCGCCAGCACCTCGGCCGACGCCTTGCCGATGAACTCCGCGATGCGCGACACCGGCACCGAGATATCGCACTTGATGCTGCCGCCGGTGCGGGTCTGGGCGTCCGAGATTTCCTCGCGGATGCGCCAGAACTGCTGCACGTCGGCAAGGCTCGACGCCACGGCCGCATCCACCACCCAGCCGTTGCCCAGGCCGGATTCCAGGATCTCCATCAGCGTACCGCCCAGCGTTTCCTCGTCGGTGCCTGATGTCAGTTCGATCAGCACCATCCAGTCATGCCGGGCCGGTAGCGGCGACGGCACGTCGCCCAGGTATTCGAGCACGAGGTCCAGCGCCGGGGCGGAAATCAGTTCGAACGCCGTCACGGCGCCACCGGACAGCGCGCGCGCCTCGCCCAGCAGCTTCACGGCGGCTTGCGGGCCGTCCACGGCGACGAATGCCACGGCGGTGGAGCGTGGCTGCGGCATCAGCTTCAGCACCGCGCCGGTGATGATGCCGAGCGTGCCTTCGGCGCCGATGAACAGGTGTTTCAGGTCATAGCCGGTGTTGTCCTTGCGCAGGCCCTTGAGCGACGAAAAGATGCGCCCGTCGGGCAGCACCACCTCGATGCCCAGCACCAGGTCGCGCATGTTTCCGTAGCGCAGCACGGCGGTGCCGCCCGCGTTGGTCGACAGGTTGCCGCCGATCTGGCACGAGCCCTCCGATCCGATGCGCAGCGGAAACAGGCGCCGGGCGTCGTCGGCGGCCGAGCGCGCGCCGGAGAGCGTCACGCCGGCTTCCACGGTCATCGTGTCGTTGATGGTGTCGATGGCCAGCACGCGGTTCATCTTCTTCAGGCTGATCACCACGGCCGTACCGCTGTCGTCGGGCACGGCGCCGCCCATCAGCGACGTATTGCCGCCCTGTGGCACCACGGGCACGTCGTGCTCGTAGCACCAGGCCATCACGCGGCTGACCTGTTCCGTGGTGGCGGGCATGACCACCAGCGGCGACTTGCCGCGATAGATGCGGCGGTAATCGGTGACGTAGGGCTCGGTATCGGCATCGGCGGTCAGGCAGCCGTTGGGGCCGACGATGTCCAGCATGGCGCCATGAAGGGCTTGGTGGAGAGACAGGGCTTGGGAAGGCAGCGAGGACATCTTCGGTACTCAGTAGGCGGCGCCGGGCGCGGACACCTGTTGGGCGCGTTCCGGCAGGAATTCGGCGGCGAGCTTGCGCGCGGCGTTGGCGTAGACCAGCACGTCGACGCCGGTGGCCACGAAGGTGCAGCCCAGTTCCAGGTATCGACGCGCGAGCGTGTTGTCTGAAGTCAGCGTGCCGGCGGCCTTGCCGCTGGCGATGATCGTGCGCATGGCGGCTTCGATCTGCGCCTGCACCTCGGGATGGCCCGGGTTGCCGCGATGGCCCATCGACGCGGCCAGGTCGGCCGGGCCGATGAACACGCCATCCACGCCGTCGACGGCGCAGATCGCTTCCAGGTTCTGCATGGCGGTCACGGTCTCGGCCTGCACCAGCAGGCAGACCTCGTCGTCGGCCACGTCCAGGTAGTCCTTGCGGGCGCTCCATTGCGACACGCGCGCCACGGCGCTGCCCACGCCGCGCACGCCAAACGGCGGATAGCGCGTGGCGCGCACCAGCCCGGCGGCCTGCTCGGCGGTATCAACCATCGGAATCAGCAGCGTGCGGGCGCCGATGTCCAGCAACTGCTTGATCAGCGCGGTATCGCCCGACACGGCGCGCACCACCGGCTGCGAGCGGTACGGGGCCAGCACCTGCAGCGTCTGCAGGATCGTGCGCACGTCGTTGGGCGCGTGTTCGCCGTCGACCAGCAGCCAGTCGAAGCCGGCCGTGGCGGTGATTTCGGCCAGGTAGGGCGTGGCGGCGGACATCCAGAGGCCGATCTGGGCCTGGCGGGCGGCCAGGGCGGCCTTGAACGGATTGTGGGCGGGCATGGGGTGTCTCCTCGGTCCGGGTTTCGGTGCGGGCGTCGTTGTCAGTCCAGCTGACCCTGGCACAGATACTTGGTATGCATGTAATCGTCAAGCCCGTGGCGCGATCCCTCGCGGCCGTAGCCCGATTCCTTGACCCCGCCGAACGGCGCGGCCTCGGACGCCAGCGCGCCCTCGTTGATGCCGACGATGCCGGTTTCCAGCGCCTGCGCCACGCGCCAGATGCGGCGCACGTCGTTGGAATAGAAATACGCGGCCAGGCCAAAGGGGTGTCGTTGGCGTCGCGGATCACCTCGTCCTCGTGCGTGAAGCGGAACACGGGCGCCACCGGACCGAAGGTTTCCTCGTGCGCCAGCGCCATGAGCGGCGTGGCACCCACCAGCACGGTCGGCGCGTAGTAGTGCGGGCCGTCGCCGGTGCGCACGCGTTCGCCGCCCACCACCACGCGGGCGCCCTGGTCCACGGCATCGCAGACATGGCGGTGGATCTTGTCGACGGCGCGGGCGTTGATCATCGGGCCGATCTGGGCGGCCGGCTCGGTGGCCGGGCCTACGTGCAGCGCACCCACGCGGGCGGCCAGCTTGTCGACAAACGCGTCGTGCACGCCGGCCTGCACGTAGACGCGGTTCGGGCAGACGCAGGTCTGGCCGCCGTTGCGGAACTTGGCGGCCATCAGGCCATCGACGGCGGCATCCAGATCGGCATCGTCGAACACGATGAACGGCGCATTGCCGCCCAGTTCCAGCGACAGCTTCTTGAGCGTGCCGGCCGATTCGCGGGCCAGGTGCTTGCCCACCGGCGTGGAGCCGGTGAACGTGATCTTTCGCACGCGGGCGTCGGCCAGCCAGGCGCCGACCACGGCCGGCGTATTGGCGCGCGATGCCGTGACGATATTCAGCACGCCCTGCGGCAGGCCGGCCAGTTCCGCCAGGCGGACCAGCGCCAGCGCGGTCAGCGGCGTGTCTTCGGCGGGCTTGGCCACCACGGTGCATCCGGCCGCCAGCGCCGGGGCGATCTTGCGGGCGATCATCGCCAGCGGGAAGTTCCACGGCGTGATGGCGGCCACCACGCCCACGGGTTCCTTCAGCACGAGCATCTTGCGGCCCGGCACGGATTCGGCCACCACGTCGCCGCAGATGCGCGTGGCTTCCTCGGCAAACCACTCCACGTACGATGCGCCGTAGCGCACTTCGCCCAGGCTCTCGTGCATCGGCTTGCCCTGCTCGGCGGAGACGATGCGTGCCAGGTTCTGTTCGCTGGCCAGGATCAGCGCATGCCAGCGCTTGAGGATCTGGGCACGGTCGCGTGCGGTGCGGCGGCTCCAGGCCGGGAAGGCGGCTGCGGCGGCATCGGCGGCGCGGCGGGCGTCGTCGGCATTGCTATCGGGCACGTCGGCGATGACATCGCCGGTGGCGGGGTCGGTGACTTCCAGGCGGGCGCGGCTGTCGCACCACTGCTGGTCGATGAAGTTCTGGGTGCGCAGCAGGTCGGGATGGGTGAGGGTGGTCAGCATGGGGTCGTCTGGTCGGATTCTGGAAGGCTTTTCCCTCACCCCCGGCCCCTCTCCCGGAGGGAGAGGGGAGCAAGCAGGCGCTTCGATAAACCTGTGGTTTGCTCCCCTCTCCCGCGTCGCGGGAGAGGGGCCGGGGTGAGGGCCGGGCGCGTGAAGAAACGAAGTCGCTAGCTCACGATCCCCACATGCCAGGGTACGAATTCATGATCGCCAAGCCCCAGCAACTCGCTCTTGGTCGGCTCGCCCGAGGCCGCGCGCAGGATGTGCGCGAAGATCCGTTCGCCCATCTGGGCCACGCTCAATTCGCCATCGAGCACCAGCCCGCAGTTGAGGTCCATGTCCTCTTCGAGCCGGCGGTACATCGGCGAATTCGATGCCAGCTTGATCGTCGGCGCCGGCTTCGAGCCGAACATCGAGCCGCGCCCCGTGGTGAAGCAGATCAGGTTGGCGCCGCTGGCGATCTGGCCCGTGGCGGCCACCGGGTCGTAGCCGGGGAGTCCATGAAGACGAAGCCGGCGCGATCGATCGGCTCGGCGTACTCGTACACGGCCTGCAGCGGCGTGGTGCCGCCCTTCATGGCCGAGCCCAGCGACTTCTCGAAGATGTTGGCCAGGCCGCCCTGCTGGTTGCCGTGGCCGACCACGCCGTTGAACTGCGCGTTGTGCCCGGCCGTGTAGCGCTCCCACCAGGCCAGGCGGTCCAGCAGCTTCTGGCCGACCTCGGGCGTGACCGCGCGGCGCGTGAGCATGTACTCCACACCGTGGATCTCCGGGGTTTCCGACAGGATCGCGGTGCCGCCGTGGCGCACCAGGATATCCATCGCCGCGCCCAGCGCGGGGTTGGCCGTGATGCCCGAGAAGCCGTCGGAGCCGCCGCATTCCAGGCCCACCTTGATATGGCTGGCGCTGACGGGCTGGCGCCGGAACGCATTGGCGGCCGGCAGCATGGCCTCGATGGCGCGGATGCCGGCCTCGATGGTGGCGCGCGTGCCGCCCGTGTCCTGCATCACCAGTGTATGCAGGTTCTCGCCGGGCACCAGCCCCTGCGATTCCACCAGCGACGCCACCTGGTTGCGCTCGCAGCCCAGGCCGACGATCAGCACGCCGGCCAGGTTCGGGTGCCGGGCGTATCCGGCGATGGTGCGGCGCAGCAGGTCGAAATGCTCGCTGGGCGACGACATGCCGCAGCCGCTGCTCTGCGCGAACGCCACCACGCCATCGACATTGGGATAGGCCGCCAGCCGCTCGTTCGTGAAATACGCGGCGATATGCTTGATCACCGTGGCCGAGCAGTTCACCGACGACAGGATGCCAACGAAGTTGCGTGTGCCCACGCGGCCGTCGGGCCGCACGTAGCCCATGAACGTGGCCCGCTCGCTTTCCGGCACGTAGGCCACGGGCGGACATCGGCGCCGAACGCGGGGTCGCGATAGAAATCCACGAGCCGGAGGTTGTGGCTGTGCACGTGCTCGCCGGCGGCGATGTCGCGGTCGGCCACGCCGATCACGGTGTCGTACTTCCTGACCTGCTCGCCGCGCGCAATCGCACGGGCGGCAATCTTGTGGCCGGCAGGCACCTGGGCGCGCACGCGCACGCCCAGGTCTCCAGGTGCTGGCCCAGCGTCAGGTCGCCCCGGGCGATCAGGACGTTGTCGTTGGCGTGCAGGCGAATGACGGGATTCAAAGTCACGATGGTCGGATACGGGGCGGGTTAGCTCTGCGAGAGCATTTCCTTGAGTTTCAGGCGCTGGATCAGCTGCGTTTCCTGGCCGTAGACCTCGGCGACGTACTTCTTGTAGTCGGGGCCGTCCAGGTACATGATCGGCGCGTCGATGCGGGCGGCCACGGTCTTGAACTCCGGGCTGGCCACGGCGGCGCGGAAGGCATCGCGCAGTTTCTTCTCGATATCGGGCGGCAGGCCCTTGGGCGCGCCGATGCCGTTGGGGGCTTCCACCACGACGTTGTAGCCCAGCTCCTTGAGCGTGGGCGTGTCCTTGAAGCGCGGAGTGCGCTGCTCGCCCCAGGTGGCCAGCAGGCGCAGCTTGCCGGCTTCCACATGCGGCGCCCACGAGCTGGAATCGGCCAGCAGGTCCACCTGGCTGGCCAGCACGTCCTGCAGCGCCTGCGAGCCACCCTTGTAGGCCACGGCGTTGAACTTCACGCCCGCGGCCAGCGCGAACTGCTCCATGCCGACGTGCGTGGCGCCGCCAATGCCGGCGTGCGCGTAGGTGATGCGGCCCGGGTGCGCCTTGGCCTCGGCCACCACGTCGGCCAGCGTCTTGAAGCGCGAGTTGGCCGGCACGGCGATGCCGAAGGTCTGGCCCGAGGTGCGCGCCAGGTAGGTGAGTTCGGTGCGCGGGTCCAGCTGCAGCATGCCCAGCTGCGAGAAGCGCGTGACCGAGATCGGAATCTGGCCGATGGTGTAGCCATCGGGGTTGGCGCGTGCCAGTGCCTTGGTGCCGATCATGCCCGACGCCCCGGCGCGGTTTTCCACCACGATCGACTGCTTGAGCATCCCCGACGCCACCTGGCACAGCGCCCGCATCGACTGGTCGGCCGTGCCGCCCACCGGCCACGGGCAGATGAAGGTGATGGGACGGTCGGGAAATTCGCCGGCGGCGCGTGCCATGCGCGGCACAAGCAGGCTGGCCGTGCCGGTAGCGGCAATGGCGGCGGTGGCGGCACTGCCCAGCAGAAGCCGGCGGCGCGAAAAGCTGGCGGGAAGGCCATGCGTCATGGGGATGTCTCCGATCTTGTTTTAGGTCGCGGACCGGCTTCCAGGCCAACCCGCTATGGCAGAGATTGTGGGCACGCCGAACATAACCATCCAATAGAAAATTGGCATTGCTTCATAACCTTCCGGTTAGGTAGACTCGCTGCCATGGCGCATATCGACCGGGCCTTCCGCTCCAATATCAAGCTTCGCCACCTGCAACTGCTGGTGGCGCTGGACGAATTCCGCCATCTGGGCCGCACAGCCGAATTCCTGTCGGTCAGCCAGCCGGCGGTGTCCAAGGTGCTGGCCGAGGTGGAAAAGATGCTCGGCCTGACCCTGTTCACGCGCTCCACGCGCGGCACCGAGCCCACGCCGGCCGGCGAATCGCTGGTGCGCTTTGCGCGCGCCGTGCTGGCCCAGTACGACGTGACGCGAGACGAGATCGAGGCCGTGGCCAGCGGCGCGGCCGGCCGCGTGCGGGTGGGGTCGATGGGCGCCACGCTGCCCGTGCTGCTGGCCCAGGCCGTGGCCCGGCTCAAGGACCGCTCGCCGCGCGCGACGGTGCTGGTCGAGGAGGGCGATCTCACGCACCTGCTGCCGCGCCTGCGGCTGTCGGAGCTCGATGTCATCGTCGGACGCCTGGAGCCGGCCTATGCCGCACCGGACCTGGTCACCGAAGTGCTCTACGAAGACCCGATGGTGGCCATCGTGGCCGCCGGCCATCCGCTGGCGCGGCAGGCCCACGCCGACTGGGCTGACCTGGCGCGGCATCCGCTGGTGCTGCCGCCGCCGTGGGCGTCGCTGCGGGTCAAGATCGAGCAGGCGTTCTTCGGCCATGGCCAGCAGCCGCCAGCCGACGTGATCGAGTCGTCGGCCTACCTGGCCGTCACCACGTTCGTCGCGCAACGGCAGGCCGTGGGCTTTGTCGCCGGCTCGGTGGGCCGCCAGTTGCAGGCCGAAGGGCGTTTCCATGTGCTGCCCATGGCCGTGGAAGTGGAACTGCCGCCCGTGGGCATCATCACGCTGCGCGACCGCCGCTTGCCGCCAAGCGTGGCCGAACTGGCCGATTGCCTGCGCGAGACGGCCCGGCAGATCGACATGGCGGGCAGCCCCGCCAGCACCGGGCTTCGCCCACGCAAGACCGCAAAAAACCTGCAGGCAAGACCTCATGACAGAAGCTTCCAGAATCTCCCGCCAGGCCGAAGTGATCGTGCTGGGCGCCGGCATCGTCGGCGTGTCCACGGCGCTGGCGCTGCAGCAGCGCGGCCATGCCGTGTGCCTGATCGACCGGAACGCGCCGGGCCGCGAGACCTCGTACGGCAACGCCGGCATCATCCAGCGCGAAGCGGTGCAGCCTTACGCGTTTCCGCGCGCCTGGCAGGCCATCCTGCGCGTGGCCGCCCGGCGCGGCAACGACGTGCACTACCACCTGCGCGCGCTGCCGTCGCTGGTGCCATCGCTGGCGCGCTACTGGCACGCCTCGGCGCCCGAACGCTATACGGCGACCGTAAGCGCCTACGCGGCGCTGATCCGCCACTGCATCGACGAGCACGCGCCGCTGATCGAGCGCGCCGGTGCGCAGGACCTGATCCGCAAATCGGGATGGCTGGAGGCGTACCGAAGCCCGGCCGCATTCGACGCAGCCGCGAAAGAGGCCGGCACCGTGGCCGCCGCGCACCAGTTGCGCCACGCCATCCTGGACAGCGCCGCGCTGGCCGTCGCCGAACCGGTACTGCAGCGGCCGATGGCCGGCGCGGTGCACTGGCAGGACCCGTGGACGGTCAGCGATCCCGGCGAACTGGTGTCGCGCTACGCGGCCCTGTTCGAGCGCGAGGGCGGGCTGTTCCTGCAGGGCGATGCCGATACGCTGCGCCAGCAGGGCAGCGGCTGGACCGTGCGCACGCGCGATGGCGACGTGGAAGCCGAGCACGCCGTGATCGCGCTGGGGCCCTGGGCGGCCGGACTGACGCGCCGGCTCGAATACCGGCTGCCGCTGTTCGTGAAGCGCGGCTACCACCGCCACTACCAGGTCGACGCCATGCCGGACCGGCCGCTGCTCGACGCCGAAAACGGCATCCTGCTGGCGCCGATGCGCCAGGGCCTGCGGCTGACCACGGGCGCCGAGTTTGCGCATCACGAATCGCCGCCCACGCCGGTGCAGTCGGTCCGCGCCGAACAGCTGGCTGGCGACCTGGTGCGGCTGGGCCAGCCGGTGGAAGCGCAACCGTGGATGGGCGCGCGGCCGTGCATCGCCGACATGCGCCCGGTGGTGGGACGGGCGCCGCGTCACGCCAACCTGTGGTTCCACTTCGGCCACGGCCACCAGGGACTGACGTTGGGGCCGGCCACGGCGCGGCTGCTGGCCGAGCTGTTCGACCGCGACACCCCTACGTGGACCCCGCGCCGTACGATCCGCGCCGCTTTGGCCGCTGAGCGCAGGTGAATCGATGGGAACGTCCAGCCGCTGGCGCCCCTCATCGGCGACCGGCGACGGATTCCTGTCGATCCGCGCAATCCCGATGTTCGGGATGCCAGCCCGGTGGTAATCTCGCGGCAACTCCACGCCCGTCCGGGAATCTACCTTGCGTTCCGTCGATCCAGACCTCTGGCGTACCTCGGCCGACCAGCGCGCCTACGAGGACGCGCGCCGCCGCGTGCGCGCGCTGCGCTTCTTCTACATGCACGCGATGATCTACGTGGGCGTCAACGCGCTGCTGATCGTCATCAACCTTGTGACTTCGCTCGAGCGGCCGTGGGCGCGCGCGCCGCTGATGGGCTGGGGCATCGGCCTGGCGGTGCACGGCATCATGACCTGGAGCCGGGTCGGGCTGCTGGGCCGGGGCTGGGAAGAGCGCAAGATCGCCGAATTCATGGCGCGCGACCAGGTGCGCACGCTGTCCACCGAGAAGCAGCTGGTGGAAGCCCAGATGCGGCTGCTGCAGGCCCAGATCGAACCGCACTTCCTGTTCAACACGCTGGCCAACGTGGTCAGCCTGATCGAGCCGGCGCCGCAGAAGGCCACGCTGATGCTCGAACACTTCATCGCGTACCTGCGCGCATCGCTGGCGGCCAGCCGGGCTACGCAGGGCACCGTGGCGCAGGAAGCCACGCTGCTGCGCGACTACCTGGCCCTGATCAAGATCCGCATGGGGGACCGCCTGCAGTACACGGTGGACGTGGACCCATCGCTGGACGCCGTGCCGCTGGCACCGATGCTGCTGCAGCCCGTGGTGGAAAACGCCGTCAAGCACGGGCTGGAGCCGAAGGTGGAAGGCGGCCGGCTGCTGGTGCGCCTGGAGCGGCGCGGCCCGCGCATGCTGGCCACGATCGAGGACGATGGCATGGGTTTCCGGCCGGGCGGCAATGCCGGCGTCGGGCTGACCAACCTGCGCGAACGGCTGACCGTGCTGTACGACGGCGACGCCCACGTGCGCATCGAAGACCGCTCGCCCGGCACCGCCGTGCAGGTCGAAATCCCGCTGCCCCGCGCTTTCCGCAACGGAGCCACCGCATGAAACCCACCGCATTGATCGCCGACGACGAGGAACACCTGCGCGCGCACCTGCGCGGCAAGCTGGCCCGGCTGTGGCCCGAACTGGAGATCGTGGCGGAAGCCGCCAACGGGCTGGAAGCGGCCGAGGCCATCGCCCGGCTGGCGCCGGCCGTGGCCTTTCTCGATATCAAGATGCCGGGCCTGTCGGGCTGGAGGTGGCGCAGGGCATCGAAACCGACACCCGCCTGGTGTTCGTCACCGCCTACGACGAGTTCGCGCTGGACGCGTTCGAGCGCGCGGCCGTGGACTACCTGGTCAAGCCCGTCACCGACGAACGGCTGGGCCGCACCATCGAACGGCTGCGCCGCGCATTGCAGGACTCGGCGCCCTTGCCGGAGCTGGCGCAACTGCTGGGGCAACTGACGCGCGGGCAGTCACGCGCCGAAGGCGCCGGCCCGCTGCGCTGGGTGCGTGCCAGCCGGGGCAACACCACCAGCCACGTGCCGATCCAGGATGTGCTGTATTTCCAGAGCGACGACAAATACGTGGTGGTCCACACGCAGGAGGGCGAGCACCTGATCCGCACGCCGCTGCAGGAGCTGATCGACGGGCTGGACGCCGAGGTCTTCTGGCAGGTGCACCGGTCGACCATCGTCAACATGGAACACGTGGCGGGCACGCGCCGCGACGATTCGGGGCGCCTGTTCGTGCGGATGCGCGGCAGCGACACCGAGCTGCCGGTGTCGCGCGCCTACGTGCACAGGTTCAGGCAGATGTAGCTCCGCGCCTTGGGACGCGGAGGCACAGGGTCACTGCTGCCGGTTCATGAATTCCTGGATCTTGCGGGTTTCCCAGTCGCGGCCCCAGCGCGACAGCCGCGTCCAGACCAGGATGCCGTGCACGCCCAGCCCCAGCCCCCACGCCAGCGTGGTCGTCAGCGGCCACGGCCAGCCCGTGGTGGCGTAGTGCGACCACGACGGCGACGGGAAATAGAAGAAGCGCAGCCAGAGCCAGCTGTTCACCACCACGTACACCAGCAGGTGGACATACCAGCCACGCAGCGCCCGCATCATGCGGCGCGCGCGCCAGTAGGCCCAGGCCTGCTGCTCGTCGGCGCTGCCGCCCGGGAACGGGGGAAAGGGGGATGCACATGTCGCATGGCTCGGTCCTCGTCGTGATTGTCGTTGCGATGTGACAGGTATAAGCCACGGCGAAGCCACTTGCCAGGGCAGGGGCC
This sequence comes from Cupriavidus sp. EM10, assembly GCF_018729255.1. NCBI lineage: Bacteria > Pseudomonadati > Pseudomonadota > Betaproteobacteria > Burkholderiales > Burkholderiaceae > Cupriavidus > Cupriavidus sp. EM10. Next base: position 1,992,945 of record NZ_CP076061.1, read on the forward strand.
GAATCGACGGGTTTGCGGCGCCAGCTACGGGGCGAGGGCGTGAATGACGGAGGCGAACTGACTTGCCATTCACCCAGACGCGCTATGATTGGCACGGATCGCTCAACAGGTGGCATATGAATCGCCTAGACCCCAATACGGAAATCGCCGTCCGCCAGTTCCTGGCCGTACTCGCGCCGCGTTTCGACGTGGCGGGGCCATTGTGTTCGGCAGCCGGGCACGTGGCACGCACCGGCCGGATAGCGACGCCGACGTCGCCATCCTGTTGAAAGGCGAGCATGGGCGTGCCTTGCCCACAACCCTGGCCATGGCCGACGTCGCCTACGACGTCCTTCTCGACACGGGCATCAACATTTCTCCGCTGCCGATCTGGCTCGACCAGTGGGACCATCCGGAGCGCTTTGCAAATCCGGCCCTGCTCCGGAACATTGCCCAGGAAGGGGTGCGGTTGTGAGGGCGACGGATCTGATGGGCAAGGCGGACCAAGCACTGGCCTCCTGCTCGACGCGGGTGATCCCGATGGCGCGTGCAATCGCGGCTACTACGCCATGTTCGACGCGGCCCGCGCCGCGCTGATTTCGGCCGGCGCCGAGATCGGCAAGACCCACAAGGGCGTCCTGAACGCATTCAGCGATCTGCTAATCAAGAATGGCCCGATTCCACGCGAGATGGGGCGCCTGCTCAAGCAGGCCGAAACACGCCGCTATGTCGCCGACTATGAAGGCGAGCCCGTCGAGCCGGACGATGCACGCCAGATGATCGAACAGGCCGACATGTTCGTGGCCGCTATCCACGCATACCTTGCGCAACGGCCCCGGCGGGCCATTAGCCACACTTACCCCTCCCGCGACACCTCCACCAGGCAGCTCATCGCGTTCGGCCCCTGGGTCAGGTCCGATGTGCCGATGTCCAGTGTCAGCGTGTTGGCGGCGCCGGCGCGGTCCAGGCCGTTGGCGTCGGGGTCGTACCAGGCGCCAGTGGCCATCATCGCCACGCCCGGGGCCACCCGTCGCTAACCGCCAGCCCGGCGGCAATCGCGCCCCGGGCGTTGTGCACGCGTACCCGCATGCCGGGGTGCAGGCCGCGCGCCGCCGCGTCGGCGGGGTGCAGCGTGATGCGCTCGGCGCCAGCCACCTTGCCCGACTGGGCCAGCGTGGCAGGGTCCAGCTGGCTGTGCAGGCGGTCGGCTGGCTGCACCGATACGAGGTGCAGCGGATGGCGGCGCGCTTCGGCCGCGCCCAGCCATTCGACGGGCGGCTGCCAGTTCGGATGGGTGCCGCAGTCTTCGGACAAGGCGCCCAGCGTCGGGCTGGACAGCTCGATGCGCCCGCTCGGCGTGCGCAGCGGGTGGGCCAGCGGGTCTTGCCGGAAGTCGTCGAACAGCACGAAGTCTTCGGTCGGTGCGGGCAGGGCGACGTGGCCGCTGCGCCAGAACTGGTCGAACGGGGGCAGGTCGATGCCCGCGCTGGCCTGGGCGTCGCGGCAGCGGGCGTAGATCGACGCGATCCAGCCGCGCTCGTCGCGGCCTTCGGTGAAGGCGTCCCGATAGCCGAGCCGGTCGGCCAGGTCCGAAAAGATGTCGAGATCGCTGCGGGCCTGGTGCAGGGGCGCGATGGCCTGGTGCATCGCCAGCACATAGCGGTCGCGCGACGAGCCGCCGATATCGTTGCGTTCCAGCGCCGTGGTCACCGGCAGCACGATGTCGGCATGCCGCGCGGTCGCCGTCCAGCAGATGTCCTGCACGATCACCGTCTGCGGGCGCGCCCATGCCTGGCGCAGCCGCGCCAGCTGCTGGTGGTGATGGAATGGATTGCCGCCGGCCCAGTGCACCAGCTTCACATCGGGATAGTGCCGCGTCTCGCCCTTGAACCGGTAGGCGGTGCCCGGATTCAGCAGCATGTCCGACAGCCGCGCGCATGGGATGTCCAGACCCGCCGGGTTGCGGCCGACCGGCATCTCCGGGCCCGGCGTCGCCACGCGCGGATTGCCCACGCCGTTCATCGACCCATGCCCGAAGCCGAAGCCGCCGCCCGGCAGGCCGATCTGGCCCAGCATGGCGGCCAGCGCGATGGCCATCCAGTACGGCTGTTCGCCACGATGCTGGCGCTGCACCGCGAAGCTGCAGGTGATATAGCTGCGCTTGCCAGCCAACTGCGCGGCCAGTTGGGCGATGCGCGCGGCCGGTATCCCGGTGATGGCGGCGGCCCACGCAGGTGTCTTCGGCACGCCATCGGCACTGCCCAGCAGGTAGCCTTCCAGCTCGGCCCAGCCGCTGCAGTGCGAGCCCAGGAACGCGGCGTCATGCGCGCCGGTGCGGCGCAGTTCGTAGGCCAGCGCCAGCATCAGCGCCACGTCGGTATTGGGCCGGATCGGAATCCATTCGGCACCGAGGAAATCGGGGCAATCGTCGCGCGTGGGGCTGATGTTGATGACCGTGGCGCCGCTGGCCGCCAGCTTGCGCAGCCACTGCTCCTGCGTATGCTCGGCGGCGCCGCCCGACGACACCTGGCCGTTCTTGAGCGCCAGCCCGCCGAACGCCACGAAGACCTCGGTGTGGGCGATCAGGCTGGGCCAGGCCGTGACGCGGCCCGTGAGCGGGCGGTCGGTGCCAATCACGTGCGGCAGCAGGAATTGCGCGGTGCCCCAGCTGTAGTTGCCCACCTGGTCGACGCAGCCGCCGCCCGTGAAGTGAAAGCGGCGGATCAGCGAGCGGGCGTGATGGAGCCGACCGGCCGACGACCAGCCATAGGAGCCGCCAAACACGCCGGAAGGCCCGTGGGCGTCACGCACGCGCGCGATCTCGCTGGCCACCAGGTCGAGCGCGACGTCCCACGAGATCTCGACAAAATCGTCGCGGCCGCGTGCATGGCCGTCGCTGGCCTCGCGCTGCGCCAGCCACCCGCGCCGCACCATCGGCGAGCGGATACGCGTGGGCGAGTAGACCATCGGCACGATCGATTCGAGCAGCGGCGACGGGTTGGGGTCGGCCGCGAACGGCTCGCAGCGGACCAGCCGGCCATCCTCGACGACGGCGGTGAAGGCGCCCCAGTGCGCAAGTTGCGGATAACGGCGGACGGCCACGGTGTCAGTCGCCCTGGATGCCGGCGCGGCGGATCAGGTCGCCCCACCGCGTGCGCTCGCTGTCGAGCAGTTTGGCGAACTGCTGCGGCGTGTCGGACGTTGCATCCATGCCCGATATGGCCAGCCGGTGGCGGATCTCGGGATCGGCCATGACCTTGACCAGCGCCCTGTTCAGTTGCGCGATGACTTCGGGCGGGGTACCGGCAGGGGCCACCAGGCCGTACCAGTTGGTGACGTCGTAGCCGGGCACGCCGGCCTCGGCCACGGTCGGCACGCCGGGGAACTGCGGCGAGCGCTTGGCGGTAGTCACGGCCAGCACGCGCAGCTTGCCCGAGGCGATCAGCGGCTTGGCCGACGGATCGGAGAACGTGATCGGCACCACGCCGCCCATCACGTCCGTCAGCGCCGGGGTGGTGCCCTTGTATGGCACGTGCTGCATCTGCACGCCGGCCAGCATCTTGAACTGCTCGGCGGCAATCTGGCCGATCGTGCCGTTGCCGCCGGATGCGTACGAGAACTTGCCGTTGGCGGTCTTCACGGCCGCCAGCAGGCCCTGTACGTCCTTGTACGGCGTGTCGGCCCCGGTCACCAGCACGTTGGGCATCGTCACCAGCACGCTGACCGGTGCAAAGTCCTTCTGCGGGTCATAGGCCAGCTTGCGCAGGTTCGGCCAGATCGTGAACGATCCGGGCGTGGCGATATAGAGCGTATAGCCATCGGGCGCGGCCTTGGCCACCATATCGGTGGCGATCAGGCCGCCCGCGCCGGGCCGGTTATCGATGATGACATTGGCCTTGAGCTGGTCCGACAGCGCCGGCGCAATCGCACGCGCCAGCGCGTCGGCGCCGCCGCCGGGCGGAAAGCCGACGACCACGCGGATCGGCTTGGATGAATCGGGCCACGCGGCGTGGGCCAGCGGGGCGAGCAGGGCAAGGCTGAGTAGCAGGAGACGGCGGGCGGACATGGTGAGACTCCGGTGGTGCGGGGGATGCGTGATAGGACGTTGAGGCGCTGGCCCTCACCCCCGGCCCCTCTCCCGGAGGGAGAGGGGAGCGAACAAGGGGCGTTTTGAAGGCTTCGGGTTTTCTCCCCTCTCCCGCTAGCGGGAGAGGGGCGGGGGTGAGGGCAGGCCGTTGTCATGCGAAAAGGCGAGGAATTCAGACCGCCACGGTGTCCCATTCCCACGCCACGAACGCCAGGCGTTCGCCGGTGTGGACCACGGGGTCGCTGCGCAGGCCGATCAGCACGCCGTCACGCGTGAGCGGCTTCACAGGCGTGAGCGATGCGTCGAGCTTGAGCGTGTCGCCGATCGACGCACCTTCGCCGACCTGGTCGCCGGCACGCGCGCCGGGAATGAACAGGCCGCCTTCATCGGCGGTGATCCAGCCGCGACGGGTCACGCGCCGCAGCGTCGTCGCGGCAGGCTTGGCCGGCGGGCCGTCCAGGATGCCCATCTGCACGGCCAGCCCGTGGAAGCCGGTCTCGGCCACGGCGATGTTGTCCGCCTCGAAGCGGCTGCCGCTGCCCAGTTCGAGCATGAACGCGCAGACCCCGGCGGCCAGGCACTGGTAGTCCAGCGCGCCGGCGATATTGCCCGGCAACTCGCCCTTGCCGCCCACGTCCTGCTGGCAGGCGACATGCGGGTGAAACGGCGCCATCGCCGCCAGCACCTCGGCCTCGGTCACGCTGCTGCCCGGATGCACCTTGTAGACGGTGTAGGGCCGTGCATCGAACAGCGGATTCATCGTATGCAGGTTGATGAGCACGTCGGCCACGCCGCGCACCTCGTTCATCAGCGCGTGCGCCAGCCGCTCGGACACCAGGCCGCCGGCATTGCCGGGGTAGGTCTGGTCCAGGTCCAGCTCGTCATACGGATTGCGCTTGCGCCGCGCGTCCAGCGCCTGCGGGTTGCCGGTGGGCGTGACCACCACGTTGCCGCGCATCGTGGCCGGGTCCAGGCCGCGCGCGAAACGCAGCGCCGCCACCATGCCGTTGATCTCGTCGCCATGCACCTGGCCGTGCAGCCAGAGCGTGCGGCCGGGCTGCGCGCCACGTACGGCCACATAGGGCAGCGTGACGGACATGCCCGACGCCATCGAGCCAACGGGCAACTGGCCGCTGGTGCGGGCAGGGCCGGATTGCTGGCGCAGCCAGTCACCGATGATTGGCATGGGAAACATCCTTTTCAGTCGAGTCGAGATGGGTAATGGCGGCGAACGCCTGGTCCAGGTCCGCCAGCAGGTCGGGTACCGCTTCCAGGCCGATATGCAGGCGGATCACGGTGCCGTGGGGCGACCAGTCCGTGACGCTGCGCGCCCGGCGCATGTCGGCCAGCACGGCCAGGCTTTCGAAGCCGCCCCACGAGGCGCCGATGCCGAACAGCCGCAGGCTGTCGACAAAGCGCTCCGGCGCCACCGGCGCCTGCGAACGCAGCGTGAACGACAGCAGCCCGTTGGTGCCATGGCAGTCGCGCTGCCACAGCGCGTGGTTTGGATCATGCGGCAGGGCGGGGCAGAAGACATCGGCCACCTCGGGGCGGTTGAGCAGCCATTGCGCCACGGCCAGCGCGCCGGCCTGGTGCTGGGCCAGGCGCGCGCCCAGCGACCGGATGCCGCGCTGCACCAGGTAGGCATCGTCGGGGCTCACGGTCATGCCGAAGGCATCGGCCATCGTGGCCAGCGGCTGCCACGCGGCCTCGGTGGTGCAAACCGTGCCCATCATCACGTCGGAATGGCCGCCCAGGTACTTGGTGGCGGCCATCAGCGAGATATCGGCGCCGAGCGTCAGCGGGCGGTACAGCATGCCGGAGCCCCACGTGTTGTCGGCCGCCACCAGCGCGCCGTGCGCATGGGCGCGGGCCGCCAGCGCGGGCAGGTCGCACATTTCATAGACCAGCGATCCCGGCGCCTCCACGTAGACCAGGCGCGTCTCGGGGCGCAGCTTTGCGTCCAGGTCCGAGCCGTCGGCCGCATAGAAGTCGGCGGCGATGCCGTGCTGGCGCAGGAAGCCGTTGGCCAGGTTGCGCACCGGCTCGTAGACGCAGTCGGGCAGCAGCACATGCTGGCCGGGCCGCACGTAGGCCAGGATCGTCATCGCGGCGGCGGCCAGCCCGGACGGGAACAGCCGCGTGCGGTAGCCGTCCTCGAGCGTGGTCACCATGTCCTCGAGCGCGAAGTTGGTGGGATTGCCGCGAGCGCCGTAGGTGAACAGCCGTTCGGTGTCGCGCCGGGCGCGCATCTCGCGCTGCTGGGCGACCGATTCGAACAGCACGGTGCTGGCACGCACCACGGGCGGGTTGACCGGCTGCCCGCCGGGCACGGCGGCGGTGCGTCCGGCATGGGCAAGGCGGGTGGAGAGCGCTTTCGTCATTGGCTGGCCTGTGGGTTGGCGCATGGTGTATGAGGGTGTCGCAAGGGGCGTGCCGGGTGCGTCACACGTCTCGCGTCAGTCCACGTGCGCGCCGGACAGCTTCACGATCTGCGACCAGCGGGCGATGTCCTGCTTCATCTGCGCGGCAAATGCCTCGGAACTGTTGGCGACGACGTCGCTGCCGCCCTCGTTGATGGTCTTCACCACTTCGGGCATCTGCAGCACCTGCACGATGGCGCGGTTCAGCAGCGCCACGCGTTCCGGCGACGTGCCGGCCGGCACGAAGAAGCCGTACCAGTCCTCGAAGCGTGCATTGCGATAGCCCAGCTCTTCAAGTGTCGGCACCTTGGTGAATACCCCGAGCCGGCGCGGGCTGGTGACGGCCAGCGCACGCATGCGGCCGGTCTGGATGAAACCGGCCACCGACGACGTGGAGGTGATCAGCACGTCCACCTGGCCACCAAGCAGGTCGTTGATGGCCGGCCCCGCGCCCTTGTAGGGCACGTGCTGCAGTGCCACGTTGCTGTCCTTGTCCAGCACCACGCCCACCAGGTGCGACAGCGTGCCGTTGCCGGGGGTGGCGAACGTGATCTTGTTCGGCTGCGCCTTGGCCTGCGTGGCCAGTTCCTCGAAGGTCTTCCACGGCGCGTTGGCCGATACCACGATGGCCAGCGGCGCCGCGTTGATCTGCGTGACCGGGATGAACTGCTTGACCGGATCGAAGCCCGGCGCGCGGTACAGCGTCGGGTTGACGGCCATGATCGATACCTGCGAGGTCAGCACCGTATAGCCGTCTGGCTTGGCCTCGGCCACGTAGCGCGTGCCGATGTTGCCGCCCGCGCCACCCTTGTTGTCGGTCACCGCGCTCTGGCCCAGCACCTGCGACAGCCGCGTGGCCACCACGCGGGTCACAGCGTCATTGCCGCCGCCGGCCGGGAACGGCGAGACAATCCGCAGCGGCTGCGACGGAAATCCGTTGACGGGCGCCACGGGCTGCTGCGCCACGGCGGCGCTGCAGAGCGTGACGGCGCACGTGGCAACCAGGTACTGCGACAGGCGCGACGACAGGCGGGATGACATCGGACGGAACATGGGGGCGACCTCGTTCTTCTATGGCAGGGTTGTTGTGGATGGGCTCTTGGGGTAATCAGGCGACGGACGGAAAGCGGAACGTCGCCAGCTCCTGGGCGTCGAGCTGGGCGATCAGGCCCGTCTCCCAGGCCAGGTACTGGCGCGCCGCCGCCTTGTTGCCGTCGTGGCGGTCGTGCACGAAAAACAGGTAGTCGATGCAGCGCGCGTCGGGCAGCGTGTCGGCGCCCTGGCCCACGGCATGCCCGGCGTCGCGCCAGGCCGGGAAGCCGCCCTGCAGCCGGCGCAGGTCGCGGTAGCCCAGCGCGCGCAGGTCGGCCACGGCCAGCTCGGCGGGATCGTCGCCATCGGCGTCACCGATCAGCACCAGCGTGGTGTCGTGCGGCACGCCGCGCAGGTCCTGCGCCAGCCGTGCCCGGATGGACCATCGGCTGCCGGCGACGTGCCCGGCGCGGTAGGCCATGCTGCCGCGCAGGTCCAGCGCCAGCATCGATTGATCGGCAAGTCCGGCTGCCAGTTGCGCGGCGGAAGCGGCAGGCAGCGCGGTGACTTCATGGACCGGTCCCCGGGCCGCGCGCACGCCGGCATCCAGGCCAGCCTGCAGGCCGCCTTCGAGCACCACAGCGTCATGGCCCATCTGGCGCAACCAGCTGGCGACGACGGTGGCGCGCACGCCTTCGGCATCGAACAGCACCAGCCGGGCGCGGCGCACGCCGACATACTGGTCGGTGGCCTGCATCAGCTGGCCGCCGGGCGTGTGCTGCGCGCCGGGCAGCGTTTGGGCGGCGAATTCCTCGGCCGTGCGCACATCGCACAGGAAGGTGGTGCGCGTGGTGTCGGACAGCCATGCGCTGGCCTGCGTGGTGTCGATATGCGGCACGTCGAAGCGCTGCGTCAGCGCCCGCGCCGCGGTGCGCGCGGCGTCGAGGCCCTGCGGCTCGCCGTTGTCGGGGTAGCGGGCCGTGCCGCCATGTTCGAGCGTGAAATCATTGAGGTACCAGCCCTGCGTGCCGTTTTCGAGCGCATAGACCGGGTTGGGCACGCCGAAGTTGATCAGCGACTGGGCGCCGATGATGCTGCGCGTGCGGCCGGCGCAGTTGATGACGATCGGGGTGGTGCTGTCGGGCACCAGGTCGCGGATGCGGTAGGCCAGTTCGCCGTTGGGGCAGCAGATCGCGCCCGGGATGTTCATCTTGCGGAATTCGCTGGTGGGACGGCCGTCGAGCACCACCGGCGCCTGCGGGCCGGCCTGCATGGCGGCCAGCTCCTGGGCGGTGACGCGCGGCGTGTGGTAGTGATGTTCGGCCAGCTCGCCGAAAGTCTTGGATGGCAGGTTCACGCCCGCGAACAGCGTGTAGCCGGCGGCGCGCCAGGCCGGCATGCCGCCATCGAGCACGAATACCGACGAGTAGCCCAGCGATGCCAGCGCGGCGGCTGCGGCCTGTGCCACGCCATCGCCGTCGTCGGCCAGCACGATGCGGGCGTCGGTACGCGGCGCCAGGCGGCCGACGTCGAGTTCCAGCCGGCTGTAGGGCAGCGGCACGGCGTAGAACGGATGGCCCTCGCCGTACTGGCCGTGCTCGCGCACGTCGAACAGCGCGATTTCGTCGGCATCGTGCAGCCAGCCCTTCAGGGTGACGGCGTCGACGGCGGTGTAGGTGGGCTGGGTCATGAAATTTGGGCAAAAGGGGGCCGCCCTGGCTGGAACAGCAAGGAAATCGGCCTGGATCTCGGGAGTCGGGGCGCGGCGGCCCCGGGTCAGGCTGGTTTCAGCTGACGATTAGCGGCGGGTCTGTACGCCCACGTTCATGATCTGGCAGCGTCCGGTCTCGAGGTCGAAACTCAGCCGCTCGGTCAGCGTTTCCAGCGCGCGGCCGTACATGTGCAGATGACGGATGACGTCATCGCCACGGATTTCCACGGAATGGATGTCGTCGGGCAGCAGCGCGATGCCGTGGCGCGGGCCCACTTCCACGGTGTGCGAATGCTCGAGCGTGCCCACGCCCGGCTGGCTGCCGTCGTCGGTGCGCACGTAGACGTCGTTGACCTCCACGCCGCTCACGCCGGCCACGCAGGCCCAGGTGGTGTGGTTATGCGGCGGGATGCGCTTGCCGGGCCGCATCACGTTCAGGTACAGCGCGTAGGTCTGGTTCGGATCCTCGGCGATCAGGTAGCGCGCCTGGCGCTCGTTGGCCTCGGGCGGCGGATAGTCGGCTTCGTTCCACAATTCGGTCCGGGCAGCAAGTTCTTCCACCAGGGGTAGCACTTCGGCCAGACTGGTACGGGTAACCCCGCCCTTGTCTACAATGTTTCTAATGGATTCGATGGTGTCGCCAACGGCGGACTGGCGCTGTGCTGCGAGGGACATGGTGCGATCAATCCTTGCAATCTCTGTTTTTGGGGGGTAGAACGGTGCTTCGTGTTTCACTGTAATGAACACCTGTCCTGAAAACCACTTAATGCGCGACGAAAATCCATTAGCGCTGCTAATGAATGCGAAACCTTGATCTCGACCTGCTGCGCACGCTGGTGGCCATTGCCGATCACGATACGTTCGGCGCTGCCGCCGAGGCCGTGCAGCGCACCCAATCGGCGGTGACCCAGCAGATGCAGCGGCTGGAAGAGCAGCTGGACCTGCCGCTGTTCGAACGGCAGGGGCGCGGCAAGCAGTTCACCCGGCACGGCAAGAAGCTGCTCGAATATGCGCGGCAGCTGCTCAGTACCAACGACGAGGCGCTGCGCGTGCTGCGCGAAGGCGACCTGACCGGATCGCTGCGGATTGGCGCGCCGCACGACGTGGCCGACACCATCCTGCCGGTGCTGCTGTCGCATATCGCGCGGTCGTCGCCGGCGCTGCGGCTGGAGATTCATGTGGGCCGCAGCCCGTTCCTGATGGAGTCTCTGCGGCGCGGCGAGATCGACCTGACCGTGTCCACGCGCGAAGACAGCGCGCTCGACGGCATCGTGCTGCGCACCACGCCCACCATCTGGGTCTGCGCCGCGGATTTCGTCTACGAACGCGGCTCGCCGGTGCCGCTGATCCTGGCCGACGAACCGAGCCTGTTCCGCAAGCTGTCGCTGGAAGCGCTGACGCATGCCGGTGTGCCGTGGCGCATCGCCTACCTGGCGCCGAGCCTGATTGGCATCAAGGCAGCGCTGCGCGGCGGGCTGGGCATCACGGCGCGCAGCATCGACCTGCTGCAGGCCGACATGCGCATCCTGGGCGAAAGCGATGGCCTGCCACGGCTGCCCGATGTCACGTACTACCTGTGGGCGCGTCCGAATGCGGTCAATCCTGTGGCACGACATGTCTTCTCGATGCTCAAAACGGCCTTGCAGCGCGGGCTGGCCAGCGCCTGAAGCCGGCCGTCGCGAACTTCCCGAAACGGGTGAAGACAGGATCGTAGGGCGCGGCAGGCACGCCGCAAACGAAGAAGATCGCGTATGGATATGCGGGTGAAGCGCCCGGTGATCGACGCGGCGCGGTGAAAGTCAACTGAAAGCCGGTGGAAAGCTGCCGGAAAGAAATGCGATCCATGGACATCCCGCCCGATGTTCCGTTCGGCGGAATGGCTGGAATTCACTGTTGCGAGAAACGCGTATTGCGGCGCGTCAATAATCCCCTATCTTTGCACCACTGTCGTTCAGATTTTGACCAGGAGGTGCTGAGATGAACAACACGACCCTCGACGCAGGACTTCAGTCCTTCCGCACGCAGGCTACCGACAACGCCGTCACGGCCATTCACCATCAGGACATCGTCGCCGCCTTCACGGCGCAGCCGGCCGCATCGCCGGTGGCCGTGCTCCACATGCTCTATCCCCGTACAGACGCCCGCACGCATCGCAGCCTCGATCACCTGGTCGGCGCGCTGCATAACCACGGGCTGCACGAAGTGGCCGACCTGGTGGCCCGGGAGGCGCACTACCTGGTGTTCAAGGACCCGGTCCAGGCATGGCGCGCATTGCATGAGATCCGTCACGATTCGCTGGCCATCGGCGTCCATCTGTACTATCGCGGCGCGACTGGCGACGCGGCCGAACGGGCGCTCGACACCGACGCGCACCGGCTGCACTGAGCCGGCGGCACCGGGCGACACACACGGGCAGCACACGCGGGCAGCCCCTGCCGGGGCCGCCGGGCTTGGGATACAGTAGGGACCGTTCAATCGCCCCTCCGAGACCCTTCCCATGACCGATTTCGTAGTCGACCGCGTGCTGCTGACCAATGACGATGGCATCGAGGCGCCCGGCCTGGCCGTGCTGGAGCAGGTGGCGGCCACGCTGGCCCGCGAGGTGTGGATCGTCGCGCCGAATCATGACCAGAGCGGCACGTCGCACTCGATCAGCCTGCACGCGCCGCTACGCGTGGCCGAGCACGGGCCGCGCCGCTTCGGCATCAGCGGCACCCCCGGCGACTGCGTGGTGATGGCCGCGCGCCACATCATGCGCGATGCGCCGCCCGACCTGGTGCTGTCGGGCATCAACCGGGGCGGCAACCTGGGGCTGGAAACAGTGTTCTCCGGCACGGTCGGCGCGGCCATGACCGGCATGCTGCTCGGCATCCGGTCGATTGCGCTGAGCCAGGTGTTCACCGACCGCGATGCGGTGAAATGGCAGACCTCGCGCGCGCTGGCGCCCGACGTGATCCGCCGCCTGCTGGCAACGGGCTGGAGCGACGGCGCCTGCCTGAACGTGAATTTTCCCGACATCGAGCCGGAGAAGGCCGGCCCGCTGGTGGTGTCCCGCCAGGGCATGGGGCTGGTCAAGGAAATCGATGTGCGCGCGCACGTGGACCCGCGCGGCATTCCGTATCACTGGCTGCAGTTTGCGCGCGGCCCGCGACCCGATGTGGACGACGCCGAGGCGATGGTCGTCGGGCGTGGCGCGGTGTCGGTCACGCCGCTGCGCTTCGAGCGCACCGACGACGAGGCCGCCGGGCAACTGGCCGCCACGCTGGGCCGCAGCTAGACCTTACCGCCGCACCAGCAGCGCCACGGGCAACGTCGCAAACACGTCCTGGGCGCGCAGCCATCCCGCATGGGAGGTGACGGTGTGGCCGGTCAGCGCGTCGGTCCATTCGCCATCGCCGGTGCGCAGCCCCGTGTCATGCCAGCAAGGCGGCGGGATGCGTGGCTCGGCCGGATCGACGTGCGCCGCCGCCAGCCGCGTCACGGCCACCACAGCTTCGGCATTGCCGCATTGCCGGGCAAAGGCCAGCACCGAACCGGCCAGCTCGCCACTAGTGGATAGCGGCCGATAACTGCCCTGCGCGAACAGCGCCGGATTGTCGCGCCGGAACGCCAGCACACTACGGATCAGTTGCTGCTTGATGCGGCCATCGCGCCAGTTTGCGAGCCAGTGGGCCCATCCCGCACGGCACTCCAGTTGCGCCTGCAGCCGCGCGTAGTCGGGCGCGCGCCGGTTGTCGGGATCGACCAGGCTGAAGTCCCACGTTTCATTGCCCTGGTACCGGTCCGGCACGCCGGGCGCGGTCAGCTGCAACAGGGTCTGCGCCAGGCTGTTCAGCGCGGCGGCAGTGCCGATGCGCGCGGCGAAGGCGCCGATGCTTTCCAGCACGCTGTCGTCGCCGCCAAGGGCCATGGCCGGCACGAAGGCTTCGCAGGCGTTCTCGTATTCGGTGTCGGGATGGGTCCAGCTGCCGTGGCGCTTGGCTTCGCGGATGGCCTTGCGCTGCCAGGCCAGGATCCGGTCGACAAAGGCCCGCTGGCCGTGCTCCGACTCCATCGCACGCGGGTCTGCGGGCCACGCGCCAACCAGCGTCTGGTACAGCATCATCCGGTCGATGCCATCGGGGCCCCGGGGCGAGGCCGCCAGCAGCGGCGCCAGATGCGTTTCCCAGCCCGCCACCGCCTCGGCCCATGCCTCGGGCAACTCGCTCAGTACCGCCAGCCGCATGCGCGCATCCTCGCCGCGCTTGTGGTCGTGGGTAGCCACCGCCAGCATGGCATGGGGCCACGCCTCGGCGCGCGCCTGCATCCGCTCGTGAAAGCGCTCGGCCGCGATGGCCAGCGTGCCGGGGTCGCTACCCACCTCGTTGCGCGACAGCAGCCGCCCATAGCGGTAGAAGGCGGTGTCCTCGGTGGACTTGGCCGCCAGCGCGGGCATCAGTTGCTGGAGTTTGGTGCGAAGCTTTCCGGCCGGGCTGTCGAGCGGCGCGCCGGTGCGCAAGGCGCCGACGATGAAGTCGAGCGCGGCCGATTCGTCCGGCGCCAGGTGACGGCGGGCGGCGTTGGCTGCGGCCGACACCATGTCGTCGTCGAACGTGCGGTCGCGGCCATCGTCATTGCCCTCGGCCGTGTAGTAGCTGCGGTACACGGGGATGGCCGTCATGAAGGCCGTCAAAGCGTGGCGCAGCGCATGCGGCGTCAGGTCGCGCGTGGTCAGGTCGGCGCGCGTCTGCGCATGCAGCCGCGCACACAGCGTGTCGACCTCGGCGACCAGATGCCGCGCCAGCACGCGATGGCGCCCGGCATGCACGTGTTCGGCGAAGGTGCGGTCGTCGCCGCTGATCTGCAGCCAGAGCATGTTCAGCCGGGACGCGCCATGCAGGTCGTGCAGCCCCGCGCCCACTTCGTCCATGAAGTCGTAACCGGTGGTGCCGTCGACCTGCCAGTCGCGCGGCATCGGCTCTTGTTCGCCCAGGATCTTCTCGATGACCAGCCACGGGTGCATCAGCGCCAGTTCGGCGGGGCGGCCCGGGCGCAGCGCGTCCAGACGTTCGCGTACGCGCCGGCAGTAGCCGGCCGGATCGGCCAGGCCGTCCACATGGTCGATGCGCAGCCCGTCGATCCAGCCTTCGCGGTAGAGGCGGAACGGCAGCGCGTGCGTGGCTTCGAATACATCCTCGCATTCCTGGCGCACGCCCACCAGCTCCGTGATCTCGAAGAAGCGGCGCCAGTTCAGCATGGCGGCGCCGGTGCGCCACCACGCCAGCCGGTAGGACTGGCGTTCCAGCAGGTCGTGCTGCGCGTTGGCACCGGCGGGTGTGGCCGTGTCGTCCGGTTCGGCCAGTGGCAGGTCGTGGTCGCCGTACCGCAGCGCCAGCCGGCCATCGCCGCCGCGCTGCACGGTCAACGCGCCCGATTCCAGCGTCTGCCAGTAGGGGTCACCCAGTATCGGCAGCAGGACCTTGCCGCGCAGGTCGGGGTTGGGCGATTGCCAGTCGATATCGAAATAGTGGGCGTAGGCGCTGCGTTCGCCGTGCGTCAGCACGTCGCGCCACCACGCGTTGTGGGCGGCATCGGCCGCCATATGGTTGGGCACGATATCCAGCACGATGCCCAGCCCGGCGTGGCGTGCCGCGCGGGCCAGCGTCAGGAAACCTTCCTCGCCGCCCAGCTCCGGGCTGATCCGCGTGCAGTCGGTAACGTCGTAGCCGTGCGTGGACCCTGGACGTGCGGCGGTGATCGGCGACAGGTACAGGTGGCTGATGCCCAGGCCGGCGTAGTACGGCACCAGCGCGGCGGCGTCGGCAAAGGTGAAGCCGGCATGCAGCTGCAGCCGCGCCGTGGCGCGCGGCACGCCGGCGTGATCGAGGTCGGCGTGGTTCACGTCGGCAGGTGTGGTCATGAGGATGTCAGGCAGGATGCAGGCAGGCCACGCAGCAGTGTTCGGTCAGGATGCCGGCCATCAGCGATGCAATGGCGCCGGACTGGCTGGCATGCAGCATCTGGCCGCCGGCGCAGTCGGCGTCCACGGGCGCGTCGCCCAGGTTGAGCCAGATCGACAACTGGCTGCCGTCGCCCAGCCGCCAGCGCGCCACCAGGGCCCGTTCGGCCAGCAGCGTGACGCCATCGGGCCGGCAATCGCGCAGCCGGGGCATGATCTCGTTGCGGCGGATCGACAGCAATTCGCCGTAGTAGTGGTTCCATGCGCGGCAATCGCCGTCGGTGTCGTCGCAGACCGGACGCGAGGCGTCGAATGTCTCCGGCGCGTTCGGATCGGCGATGCGCGCGGCGTGGCTGTCGTCGCTGAAGGCCGACGACGCGGCGAATTCGCGCCGCCTGCCGTCGCGCACGGCCTGCGCCAGTTCGGGCGGATGATCGGTGAAGTAGAGGAAAGGCGTGCGTGCGCCATGTTCCTCGCCCATGAACACCAGCGGAATCTGCGGGCAGAGCAGTTGCAGCGCCACCGCCGCGCGCAGCGCGTCGGGGTTGGCCAGCGTGGCCAGGCGCTCGCCGAAGGCGCGGTTGCCGGTCTGGTCGTGGTTCTGCAGGAACATCACGAACGACGTGGGCGACAGCGCCGCGCTGGGCTGCCCGCGCCGCACCTCGCGGCCCTGCAGCGGGCCGTTCTCGTCGCCGCTGCGGTGTGGCGATACCTCGCCCTGCCACGCAAAGCCCTCGGACAGCACGCGCGCCAGGTGATGCAGCGCCGGTGTGCCGATGGCTTCGGCCTTCGTCGTCCCGGGCACCTCGGCCTGGTATTCGCTGTAGTACCCGTCGTGCTCGCCGGTCAGCAGCACGTGCAGCGCGTGATGGGCGTCGTCGTTCCACTGGGCGTCGTAGCCGGCCTGGAGCAGCGCCACGTCGTTGTGGTCGTTTTCCAGCACCAGATGCACATGCCGGTCGGGCAGGCAGGTGCGCAGTTCGTGGGCCAGCTGCGGCAGCCACCCTTCATCCTCGATGGCATGCACGGCGTCGAACCGCAAGCCGTCGAAGCGGAACGATTCCAGCCAGTAGCGGGCGTTCTCGCCAAAGAAGCGGCGCACCTCGGCGCGGCGGAAGTCGATGGCCGGGCCCCAGGGGGTCTGCCGGTCGGTGCGGAAGAAGGGGCTGGCGTACTGGTGCAGGTAGTTGCCCTCGGGCCCGAAGTGGTTGTAGACCACGTCGAGCAGCACCATCATGCCCAGGCCATGGGCGGCGTCGACCAGCGCGCGCAACTCGTCGGGCGAACCGTAGCTGCGCTCGGGCGCGAACGGCAGCACGCCGTCGTAGCCCCAGTTTCGCGCCCCGGGAAACTCGGCCAGCGGCATCAGTTCGATGGCGGTGAAGCCCATCGCCGCCAGCCGGTGCAGTTCGGCCATCACCCCTGCGTAGCCGCCGAACAGGCCCACGTGGAGTTCGTAGATCACGGCTTCATGCCAGGGCCGGCCGCGCCACTCCGTATGCTGCCAGGCGTAGGCGGCGCCATTTTCCGGCAGGCACAGCACGCTGGCGCCATGCACGTCGTCGGCCTGCAGCCGCGATGCCGGGTCGGGCACGATCGTGCCGTCGTCGAGCCGGAACCAGTAGCGCACTCCGTGGCAGCATGGCACCACGGCCTCGAACCAGCCGCGCTTGCCTTCCACCATGATCACCGGCGCCATGCCCGCCACTTCGAGCCGTACCGCATGGCCCTGCGCGGCGGCGTCGGGCGCCCAGAAGCGGAAGCGCACGCGGCCATCCGCCAGGCGGACCGGGCCGAACCAGTAGCCCGCGTCCGTGTCGTCGCCGCACGGCAGCAGCCGGGCATCGGCACCCAGGGTTTGCCAGTTCGGGCGGACTGGCATGCCGTCACGGGGCGGCAGGGATGGCGTAGCGGTCATCATCGTGAGCTACCTTCGGGGCAATCGCATATTTCAGTCAGGCAACGGGCGCGGGCCGGCGTTTGTGGGTTCACGCAGGCGTGGCGGCCGCATCGGCCGGCGACAGCGTCGGGGCCTCGGGCACCGCCACCGGACGGCGGCCACCGCGTGCGGGCCGTGCTGCCGGCGCCGCTGCAACGGGCTCGATGACCGGCGCGATGACAGGCGCGGCAACGGGCACCGGCACGCGGGCAAGATCGGGCGCCAGCGCGCCGTACATGGCCATGTACTGGCGTGCCGGGCCTTCCCAGCCGAAGTCGGTCTGCATGCCGGTGCGCTGCAGGCTGCGCCAGTGGCGCTGGCGGCCATACCATCCTAGTCCACGCGTCATGGCGGCGCACATCGCCTCGGCGGTTTCGCCGTCGAAGACGATGCCGTTGGCGCGCGCGGCCGGCGCGGCATCATCGCCAACATCGCGCACGGTGTCGGCCAGGCCACCCACGCGCGAGACGATCGGCACGGTGCCATAGCGCATCGCATAGACCGGCGTCAGGCCGAACGGCTCGAAGCGGCTGCCATGCAGCAGCATGTCGGCGCCCGCGTGCAGCAGGTGGGCGTCTTCCTCGCGATAGCCGATGGCCACGCCCACGCGGTCGGGATGCTGCTGCGCCAGCGCGCTGTAGGCGGCTTCCAGCTTGGGATCGCCGCAGCCCAGCACCACGAACTGCGCATCGGCGTGCGTGGCAAGGGCCATGGCGATGGCGTCGAGTGCCACGTCGGCCATCTTCTGGTGGGTCAGGCGGCTGCCCATGGCGATCAGCGGGCGGGTGGCGTCCACCGGCAGCCCGTGGCGCGCCTGCAGCGCGGCCTTGCAGGCGCGCTTGCCGGTCATGTTGCGCACGTCGTAGCGCTGCGGCAGCAGGCGGTCGGTGCGCGGCGACCAGGCGTCGGTATCGACACCGTTAGGAATCGCGCCCAGCACGGACGCGCGATGCGTCAGCAGGCCGTCCAGCCCATGGCCGAAGTGCGGCGTCAGGATTTCGCGCGCGTAGGTGTGGCTGACCGTGGTGACGCGGTCGGCATAGCGGATGCCGGCCTTCAGGAAATTGATCTTGCCCCAGAACTCGATGCCGTCCGGCGTCAGCGACTGCGGGGGCAGGCCCAGCGGCTCCGCCGCCGTCATCGGAAAGACGCCCTGGAACGCGAGGTTGTGGATCGTGCAGACGGTGGGGATGCGCAGGCCGCGCGCGTGCATCAGCAGCGGCGTCAGCCCGGCGTGCCAGTCGTGCGCGTGCACCAGGCTGGGCACCGGCAGCGGCGTCTCGCCGGCCGCAATCGCCGCCGCGGCGTGCGCCAGCGCGGCAAAGCGCTGGGCGTTGTCGCAGAAGTCGCGGCCCGTGGCATCCACGTACAGCGACCCCGGGCGGTCATACAGCGACGGGCAGTCGAGAAAGATCACGCGCACGCCGCTGTCGGGCATCAGGCCTTGCAGCAGCCGCGCCGGGCTGTGTCCGGGCGGCAGGGCCATGGGCAGGTGGATCGCACCAAGGCTGCGCACGTCGCGCGCCGCGGCCACGGCACGCGGATAGCCCGGCATCAGGATCGAGACATCGGCGCCGCGCTGCAGCAGCGCCTGTGCCAGTCCGCCCACTACATCGGCCAGGCCGCCCGTCTTGGCCAGGGGCTGGGCTTCCGCCGCCACAAACAAGGTGTTCGCGTTCAAGGAGAGACTCCCGCTGATTTGCAGTTCTTCTGGGATAAACCGGAATGTCGGTGCGTCGGCGCCCATAGCAGGGGCCTGGAATGACGCAGCGCAACTGCAATGCGAACTTTGTGCCAGCTTGGCCGCAACCGGCCCGGCCGCGTGACGCCTGAGGCGGCCGGCCGGTGCGGACAGCGTCATGGCAACGCCGATGTATAAGGTGCCGTCGCCGTTGTAGAAACTGCCGCGCGCGAGTCGGGCATCCACGAATCTTCAATCGTGATGCCGCCTCGGTTCAAAAGTGGCGATGGCGCTACTGGCAGCGCTCGCTGAAGCCGCCGATGGCCTCCTCGCCGATGGTGTTCCCGATCTCGCCGGCCCGACGCGGCCCCTGTACCTGGCCGCTCGACCGTCGCAGCAGGCACACGGGCACCGGATCGACGTGCCAGACCCGCTCGCAGTATTCGCGGATGGCCCGGTCTGACGAGAAGTGGCCCGAACGCGCGGTCGACAGTACCGACATGCGCTGCCAGCGGTCCGGATTGGCGTAGGCGGCCGAGACATCGCGCTGGCACTGCAGGTACGACGCGAAATCGGCCATCAGCATGTACGGGTCGTGCTGCAGCAGCCCGTCGAACAGCGGACGGAACACGGCGGCATCGCCCTTGGAAAAGAAGCCGTGCTGGATCAGGTCGACCACGGCGCGCAGTTCGGGGTCGGATTCATAGAAGGTGGACGGATGGTAGCCGGCCGCCCGCAGCGCATAGACCTCGGATGCATTGAGCCCGAACGGGAAGAAGTTGTCGGCGCCGATGGCATCGCGCAGTTCGATGTTGGCCCCGTCCATGGTGCCGATCGTGATGGCGCCGTTCATGGCGAACTTCATGTTGCCGGTGCCCGAGGCCTCCTTGCCGGCCAGCGAGATCTGCTCGGACAGGTCGGCCGCCGGGTAGATCTTCTGGCCGTAGGTCACGTTGAAGTTCGGCAGGAAGACCACCTTGAGGCGGTCCCGCACGTGCGGGTCGCGGTTGACCACCTCCGCCACCGAGGTGATGAATCGGATCATCAGCTTGGCATAGTGGTAGCCGGGGGCCGCCTTGCCGGCGAACAGGAAGGTGCGGGGCGGGATCTCGGCGCGCGAATCGGACTTGATCTGGTGATAGAGCGCGATGATGTGCAGCACGGCCAGGTGCTGGCGCTTGTACTCGTGGATGCGCTTGACCATCACGTCGAACATAGACGCGGGGTCCACCACCACGCCGGTGGTGTCGCGCACCAGTTGCGCCAGGTCGCGCTTGTTGTCGCGGCGCACGGCCTGCCATTGGGCGCGGAAGCCGGCATCGTCGGCAAAGGGCTCCAGCGCCTGCAACTGGTCCAGGTCCTTGATCCAGCCGTCGCCGATGGCGTCGCAGACCAGCCGGGTCAGGCGCGGATTGGACAGCGCCAGCCAGCGGCGGGGCGTGACGCCATTGGTGATGCTGGTGAATTTCTCGGGCCACATTGCGTAGAAATCCTGCAGCACGTCCTCGCGCATCAGGCGCGAATGCAGGTCGGCCACGCCGTTGATGGCATGGCTGCCCACGCAGGCCAGCCCCGCCATGCGCACGAAGCGGCCGCCTTGCTCGTTGACCAGCGACAGGCGCGCCAGCCTCGATTCGTCGCCGTAGAAGCGGATCCGCACCTCGTCCAGAAAGCGCGCGTTGATTTCGTAGATGATCTCCAGGTGGCGCGGCAGCACACGGCGGAACAGTTCCAGCGGCCACTGTTCCAGTGCTTCGGGCAGCAGTGTGTGGTTGGTGTAGGCAAACGCGTTGCGGGTGATGTACCAGGCGTCGTTCCAGCTCAGGTCGTGGTCGTCCACCAGCAGCCGCATCAGTTCGGCAATGCCTACGGCGGGGTGGGTGTCGTTGAGCTGCACGGCGAACTTCTCGTGGAAGCGGGACACCGGGATGCCGTGGGATGCCAGCAGCCGCAGCATGTCCTGCAACGAGCAGGCCACGAAGAAATACTGCTGCTCCAGCCGCAGTTCCTTGCCCTGGCGGGTTTCGTCGTTCGGGTACAGCACCTTGGTCAGGTTCTCCGACGTCACTTTCTTGCTGACCGCGCCCAGGTAGTCGCCCCGGTTGAACGTGTGGAAGTCGAACGCCTCGGTCGCCTCGGCGCGCCACAGGCGTAGCGTGTTCACCGTGTTGACCCGGTAGCCCAGGATCGGCGAATCGAACGGCACGCCCACCACGGTCTTTTCAGGCACCCAGCGCACCCGGTAGCGGCCGCGGTCGTCGGTGTAGTGCTCGGTGTGACCGCCCAGGCGCACCTGCACCGCCCATTCGGAGCGCTGGATTTCCCATGGGTTGCCATGGCGCAGCCACGTGTCGGTGGTTTCCACCTGCTGGCCGTCGATGATGTTCTGGTGGAAGATGCCGTATTCGTAGCGGATGCCGTAGCCCAGCGCCGGGATCTCAAGCGTCGCCAGCGAATCCATGAAGCAGGCGGCCAGCCTGCCAAGGCCGCCGTTGCCCAGCCCCGGCTCTTCCTCGTGCGAAAGGATGTCGTCCAGGTCCAGGTCCAGCGTGGTCATGGCCGCCCGCACTTCGTCGACGATGCCCAGGTTGACGAGGTTGTTGCCCAGGTGCGGGCCCATCAGGAATTCGGCCGACAGGTAGGCTACCGTGCGCGACGGCTGGGTCTGGTAGGTTTCGGCGGTGCTGATCCAGCGCTGCACCAGCCGGTCGCGCACCGTGTGCGCCAGCGCCTGGTAGAGATCGTTGCCGCTGGCGTGGCCCGGCAGCTTGCCCTGCGTATAGAACACGTGATCGAGAAACGCGCGCCGGATGGTGGCGCTGGACATTGCGGTGCGGGTGTCGTCGGGGTGCTCCGTGGCGGCCGTGGCGCTTTGGCCACGGGTTGCGTCGGCGGGGGCCGGCCGCAGCCGGGATGCATCGGTCATCACTTGACTCCTGGACAGATCAACGTGGATAAATACGTTCTGCTGGTTTCAGGCTAGAACAGGCGGGTAAAGAAATCAGCCGGCATCCGCCGCAGCCCTGATGCCGGCGCTGGTATGAAACCTGCAGCAGACGAGAGCCTTCCCATCCTGCAAATCTCCGCGAGACGCGCCATGGCCACCCACATCCCGCATGACCCTGTCCGCCGGCCGGACCGCCGCCCCGACCAAAGCCCTGATCACAACAAGGAAAAAGGGGACCAGCCTGCCCGCAACCTGCCGGACAAGCATCCGCCCCCGCCTTCGGTGAGCCGGGCCGCGCGCGAACACGCCTGCTGACGCGCGGGTGAATCCGCTCGTCGGCGCAACGAATCCTTACGATACTTTCGATAAGCTGTTGTAGTTTTTGCATGCCACGCAGGCATTGCCGCAAGTACGGATTTGCGGGCATGCTTGCAGGCATGCGTCGGGCGTTGCGCGACAGGCCTCGCCCTGGATCGGACCGGCACCCCGGGGTGCCTGGACTGCCTCCAAGAAAGGCAGCACCAACAAGACCGTAAGGAGCGTGGCCATGGACTTGCCGGCTGCCCAGTTGCTCAATGCGCTCGATGCGGTGGAGGATGCCGCGATCTTCGCGCTGTCGGAAGACGGCCGCGTCAGTGCCTGGACAGAGGCCGCGCGCCGCGTGCTGCTGTATTCCGCCGAGGAAGTCATCGGCGCGCCGTTGTCGCGTTTTCATCCCGCCCGCGCCGCGAAGGAGTCCGCCACCGCCCGGCAGTTGCTGGCGATGGCGCGGACCGGCGGCCGGGCCGAGGACAAGGGCTGGCGCGTGCGGCGCGACGGCACCGTGTTCTATGCCAGCACCGTGATCGTGGCGCTGGCCGGGGCCGGCGGTTTCGCCGTGGTCTACCGCGATATCACGATCCAGTACGCCGCCGAAGAACACGCCCGGGTGCTGGCGTCTCGCTGGCACCAGTTGCTGGACACGCTCGACGACAACGCGATCTGCGAACTGGGCCCCGAAGGCGAGATCCGCAGCTGGAACGCCGGCGCGCAGAAGCTGTTCGGATACGCGGCGCAGGAGGCGGTGGGGCAGCCGCTGTCGCTGCTGCATCCGCGGCCCGACATCGCGCCAGACGGTACGGCCGTCGGCGCCCAGGACTGCACCCACGACGAGACGCCCGGCCTGCTCGACGCCGTGCGGGCCACCGGCGAGTGGTCGGGCGAGCAGCGGCTGCAGCGCCGCGACGGCACGCTGGTGCGATGCCAGGTGCGGCAGGTGCTGCTGCGCGATGCCGACCAGGGCGTATCGGGCGTGCTGTGGACCGCCCGCGATATCTCCGACGCGGCCCGCCTGGCCGATCTCGAAAACGCCGGGCGCCGCGTGCAGTCGTTCCTCGCCATCCTGGCGCACGAGCTGCGCAATCCGCTGGCGCCGATCCGCAATGCCGTCGATGTGATCCGGCTCGCGCCGGTGGCAGACTCCCGCATCCGCCATTGCGCCGAAATCATCGGCCGGCAACTGCAGTTGCTGACGCGGCTGGTGACCGACCTGATGGATGTGGGCCGCGTGACGTCGGGCAAGCTCAAGGTGCAGCCGGTGCCCATTCTCTACAACGAGGTGGTGGCGACCGCCATCGATGCGATGCGTCCCGCGCTGGAGGGGGCCAGCCAGCAGCTGGAGGTGGAGTTGCCCGCCGACCCGGTTTTCGTCAATGGCGACGCGGCGCGGCTGGAACAGGTGCTGTCGAACCTGCTCAGCAACGCCACCAAGTACACGCCGCGCGGCGGCACGGTGAAGGTGCGGGTGCACGCGGAAGCCGGCAACGTGGTCACGACGATCGGCGACACGGGGCGGGGCATCGCGCCGGAGGCGCTGGATCGCATCTTCAACCTGTTCGCCCAGGAAGGCGACGAGACCGCGCGTTCCGGGCTGGGCATCGGCCTGGCGCTGGCGCGGGCCGTGGTGGAGGCGCACGGTGGCGCCATCCAGGCCAGCAGCCCGGGCGAAGGCCACGGCAGCACATTCACGGTCATGCTGCCCGAGGTGCAGATGGACGGCGCCAGCGTGGCGCGTCCGGGTGCTGCGCAGTGCACGGGCCAGCGCATCCTCATCGTCGACGACAACGCCGATTCGGCGGACAGCATGGCCGAGTTGCTGACCGTGCTGGGCCATCACGCGCAACCGGTCTACACGGGCATGCACGCCGTGGAAGCGGTGCGCAGCTTTGCGCCCGATGTGGTGCTGCTGGACCTGGAGATGCCCGACATGAGCGGCTACGAGGTGCTCGACGCGCTGCGCCAGGCCGGGCTGAACCTGAGGGTCTTCGCGCTGACCGGGCGCAGTTCGCCCGATGACCGGCGGCGCACCGAAGCGGCCGGCTTCGACGCCCACCTGGTCAAGCCGCTGACCGTCGAGGCGCTCTGCCGGGCTTTGGCGGATCAAGAGTCGCCCTGACACCTCACGCCTCGTCATCCCTGCCGTCTTCAACCTGTTCACCATTTTCGCCATCACGCACGGCCGCCACGCGCCGGGTGACGTCGGGGCGCGTGAACAGGTGGCGTGGATCGGCTTCCAGCCGGCGTTGCCAGTTCGGATGGCCTGACACCGTGCCGGGCAGGTTTGGCTGTTCGCGCAGCGCCAGCATGTCTTCCACGGGCACCAGCCGCAACGGGGCAGATGCACGGTGCAGCCAGCGCAGGATGGCCTCGACGGGCGCGGTGTCGGCAGGCGGTTCGGCGCCGCGCGCCACGCCGCCGTCGCACATGGCCTGCCACAGCGCGGTGCGCTCGGCGGCGCGCGACGCCATCAGTCCATCCTCGGTCTCACTCGCTCCCAATTGATCCAGCCGCGCGCGCCACGCGATGTCGCGGTCCGACCACCAGCCGGCAATCGTCGGCAGGTCGTGCGTGGTCGTGGTGGCAACGGCCTGCGCGGGCCAGCTTTCGGGCGGCAGGAACGCGGGGCTGGCGGGCTCGGCCGGGGGCACGGCAGCGGCACCATCGCGCGACTCATCGTTCTCTTCCGTATCCTCTTCCGCTTCCTCTTCCTCCCGCACGAACCAGAGCACGTCGATGCCCAGCACGCCGCGCGCCTCCAGCGCGGTATTCAGCGTCTCCGGCACGGTGCCCAGGTTCTCGCCGACGATGATCGCGCGGTGCCGCCACGATTCGATGGCCACCAGCCGCAGCAGGTCGTCGAGCGGGTAGGTCAGATAGGCGCCCGCGCTGGCCGGCGACCCTTCAGGCACCAGCCACATGCGCGCGAGCCCCAGTACATGATCGATGCGCAGGCCGCCGGCATGGGCCAGGTTGGCGCGCAGCATCTCGATAAACGCGGCGTAGCCGTTGCGGCGCAGGCCACGCGGCGAGAACACCGCCACGCCCCAGTCCTGCCCCAGCGGGTTGTACAGGTCGGGCGGGGCGCCCGCATGGAAACCATTCAGCACTTCGGCCTGCCGCGTCCATGCGTGGCTGCCGCCGGGATCGGTGCCCACGGCCAGGTCGGCGATCACGCCCACCGCCATGCCGGCCGCGCGGGCGCGCTGCTGGGCATCGTCCAGTCCATCGGCGGCCAGCCACTGCAGGAAGGCGTGATAGCCGATGGCATCGGCCGCGGTGGTGGCCATGGCCATGGCCGCCGCACCGTCGGGGCTGCGCAGCGTGGCCGGCCAGCGGCGCCAGTCGGCGGCATCGCGCCGGGTCTCGTCGTCGGTGGCGGCGCGTAGCTGTTCGGCCTGGATCGCCTCGAACGTCGCGTGGGCCAGCAGCGCCTTGCCGCCGCGCGCGCGGAATGCGGCAAACGCCTGCTTCTGCGCGGCGGGCAGCAACGTGTCGTGCCGATCCCAGAGCCAGCGCAGCAGCTGCAGCCGCACGCGGGCGAGTGCCGGCCAATCGATCTCGGTACGGCGCTCGGCGTCGGCCAGTGCCGCGCCAATGCCCAGTTCGGCCACCGCCTGGTCCACGGCGGCCTGGCCGAACACGCGCGCCGGGTCTGCATAAAGCGGGTTGAAGAAGATGCGGCTCGACGGCGAATACGGGCTGAAGCGCTCCGGCAGCGCCGGAAAACCGGCGTGCAGCGGATTGATCGCGATGGCATCGGCACCGGCACGCGCCGCCGCTTCCGCCGTCAGTGCCAGCGTGGTCAGGTCGCCCAGGCCGGTGTCGGCGCCGCGCCGCAGGCCGTACAGCTGCACCGACAGGCCCCACGGCTTGCTTGCCAGCACCGGGCGCGGCGATGCCGCCAGCGCGTCGGCCATGCCGTAGCAGCGCGGCGGCGCCACCGCGACGGTGGTCTCCACATCGCCCAGCAGCAGATGGTGATAGCCCCATTGGGAGATTGGCGCGATTGCCATCGTGCCGTCGCCGGTGCGCTGCGCGACGCCCTCGATGATCGTGCCATCCTCGCACTCGAGCCGATAGGGCCGCTGCGGCACGGTGTGCGCCCAGGGCACGACCACCGGCTTGCCCTGGTCGGCGGTGATCAGCGGCGGCAGCGCATGGGCGCCATCGTCCGCCGCCAGCCGGGCGCGCGATGCCTCGCACTCGCCCGGCGTGGCGCAGGGAAGGTCCATCGCGGTCAGCACCGTGCGCAGGGCGTCCGACGAAAGCGTCTGCGGCTGGTTCCACGCGTCGCGCCAGTGCACCTGCAGCCCGGCGCGCTCGGCCAGCAGGCGCAGCGGGTCGCCGTCGCCCGGGGTGCTGGTCGTGCCGGTCGTGCCAGTCGTGTTCATCGCGACGGGTCCTCGTCCTTGGGCACGGCCGCGACCAGCAGCGCCAGGCCGCGCGCCGGCACCTTGTAGGCCGGGCGGCCTTCGTCGTCGAGCGAGACGGGCTCGTCCTCCAGGTCGGGCGCGGTGCTGTCGAACAGCAGGTGCCAGTCTTCGCCGGGCGCCGGCATGCGGAACACCACGTCTTCGTGGCTCGCGTTCAGGCACAGCACGATGACCTCCACTTCCTCCTGGGCGCAGTGCGTGGCGCGGCGCAGCGCCAGCGTGCGGTCTTCAGGGTTGGCCCACTGCTCGCTGGTCAGTTCATTGCCGTCCGGCCCGAACCAGGCGATATCGGGCAGACCCGGCGCCGGTTGCGAGCGCCCGTGGACGAAGCGGTTCTCGGTCAGCACCGGCAACTGGCGGCGCAGCGCCAGCAGGCGGCTGACCACGCGGCGCATCGGCGCGTTGGACGGATGCGCCGCGTCGTCCCAGTTCAGCCACGACAGCTCGTTGTCCTGGCAGTAGGCGTTGTTGTTGCCCTGCTGGCTGCGGCCCCATTCGTCGCCGGCCGTGATCATCGGCGTGCCTTGCGACAGCAGCAGCGTGGCCATGATGGCGCGCGCCACGCGGCCGCGCGTTTCCAGCACGGCGTCGTCTTCGGTCGGGCCTTCGGTGTTGCCGTCCGGGCTCCAGTTGGCGCTGGCGTTGTCGTCGTTGCCGTCCCGGTTGTCCTCGTTGTTGGCCTCGTTGTGCTTGTGGGCGTAGCTGACCAGGTCGGCCAGCGTGAAGCCGTCGTGCGCGGTGACGAAGTTGATGCTGGCCCACGGCTTGCGGTGGCGGCGGTCGAACAGGTCGGAAGATCCGGTCAGGCGCGCGGCCAGTTCGCTGCGCTGGCCCGCGTCGCCGCGCCAGAAGCGGCGCACGTTGTCGCGGAACTTGTCGTTCCATTCGGCAAAGCCGGGCGGATGGTTGCCCACCTGGTAGCCGCCGGGGCCCAGGTCCCACGGCTCGGAGATCAGCTTCACGCGCGACAGCACCGGGTCCTGCAGGATCGCATCGAAGAAGCCCGATCCCGGGTCGAAGCCATTGCTCTCGCGGCCCAGCGTACTGCCCAGGTCGAAACGGAAGCCGTCGACGTGGAATACCTCCACCCAGTAGCGCAGCGAATCCATCACCATCTGCAGCACGCGCGGGTGCGACAGGTTCAGCGTGTTGCCGCAGCCGGTGTCGTTGATGTAGTGGCGCTCGTCGCCCGGTATCAGGCGGTAGTAGCTGGCGTTGTCCAGGCCGCGCCACGACATCGTCGGGCCCAGCTCGTTGCCTTCGCAGGTGTGGTTGTAGACCACGTCCAGGATCACCTCGATGCCGGCCGCGTGCAGCCGCCGGATCGCGATCTTGACTTCATGGTGCTGGCGGCCGGACAGGTACAGCGGCTCGGGCGCGAAGAACGCCAGCGTGTTGTAGCCCCAGTAGTTGCGCAGCCCGCGCTCGATCAGGAAGCGGTCCTGCAGGAAGGCGTGGATCGGCAGCAGCTCGATCGACGTCACGCCCAGCTGCAGCAGATGCTCGACGAAGCGCGGGTCGGCCAGTGCGGCGAAGGTGCCGCGGTACTGCGGCAGCAGGTCTTCGCGCAACATCGACACGCCGCGCACATGCACCTCGTAGATCGAGGTCGTCGGCCACGGTTGCCCGGGCGGCCGGTCGTCGCCCCAGTTGAAGCTTTCGTCGATGACCACGGCCTTGGGCATGGTCGGCGCGCTGTCGCGGCGGTCCGGCGTCAGGTCGGCGCGCGGGCTGTTCAGCCGGTAGCCGAACAGCGCGTCCGACCAGCGCACCGGCCCGCTCAGCGCACGCGCGTATGGGTCCAGCAGCAGCTTGTGGGGGTTGAAGCGATGCCCGCGCGCGGGCTCGTAGGGCCCGAACGCGCGATAGCCGTACTGCAGGCCCGGCTGGGCATGCGGCAGGTAGCCGTGCCAGATTTCGTCGGTGCACTCGGGCAACGCCAGCCGCTGCACTTCCTTGCGCCCGTTCGGCGAGAACAGGCACAGGTCGATGCGGCTGGCGTTCGCGGAAAACACCGCGAAGTTGACGCCGAGGCCGTCCCAGTGGGCCCCCAGCGGATACGGCTTGCCGGGCAGCAGCCGGTCAACGGTAAGGCTCGCCATGCGTGAAGCTCCTCTTTCTTCTGGTGTTATGGA
The DNA here is from genome assembly GCF_018729255.1 of Cupriavidus sp. EM10. NCBI lineage: Bacteria > Pseudomonadati > Pseudomonadota > Betaproteobacteria > Burkholderiales > Burkholderiaceae > Cupriavidus > Cupriavidus sp. EM10. The sequence continues at coordinate 2,021,568 of NZ_CP076061.1, forward strand.
TATCTGTGATGGCTCGGGGCAGGGGGCAGGGCCCCGTCATCGGCTGTCAGGCGCCCGGTTCCGGTGCGTACCGCAGGATCAGCGTGGCAAGCGGCGGCAGCGTCAGCGAAAACGACGCGGGCTGGCCATGCGATGGCGTATCGTCGGCCTGCACGCGCCCGCCGTTGCCAAGATTGCTGCCGCCGTAGATCTCGGCATCGGTGTTCAGGCACTCCTCCCAGGTGCCGGCGAACGGCACGCCCAGGCGATAGCCGTGGCGGGGCACCGGCGTCATGTTGACGACGGCCAGCACCACGTCCTTGCTGTCGGGGCCGGCGCGGCGCAGGTAGGCGAAGACGCTGTTCTGGTGGTCGTCGCCGACGATCCACTGGAAGCCCTCTGGCCGGTGATCCATCGCGTGCAGCGCCGGCAGGGCGCGGTACAGGCGGTTCAGGTCGCGCACCAGCGAATGCACGCCGCGATGCGCGGGCTGGTCCAGCAGCGCCCAGTCCAGTTCGTCGTCGTGGTTCCATTCGCGCCATTGGGCAAACTCGCCGCCCATGAACAGCAGCTTCTTGCCCGGATGCGTCCACATGAAGCCGTAGTAGGCGCGCAGGTTGGCAAAGCGCTGCCAGTCGTCGCCGGGCGCCTTGCCGATCATCGATCCCTTGCCGTGCACCACCTCGTCGTGCGACAGCGGCAGCACGAACGCCTCCGACCACGCGTAGACCATGCCGAACGTCATGTCGCCGTGATGCCATGGCCGGTGGATCGACTCGTGGCCCAGGTAGCGCAGCGTGTCGTGCATCCAGCCCATGTTCCACTTGAAGTGAAAGCCCAGCCCGCCCGATTCCACGCTGGCGGTAACGCCGGGCCAGGCCGTGGATTCCTCGGCAATGGTCAGGGCGCCAGGGCAGCGCTCGCGCACCACGGTGTTCATCTCGCGCAGGAACGCCACCGACTCCAGGTTCTCGCGGCCGCCAAAACGGTTCGGCACCCACTGGCCGGGTTCGCGGCTGTAGTCGCGATAGAGCATCGATGCCACGGCGTCCACGCGCAGCCCGTCGGCGTGGAAGTGTTCAAGCCAGTGCACGGCGTTGGCCAGCAGGAAGCCGCGCACCTCGTTGCGGCCCAGGTTATAGATCAGCGTGTTCCAGTCCTGGTGATAGCCTTCGCGCGGGTCCGCGTGCTCGTACAGCGCGGTGCCGTCGAACATCGCCAGCCCGTGCGGGTCGGTCGGAAAGTGCGCGGGCACCCAGTCCAGGATCACGCCGATCCCGGCCTGGTGGCAGCGGTCCACGAACGACGCGAACTGCTCGGGCGAGCCCAGGCGCGCCGTGGGGGCGAACAGCGACAGCGGCTGGTAGCCCCACGATCCCCCGAACGGGTGTTCCGTGATGGGCAGCAGCTCGATATGCGTGAAGCCGAGGTCGCGGATATAGGGAACCAGCCGCTCGGCCAGGATGTCCCACCCCGGCCGCTGTCGTTGGCCGCGCGCTGCCACGACAGCACGTGCAGCTCGTAGACCGACATCGGCGCGGCGTAGGGATCGGTGCTGGCGCGCTGCGCCATCCAGGCCGCATCGTTCCAGCGGAACGGTGGCGCGGCATGTCCCGCGCAGGCCACCACCGACGCCGTGGCCGGCGGCAGCTCGGTGGCCTGGGCCACCGGATCGGCCTTGTCGGGCAGGGCTTCGCCATGGGGGCCGGTCATGTCGTACTTGTAGCGGCTGCCGGGCGTCACGCCCAGCCCCTGCGGCACGAACAGTTCCCACACGCCCGAACCGTGCCGCAGCCGCATCGGATGGCGCGCCGGATTCCAGCCGTTGAAGTCGCCAATCACGGACACGCGCCGCGCATTCGGCGCCCACACGGCGAAACGTACGCCGGGTTCGCCGTCGATGGTCAGGCATTGCGCGCCCAGGCACTTGCCCAGTTCAAGGTGGCGGCCTTCGTTGAACAGGTGCAGGTCGAGGTCGCCAAGCAGCAGCCCGAAGGCGTACGGGTCCGCGCCGATCTGCTCGCTGCCGTCGGGCCAGCGGATGCGCAGCCGGTAGTCGGGTGCGGCCGGTTGCCGGTCGTCGAAGCCGGGCAGGCGGCCGGCAAACACGCCGTCGACGTGCAGCTGCACCATGTCGGCCAGAAATTCGCCGTCGGCACGGATCAGCTGGATCGCTGCCGCGCCGGGCACGATGGCGCGGACCACCGCGCCGTGTTCGTCGCGATGCGGGCCGAGTACACCGAACGGGTCTGCCAGACGCGCTTCGCGCAGCGCGTCGATGACGGGACCGGGCAGCGTCGGCGCCGGCATGTCCAGCGTGGCGCCATCATTCCTGGCCATTGTTGTCTCCCACGAGTTTGCGGACCAGTCGCGCCAGGCCACTGGCCGGCAGGTCGATCCATGCCACGCGGTTGGCCGCTTCGTAGCCCACTTCGTAGGCCGCACGTTCCAGCAGGAACAGGTCCAGCAGCGGCTGCAGCTGGCCGGTGGAGGCCCACGGCTGTGGCGCGGCCGCCATGGTTTGCTGATAGCAGTGCAGGAACGCGTCGCCGGCCGTGATGCGGAAGCGGTCGAGCAGCGCGGCACGGCGGTCGGCCTGTGCGGGCGGCAGCGCGGCGTGCGTGCGCTCCTGCCGGTCGGTGCCCACGGTGGCGGCGGCGTAGTCGATCGATCGCAGCAACCCGGCCACGTCGCGCAGCGGCGACGTCTTGCGCCGGCGGAAGGCCAGCGGCTGGCGCGGCTCGCCTTCGAAATCCACCAGGTAGGTGTCGTTCTGTGCAATCAGCACCTGGCCCAGGTGGAAGTCGCCGTGAATGCGCGTCTGCAGGCTGTCGGGCGCGGCGGCGGCCAGGCGCTTGACCAGACCCGGCAGCTTGTCGCGCGCGGCCAGCAGCGTGTCGATGTCGCGGGCAAAGCTGCCCGAGGCGTTGGCCCGGCGCGCTTCCAGCAGGCCGACCGCTTCTTCCAGCGACCGCAACGCTTCCTCGGCCCATTCGGTGGCCTGCGCGTCGGTGGCGGCCACCGGCGCGAAGGCGTCTTCGTCGGTGGGCCGGGCCAGTACCGCGTGCAGTTCGGCCAGACGCCGGCCCAGCGTGCCGACCATCGTGGCGTACCCGCTCATGGCTTCGCCAAACTCGTCCTCGCTGTCGGTTTCGGTGGCGGGCAGGGCGTCGTCGATCGACCGCCCCAGGTAGTCGAGCGTCCAGTCCCAGCCGTCGCCCTGGTTGAGGATGTAGCCCTGCAGCAGCATCAGCGTGTGCGGTGTGCCGTTGGCGCCAGTGCGCACCACTTCGCCCAGCAGCGGCGCCGAATGGGTATAGCCATGGCTGGTCAGGTAGCGCGTCATCTCGGCTTCGGGGTGGATGCCGCCGGCCACGCGGCGCACCAGCTTGAGCACGCCCGTGTTGCCGAATGCCAGCGAACTGTTCGACTGCTCGGCCGACATCCACTGCACCGGTTCGCTTTCGAGCGGCGCCTCGGCCAGGCCGGGCTCGGCCAGGTAGCGGATGGTGCCGTGCGGGGTTTCGGCGCTGACGTTGTCGCGCAGCGACTGCACCACGGCGCGGGCGTAGGATTCCACCACGAAGCCGTCGGTGGCCACGCCCACGCGGGCGCCGCGCCGGATGCGGGCCATCGACAGCCCGGTCACCAGTTGCGGCATGCCTTCGGTGCTTTCGCGGTCCCACAGCAGCGCCACCGGCAACTGGTAGCACTCCGTGCGGCCCGGCAGCGTGACTTCGACCTCGCAGTGCCAGACCTCCTCGCTGGTGCCCACCCGCGCCACCGGCCAGGCATAGGCGACGTTCACGCGTTCGATGCGTTCGCCCTTCGACGCAAACCAGCGGCGCCGCGCCAGATAGTTGGGCAGCACCTCCGTGGTCAGCGTGCGGCGCGCCGACTCGGTCAGTTCGGAGCGCCCCCCGATGTTCTGCAATACCAGCGTGACCTGATCCACCATCTGCTCCGGGGCGTTGACGTGCCACGACGGCGGCTGCGCGTCCTCGCTGAGCACAAACCAGTAGAAACCATACGGCGGCAGCGTCAGCAGGTAGGTGAGCTGGCCGATGGCAGGAAAGGGCGTGGCGCCGAGCATCTCGACGGGCACGCGGCCATTGAACTGCGACAGGTCGAGTTCGACGGCCTGCGGCGCGCGCGACAGGTTGGCCACGCACAGGATGTGCTCGCCGTCGTATTCGCGCAGGTACGCCAGAATCTTGCGGTTGCCCGGAAACAGGAAGCGCAGCGTGCCCCGGCCGAAGGCGCGGTGCTGCCGGCGCAGCGCCAGCATGCGGCGCATCCAGTTCAGCAGCGAATGCGGGTCGCGCGTCTGGGCTTCGACGTTGACGGCCTCGAAGCCGTACAGCGGCCCCTGCAACGGCGGCAGCACCAGCCGTTCGGGATCGGCGTGGGAAAAGCCGCCGTTACGGTCGGGCGACCACTGCATCGGCGTGCGCACGCCGTCGCGGTCGCCCAGGTGGATGTTGTCGCCCATGCCGATCTCGTCGCCGTAATAGATCACGGGCGTGCCAGGCATCGAGAACAGCAGGCTGTTCATCAGTTCGATGCGGCGGCGGTCGCGCTCCATCAGCGGGGCCAGCCGGCGGCGGATGCCCAGGTTGATGCGCGCGCGCCGGTCGGAGGCGTAGACCTCCCACAGGTAGTCGCGCTCGCTGCTGGTCACCATTTCCAGCGTCAGTTCGTCGTGGTTGCGCAGGAAGATCGCCCACTGGCAGTTGGGCGGCACTTCCGGCGTCTGCCGCATGATGTCGGTGATCGGGAAGCGGTCTTCGCGCGCGATGGCCATGTACATGCGCGGCATCAGCGGGAAGTGGAACGACATATGGCATTCGTCGCCCTCGATGCCGCCGTCGGGGCTGGCCGCGCCGGTGGTGTCGGCCGTGCCGCCGCCGCTGGCGCCGCCAAAGTACTGCTGCGCGTCCTCGGGCCACATATTGGCCTCGGCCAGCAGCATCCGGCCCGGATACCGTTCGTCCAGGTGGCGGCGGATCTTGCGGATCACCTCGTGCGTCTCGGGCAGGTTCTCGTTGGTCGTGCCCTCGCGCTCCACCAGGTACGGCACCGCATCCAGCCGCAGGCCGTCGATGCCGATGTCGAGCCAGAAGCGCATGACCGACAGCACTTCGTTGAGCACCTGCGGATTGTCGAAGTTCAGGTCCGGCTGGTGCGAATAGAAGCGGTGCCAGAAATAGGCGCCCGCCTCGGCGTCCCAGCTCCAATTGGACTTCTCGGTGTCGCAGAAGATGATGCGCGTGCCGGTGTACTTCTGGTCGTTGTCGGACCACACGTAGTAGTTGCGCGCGGCCGATCCGGGCTTGGCGCGGCGGGCGCGCTGGAACCACGGGTGCTGGTCGGACGTATGGTTGATGACCAGTTCCGTGATCACGCGCAGGCCGCGGGCGTGCGCCGCCGTCACGAAGCGCTTGGCCTCGGCCAGCGTGCCGTAGTCGGGATGGACGTTGCGGTAGTCGGCAATGTCGTAGCCGTCGTCGCGGCGCGGCGACGGATAGAACGGCAGCAGCCAGATCGTGTCGACACCCAGGCTGACCAGGTAGTCCAGCTTGGCATGCAGGCCGGCGAAATCGCCCACGCCGTCGCCATTGGCGTCATAGAACGACTTGATGTGCAACTGGTAGATCACCGCGTCCTTGTACCAGAGCGGGTCGGCGTTGAGCAGTGCGGCGTTGGCGCGCTCCGAGAGTCGCTTCATGCCGTATCTCCAGGTTGTTGTTGTGGCCTGACATGCCAGAGCGAGAACGGCAGTTCGTGCGGATTCAGGCGGATGCGCTGCCGCTTGCCGTGCCAGGTAAAGCGCGTGCCGAACATCTGGTCCTCGGCCTCCAGTGCGGCGTTATCCGGCAGGCCCCATTCCCAGAGCGGCAGTTCGATGTCGGTCTCGCGCGGGGTGCGCGGGTCCAGGCTGATGGCGGCCAGCAGCACGTCGTCGCCGAACGCGCCGGCGTGCTCGGCCCCGGTGGGCACGAAGCGGGCGAAGTAGAGCACCGAGTCGTCGCTGGCGTGATAGAAGCGCACGCCCAGGTGGTTCTGCAGCGCCGGATGGTTGGCGCGAATCTGGTTCAGCCGCGAGATCTCGGCCACGATGTTGCCCGGCGCGCGCCAGTCGCGCACGCGCAGTTCGTACTTTTCGGAGTCCAGGTATTCCTCGCGCTCCACGCCGTTGAGCACCAGCGGGGCGCTCTCGCAGACCTCGAAGCCGTTGTACATGCCCCAGAGGCCCGACAGCAGCGTGGCCAGCGCGGCACGGATCAGGAACGCCGGGCGCCCGCCTTCGTGCAGGAAGAACGGGTTGATGTCCGGCGTGTTGACGAAGAAGTGCGGGCGGTAGAACTCGCGCAGCGGGCTTTGCGTCAGCTCGGTCATGTACTCGATCAGCTCGGCCTTGGTGTTGCGCCACGTGAAGTACGTGTACGACTGCGAAAAGCCCAGCTTGGCCAGCCGCGCCATCATCTTGGGCCGCGTGAAGGCTTCGGCCAGGAACAGGGTGTCCGGGTGCCTGGCGCGCACGTCCGCGATCATCCATTCCCAGAACGGCAGCGGCTTGGTGTGCGGATTGTCCACGCGGAAGATGCGCACGCCCTGGTCGGCCCAGAACATCACCACGTCGCGCAGCGCCTGCCACAACTGCTGGCCGCCCGGGGGGCCGCATAGAAGTCGACGTTGACGATGTCCTCGTACTTCTTGGGCGGATTCTCGGCATAGCGCAGCGTGCCGTCCGGCCGGTGCGAGAACCATTCGGGGTGCTCGCGCAGCCAGGGATGGTCTGGCGAACACTGGATGGCGAAGTCGAGCGCCAGTTCGATACCCATCTCCGCCGCCGCGCGGCGCAGGCGCTGGAAGTCTTCCAGCGTGCCCAGCTGCGGATGGATGGCATCGTGGCCGCCCTCGGGGCTGCCAATGGCGTAGGGGCTGCCCACGTCGCCGGGCTCGGCCTTCAGGCTGTTGTTCTTGCCCTTGCGGTGTGCCTGGCCGATCGGGTGGATCGGCGGGAAGTACAGCACGTCGAAGCCCATCGCGCGAATCGCCGGCAGACGGCGGATCACGTCGTCGAACGTGCCGTGGCGGTTCACGTCGCCGCTCTCGGAGCGCGGAAACAGCTCGTACCAGCTGGCAAAGCGGCCGGCAAGGCGGTCTGCCTCCACGGGCATCGTGGTCGGGTAGCGGCTGGCGAACGGGCGGCCTGCCGGGGTTTCCATGGCCGCGCGCATGGCGGTTTCGGTGCGTGGCGACAGCAGGATCTCCAGGCGCAGCGCATCGTCTGCCGCGGCAGACAGGTCTGCCAGGATCGCGCCGGCATCGGCAATCTGGGCGGCCTCCGGCGTGCCCAGCGTGGCTGCCACCAGTTGCGCGCCTTCCTCGATCTCCAGCTTGATGTCGACGCCGGCCTTGCGCTTCTTGCCGATTTCGTCGAGCCAGCTGGCGAAGGTATCGCGCCACGCCTCGACGGTGAATTCGTGCCGGCCCATGGCCACCATCGGGAAGCTGCCGCGCCAGCGGTCGTTGACGATATGGACCATCGGCGAGGCGTGCCAGGCTTGCTCGCCGGGAGCGCGCCACAGCACCACGGCGGCCAGCTTGTCGTGCCCGTCCATCCAGATATCGGCGCTGACTTCGACGCGCTCGCCCACGGTGCGGCGCACGGCAAAGCGGCCATTGTCGATGGTGGGCGACAGGTTTTCGATGGCCACGCGCGGGGCTTCCATGGCGGCAGCCAGCGCGCGTTCGGCGGCTTTGTCGGCGGATTTGCGCGAGTCCTTGCGTCCGCCGTTGACCACGGCGGGCGACGGCACCGCTTCAAACAGGCGGATATCGGCCGGCGGCAGCGTGATCGTGCTGCATGGGCTCAGGTTGTCGAGACCGTCGTCGAGCGTGCCGCCGGGGCCGCCGTCCACCGGTGTCAGCCTGGCTGACGGCTGCGGCAGGCCGCTCAGCACGCGGTCGACGCCAAACGACGCCGGGTGCACGGGACACGGATTCAGCACCACGGTCAGCGCGGGTTCGCCGGCGGCGCCGTTGGCCAGGTGGCGCGGCACGCGCGCCAGCACGGTCAGCGGGGCGTCCGGACCGCTGACCTGGCGCACCGCCACGGCGGGTTCGTCGTCGCGGGCGGCCAGCCAGGCATTGGCCTGCATGACTTCGTGGGTCAGGTCGTAGGGCGCATCGACGATATCGTCGGGATGGCCGTCGGCTTGCGCAACGGGGGATGCATCGAGTGTGGCACTGTGGGCGGCAGCGGCGCCCGTCTCGTAGCCCGCCGGCACCATCCAGCCATCGCCGATGGCGGCGGCCGTCCATAGCGCCCGCCGTGCGGCCAGCACATCGACGCCATCGGGCGCCAGCGCTGGCGCGGCCAGAACGCGACCGAAACGGCGCAGCCGCGCGATTTCCTCGGTCAGCCACGCGCTGCGATAGTCCCACCATGGCAGCGACGAAAACGCGCCGTCGAAGGGCGCGCTGGCCAGGTCGTCCAGTTGCTGCGGGTTGGTGCCGGGCGTCCAGGCCAGGAACAGCGGCTTGCTGCCGTCGCCATTTGCACCTTTTCCGCCATTGCGCCGTAGCGTCTCGATCAGCTCGGCCCAGTGCCGCCCGGGCACACGCGATGGCGCCCTGCAGCAAAAGCCCGCCACGCCGGCAGCCAGGGCATCGCCCAGCTGGGCGCTCCACCAGGCCAGCAACTGGCCTGCCGTGGCGTCGTCGAACCAGCGCACGCGCACCCCGGGCAGGTGATTGTCCGTCGCATCGGGGCTGCCGGCGGGTCGTGCGTGATCGACCCAGCCGTCATGCATGGCTGCGGTGTCCTTGGGCAGCCGGTCGAGGGCCAGGTCCAGCAGCGGCGCCAGGCCATGCGCGCGGCAGGCCTCGATCGCCGCTTGCAGCGCGTCGGGGCGGGAGTGGGAAGCCGACCAGCCGGCCAGCAGGATATGGTCGAATCCGAGCTTGGCGGCGCGCACCAGCGCGTCGTTATCCAGAGCCCGCGATTCCGTCAGGTTGAGTTGGCAAATGCGCACGTCACACGTCCTCTGGCCGTGGGGCGCCCGTGGAGCAGGCGGGCGCGCGTCATGTCAATTCAGGACGGGTATGCAGGCGGCATGCCAGCTTCGGCCCTGCACGGGCGCCTTCACGCAAAGTGCGGTGCAGCAAGGGATGGCGCGGGACGAAGAGATATATGGCGACGCGTTGCGCGCCGTCGGCCCTGTAATTCCTACATGGACAGGACGGGTATGGCGTAGGAACGTCGATGTCGGGCCAGCTGCCCGGAATGGAGGCATTTGGGACACCGGCCGATGCGAAAAAGAGACAGCTGGAAGGGGGGCAGAGCGGTGAGACGGGGGACTGCGCGGGGGCGGGAGCGGGCGGGCCGGTGGCTCAGCTGGCCCGATAGAGGTCGAGGCGGTTGTACAGCGTCTTCAGGCTGATGCCCAGCGCGCGGGCGGCCTGGCGCTTGTCGCCATCGTACTTGGCCAGCGTGGCCAGGATGATCTCGCGCTGCGTGTCCGCAAGCGTGGTGCCAACGCGCACGCTCACCACGCCATCGACGGTCGTCGGGCGCGGCGGCTGGCTGGCCAGCCCCGGATTGCCGATCTCCACCTGGCGGTCGGCCAGGATATAGGCGCGATAGATCGAGTTCTTCAGTTCGCGCACGTTGCCGGGCCAGTCGTAGCGCACCAGCCGTTCCAGAGAGCCGGGCGAAAATGTCTTCTCCGTCTGCTCCATCGCGTTGAACTCGTCCAGGAAATGGCGCGCCAGCGGAATGATGTCTTCGGTGCGCTCGCGCAGCGGCGGGATATGCAGCGGGAAGACAGCCAGGCGGTACAGCAGGTCTTCGCGCAACTGGCCGCCGCGCACGGCATCCATGGGGTCGCGATTGGTGGCGGCCAGGATACGTACGTCGCTGACCATCGGCGCGTCGCCGCCCACGCGATGGAATGACCGCGCTTCCAGCACGCGCAGCAGCTTGATCTGCATCTCCAGCGGCATTTCGGTGACTTCGTCCAGGAACAGCGTGCCGCCCTGGGCCTGCTCGAAATAGCCGGCCTTCTGCTCCAGTGCGCCCGTGAAGCCGCCTTTCTCGTGGCCGAACAGTTCGGACTCGATCAGCGTGGGCGCGATGGCGCCGCAGTTGACGGCCACGAACGGCCCGCTCCGGCGACTGCTGCGCTCATGCACCGCACGCGCCACCACTTCCTTGCCGCTGCCGCTTTCGCCCACCGCCAGCATGGTCACATCGGTAGCTGCCACGCGATTCAACTGACCAATCAGTCGTTGCATGGCGGGCGATGTGCTTTCCCAGAGCAGCGAGACCTGCGCGGGTGCGGCGCGGCGCCCTGCAGGACGGGGCGCGGCGGCGGGGCGGCCGGAAGGGAGCGTGGCAGTGGTTGACACAGGTTGTCGGTTAGGGTCTGCGGTCCGGCACGTCGGCATTCAATCGGGCGGCCGGGGCGCGCAGGCGCGTCGCAATGGTGGAAGATGTCTATCATGCTATCTGTTCAGGCGGCGGGTGGCTACAGCCTGAAACGCTGTCGCGGCAAGGTCCCACAGGCGTGTCAGACGGACACCGGCATAACGGCCAGGGGACTGTCGTTACACTTCAGCCTATCCTCAGGCGTGTGCCGTCCGCATGCGCCCTGGCAAACCAGCCGCCACCTGCGGGCCCATGACAACCAGACGCCGGTCTTACGACGCCATCCCGACTCTCCTATGCCACATATCCTGATCGTTGACGACGACGAAAACGCCTGCGCGGCGCTGGCGGAAATCGTTGCGATCGAAGGCTTTTCCTCGGCCAGCGCCAACAGCCTTCGCGAGGCGCGCCTGCAGATCGGCTGGCGCATGCCCGATGCCATCCTTGCCGACTTGCGGCTGCCCGACGGCAACGGCATGGAGCTGTTCGACGAGGTCGGCTCCGCCGGCGTCGAGGTGATCCTGACCACCGGTTACGCCAGCGTGGAATCGGCCGTCGAGGCCCTGCGCCTGGGTGCCACCGACTACCTGGTCAAGCCGATCAACGTCACGCGGCTGCAGACCGTCCTGAAACGAATTGCCACCACCAGCGAGCTGCGTGCCGAAGTGCATTCGCTGCGCGGCGAACTGCGCCGCTATGGCCGCTTTGGCCGCCTGCTGGGCAGTTCCGAGGCCATGCAGACCGTTTACGACCAGCTCAGCAAGGTCGGCCCGACAGAGGCGACCGTGCTGCTGATCGGCGAAAGCGGTACCGGCAAGGAACTGGCCGCCCAGACCGTGCATGAACTGTCGGCACGCCGGCGCCAGCCGTTCCTGGCCGTCAACTGCGGCGCGATCTCGCCCACGCTGATCGAAACCGAGATGTTCGGTCACGAACGCGGCAGCTTCACGGGCGCCGACCGCCAGCACAAGGGCTATTTCGAACGCGCCGACGGCGGCACGCTGTTCCTCGACGAAATCACCGAGATGCCGCTGGAGCTGCAGGTCAAGCTGCTGCGCGTGCTGGAAACCGGTTCGTTCATGCGTGTGGGCACCAACCGCGAGACCCACGCCGACGTGCGCGTGCTGGCTGCCACCAACCGCAACCCCGAGGAAGCGGTGGCCGACGGCAAGCTGCGCGCCGACCTGTACCACCGCCTGAACGTGTTCCCGATCGAATTGCCCCCTCTGCGCGCGCGGGGCGACGACGTGGTGCAGATCGGCAATACGATGCTGGAGCAGCTCAACGCCGAGCAGGGCACGCAGCGCCGGTTCTCGGCCGCCGTGCTCGAAAGCCTGCGCATGCATTCGTGGCCGGGCAACGTGCGTGAACTGCGCAATTTCGTGCAGCGCGCGTACATCATGGCCGACCAGGACGTCATCACCGAGGTCCAGATCCCGCTGCAGGTAGCCGCCGCGCCCAGCACCGGCACGGCCGTGGTGTCGGTGCCGGTGGGGATGTCGCTGGCCGAGGCCGACCGCCAGCTGATTTTTGCCACGCTGGAACAATGTGCCGGCGTGAAGAAGCACGCAGCGGAAATTCTGGGCATCAGTTTGAAGACTTTGTACAACCGGCTGGAGGACTATGCGGCCAAGGGCGAACTGCCGGAATGGCTGCGGGCGTCACGTGGCGGCGACGCCAGCCCGCCTGCTGCCTCGTGACGGGGTGGCGCGACCGGGCCGCAGGGGCATGCTGCGTGGCGTGCAGGACGGCTGGCGATGCCAGCGCATGGTTCTTGCGTAATGGAAATCAATGAGGGTTTCGGAACTGATTGCCGATCCGATGGTTGAACATGACTGACGCTCCGCGCATTCCTTCCTCTCCCGTGCCGCATTCGGCAGGCGGGGGTGCCCCCGAGGACGCTTCCGCTGCCGTGCGCGGCATTGGCGAGGTGTCCGCGCTGATCGAGCAGGCGGCCCATGACCTGCGGTCGTCGCTCAATGCCATCCAGAGCTGGAGCTACGTGCTGGACCGCTCCATCGACTCGCTGGCCGCCCCGGCGCAGCGCGCGCTGGACGGTATGCGTTCCGGGATGCAGCAGCAACTGGCGCTGATCGAGGAAATGGAAGAGGGCGTCCGGTTGCTGGCCGACGAGCGGGCTGCCACGTGGGAAGAAACCGACCTTCGGGTGCTGGCTGGCCTGGCCATCGAGGACAAACGGGCCGCCGCCGAGGCGCGCGGGGTCATCCTGGCCGCGCTGGATACGCAGGACGGCGGCGCCGGCTTCGTGGTGCCGGGCGATGCGCTGCGCATCGGCCCGTTGCTCAGGCACCTGCTGGTGCACTGCATCTGGCGGGCCGCCGCCGGTGGGTCGGTGCGGGTCTATCTGAGCGCCGAACCGGACTACGTCAAATTCCGCATCACCGAAAGCCCGCCTGTGGAGCGCACGCGCGGCGAAAGCCGACTGGCGGCGCTGAGCGACTTCTTCGGCCGTCGTGCCCCGCCCAACGGCGGGCATTCGCCCCGGCAAAGCACGGCGCTGCTGCTGACGCGGCGCATGGTGGAGCTGCAGGGCGCCGAACTGACTGCCGAAAACGAGAACTGCGGCGACAGCGAGAATGTCACCGTCTGCATCGCCGTGCGTTTCCTGCGCGCGGGCTCCGCACGTTCCGTCTGAGCACTTTTTACCGCATGGCGCACAATCTGCAGCGCCATCGCGGGCATCTCTCCCGACAATCTTTCCCCCATTCCCCCGCCTGAGGCACCGCCATGCGCGCACCGCATGGATTTGCCGCGCTGGCCCGACGTTTGCATCGGTGACAGACGGAGCCCCGCGTACAGGGACCCGAACACGATTCCGAACAGGAGAGATGTCATGGCACATGCCCACGCTTCGAAGGGTTCACAAAAGCCTTCGGCCAAGCCGTCCAACCAATCCGCCGACAAGGCCAGCCCGAGCAAGGCCGACAGGTCCGATAAGGCCGACAAGTCCGGCAAGACCTACCAGGCCGCCGTGGACGAGTCGCTCGACATGACCTTCCCCGCCAGCGACCCGATTTCGCCGGGGCGGCCGAACATGCCGAACGGCAGATGGCGACTGGCCGCGACGATGTCGACTGGAAGCTGAAGAAGGGCAGTGAACACCAGCCCGCAGGCGAAAAGGCTGCCGCGCACCGCACCGGCGTCAGCGACAAGGGCGGGAAGAGCGGCGAGAGCGGCAAGAGCGACAAGAAGCACTGAGAGTCGGGTGTGATCGCCTCCCCACCATTGCACTGCAACATGCCTTGAACGGAGCCTCAGGATGTCTACGATCATCGCAGGACGATTCGAAACGTTTGCCCGGGCCGAGACTGCTGCATCACGTTTGATGGCCAAGGGCGTCAGGCAGGACGATCTGACCATGTTCTATGTGAACCCGCCGGGCCAGCACGCCGCGTATCCGATCGGCGGCGACGAGGCGGTGGACCCCGCCGCGCGCAAGGCCGGTCCCGGTGCCGGCCGGGGCATCCTGATCGGCGCCGTGATCGGGTTTGGCGTGGGCATCTGCCTGGTGGCGGCCGCGCGCGCCTGGTTCGCGGCGGCCACGCTGCAGCCCTGGGTGCTGGTGCTGGTCATGGCGTTTGCCACCGGTATCGGCGCCTACGCCGGATCGCTGATGGGCGCGTTGGCCGGCACCGACCGCGACACCGGCCCGGTGCGGCACGCCGGCGTGCTGCTGGCGGCCCATGTCGACGACGCCAATACGGCGCTGGTGGCCACCGAACTGCGCCGTGGTGGCGCCCGTGACGTGGAACGCGCCGAAGGCCAGTGGCGCGATGGCCGCTGGGAGGACTTCGATCCGCTGGCGCCGCCGGTGCCCGCAGGCCGATAACGCATCGATGCACTACCTTTGATCTTGCAGTTCAACTTTTCACGCTGGAGGAATCGCTCATGAAGCCCATGGACCCGCAGACCCCGCCCCCGGTACGCCGCCGCGCGGTGCGTCAATCATTGGCGACGTCGACCAGACCACGGCCGGTTGCGGGCCGTTCGTGATGGCGTCCGATACGCTGGAAGGCAACAAGGTGGTCGACCCGTCCGGCGAGGAAATCGGCACCATCGACCACATCATGCTCGACGTGCTGGGCGGCCGTATCGCCTATGTGGTCATGGCGATGGGCGGCTTCCTGGGGATTGGCGAAAAGCTCCACGCACTGCCGTGGTCGGCCCTGACGCTGGACACGCGCCGCAAGTGCTTTGTGCTGGGCGTCGAAAAGGAGCGCATCAAGGCTGCACCCGGTTTCGACAAGGAGCACTGGCCCACCATGGCGAATTCGCAATGGGCCACGAGCATCCACGAGTACTACGGCATCTCGCCGTATTGGGAGAAGGACCGGTACGACCCGTGGGGCTGACCTGACTGCTTTGATGGTTGCCGCGGCTCCGCGCCTTGCGAGGTGCGGAGCCGCATTTGCTTTCGGCGCTTTCGGCGCTTTCGGCGCGGGCTAGACCTTGTGGTTGACCTGCCCGGCAGGCTTTTCGGCGGGATCGGCGTTCATGCCGGTGGCCTGCAGCGGCTGGCCCGGCGCCTCGCGCGGCGGCGGCACGCGGGTGGTCAGCTGGTTGGAGACGCCCAGAATGCCCGGCGGCGTCGACGCGGCCTTTTCGATGCGCTGCGCAATATCGATGTCCTCGACCTGGCCGGTGATCGTCACCCGGCGCTCCACCACATGCACGGCCACGCCGTCGGGCATGTCGCCGCCGCAGAATTCGGCGATGCAGGTGCCCACGCGCTCGCGCAGCAGTTCATCTTCCTCGTCGGGGCTGTTACGGCGGGGCGCTTGGCTTTCCGTTTGCATGGCGGTCCTTGTCTGGTAGGTGATGGCACGCGGCGGCAAAGCCGCGCCCGGAATGCCGGTGAGACGCAATCGTCATGCCCACCGTGGCGCCCCGGTTCCGGATCGTTGCTTGTAAAAACGACATGTCACGGTGCCGGATGACATCCTTGTAGGACGCCACCGACTGAAACTGCAAAAGGGCGCTCCCTACAATGTAGACAGTCCTGCATGGGCACGGGAGCGATACATGCAACACCAACCTACACAACGCCGGCTGTTCCAGATGTTCGACCACTTCGCAGGCGCCGCGACACGGCAGGCCGGTTCCCCGGTGGCGTTCGCGCTGGCCTTTTTCGTCGTGGTGGCCTGGGCCGTCACGGGGCCGATCTTCGGCTACTCCGAAACCTGGCAGCTCGTGATCAACACAGGTACGACCATCGTCACGTTCTTAATGGTGTTCCTGATCCAGCAGAGCCAGAACAAGGATGCGCTGGCTGTCCATCTGAAGCTGAACGAACTGCTGGCGTCCCACCGCGAAGCCAGCAACCACCTGGTGGCCATCGAGGAACTCGACGAGGAGGAATTGCGCCAACTGGTGAAGTTCTACCGGCATCTGGCGGATCTGGCCGACGAGGAGGGCGACGTGAAGTGCAGCCATTCCATCGACGAAGCCAACGAAAACCACGCGGAGAAGAAACGGGTGCATGGCGCGCGGCGTACGCCCCGGCAGGACCGCGACCAGCACGCCGCCGCGTAGTCGCCGGGATGGAGCCCTGGATGACCCCGGAAACCGGATCTGAAACGAACGCGGCCTGGCCGCAGAGGAGCCCGACTTGGCAACCCCAGTGACTCCCGATGCTGCAGCAACCGCGGTGGCGGCCGACGCCACCCCGGCACCCGATCCGCAACGACGCGACGTGCGCGTGGTGGTCTACGGCCGCGCCGACTGCGACGACCCGGACAGCCACCAGGGCACCACGCTCAAGGGCATCGCGCAACGCGTGGCGCGGCTGGCCGGCTACACCTACGCCGGCAGCTACGACGCGGCCTCGCACCGGCCGGAGGACGGCCGGCTTTATTTCGTGCCTGCCGACACGCTGACCGGTGTCGACAGCGCGCGCCAGCTCGGCATTTCCGGGCTGGACGACCTGCTGGGCGGCGTGGTGCCCCATGCATTCATCGCCACCAAGGCGATCTCGCATGGGCTGGTGGCGCCCGATGCCGCCGCGCCGCCGGGCTGGAACCACGGTTTCGCTGCACGCCTCGGCGCGCACGTGCTGCCCGGCTTCACGGCGTTCTCTCTCGACGACGCCAGCCGCGCCGGACGCGCGATGCTGCGCGACGGCAAGGTCCGGGTCAAGGAGCCGTGCGGGATTGGCGGCCTGGGCCAGCAGGTGGTGGCGAACGAGGCGGAACTGGATCGCGCGCTGCAGTCGCTGGACGCCGACCGCGTGGCGCGCGAGGGGGTGGTGCTGGAGCGCAATCTCGATGACGTGATTACGTTCAGCGTTGGCCAGATCCAGATCGGCGACCTGTGTGCAAGCTACTGCGGCACCCAGGACGTCACGCCCGACAACACCGGCCGCAAGGTCTATGGCGGGTCCACGCTGCGCGTGGTGCGCGGCACGCTGGAAGACCTGCTGGCCCATCCGCTGGAGACGCACCTGCACGACGCGGTGACCGCGGCGCTGGCCTATCACGCGGCTGCCATCGAGTGTTTTCCGGGTTCGCTGATGTCGCGCTGCAACTACGACGTGGCATTCGGCAGTGATAACGGCCAGCCCCGGCTGGGCGTGCTGGAGCAGTCATGGCGCGTGGGCGGCGCCACGGGGGCGGAACTGGCGGCGCTGGCCGCGTTCCGCGACGATCCTCAATGCGTGCGCGCCACTGCGAGCACCCGCGAGATCTACGGCGAGGATCCGTCCGTGCCGGAAGACGCGGATATCTATTTCCAGGGAGAAGACCGCAGTGTCGGCGCACTGACCAAATACGCAAGACTGGAGTCCGTTTCCGATGGCCACTCATGAAGAATCGATACAGATCCATACCGAAGGCGGGATGATCGCGGGCACCGTGATCTCGCCTGCCACCAAGCTGCCCGGCGTGCTGTTCGTGCACGGCTGGGGCGGCAGCCAGCAGCAGTACCTGGCGCGGGCCCGCGAAGTGGCCGGCCTGGGCGCGGTCTGCATGACCTTCGACCTGACCGGCCACGCCGGTACGTCGGCGCAGTACGAGACGGTCAGCCGCATGCGCAACCTGGCCGACGTGCTGGCCGCGTACGACATGCTGGTGCGGCATCCCGAGGTGGACCGCAATGCCGTGGCGGTGGTGGGCAGCAGCTACGGCGGCTATCTGGCCGCCGTGCTGTGCGAGCTCCGGCCCGTGCGCTGGCTGGCGTTTCGCGCCCCGGCGCTGTATATGGACGAAGGCTGGGAATCGCCGAAGCGGCAACTGCATCGCGACCAGGACCTGGTGGCCTATCGCCGCAAGGTCGTGGCGGCCGACACCAATCGCGCATTGCGCGCCTGCACCAACTTCAAGGGCGATGTGCTGGTGGTGGCATCGCAGCACGACAACATCGTGCCGCACACGGCGGTGCTCAGCTACGTCGACGCCTGCATCCAGGCCAGCTCCATTACGTATCGCGTGCTCAAGGGCGCCGATCACGGGCTGACCAGCGAGGACAGCCAGCGCGCCTACTCCAGGCTGCTGCTGGGCTGGCTGAGCGAGATGGTGACCGAGGCGCGTACCGGGCCTGCGGTGGCGGCCCGGCCATCCAAGGCATCGACCGCGCAGAAGACCCCGCATCACGACGATGGGCTCGAACCGGAGCGCACGGGCAACGGTGGCGAGGACAAGGCGCGCGAGGCGGTGCTGGCGGGCGGGGACGACGACGAGAACGACCCACAGGTCATCGCCGCGCAGCCACGTGCCGAGCGCGGCGCGGAGTAGCCGGGCGCGTCGGTTCGCCCGCCATTGCGCGGCGGTCGCATTTCTGATGGCCGGCGGAATGTGCAATCGACGCCGGCCCGCGCCAATTTCGATCGGTAAAAACTGCAAGCGCGCCTGGTCGCGCGCCGTGCCGGCCAGCGTCGGGCCGGATGGCACGGCTCATGCGTACGCGCATGCACATGACACGCACCACCATCGCCGATTCCGACAGCCCCGCCCTGGACGCCGCGCTACGCAAGGCGGGGCTGCACCATGTCGACGACAGCGAGCCCGGTATCGTCCGCCGGCGCGCCGGCAAGGGCTTCACCTATCTCGGCCCCGACGGCAAGCGCGTGGATGCCGCAACACAGGCGCGCATCGACGCGCTGGCGATTCCGCCCGCCTACGAATCGGTCTGGATCTGCGCCGATCCCAACGGACATCTGCAGGCCACCGGCCGCGATGCGCGCGGGCGCAAGCAGTACCTCTACCACGCGGAATGGGCCGCCCTTCGTGATGCCGACAAGTACGCGCGGCTGATGGCGTTCGGGCACGCGCTGCCGCGCCTGCGGGGTCGCGTCAAGCGCGACCTCGCGCGCAACGGCATGCCGCGCGAAAAGGTGCTGGCCGCCGTGGTGACGCTGCTTGATGCCACGCTCGTGCGCGTTGGCACGCCGCGCTACGCGGAACAGAACCGTACGTATGGGCTCACCACGCTGAAGCGCAAGCACGTTGCCGTGAAAGGCAGCCGGCTGCGCTTCCAGTTCACCGGTAAGAGCGGCGTCACGCATGACGTCTCGGTGAACGACGCGCGGCTGGCGCGGGTGGTGCGCAATTGCGCCGACCTGCCGGGCCAGCGACTTTTCAAGTACAAGGACAGCGACGGCGAAGTGCGCGAGATCGGCTCGTCCGACGTCAATGCCTACCTGCAGGAAGTGACCGGCGGCGATTTCACCGCCAAGGACTTCCGCACCTGGGCAGGCAGCGTGCATGCGCTGGCGCTGCTGCGCAAGACGCCCGCCGAAACCGAGGCGGCGCGCAAGAAGGCGATGGTCGACGTAATCCGCAGCGTGGCGCAGCGGCTGCGCAACACAATGGCCGTCTGCCGCAAGTGCTATGTGCATCCCGACGTGCTGGCGGCGTTCATGGCAGACGCGTTGCAGGCTTTACCGGCACCGCGTGCAGGCATGCGCCTGCGTACCGACGAGGCACGGTTGCTGGCCCTCCTGGAAAGCACCACCACGCTGGCGCGACCCGCGCGGCAGGCGGCCTGAAACGCAGCGCACCGGAACGGCTCCGACCGGCACGGCTATTGCATCAATGCCTGTACCAATAACAAGCAGAACACGCATAGCAATCGAGGCCCAAGGTGGAACACGCAGTCATCGCTTGCCTTCAGGCTGACAGCAGCAGCCCGGCAACTTTCCTTACGGAAGCACGTCAGTCGCTTCCCTCTGCTGGCCCTTCCTCAACTTCGGATTACGCGGACGATGGCAGCGATGGCGCCGCGGCAGGCGCACGCGTCGCGCGGCACATCTCGCCGGCGCGTCTGGCCGCCAAGGCGCAGCATGGCAAGGGCGCCGCAGCGCGCCCCCCGCGAGGCAACGACCTGCGTCAGGCGCGCGTGCTGATGCAGGCGCTGTGCGAAATGCGGCTGGCACTCAGCAAGCCGGACGAGGCGCTGACGCCGGCCGCGCTCGACAGCCGGCATACAGCCACCATGGCGCTGTGGCAGAACCGCACGCGGTCGCTGTACACGCAGCCCGATGTGGAACGCGGCATCGAGGAACGGCTGGACGCCGGCTTTCGCCACGCGCGCAGCGGCAGCCCGCGCGAGGCGGCCAGCGAGTTCAAGCGTGCCTATCTGCTGCTGTGCTGCGTGCTGACGCTGGCCCGCGACAACGCGCGGCAGCGTGCACGGCGCCGGCCAACTGCCTGATCCTGCTGAAACTGGCCACCGGCCCTGTCACTTGTCCGCGCGCGTCTTCTTCTTGCACGGGCCCAGGTAGCCGGGCAGGTCGCGCGCCTTGGGGCTCATCGCCAGTTGCAGCCCCTTGGCCAGCGCCGCCGCGAACGTGTGGTGCGTGTCGAGTGGCCCCTTGATGTGCTTGCGGAAGAAGTCGGCCCAGCGGAAGTCCGAATAGGCTGTCTTGACCTTGCGATATCCGCCGGCCAGCTGCACGAAGGCCTCAAGGCTGCGGTAGGGGTCGTCGCGCATGCTGTGCACGTCAGCCGGCAACTCCTTGATCGGGCGGCGGCGACCATGCTCGTCGAAGGGGTGGACCATATGGTCCTTGGCCATGCGTTTCCAGAAATCACGGACCGACAGATGGCTGAAGTCGTTGCGCACCAGTGCCGGCACCATCTCGATGCCCATGTCCTGCCAAGCCCGTACCCAGTGGTGGTGATCGACGATATAGAGCGACTGCTCCGGCCCGATCACCACGTGGACGCGGTGCTGGTCCAGAAACGCGGGGATGTCGGCATGGTCCAGGCGCCGCGTGACGTGCATCTTCTGGGCGACGTGATACGCGCCGACCGTGATCTGCGTCGGATGCAGGTGATCGATGGGCACCATGATGGCCGCCTCTTTGCCAAGTCGTCGCGCACGCTTCGCCATGGGTGTCCGGTCTCCGGGATGGGAACGGTCGTGAAGCAGCAAGGTTTGTGCCGTGTTGCGGCCGTGTTGGCCGGCGGCGGCAGCGGCAATCGTTGCCACGCCTTGTAACCGTTACGCATCACAGCGGCGTGCTTGCGCCTGCCCGCGGGCCCGATGCAAGCCAGGTGCAAGGTTAAGGGGGCGGATGGCGCGCGGCACGGAATTTGCGCCCGTGCATGGCATTCAACATCGCACCGGAGCGCATATGTCCACGCCCAGCAAAGTCCCGCCACAGCATCAGGACCGCCAGCCCGGCATAGAAAGCGAAATGGAGCCGAAGCCCGACAGCGGCGCCGACGACTATGTCGGCACCGGCCGTCTGAAGGGCAAGGTGGCGCTGGTGACGGGCGGCGACAGCGGCATCGGCCGCGCCATTGCGGTGGCGTTTGCCCGCGAGGGCGCCGACGTGGCGTTCGCCTACCTCGACGAGCACGAGGACGCCCGGGAAACCGAACGGCTGATTTCCGGGGCCGGCCAGAAGGCGTTGGCCATTGCTGGCGACATTGGCGACGTCGACCACGCGGACAAGGTGGTGGCCGACACGATGAAGGCGTTCGGTCGCCTCGACGTGCTGGTCAACAATGCGGCGGAGCAGCATCCCCAGGAATCCCTGGAGGACGTCAGCGCCGCGCAGCTGGAGAACACGTTCCGGACCAACGTCTTCGCCATGTTCCACGTGACGCGCGCGGCCTTGCCGCATCTGGGGCAGGGCGGCGTGATCCTGAACACGACGTCGGTGACCGCGTATCGCGGCAGCGCCCATCTGCTGGACTACTCTGCTACCAAGGGGCCATTGTCGCGTTCACGCGGTCGCTGGCGCTGCAGGTGGTGGACCGGGGCATCCGCGTCAATGGCGTGGCGCCGGGTCCGATCTGGACACCGCTGATTCCGTCGACCTTCACGGCCGAGGAAGTGGCCGAGTTTGGCAAGAAGACGCCGATGGGCCGGCCCGGGCAGCCCTTCGAAGTCGCGGCCGGGTACGTGTTTCTGGCGTCCGGGGCCGCCAGCTATATCACCGGACAAATCCTCCATATCAACGGGGGCGAGGTGGTCAACGCCTGAACACAGGGAGAAAGATCATGTCTTCGATAGTTGCCGGGCGCTTCGCGTCCATCCCCGAAGCCGAGCAAGCGGCGCAGAAGCTGTATGCGCGCGGGTTTTCCGTGTGGGACGTCTCGATCATGTCGGTGGACCCGGGCGGCGCGCGCCCGCCGGGCGTACTGCTTGCCGCCCGCGCGAAGGGCGAGCGCCGTGACGAGGTGCTGGAGGTGCTGCGCGAGGGCGGTGCCTGCGATTGCGAACAGGCCAAGGGCAAGTGGGAAGGCGGTCAGTGGACCGATTTCGACCCCGCGCGCGCGCCGGCGCTGGTGGACGCTGCCGAGGGGAATGCTGGCCCATCCCGGGACAGGGCGCCGAGCACGGTGCAGGGCAGGGCGCAGGCCAGGGTGCCGACAGCCATGGGCGGCCGGCCCACGCCGCACCGGTGGCCCAGGAAGCGGTGGCAGAGGACAGTACCGGCAACGAGGACCCTGGCAGCGAGCTCGAGCATTACGTCGACCGCCAGGTCGCCAGCCACAACTGACCTATGGTGACCAACGCCACGGCCGAGCTGGCCACGCTCCGGCCCACCCAGATCACGCTGGGTATGTATCAGGTGCACGAGAAAATGGACGTTTCGGCCCGGCCGCGCTCCGCCGCGGCGCTGCGGCGGCTCCTGGAAGACCACCGGATCCAGACCATCGCAGGTCCCGGCGGCGCGCTCTATATCGCCGATCATCACCACTGGGCCCGGGCCTGGCTCGAACTGGGCTGGGAAGAGGCGCCGGTGGCCATCCTCGACGACCTGAGCCACCTGGCTCCCGGCAAGTTCTGGAAGCGCATGCGCGCGCTGGGCCATGTCCATCCCTATGACGAACACGGCGAGCATCTTTCCGAGAAGGATCTGCCCGCCACGGTCATGGGCATGCGCGACGATCCTTACCGCAGCCTGGCCGCGTTCACGCGCAACGCGGGCGCGTATCGCAAGCCGGGCAACGCGTACGGCGATTTCCGCTGGGCCGCCTTCTTCCGCCGGTACGTCGCGGAGGACATGGAGAGCATTGCCGGCTTCGCGCGTGCCATGACCCAGGCCATCCCGCTGGCGCGCAGCAGCAAGGCGCGGCGCCTGCCGGGTTTCGTGGGGAAATGCGAGAACGGGCTGGCGAAGTAAAACGCCGCCGGGAGCAGGTTCCGAGGACCCCACTCCCGGCGGCGTTGCATCGAAAGCAGGCTAGCTCTTCGACTTGTGCTCGGGCTTGCCCTTCTGCCTGGTGCTGGCCATCTTCTTGAGCTCGCTTTCGCTCATCGACTTGGCCATCGACTTCGAGGCGCCCTTGAGCGAGCCGGACTTGCGCTCGCCGCGCTTTGCTGACAAGGCGGCTCCGGCCGCCATCTGCTGTGCCTTGGATTTGGCTGGCATGTCGATCTCCTTCGGTTCCCGGTGTCATGCGCGGATCAGCGCGCAGGTCGGCTAGATCCGTCCCAATACCACCAGGAGCACGACGATGATGACGATCAGCCCCAGGCCGCCGCTGGGCCCATAGCCCCAACCGGAACTGTACGGCCACGTTGGCAGTGCGCCAACCAGAAGAAGGATGAGGACGATCAGAAGAATTGTGCCGATACCCATGGTGCGCTCCTTTGTTGTGGTGCTGGCTGCGCGGCGTTTCAAGGGCGACGCGCGGCTGTCCCTGTTACTGCAGGTTAGGACAACACCACTCCCGCCAGAGGCGGGCTGGGGCTGATATGGGTGTAGGAATTGGACGACGGGAAGGAAAGGGCCACGGCCACGATGCCCCCAAAGCGCCGGGCCGGACCACGCGCCGAAGGGCGTCGTCCGGCCGCCTGGTGCCGGGTGAGGCTCAGAATGCCGCGCTGTAGATCGCGAACGCGTCGGCTTCGGTGACTTCGCGCGGATTGTTGACCAGCAGGCGCGTCTGCAGCATCGCGTCGCTGGCCATCCGGCTCAGGTCGGCCTGCTTGACCCCCACTTCGCGCAGCGTGCGCGGAATGCCGGTGGCTTCGATCAGGCCCTCAATATGCGCGATCAGCGCCGCCGTCTTGGTCTCGTCGCTGCCGGTGGTGCCGGGCAGCACCACATCGCACAGTTCCGCGTAGCGCTTGCAGGCCGCTGGCGCGTTGAACTTCATCACGTGCGGCAGGACCAGTGCGTTGGACAGGCCGTGCGCCACGTGGAAGATGCCGCCGATCGGATAGGCCAGCGCATGCACCGCGGCCACGGGCGAGTTGGCGAACGACTGGCCCGCGAACATCGCACCCAGCAGCATGGCCTCGCGTGCGGCCAGATCGTGGCCGTTGTCGCAGGCGCGCATCAGGTTCTGCGACAACAGTTGCAGCGCCCGCACGGCCAGCATGTCGGACACCGGATTCTTCAGGTGCGCGCTGGTGTAGGCCTCGATGGCGTGGACCATCGCGTCGATGCCGGTGGCCGCCGTGGCGCCGCGCGGCAGGCCCAGCGTCAGTTCCGCATCGAGGATGGCCAGGTCGGCGAACAGCTGCGGCGCCACCACGCCCATCTTGGTGGTCTCGCCCGTGGTCACGATCGATACGGCCGTGACTTCGGAGCCGGTGCCGGCCGTGGTGGGCATCTGCACCAATGGCAGGCGCGTGCCCGTGACCTTCTTCACGCCGTACATGTCCTGGATGGACTGCGTGGCCGGCAGCAGCACGGCGATCAGCTTGGCCACGTCCATCGACGAACCGCCGCCCAGGCCCAGCACGACTTCGGCGTTGGCCTGGCGGGCGCGTTCGGTGGCTTCCAGCACGATGTGCTCCGGCGGATCGGCCACGACGTCGTCGATCACGGTCACCTGCCAGCCATGCTTGCCCAGGTCGTCCAGCGCCGGCGCCAGCAGGCCGCTCTTCGCCAGGAAGCCATCGGTGACGACGCACAGACGCAGGGCCTGCGGGTAAGCCTCGCGCAGCAACGCGCCCAGCCGGCGCGCCGCGCCAGATTCGACGATGACCGTCGGCACGGTCTGGAAGCGGAACGAATTCATGGTGTCTCCGAAATGTGTGTGTTCTGGTGGTTTTCTCCCCTCTCCCGCACGGCGGGAGAGGGGCCGGGGTGAGGGCCGGCAGTCCAAATTGCGACACACCGGCAAGCAGAGCCACCAATGCCCTCACCCCCGGCCCCTCTGCCACGGCGTGGGAGAGGGGAGTCAAAACAAAAACAAACAGCCGCTTACATCTGCAGGCAAAGATACTTGATTTCGAGGTATTCCTCGATGCCGTGGCGCGATCCCTCGCGGCCGACGCCGGACTGCTTGATGCCGCCGAACGGTGCCACCTCGTTCGAGATCAGGCCGGTGTTGAGGCCCACCATGCCGTATTCCAGCGCTTCGCCGGTGCGCCACGCGCGGGCGATGTCGCGCGTGTAGAGATAGGCGGCCAGGCCGAATTCGGTGTCGTTGGCGGCGGTCACGGCCTCTTCGTCGGTCTTGAAGCGGAACAGCGGTGCCACCGGCCCGAAGATTTCCTCGCGGGCCACGCGCATCTCGGCGGTGGCGCCGGTGATGACGGTGGGCGTGTAGAACGTGCCGCCCAGCTTGTGCTTGCCGCCGCCGGTCAGCACCCGGGCGCCCTTGGACGTGGCGTCGTCCATCAGCGACGCTACCTTCTCGACGGCCGCGTCCTCGATCAGCGGGCCGATCACCACGCCGTCCTCCAGCCCGTTGCCCACGCGCAGCTGGCTGGTGCGCTCGGCGAACTTGGCGGCGAAGGCGTCGTAGATGCCGTCCTGGATATAGAAGCGGTTGGCGCAGACGCAGGTCTGGCCGCCATTGCGGTACTTGGCGGCGATGGCGCCTTCCACGGCGGCGTCCACATCGGCGTCGTCGAAGACGATGAACGGCGCGTTGCCGCCCAGTTCCAGCGACAGGCGCTTCACCGTGGGCGCCGACTGCGCCATCAGGATGCGGCCCACTTCGGTCGACCCGGTGAACGACAGCTTGCGCACGATGGGGCTACCCGTCAGCACGGCGCCGATGGTCTTGGCGTCGCCGCTCACCACCTGCAGCACCCCGGCCGGCACGCCGGCGCGATGGGCCAGCTCGGCCAATGCAAACGCGGACAGCGGCGTCAGCTCAGCGGGTTTGATGACGATGGCGCAGCCTGCCGCCAGCGCCGGCGCCGCCTTGCGGGTGATCATCGCGGCCGGGAAATTCCACGGCGTGATGGCCGCGCAGACGCCCACGGGCTGGCGCAGCGTGACCAGGCGCTTGTCGGCGGCGGGAGTGGCCAGCACTTCCCCGTCCACGCGCTTGGCTTCCTCGGCGAACCATTCGATAAAGCTGGCGGCGTAGGCGATTTCGCCCTTGGCCTCGGCCAGCGGCTTGCCCTGCTCGCGGGTCATCAGGTAGGCCAGGTCGTCGGTATTGGCCATCATCAGGTCGAACCAGCGGCGCAGGATGACGGCGCGCGCCTTGCCGGTCAGCGCGGCCCAGCCTTTCTGCGCCACCTCGGCGGCGGCTACCGCACGCTCGGTCTCGGCCGCGCCCAGGTCGGCGACCCTGGCGATGACCTCGCCCGTGGCCGGGTCCGTCACGTCGAATGTGGCGCCCGAATCGGCGGACAGCCATTGGCCATCCACATAGGCATGTTGGCGAAACAGCGAAGGATCCTTGAGTTGCATGGCGAATTTCTCCGAAGTCACGAATACAGGCGGTCTCACAAATCGCTTGCCTGCGTTCAATAGATTGAACTATATTCCGTATGTCGAACGATGATTGGATCATACGCCCATGCCGGGCAGACCGCCAGCCCATCGTCGATGTTCCGCTTGCTTGCCTACGACAGTCGAAATCCGCCATGCCCAAATCCACTTACGCAACGTTCGCCGACCCTGACACCCAGAGCGGTACCGGGACCCGCCCGACGTCGCCGGCTGTGGTGCGGGCGGTGCAGGTGCTCGATGCCATCGCCGCGTCACCGGATCCGCTGACGCTGGCCGACCTGACCCGGCTGACCGGCGCACCGAAGAGTTCGCTGCACGGCATGTGCGACACGCTAGTCCAGCTGCAACTCATCAAACGGCTGCCAGGCGGTGCGATGGCCATGGGTCCGCATGTCATGACGTGGGCCAGCGCGTTCCTGCGGCAGACGCAGATCACCGAGGAATTCCGCGCGCTGTGGGACCAGTCCGATGCGTTCCACGACGCCACGGTCACGCTGTCGATGCTCGAAGGCGACGAGGTGGTCTACCTGGCCTGCCAGAATGGCGACCGTCCGCTGGGCGTGACCTTCCGCATCGGCATGCGCCTGCCGGCCCCTACACGGCCACGGGCAAGGCCATGCTCAGCACCATGCCCGACGCCGACGTGCAGCGGCTGTTTGCCGATGGCCTGCCGCCGCCGTTGACCCGGGCCAGCGTGGCGTCGGCAGGCGGGCTGGCCGAAGAACTGCGGCAGGTGCGGGCGGTGGGCTATTCCATTGACAACGGCCAGATGCGCGAAGGCATGACCTGCTTCGGCGCGCCGGTGTTCGACGCCCAGTCGGGCCGCGCGGCCGGTGCCATTGCGGTCAGCTACCTGACCAGCGAGATCGACCCGGCCACTGGCGAGCGCATCGGCCAGCAGGTTCGTGCGCTGGCCGACCGCCTTTCGGCCAGGCTCGGCGCGGCGGCAACGGGGGCGCGTTGATCCCTCTTATCGTTTGCCCCCGGTCAAAGGCCAAAACTCGCTGAATCGCTAGCATCCGGGGGTTCCCCTTCCCGGATCATCCCGCGATGACACAATCTACGGCGAACCCCGTTCGCCGCCCCCAACTGGTAGCGCCGGCCGGATCGCTCGCGGCGCTGCGCATGGCGCTGCAGCATGGCGCCGACGCCGTCTACCTGGGCCTGCGCGATGCCACCAACGCCCGCAATTTCGGCGGCCTGAACTTCAGCGAGGACGATATCCGCACCGGCGTGGCCGAAGCCCACGCGCGCGGCGCCGAGGTGCTTTTCGCGATCAACACATTCGCCCAGATGGGTCACGTGGCGCGCTGGCACCACGCCGTGGACGCCGCCGCCGATCTGGGCGCCGACGCGGTGATCATGGCCGATGCCGGGTTGATCGCCTACGCCGCGAAGCGGCATCCGTCGCTGCGCATCCATCTTTCCGTACAGGGCTCCGCCACGCATGCCGACGCCATCGAGCTGATGCGCGAACAGTTCGGCATCCGCCGCGTGGTGCTGCCCCGCGTGCTGTCCGTGCCGCAGATCGCCCGGCTGGCCAGGCAGACCGTCGTCGAACTGGAGGTCTTTGGCTTCGGCAGCCTGTGCGTGATGGCCGAGGGCCGCTGCCTGCTGTCGTCGTACGCCACCGGCGATTCGCCCAACAACAAGGGCGTCTGTTCGCCGGCCCACGCGGTGCGCTGGGACGAGCAGGAAGGGACGATGCACGCGCGGCTGTCGGGCATCCTGATCGACAGCTACGCGCCCGGCGAACCGGCCGGATATCCGACACTGTGCAAGGGCCGCTTCACCGTCGAGGACGAGCGCGGCTACGTGCTGGAGGAGCCCACCAGCCTCAACGCGGTGTCGTTGCTGCCGTCTCTGATCGATATCGGCATCGCGGCCATCAAGATCGAAGGGCGGCAGCGCAGTCCGCGCTATGTGGCCGATGTGGTCGGCGTACTGCGCGCGGCCATCGACGACGCCTGCCGCGACCCGAAGCGCTTTGTCCCACGCCAGGACTGGCAGGCCACGCTGGGCCGCCATGCCGAGGGCGACCAGGTGACGCAGGGCGCCTACGACCGTCCGTGGCGCTAGATCCATCCTTCGACCCTCCAGACTGGTTCCCCATGGCCACGATCACCCCACCGATTCCCGAGCCATTCCGCATCGCGCTCGGCCCTCTCTTGTATTACTGGCCGCGTACGGCCGTGCTGGAGTTCTATGCGTCGGTCGCCGGTACGGCGGTCGAACGGGTCTATCTTGGCGAGGCCGTCTGTACCCGCCGGCACGAGATGCGGCTGGCCGACTGGATCGAGGTGGCGCAGATGCTGCGCGATGCGGGTAAGCAGGTGGTGCTGTCCACGCCGGTGCTGGTCGAGTCAGACAGCGATATCGCGGTGATGCGGCGGGTCTGCGCGCAGGAGGAATTTCTGGTGGAAGCGAACGACCTCGGCGCCGTGCATGGCATGCGCGGGCGGCCCTTTGTCGGCGGCCCGCACCTGAATGTCTATCACGCCGATACGCTGGCGTGGCTGGCCAGCCTGGGTGCGCAAGGGTGCGTGGTGCCGGTGGAAATGGATGGCAGCACGATGACCGCACTCGCGGCCGCGCGGCCGGCGGGGCTGGCGCTGGAGGCGATGGTCTGGGGCCGCATGCCGCTGGCGTTCTCGGCGCGCTGCTTTACCGCGCGGCATCATCGCCTGCGCAAGGACGCCTGCGAGTTCCGCTGCCTTGAATATCCCGATGGCCTGGTCGCGAAGACCGGCGAAGGGCAGGACTTCTTCACGCTGAACGGCATCCAGACGCAGTCGGCCACCTGCCTGGATCTTTGCGCGCAGGTGTCGCAGATGGCTGCCGCCGGCATCGGCTACGCCCGGATCAGCCCGCATGCCACGGGCACGCTCGAAGCCATCGCCCATCTCGATGCCATCCGGCGCGGCGAGCGCGCGGCATCGCCAAGCGCCGTGATGCCGGCCGGCGCGGCACCGAGCAATGGCTACTGGGGCGGCAAGCCGGGCATCCATTGGCTGTCGCAAGACGGAGTTGCCGCATGACGATACTGAAATCGATGATGACGCGCGTGCATCGGCATATGCCCGCGCCGATGCGTGCCGCGCCGCTGGTGGTGGCGCTGGAGGGCATGCGCCGCGCCGGGTGGCTGACGCCGCCCGCCGCGCTGGACGGCCGCACGTTCTCGCTGACGGTCGACGATGTGGGGCTGGAGGTGCGCTTCCAGTGTGCCAATGGCCGTTTCCTGCCGGGGCCGTTCGATGGCCGGGATACTGATCTGACGCTGCACGCGGCCGCGCTGAGCTATCTGCGCCTGATTGGCGGCGATGCCGACACCGATACGCTGTTCTTCCAGCGCCGGCTGTCGATCCGTGGCGACACGGCGCTCGGGCTTGAAGTGAAGTACTGGCTCGATGCGGCGCCGCGCCCGGAATGGCTGGGCGCGCTGGCGCAGCGGCTGTCGCTGCTGTTCCCCGAGCCGCGCGGCGCCTGAGTCAGAACTCGGGCAGGGCGCCGCCGAAGCGGGTGCCGCGCTGCTTGTAGCACTGGCAGGCGTGCAGCACCGCGCGTGGGGCATCGGCCAGTCCGCCCACGGCGTCGAAACGCGCCAGCGTGTTGGTCAGCTCATGGGCGCTGCGAGCGTGGATCATCGCGAACAGGTTGTACTGCCAGGCGGGCAGGCGGCGGGCGCGCCGAAAGCACATGATGACGTGCGGCACATGCGCGAGCCGCAGGCCGAACGCATCCACGCGTGCATCGGGCACGTTCCAGACACACATCACGTTGTGGGTATAGCCGAAGGGACGATGCCGCAGGATGGCGCCGAAGCGGCGGATCACGCCGGTGCTTCGCCAGCGGGCCAGCCGCGCCAGCGTTTCCGACAGCGCCAGTCCGGTGCGCCGCGCCAGTGCGTGATACGGCTGCGGCGTCAGCGCCAGCCCCGATTCCAGCGCGGCGGCCAGCCGCCAGTCTGCTTCGTCAAGGTCGGGCGGCTCCGGTGTACTTAATATCTGCGGCCGCTGCGGCGGCGCACGCCGCGAACTACGGGTCACGCCCAGCGGCAGGCCGAGGTCGGCGCGATATTCGCGTTCCAGCGGCAGGTCGATGGGCCGCTGGCCGATATCATCGGCCAGCCGTGCCAGCACGCCGTCGAGCGTGTCGCGGTCGCGGGCGCCGGCCACGAACCAGAGGTTGTAGCGATGGCCGTTGCGCGCGTGGCTCTGGCTGATATCGGGATCGCCGTTGATGCGCTCCACCACGCGGTCGAGGCGGGCCTGCGGCACCGACAGCGCGGCCACGGTGCTGGCGCCAATGGTGTTGGGCGCGAAGACGGCGCCGATGCGGCTGACGCGCCCGTTGCCCACATCGCGCGCCAGCAGGCTGAGCAGGGCGCGCTCGGAGAGGTCGAACGCCGCGCCGGCGGTCTGGTAGGGCCGCGCGTGCAGCGGGAAATGGTCCTGGATGCGGTTGTAGAGATCGTTTTCGTCGAACATGGCGGCGGACATGGCCAGCGGGTTGGGCTATCGGATCGGTGCGTCGGGAACGCACGGGGTCGATGCGCAGGCGCCATGTATTGCGACGATCGGGAGCACGCCCGCAGCATGCGGGCATGATCGTGAAGTTCGGTCGCGGCCTCGTTGACGGCTGTCAAGCAGGGTCGAGATGGTAGGCACCGGGTTTGCCCGACGCGCTGCGCTCCATCCGTACGGCCAGCAGGGCGATGCCCAGCGCCGCCAGCGGCGCGAGAGCCGCCATCCACGGCAGGGCCTGCAGCCCCGGCCCGTGGTCCACCACCGCGCCGCCCAGCCACGCGCCGAGCCCGTTGCCCAGGTTGAACGCCGCGATGTTGAAGCTCGACGCCAGGTTCTGGCCCGCGCCCTGGGCGTGGCGCAGGACGCGCAGTTGCAGCGGCGACACCGTGGAGAACGCCGCGATGCCGAGCACGCCGACGAACACCACCACGGCCACATGGCTGTGCAGCGACAGCGTCATGCTGGCCAGCACCACCGTCAGCATCAGCAGCGCGCCGAGCAGGGCGCCCGTCGGCCGGCGGTCGGCCAGCCGGCCGCCGAGGATGTTGCCGATGATCATGCCGCCAC
The DNA here is from genome assembly GCF_018729255.1 of Cupriavidus sp. EM10. Classification (NCBI taxonomy): domain Bacteria; kingdom Pseudomonadati; phylum Pseudomonadota; class Betaproteobacteria; order Burkholderiales; family Burkholderiaceae; genus Cupriavidus; species Cupriavidus sp. EM10. The sequence continues at coordinate 2,053,198 of NZ_CP076061.1, forward strand.
CGAACAGCAGCAGGATCGGCGACACCGCGCTTTCTCCAAAACCGGTGACACGCGTCAGCAGCGGCTGGATGTAGGTGATGACGGCAAACGTGCCCAGCGCCTGCAGCACGGTCATCAGCAGGCCCAGCAGCACCTGAGGGCGGCCGATGGTCTTCAGTTCGTCCACCAGCCGCACGGGCGCGGTGTCGTCGCGGCTGGTTTGCACCAGCAGCGCGATCACGGTCAGGGATACCAGCCCGATCGCCGTCATGGCCCAGAACGTCGCGCGCCAGCCGAACTGCAGGCCCAGCCAGGCACCGGCCGGCATGCCGAGCAGCGTGGCCAGCGTCAGTCCGGAGAACATCACCGAAATGGCCGAAGCGCGACGGTTGGCCGGCACCAGGCCGGTGGCCACCACGGCGCCGACGCCAAAGAACGTGCCGTGCGTGAGCGATGTCACCACGCGGGCAATCATCAGCGTGGTGTAGTCGGGCGCCATGGCGCAGGCGGCGTTGCCGATCGTGTAGATGACCATCAGGGCCATCAGCACCGCCTTGCGCGGCATGCGGCGGGTCAGCAGCGTCAGCACGGGCGCGCCGGCGAACACGCCGAGGGCATAGCCCGACACCAGCATGCCGGCCGAGGCGATGGTCACGCCCAGGTCGGCCGACACCTGCAGCAGCAGGCCCATGATGACGAATTCCGCGCAGCCGATGCCGAACGAGCCGGCGGTCAGCGCATACAGGGCGGCAGGCATGCGCGCGCGCGGGCCGGCGGCAGGGGTGGATAGGGGCGCAGCCATAAGAGGTTCTCCGGTGGGAGCCGGCTCGGGGCCGACGGTTGTATGGCAAGGAAGATGGCAAGGAAGGCGGCAGTTTCCGTCTTTCCGAGTTTCTGAAAAACGGGCAATATCGATAATCAGTTTCAAGATTTCATTGAGAATCATGGATCGCATTGGTGACATCGGGCTGTTTCTTCGGGTGCTGGACCTGGGATCGATCAGCGCGGCGGCGCGTAGCCTGGATATTTCGGTGGCGGTGGCCAGCCAGCGGCTGCAGCGGCTGGAGCGCGATCTCGGCGTCCGTTTGCTGCATCGCACCACGCGCCGCCTGCATGCCACGCCGGAAGGCGCGGTGCTGGCCGAACAGGGCCGGGCGTTGGTGGAAGACCTGGAGGCGCTGTCCGGATCGTTGCGACAGGCTGGGGCGGGCATTACGGGCACGCTGCGCGTGACCACCTCGGCATCGTTCGGGCGACAGTACGTGTCGCCGCTGCTGACCGCGTTCCTGCGGCGGTATCCCGGTGTCAACGTGAGCGTCAACCTGACCGACCATGTGCTGGACCTGGTCAGCAGCGGCTTCGACCTGGCCATCCGCATCGGGTCACTGGAGGATTCGACGCTGGTGGCGCGCAAGCTGGCCGACAACCAGCGCCTGCTATGCGCGTCGCCCGATTACCTGCGCGATCACGGCTGGCCAAAAACACCGCAAGAGCTGGCCGGGCATCAGTGCCTGGTGCTGGTCGGGGCGCAGGGAAGGTCGGATGTCTGGCGTTTCGACGATGGCAAGGGGGCGAAATTGCGGTGCGGGTGCGCGGCAGGGTAGAGGCCAATACGGGCGAACTGCTGGCCGACGCGGCGCTGGCGGGCTTCGGTATCGCCATGCATTCCACCTGGCACGTGTGCGATGACCTGCGGGCCGGACGCCTGGTGCAGGTGCTGCCCGACTATCCGATTGCCGTCACCGGCATCTACGCCGTGATGCCGCAACGCCGGCTGGTACCGCCGCGCGTGCGCGCGTTCGTGGACTTCCTGGCCGAACATTGGCGCGTGGCGCCGCCGGGCATGCCGGACTTGGGTTCGGGCGCAAGCTGACCTACATTGCTTTGTTGCGGCCGTGTGTCGGGAAGAGCGGACGGTTGTTGCGCGGTTGCTTATTTCTTGGGCAGTCCAGTGCGATGCCGCACAGACAGGGCCCCGGCGGCACGGCGTGGCAGGATATCCACAGAAGCTGTGGATATCCTCAACGTGGTCGATCCCACGTCCACGCGACCGCAGAAAAGCTATGCTCGGGCACCATCCTCGGTCAACTGTCAGCTTCGCGCCCGCTATGTGCAGGATTCCGATTGCCGCCGTGCCTTCTGCCGTGCCTTCTGCCGTTGTCCTGGCGTTATTGCTGGGTGGCTGCGTGCCCTATTACCGGGTTCCGTCCGGCGCGCCCTTTGCCAGCGTGCGCCTGATGACCAGTACCGACGACCGGACGACCTTCAACGTGCTTGACCCCGCAAAGTGCCCGTCGCCGCGTCCGCAGGTGCTGGCCGGCACGGGCAAGCAGCTGGCGTCGATGGGGCGCGAAGATACGCTGGACATGGCCGGCATGCCGCCCGAGCCGCCGTCGCGCACGCGCGAGCGCAAGGTGGTGCCCGGCAAGCGTCTCTATGTCGCGGTGACGTCGTACGCCGCGCCGCCGGCTGACGACGCGCGCTGCGCGGCCGGCGTGTCGTTCGTCCCGCAAGCGGGCGGGCAATATGAAATCCGGTATTGGCGCGACGACGCCGCGACGCAATGCTCGGCGCGCGTGCTGCGGCTGCAGCCGGATGCGGACGGCGGGGCAAAGGCGGTTCAGGAACCCACACAGCAGGGGTTTCGGGCGCTCAGGCCGGAGTACCTGTGCGAGGCCGGGCCCAGTGCAGGCGCCAGGGAAGGGGCGGGGCGGGGACGCGCTAGGCTGCGCGTCCCGCGATGCGACAGGGGGGGCGATCAGGCCTGTTCGATCAGGAAGCGCTCGGGGCGCTTGCCCAGCCATGCCGGTGCACGGCCGCGGCCGGACCACGTCTTGCCGGTCTTCGGATCGCGATACTTGGGCGGCAGGGCCGACGCGGCCTTCTGCGCCGCGCCGCTGCCGGCCGGACGCCCGCGACGGCGTTTCGGGGCGATATCTTCGACGGTCAGATCATAATCGGCCATCAGTTGGCGAATCTGCTCGATCACGCTGGCCACTTCATTGGCGCGAACTTCGCTGAGCTTTGCTTCCAGTGCTTCTTTTCAGCCAGCAGTTGCTTGTAAGTTGGCATTTCTGGATCCCCGTTCAGATTGGCGGTGCGTTGCGTATGGCTGCAATGCTGTCCGCATAACAAAAATATTACAAGAATTATCCGGAAAAGCACGATTCAAACGCGAATCCGAACGCAAAACGCGAAAGGAAAGCGAAAGAAATCGTCACTGGATTGACACCATGTTGGCACGCCATCCATCTTTTTATCGGATTGTTCCTGATTGTTTTGGTGCCGGATCGGAATTTGCCGATGGCGCCGGTGGGCATCCTAACCAGAATCGGTAATCGGAGGCAACCTTGGGCGCCGGGATATTCGTAAATGGGAGGCGCCGCGCTGGCGGGAAATCGATGGCGATTTTTACTCGCCAGAGGCTGACACCGACATTTGCCATCGACCGGAAAGGCAGTCAGTAACTCGCATGAATGTCAGCAATGATATTTCTGTCAGGCAATCGGCCGGGGGATTTGCCGACGTCCCGAATTTCCCGGCGACCGACACGCCGCGCAATGAAAAAAGCCCCCGGGGGAAAGTCCCGAGGGCCTGGAAATCCACCGGTCATCCCAGGTGGAGGAGACTCCGTTACCGCCGCCGCGGCAATCGCTGCCATCCGATGGCAACCGATTGGCGGCGGCGAGTTGTCTGAATCGAGATATCGTCAAATCGCCAAATCCTTTGGATCCTCGGACCCTCAGATCGCCCAGCCCCCGCATAAAACGCGGCCAGTGCCACGGCAATGGCTACCGTGCCAACATTGAGCTTGCGCCATTCACCGGCGACGATGCGGCCGATGACCAGCGTGCAGAAGCCGAGCATGATGCCGGTGACGATATTGCAGGTCAGTACGATAAACACGGCGCAGACCAGGCCCGACAGCGAATCGACCATGTCGTCCATATGCAGGCGCGACACGCTGGACAGCATCAGCAGCCCCACGTACATCAGCGCGGGCGCCGTGGCGTACGACGGCACCAGGCCGGCCAGCGGCGAGAAGAACATCACGGCCAGGAACAGCAGGCCGACGGTAACGGCCGCCAGGCCCGTGCGCGCGCCGGCTGCCACGCCCACGGTCGATTCGATGTAGGCCGCGGCCGGTGCGCCGCCGAAGAACGCCGAGAAGATCGAGCTGACCGAGTCGGCGGTCAGTGCGCGCCCGCCGTTGTGGATGCGGCCCGTGGCGTCGAGCTGGTTGGCCTGGCCGGCCACGGCGCGGATCGTGCCGGTGGCGTCGAAGACCGCAGTCATGACCAGGGCCAGCACGCTGGGCAGCACGGCGGCCGACAGCGCGCCGCGAATGTCCATCGCGCCGATCAGCGATGCGTGGCCCGGTGCGGACAGCGACGGCAGCGCGAACACGCCCGTGTACTTCACGGCGGGGTCGAAGATCAGGCCGAGCGCGGAGATGGCGACGATCACCAGCAGAATGCCGCCCGGCACGCGGCGCCGTTCCAGTCCGAAGATCGCGGCCAGGCCCAGCACCGACATCATCACCGGGAAGGCCGTGATGTGGCCCAGCGCCACCGGCAGTCCGGGGCCGGGGTTCTTCACTACCAGGCCGACGTCGTTGGACGCGATCAGCAGCAGGAACAGGCCGATGCCGATGCCCGCGCCATGCGCCACGCCGGCAGGCAGGTTGCGCAGGATCCAGGACCGCACGCCGGTGACCGAGATGGCCGTGAACACCACGCCCATCAGGAACACCGCGCCCAGCGCCACGGCGGGCGTGAGCTTCTGGCCCAGCACCAGCCCGAAGGCCATGAAGGCCGTCAGGGAGATGGCGCAGCCGATGGCGATGGGCAGCCTGGCCCACAGGCCCATCAGCAGCGACCCGAATGCCGTGGTCAGGCAGACGGCCACGAAAACGGCGCTGGTGTCGAAGCCGGCCTTGCCCAGCATGCCGGGCACGACGAACACGGCATAGACCATCGCCATGAAGGTGGTAACGCCGGCCAGCACTTCGCGGCGCTGGGTGCTGCCGCGTGAACTGATCTCGAAATACTGGTCGAGCTTGCCGCTGGCCTGCGGCGGTGCAGCGTCCACGTCCGTGACGGACGGATACGGCTGTTCGATCATGGTCTGTCTCCTTGCAGGGCGCTGCGCGCGTCCGCGTACGGATCGGGCGTCAGCCTCGTCTCACGTGGTTCCGGGGGTGTGCGAGGGCGGAGGTCCCATTGGCATCGGGCAGGGCGGGTGTCTCGTTCCTCGGTGTCCGGCCACTCGGGCCGGGTGCCGGTCCACTGCCTCTGACGGGCGGGATCCGGCGAGGCTCAAAGGTAGGCGAGGCATTCGCCATCCCCATCATCGGTGCCGCATGCGGAATATGTAGCTACCCGAATAACCACGGCGTGGCGGTGCCTGCAGCGGCTCAGGGATTTCCCTCAATGGCCGCCGCCAAGGGCCATCGCACGGCCAGGTGCTGCACAGGAGGCCAACCATGCGTCACAACGGGGCGTCGTGACGCAGGTGGGGCTAAAGGTCACGGCACGGGCGCCGATAGCCCTTTGGCAACACCCATATCCACACATACCGAGCCAGCGGAGCCAGAGCATGACCAGCGCGATGAGAGACATCGACGAGCGCACCAACCTGACCAACAACAACCAGTTCGAGTTGCTGTTGTTCCGACTTGGCGATGCGACGCACAGCGGACAGTCCGAACTGTTCGGCATCAATGTTTTCAAGGTCAGGGAAATCCTGGTAATGCCGCCGGTCACCACGGTGGTGGGCGCCGAGCCGTCAATCCTGGGCATGGCCGATATCCGCGGCCAGGTGATTCCGGTGATCGACCTGCCGCGCCTGCTGGAATGCTCGCCGAAGTCGGGCCTGAACATCATGCTGGTGACCGAGTACGCGCGGTCGACCCAGGGCTTTGCGGTCGAGGCCGTCGAAGAGATCGTACGACTGGACTGGAGCCAGGTGATTTCGGCCGAGAACAGCGTCAAGGGCGGCCTGGTGACCAGCATCGCCAAGCTCGACGTTGGCGGCGACAACCCGCGCCTGGTGCAGGTGCTGGACGTCGAGCAGATCCTGCGCGACGTGCTGCCGACCCGCCAGCCTGATGTCGATCCGGCCACGGTGGGCCCGCAGCTGAACCTGCGCCCGGGCAGCAAGATCCTGTGCGCCGACGACTCGGCACTTGCCCGCGGCCTGATCGAGAACGGCCTCAAGGCGATGGGCGTGCAGGTGGTGATGACCAAGACCGGCCAGGAAGCCTGGGAGATGCTGGGCCAGATCGCCGATCTGACGTCGAGTCAGGGCAAGCCGATCCGCGACGAGGTGGCGCTGGTGCTGACCGACCTGGAAATGCCGGAGATGGACGGCTTCACGCTGACGCGCAAGATCAAGGCCGATGCCCGGCTGAAGTCGCTGCCCGTGATCATCCACTCGTCCCTGTCGGGCGAGGCCAGCGAGGAACACGTGCGCAAGGTGGGCGCGGACGCCTACGTGTCGAAGTTCCTGGCCAAGGATTTGGCCGACACGATCCGCGGCGTACTGGCGCGGCATCCGTAAGCTTCTAAATTACGCGATGGTTTACGCCCCTCTCCCGCACGCGGGAGAGCAACCGTGTCAAGCAGGCAGTCTGTTCTCCCAGGGTTGGCCGGTTTTAACCATTGTGTTCAGGATCGTCAGGATCTTGCGCATGCAGGCGGTGATGGCAAGCTTGGAGGGTTTGCCAGCCGCTTTCAGGCGTTGATGGAACTCCCGTATGACCGGATTGTGGGAGATGGCGGTAACCGCCGTCATGTACAGGACGTTGCGCACCTCGGTGCGCCCGCCACGGATATAGCGCTGGCCCCGGCGTTTGCCGCTGTCGTCGTTGAATGGCGCCACACCCACCAGCGCCGCGATCTGCTGGCGATTGAGTTGCCCCAGCTCCGGCAGCCGGCCCAGCAGCATGAACACCGTCACCTTGCCAACGCCCGGCATGGTGTCGAGCAGTTCGACTTTCTGCTTCCACGCCTCGCTGGTGCGCAAGGCATGGGTCATATCGATGTCCAGCGTCTTGATCCGCGCGTCCAGCCATTCGATATGCTCCTTCAGGCTCTTGAGGGCCACAACCGGCGCCGTGACGACCCGCGCCTTTTCCTGCGCGCGCATCGTGACCAACTGGCCGCGCCGGTCCAGCAGATCGGCAAATTCGCGCTGAGCCTCGTCGGGCAATGCGCGGACCGGAGGTCGGATCTGCTGGCCAAACCGCGCCAACACATGCGCATCCAACCGGTCCGTCTTGGCCAGGATCCCGCACGCCTTGGCGAAATCCCGCACCTGCCTGGGATTGACCACCACCACCGGCAGGCCCGCGCCAGCCAGCGCGATGCTGACCCGGGTTTCAAAGCCCCCGGTCGCCTCCAGCACGACCCGGTCGATCTGGCCCTGGCCGTTATGCTCGGCCAGGTAGGCCAGCAAAGCGCCGATGCCGGCCTCGTCATTGGTGAACTGGCGGGCTCCCCGTTCGGGAAGCGTGTCAACATCCAGAGTCGTCTTGCTGACGTCGATTCCTACTGCCTTGATATCCATTCGGCTTGTCCCATCCTTGTGTCAATGCGGCGTACTGCCTTACAACCGTTCGGGCTTAGGCTAAACGCTACCAAGAAATGGATGCACCGATCCTCGCTCTCCCTCGAACTTGGGCTGTCGCCCAGAGCATGGGGCCATCGATCTGGTGCATCCAAACCGAATTGTGCGACATACAAGGGGCCGGGGGTGAGGGCCCAGCGGTTCAATCTCGAACACGTCGCTGTTGAAACCTCGTTGCCCTCACCCCAACCCCTCTCCCACCGGTGGGAGAGGGGAGCACGCCAAAGGCATATTCGCCTGGCAAAATCCCGCACTGCATAAATCGCCGCCGAAGGCAACAAAACCCCCGCAATCGCGTTTGCCCAAAAAAAAGGCAGTCCAGCTCCCTTCAATGCTGGCGCGGGTTTGCGGGCTGTCAAGAGGGCGATTATCCACGCAACCTGTGGATAGTTCCATGGGTCACATGGACTAACTCAAACAGGTATACGGCGTGGGGGCTACTAATCCAGCCGGGTTATTTTGGCTGGGCCACCGTGCGCAGATATGGCTTCAGCGTCTTGAATCCGTCCGGATATTTCTTCTTTGCATCGTCGTCGGAAACCGAGGTCGGGATAATCACGTCGTCGCCCGGTTTCCAGTTCACCGGCGTGGCCACCGTGTGCTTGGCGTTGAGCTGCAGCGAATCCAGCAGACGTAGTACTTCGTCGAAATTGCGGCCAGCGCTCATCGGGTAGACCAGCATGGCCTTGATCTTCTTGTCGGGGCCGATCCAGAACACCGAGCGGATCGTGGCGTTGTCCACGGCGGTGCGCGGGCCGCTGCCGCTGGCCTCGGGGTGGATCATGTCGTAGAGCTTGGCCACGTGCAGGTCGTGGTCGCCGATCATCGGGTAGTTCACGGCGGTGCCCTGGGTTTCCTCGATGTCCTTGGCCCAGCGCGAGTGGTCGCCCACGGGGTCGATCGACAGGCCGATGATCTTGGTATTGCGCTTGTCGAACTCGGGCTTCAGCTTGGCCATGTAGCCCAGTTCGGTGGTGCAGACGGGCGTGAAGTCCTTGGGGTGCGAGAACAGGATGGCCCAGCTGTCGCCGATCCATTCGTGGAAGTTGATCTTGCCCTCGGTGGTCTCTGCGGTGAAGTCCGGGGCTGTCTCGCCAATGCGGATGGCCATGGTCAGGCTCCTTCAGGGTAGTGTGCAGTGGTCGGGTGGATGATTCCGGCGCGCATGCGCCTGCCGCACCGGAGAGCAAAGCAATACAGTATAGGAACAGCCGGCGGCGATGGGGCTCCTGCCGATGGTGGAGCGACGCGCCGGTATCGCCCGCGTCACTCGCACTCTTGGGAGCTTCCTAATCCGGCCGCTCCAGGTCGGCAATCACCGCGCGCAGGAAGCGGGCCGCCTCGCCGCCGGTGACCACGCGGTGGTCGAACGTCAGCGACAGCGGCATCACGCGATGCACGGCTGGCTGGCCGCCGGCGGCCACCACTTCGTCGCGGATGCGGCCGGCGCCCAGGATGGCCACCGTGGGCGGCACCACGATCGGCGCCGCGTAGCGGCCCGCGATCATGCCGAAGTTCGACAGCGTGATGGTGTTGCCGCGCATTTCCTCGGGCGCAATGGCGCGCGCCTTGATATCGGCCCGCATGCGATCCAGCCCGTGGCGCAGGTCGGGGGCGTCGCGCTTGCCCACGTTGCGCAGCACCGGCACGAACAGCCCTTCGGGCAGGTCCGCTGCAATGCCCACGTCGATGCGTTCCAGCAGGTGGCGCCGTCCAGTGCGGCCCTCGTACCAGGCATTCAGTGCGGGCTCGGCCCGCACCCCGGCCACCAACGCGCGCACCAGGCGGATCGTGACGTCATGCCCGCTCGCGGTGCTGCCCACGGTCTGCCAGGCGTGCAGGTCGGCATCGTCCATGACGGTGGCGGCGGCCACCTCGCTCTGCGCCCGGGCCATGTTCTGGGCCATTGCGCGCCGCACGCCGCGCACCACTTCGGCGGGGCCAATTTCGGCCAGCGTGGTGGCCACGCGCTGCACGTCGGTGGCGGTGATCACGCCGTCGCGGCCAGAGGGCGTCACCATGGCCAGGTCGACCGACAGCTTGCGCGCCAGCGCGCGCACCGCCGGCGTGGCCTTGAGCCCGTGGCCACCCTGGACGCCGGCCGCGCCCACGCGTGTTTCCCCTTCGCGCACCACATGCGTGCCCACCTTGACGTTGCCCACCACGGTGCCCGCGTCGTCGGCGGCGCCGGCGCCTTCGAATCCCACCAGCGGGGCGCCCAGGTGGACGATATCGCCGGGCTGGGCAAACAGCTTCGCCACCTGGCCGCCGAACGGCGACGGAATCTCGACGATGGCCTTGGCGGTTTCCACCGACAGCAGCGGCTGGTCGGCTTGCACGGCGTCGCCGGGCTTGACGTGCCACGTCACGATCTCGGCTTCCTGCAGGCCTTCGCCCAGGTCGGGCAGCTTGAAGATCCGCATGGTTGTCTCCTGTTGGCTGTCTCGTGGACCGTCTCCGGGACAGTCCTAGCCGGCGTCCAGTGTGCGCCGGGCCGCGTCGACGATCCGCGCCACCGACGGCAGGTAGCTGTGTTCCAGCCGCGCCAGCGGCACCACGGTGTCGTAGCCGGTCACGCGCTGCACCGGCGCGCTGAGCGAGTACAGCCCGGCATCGGCCAGGTTCGCGGCAATCTCGGCACCGACCCCGGCCGTGCGCGGCGCCTCGTGCACGATCACGCAGCGGCTGGTCTGCGCCACCGATTCGAGGATCGTTTCCATGTCCAGCGGCTTGAGCGTGGCCACGTCGATCACCGTGGCCGAGATGCCATCGTCGGCCAGCTGGTCGGCGGCGGCCAGCGTCTCCTGCACCATCGCGCCCCAGCTGACCAGCGTGATATCGGTGCCGTCGCGCAGCGTGAAACAGGCGTCCAGCGGCAGGGCCTCGCCGGTATCCTCCACCTCCTGCCGGAACAGGCGGTAGAGCCGGGTCGGCTCGAAGACAATCACGGGATCGGGGTCGCGGATGGCCGCCAGCAGCAGGCCGTAGGCGCGGGCCGGCGACGACGGCATGACCACGCGCAGGCCCGGGATATGCGCGAACAGCGCCTCGGGGCTCTCGGAGTGGTGCTCGGGCGCGTGGATGCCGGCGCCGCTTGGCGCGCGGACCACCAGCGGGCAGGTCAGCCGGCCGCGCGTGCGGTGCCGCAGGTGGCCGGCGTGGTTCAGGATGTTGTCGATGGCTGGGTAGATGAAGCCCGCGAACTGGATCTCGGCCACTGGCTTCAGGCCCATCGCCGCCATGCCGATGGCCGCGCCGACGATGCCGCCTTCGGCCAGCGGGGTGTCAATGACCCGCGCTTCGCCAAAGCGCGTCTGCAGGCCGACCGTCGAGCGGAACACGCCGCCATTGACGCCGATGTCCTCGCCGAGCAGCACCACGTCGGGGTCGTGCGCCAGCGCGTGGGCCAGCGCCAGGTTGACCGCCTCCACCATGTGCAGTTCAGCCATGATGCGTCTCCCGGTTGCTGGCGGCGTAGCGCTGCGCGGTGTCGAACTGGTCGGCCATCGCGGCCGGCAGCGTTTCGTAGAGGCAATCGAACATCGCCGCGACGTCGGGGTGGGGCAACTGCAGGTAGGCTTCGACAGCAGCGCCGACGGCCTGCTGGCATTCGCGGATCAGCGCTTCCTCGCGCCCGGCATCCCAGGCGCCCAGGCTGGCCAGATAGTCGCGCAGGCGCTTGATGGGCTCGCGCTGCCATGCTTCCTTGACCGTGGCGTCGTCGCGGTAGCGCGATGCATCGTCGGCCGTGGTGTGGTCTCCCAGCCGATACGTGACGGCTTCGATCAGCGCCGGGCCGCCGCCGTCGCGCGCCCGTTCGATGGCCGCGCCGGCGCGCTCGCGCACGGCGATCACGTCGTTGCCGTCGACCTGCTCGCCCGGGATGCCGGCCGCGATGGCCTTCTGTGCCAGCGTGGCCGCGGCGGTCTGCTTCGAGCGCGGCATCGAGATGGCCCACTGGTTGTTGTTGATGACGATCACCAGCGGCACCTGCCAGGCACCGGCCATGTTCATGCCTTCGTAGAACCCGCCGTTGGAGGTGCCCCCGTCGCCGATGATGCAGACCGCCACGCGCGGTTGCCGACGCAGCTGGAACGCGTAGGCCACGCCGGCCGCGTGGCCCACCTGGGTGCCAATGGGCACGCAATTGCCGAAGTCGTGCGGCACTGCCGCAAATCCGCTGCCCCGTTCGTCGCCGCCCCAGTACAGCAGGCTCTCGGTCATCGTGACGCCGCGCACAAACTGCGCGGCATGGTCGCGGTAGGACGGAATCAGGACATCGTCCGGCCGCATGCACGTGGCCACGCCCACACCGATGGCCTCCTGCCCCAGTGCCGACGCAAACGTGCCGATCTGGCCGGTGCGCTGCATGGCGATGGCCTTGAGGTCGAACTGCCGGGTAAGCACCATGGCGCGATACAACGGCAGCAGGGCGGCCGGGTCGCGGGCGAAGGCGGGAAGGTCCGGGGCAGGCGCGCCCTCGGGAGAAAGATAGCGGGTAAAACCAATGTCAAAGCGCGCAACAGTGCCCATGTGGTGGTCCCTTGTGGTTCGCTGTGTCCTGTGCGGCGCAGCATCTTGTGAACGCTGCTGCCTTCGACTATAGGGCACGGAACAGGGGAACGGGCGTGCGCTGGCGCGCACGGAATACCGATTGTTTTCTCCCCTCTCCCACGGTGTGGGAGAGGGGAGCAATCCAGCAGCATTTCAAACCGGCTTCCACACCGGCGACGCGGCCACGGTCACCTTGCGCGGCAGGATGGACTGGCTGGCGAACGCATCGGCGATGCGTTGCTGCTCCTCCAGCGCTGCGGCGTCCACGGGCTGTACCTGGTACGTGCGACGTGCGTTGGCAGCTTCGACCGTGGCGGCGTCAAGGCCGATCAGCGGCGCATGCCAGGCGGCGGCCTCGGCGGGGTTGGCCTTGACCCATTCGCCGGCGCGCCGCAGTTCGCCGTAGACCGTGGCCAGCACGTCGGGCCGGCGCTTTGCATACGGCGTGGCGGCCAGGTAGAAGCGCCGGTAGCTCGACAGCTTCGCGCCGTCGCGCAGGATGCGCGCGTTGGCCTGGCGCTGCACCGCCGCCAGGAACGGGTCCCAGATCACCCACGCGGCCACGCTGCCGCGCTCGAACGCGGCGCGGGCATCGGCCGGTGTCAGGTAAGCCGGCTCGATGTCACGCATCGACAGGCCTGCTTCGTTCAGCGCTTCCAGCAGCAGGTAGTGCGCACCGGCGCCCTTGGAGAACGCCACGCGCTGGCCCTTGAGCTGCGCCACCGAGCGGATCGACGAATCGTGCCGCACCACGATGGCCTGCGCCGGGGGCGACGGCGATTCGATCGCGTAATACGTCATGCTGGCCCCGGCGGCCAGCGCGAATGGCGGCACGGCATCGGCCACGTCGGCGGTCAGGTCCAGGTTGCCGACGTTCAGCGATTCCAGCAACGGCAGCCCCGACGTGAATTCATGCCACTGCACGTTGACCTTGCGCGGCGCCAGCGCCTGTTCCAGTACCTGCCGCGACTTCAGCCAGATCATCAGCGTGGACGACTTCTGGTAGCCGATGCGCAGCGTCTCGGGCGTGTCGGCGGCCAGCGCGACGTTGGACGAGATGGCAGGCGCGACGAGGGCACCCAGGCTGGCCATGCCGCCAAGTACGATGCGCCGGCGGGTGGTGTTGGGGAACGACATTGCGGCAATCCTTCGATGGAACACAATCTGCCAGCGTACGGACAGCGGCGCGGCACGGGAACGAAGGAAAGCGCGCTTGCTTATGCTGCCCGCGCATGGGCAGGCGCGGGCAGCCATATGCGCTGCCCGCATAACGGCGCGCGATTTGATTCGTTGTGTGCGGCTGGGGGGCGCCCTAGAGTGCAAGGCTTGTGCTTCCCCAAGGCCATCGGGCCACGCATTGCCATGACAACCGCCGTCGCAGAAACCCTGCAGGATTTCGAAATCCGTCCGCTGGACGCCGCGCTCGGTGCAGAAGTGATCGGGCTCGACCTGAGCCAGCCGCTGTCCGCCGAGGATTTCCAGCGCATTCACCGTGCCCATCTGGACTACCACGTGGTGGTGTTCCGCGACCAGCGCATCACGCCGGCTCAGCAGATCGCGTTCAGCCGGCGCTTTGGCCCGCTGCAGATCCACGTGCTGCACCAGTTCCAGCTGGCCAACCATCCCGAGATTCTGATCGTTTCCAACGTGCTGAAGGACGGCAAGCCGATCGGGCTGGGCGATGCCGGCCACTTCTGGCACTCGGACCTGTCGTACAAGGAAACGCCCAGCCTGGGGTCGCTGCTTCACGCTATCGAGTTGCCGGCCGAAGGCGGCGATACGCTGTTCGCCAACATGCACGCCGCCTACGATGGCCTGCCGGCGGCGCTCAAGCAAAGGATCGACGGCCTGACCGCCGAGCACACCTACCTGGCGCGCTACGCCGAGCTGCAGAAGCGCAGCCCGTGGCGGCCGAACCTGACGCCGGAGCAGATCGCGCAGGTCAAGCCCGTGGTGCAGCCGGTGGTGCGCACCCATCCCGAGACGGGCCGCAAGGCGCTGTTCGTCAGCGAGCATTTCACGACGAAGATCGTCGGCCTGCCCGATGCCGAAAGCCGTGCACTGCTCGACGAATTGTTCGCGCACAGCGTGCAGCCCCAATACGTCTACCGTCACCGGTGGCGCGAACATGACCTGGTGTTCTGGGACAACCGATCGCTGCTGCACCTGGCGGCCGGCACGCCCGACCACCTGCGCCGCGTGATGTACCGCACGACGATCGAAGGCGACAAGCCGTTCTGAGCGTTTCCCCAATTCCCATACCCGCGTCCCCGGAGCCCTTTGCATGTCCGCGTTTTCGTTTGCCATTCCGTTCGCCATCCCCTTTGCACGCCGCGCCACGCTGGCCGTCCTGACCGCCGGCCTGGCCCTGACCGGCACCGCGCACGCCGAGGGCAGGATCCGCATCGCCGAGCAGTTTGGCGTGGTCTACCTGCTGCTGAACGTGGCGCGCGACCAGCAGCTGATCGAGAAGCACGGCAAGCAGCAGGGTGTCGACGTGAAGGTGGAATGGACGCAGCTGTCGGGCGGCTCGGCCGTCAACGACGCGCTGCTGTCGGGCGCCATCGACATTGCCGGTGCCGGCGTGGGCCCGCTGCTGACGCTGTGGGACCGCACGCACGGCCGCCAGAACGTGAAGGGCGTGGCATCGCTGGGCAACTTCCCGTACTACCTGGTTTCGAACAACCCCAAGGTGAAGTCGATTGCCGACTTCTCGGGCAAGGACCGCATCGCGCTGCCGGCGGTGACCGTGTCGGTGCAGTCGCGCGTGCTGCAGTACGCGGCCGCCAAACAGTGGGGCGACAAGGAGTTCAACCGCCTCGACAAATGGACCGTGGCCGTGCCGCACCCCGACGCCGCTGCTGCGATCATTGCGGGCGGCACCGAGATCACGGGCCATTTCGGCAATCCGCCGTTCCAGGAGCAGGAACTGGCCGGCAACCCGAACGCGCGCATCGTGCTGAATTCGTATGACGTGCTGGGCGGCCCCAGCTCGGCCACGGTGCTGTACGCCACAGAGAAATTCCGCAACGAGAACCCGAAGACCTATCGCGCGTTCGTCGATGCGCTGTCCGAGGCCGCCACGTTCGCGACGGCCAACCCCGAGGCCGCCGCCGATCTCTACATCCGCGTGAACAAGGCCAGGATCGACCGGGCGCTGCTGGTCAAGATCCTGAAGAACCCGCAGGTGCAGTTCAAGGTCACGCCGCAGAACACGTATCCGCTGGCCGATTTCATGCATCGCGTGGGCGCCATCAAGAACCGCCCGGCGTCCTGGCAGGACTACTTCTTCCAGGACCCGGCCACCGCGCAGGGGAGCTGACATGGCCGACGGCAATCACGGGAATCACGGCAATCCGCATCTGCGGGTGGTGCCCCATCCGCAGCCGCTGCTGCAGGTGGATGGCGTATCGCTCGAATACCGTACGCCCACGCGCGTGGTGCGCGCCACGCATCGCGTGAGCTTCGACGTGCACGCATCGGACCGCTTCGTGCTGCTGGGGCCGTCCGGTTGCGGCAAGTCGACGCTGCTCAAGGCCGTGGCCGGCTTCGTGCCGCCGGCCGAGGGCGAGATCCGGCTCGAAGGGCGGCGCGTGCAGGCGCCGGGCCCGGACCGCATCGTCGTGTTCCAGGAATTCGACCAGCTGCCGCCATGGAAGACCGTCCGGCAGAACGTGATGTTTCCGCTGCGTCAGGCGCGTGGGCTGTCAAAGGCCGAGGCCAGCGACGTGGCCATGCATTTCCTGGACAAGGTCGGGCTGGCGGGCTTTGCCGATGCCTACCCGCATACGCTGTCTGGCGGCATGAAGCAGCGCGTGGCCATTGCCCGCGCGCTGGCCACGCGGCCCAAGGTCCTGCTGATGGATGAGCCGTTTGCCGCGCTCGATGCGCTGACGCGCCGGCGCATGCAGGAAGAACTGCTGGCGCTGTGGGACGAGGCGGCGTTCACGCTGCTGTTCGTGACCCATTCGATCGAAGAGGCGCTGGTCGTGGGCAGCCGCATCCTGCTGCTGTCGCCGCATCCGGGCCGCGTGCGCGCAGAGCTGAACAGCCACCACTTCTCGCTGGCCAGCCAGGGCAGCGCGGAATTCCAGCAGGCCGCCCAGCGCATCCACGCGATGCTGTTCGATACGCCGGCCGACGCCCACCCCACAACCGGCCACGCCCCGCGCGCGGCCACGCACTGAACGCCTGCACGCAACGCCATGTCGACGATACTCCCGCCGCTGCGCCCCGAATACGAGCGCGTACTCGAACCGTTCACCGCTGCGCCGCTGTCGCGCGCGCTGCCGTGGTACCGGCAACTGTGGCAGCAGGGCTGGCTGCGCAAGGCCGTGATCCTGCTGGTGCTGGCCGTGGCGTGGGAAGCCGTCGCCCGCGTGCAGGACAACGACCTGCTGCTGCCGACCTTCCTGGCCACCGCACGTGCCTTCGTCGAGGCTATGGCCAGCGGCGAGCTGCCCGGCAAGGCGGCCGTGTCGCTGTCGATCCTGTTGCAGGGCTACGCGGCGGGCATCGTGCTGGCGTTCGGGCTGACCACGGTGGCGGTGTCGTCGCGCATCGGGCGCGACCTGCTCGATACGCTGACGGCAATGTTCAACCCGCTGCCGGCCATCGCGCTGCTGCCGCTGGCGCTGCTCTGGTTCGGCCTGGGCACTGGCAGCCTGGTGTTCGTGCTGATCCATTCGGTGCTGTGGCCGCTGGCGCTGAACACCTATGCCGGCTTTCGCGGGGTGCCGGAGACGCTGCGCATGGCCGGCCGCAACTATGGGCTGCGCGGGCTGCGCTACGTGGTGCTGATCCTGGTGCCGGCGGCGCTGCCGGCCATCCTGTCCGGCCTGAAGATCGGCTGGGCGTTTGCCTGGCGCACGCTGATCGCGGCGGAGCTGGTGTTCGGAGCGTCGTCGGGCAAGGGCGGGCTGGGCTGGTACATCTTCCAGAACCGCAACGAGCTTTACACCGACCGCGTCTTCGCGGGACTGGCCACGGTGATCCTGATCGGCCTGGCGGTGGAAGGGCTGGTGTTCACCACGCTGGAGCGCCTGACCGTGCGCCGCTGGGGGCTGCAGCACTGAGCTGCACCGTGCGGCATGCGGCGCGACTTGTCGATGTCATGGACCCGGCGTATCGTGCGGGGTCATGACGACGATCCATCATGCCGCCGCCCAGGGTTTCTCGACCCAGGCCGATACCTACGCCCGCGGGCGTCCCGATTATCCCGCCGAACTCGGCACCTGGCTGCGCGACACGCTGGGCCTGGCCACCGGCAAGACCGCGGTGGACCTGGGCGCCGGCACGGGCAAGTTCACGCGACTGCTGCTGCCCACCGGCGCCAGCGTGATTGCCGTGGAGCCTGTGGACGCCATGCGCGCCCAGCTATCGGGCAAGCTGCCGGACGTACGGGCCGTGCAGGGCAGCGCCGAGTCGATGCCGCTGCCCGACGCCAGCGTCGACGCCGTGGTCTGCGCCCAGGCCTTTCACTGGTTTGCCAATCCCGCCGCGATGCAGGAAATCGGCCGTGTGCTGAAGCCGGGCGGCCGCCTTGGCCTGATCTGGAATGTGCGCGACGAATCGGTGGGCTGGGTGGCCAGGCTGACCGAGATCATGACGCCCTACGAGGGCGATGCGCCGCGCTTCTACAAGGGCGACTGGAAGAAGGTCTTTCCGGCCGATGGCTTCGGGCCGCTCGGCCTGACGCGCTTCCCGTACACGCATACCGGCGCGCCGGAGCAGGTGATCGTCGACCGCGTGATGTCGGTCAGCTTCATCGCCTCGCTGCCGCAGCCCGAGCAGGACGCCGTGCGTGCGCGCCTGCACGCGGTGATCGATGGCGATCCGGCACTGCGGGGCCACGATGAGGTGTCGTTCCCCTACAGCACCGAAGCCTATTGCTGCGAACGTCATTAATCAGGTTGCCGGGGCCAGCTGGTCGCGATAGCGCGCGGCCAGCAGCTGGCTCAGGCCCAGTGCCAGCACGGCGCTGAGCGCTGCAAACAGGTAGACGGCCGGATAGTCGCCCTGGCCGGCGATAAAGCCGGCCACCGGGCCGGTCAGGCCCAGCGCGAAGTCGAGGAACAGTGCATAGGCGCCCAGCGCCGAGCCGCGATTGGTAGCCGGCACGCGCTTGACCGCTTCCATCCCCAGCGCCGGAAACACCAGCGAAAAGCCGAAGCCGACCACGGCGGCACCCGCCAGCGCCTGCCACGGCGCGTGGGCCATCCAGATGATGCCCAGGCCGGCGGCTTCCACGGCAAACGACACCAGCGCCACCGCATAGCCGCCAAAACGGGAGATGGCATCGGCCATCACCAGGCGCGTCAGCACAAAGCACGTGCCCAGCGCGGTCAGCGCCAGCGCCGCGTGATCCCAGCCCTTGCTGTGGTAGTAGAGCGTGATGAACGCCGTGATCACGCCGAAGCCGACGGAACCCAGCGCCAGGCACAGGCCGAACGGCGTCATGGCGCGGAACACGCGGCGAAAGGGCAGGCGGTCGCCCTTGAGCACCGGCACCGGGGGGCGGCGACGCGCCAGCAGCAGCGCCGCGCCGGCAATCAGCGTGGTGACCGCGCCGATGGTGCCCAGGCCGCCCCAGCTGGCCAGCAGCACGCCTACCGGCGCGCCCACGGCCAGCGCGCCATAGGTGGTGATGCCGTTCCACGAGATCACCTTGGCGGTATGCCGCGCCCCGGCGCTGCCGATGCCCCAGGCGATGGTGCCCGTGGTGACCAGGCTTTCACCCGCGCCCAGCATCAGGCGTGCGGCCAGCAGCCAGGCCAGCCCCAGCCAGTCGCTGCCTGCGAACAGCGAGGCCACCAGCGTCAGCACGCCGCTGCCCGTGACCAGTGCCAGGCCGGTCAGCACCGAGCGCTTCGGGCCCTGCGTATCGCACAACGTGCCGGCCCAGGGCCGGCTCATCAGCGTGGCCAGGTACTGGATGCTGACCGCCAGGCCTGCCAGCACGGCGCTGTAGCCCAGGTCGCCATGGACGAAGCCCGGCACCACGGCAATCGGCAGGCCCACCGCGAGATAGGCGATGAAATTGAAGAGAACGACGGCAAGGATGCGGCGGGTCACATCGTGCGTGGGGGATTCGCTATGGGGCGGGGCGACCGAAGAACGACTGGGGCGGACATGGGGTGATTCAGGAGGCGCGGATGGATCGGGCGTAACGTTGTCTGGTACGACGACCTAGGGAAAACCCGAAAGGCGCCATCATACCGGCATTGCCCCCATCGCGCCGGGCATGGACGCGCCGCCGTGGCCGCATTGACAACGCCGGGGCCGTTCTATACGGTGGACGGCCGTTCCAATTGGCCTGTCCCGCCCGCCTGCCCATGCCACGCAAAGCCGCCCAGCTCTCCGAAGCCGACAAGAATGCCGCCGATGGCGGTGCGATTGCCGTCGACCGGGCGCTGTTCGTGCTGTCGGTCTTCCGCGAGGGCGACACCTCGCTGGCCCTGGCCGAACTGGCCCAGCGCAGCGGCCTGTACAAGAGCACGCTGCTGCGCCTGCTGGCTTCGCTCGAACACGCACGGCTGATCCAGCGGCTGCCCGATGGCCGCTACGCGCTGGGCTCGGAAGTGGCCCGGCTCAATGCGGTCTATGCGGCGTCGTTCTCGCTGGAGCAGGTAGTCGTGCCGGCGCTGCGCGAACTGGTGCGCGTGACCCGGGAATCGGCCGCCTTCCACGTGGAGCAGGGCGAGCACCGCCTGTGCCTGTACCGGGTGGATTCGCCGCAACCGGTGCGCGACCACATCCGCGCCGGCGATCTGCTGCCCCGCAATCGGGGGTCGGGCGGCCGCGTGCTGCGGGCCTTTGCCGGCGCCCGCGGCGAGATCTACCAGCGGATTCGCGACGAAGGCGTGATCGCGATGGTGGGCGACCGCAGCCCCGATATCGCCGGCGTGTCGTCGCCCGTGTTCGGCCCCGGCGGCGAACTGAAGGGCGCGCTGACGCTGACTTGCCCCACGCCGCGCTTCAGCGAGGCCTTCCGCCAGCATGTGCTGGATGCCGCCCGCGCACTGACCCAGGCGCTGGGCGGCACGTTTCCGGAAGTCCGGCCCGCCAGCCCCGGGTCGCTGACCACGCCCCCGCCGCAGGACGACTGAGCGGTCCGCCCGGCGGTTTCCCGCCCGCTGGAAACCATTGCAAAAATGCGACGAGTACCCGGCTTGCCGGGGGTGCCGCCACGGCCGACGCGCGGGCTATGATGCGTCCTTTCGCCCTCGCGGCGTTTCAATCCCCCGTTTTTCGCGTCCGGCCACCCAGCAAGGGTTAACGTGGATAACGGCAGCCGCCCCCGGTAGCTTTAAGAGGAAACCGATTCCCGTGCACCTGGCTCAGCAGACGATTCTGGTCGTCATGATGGTGGTGTTCTCCAGCACGCTGGTCATGGCCGCGGGGCTGGTGCTTGCGCTGCGCGCGAGCGAGGCGGGACGCCTGTGGGCCGTGGGGCACGTGGTGGCGTCCGGCGCGGGCCTGGTGGTGGCCGCCAGCGCCGCCGGCGATTCGCTGCAGCTTTCCGCGTTGGGCGCGGGGGCCTACCTGATCGGCCGGCTCACCATCTATCGTGGCGTGCGCGTCTATTACGGCCTGCCTGACTACGCGCTGCCGCTGCGCGTGATCGGCCTGGCCGCGCTGGTGCTGATGGTGCTGATGGCCGGCCTGTCGGACGGGCCGTTGCTGCTGCATGGCGTGGCCTACGGCATGCTGGCCATGATCTCGTTCAGCACCATCGTCACGATGCTGCGCAGCCGGCGCGGCCGCACCAGCATCGGCGGGCCGCTGGTGCTGGCATCCCATCTCGTGCTGCTGGGGTCACAGGTGGCGGCGCTGAGCTACGGCGCCGCGTTCAAGGGCTGGCCATCACGCCGTTCTTCCTGCAGACCAGCGCGTCGATCTGGCCGCTGGCGCCGATGGTGGCCGTGCTGCTGGGCCTGTTCGGCTTCAGCCTGATGGCGATGGAACAGATCATCGCCCGCAACGAAAGCGGCGCGCGCCTCGACGCATTGACCGGCCTGCTGAACCGCGGGGCGCTGGACATGACCGCCATGGGCCTGGTGGCGCGCTGGCAGCGCGATGGCGACCCGCTGTCGTGCCTGGTAATCGATGTCGACCATTTCAAGCGCGTCAACGACCGGCACGGTCACCATGCCGGCGACCAGGTGCTGCGCGATATCGCCGCCGCGCTGGACAACTCGCGCCGGGCGTCGGACATTGCCGCGCGCTACGGCGGCGAGGAATTCTGCATCCTGTGCCCGCACACCGACGAGCACCAGGCCACGGCGCTGGCCAACCGTATCCTGCGCAAGGTCAGGGCGATTGCCTTGCCCGATGGCGACGGCCCCGGCTGCGGCCATGCCAGCGTCAGCATCGGCGTGGCGCAGCTGCACGGCGGCCCGTCGAGCCGCGAAGGCCTGTGGCGCAGCCTGTTCGCCGAAGCGGACCGTGCGCTCTACATGGCCAAGACGCGCGGCCGCGATCAGTTCGTGCTGGGCTCCAGCATGCGGCCTGAAGCGCCCGACGATGCGCCGGCTCCCGCCGCCCAGGCGGAGCAGGACTGCATCTCCCCGGCCTGAGCGCGGTGCGGACGTCGGCTACAGCACGCGTCCGAACCACCACAACGACAGCAGCCCCGCGCAGGTCGCCAGCAAGGCACCCAGCGCGGCAAAGAAGGCGGTGACCTCGATCTGGTCGCGCTTGCCGGTGGCCAGCCTGGCGTTGATGGCGCGGTAGACGGTCTTGAGCCGCGACGCGTCTTCCAGGCGGAAGTATTCGGCCCCCGTGGCATCGGCCACCTGCTTCAGCACCTGTTCGTCGAGCCTGACGCGGGCCGCCATGCCGTCCGCCTTCAGCACCACGCCCTCCACGGTACCCACGCCCACCGTGTAGATGCGCACGCCGTGGTCGGCGGCCAACTGGGCGGCCTGCAGCGCGGCCGGCCCGGCATTGCTCTCGCCATCGGAAAACAGCACGATCGCGCCGGCCGCATAGGACCCGGGCGCCACGTTGTCGTCGGTGTCGCCCGGCGACGACTTCTGCACCGGGCTGTCCTCGTTCATGATGCGCGACGCTTCCTCGGTCAGTTGCGGCATCAGCGTCGTCAGCGCGATCAGCAGGCCGTTGCCCAGCGCCGTGCCGCCCTGCGGCTGCAGCTTGTCGATGGCGGCGGCCACGTCGTCCTTGCGGCGGCTGGGCGCCTGCGCCACGGCTGCGGTGCCGGCCATCGCCACCACCCCGGTGCTGACGCCTGCGGGCTGGGCGTCCAGCAGCACCTTGGCCGCGCCTTGCGCGGCGCGCAGGCGGCTGGGCTTGACGTCCTGCGCGCGCATGCTGCCCGACAGGTCGATCACCATCACCACCGTCTCGATGCGCGACGGCAGCACCATCACCGCCTGGGGCCGGGCAATGGCCACGATCAACGCGGTCAGCGCCAGCAAGGCCAGCACGGGCGCCACATGGCGACGCCAGTTCGCGGCGGCCTTGCCCGCCGCGCGTGCCACGCCCGCCACCCGCAGGGCGGGATAGTGGGCGGCAGTCCGGCGCCTGCGAGCGTCGAGCCACAGGTATCCGGCACCGAGCACCAGCACCAGCGCCAGCAGCCACAGCATGACGGGCCACAGGAAGCTGAGGACGGGCAACCGGCTCAGGGCATCGATCATGCGATGCCCCTGACGGCGTCGCGCGCGGTACCCAGGCGCCGGCTGCGCTGCCGCGCGAACTGCAGCAGCGCCAGGTCCAGCCGGGTATCGGTGGACAGGGTCAGGCAATCGACGCCGGCCCGCGTGAAGCCCAGGCGCAAGTCGGCCTCGCGTGCCTCGGCCATGGCGGCAAAGCGCTTGCGGAAGCCCTTGTCGTGCGTATCGACCACCATCTGCTCGCCGGTCTCGGCGTCCTGCATCACCACCACGCCCAGGTCGGGCAGCGCCATTTCCAGCGGATCGACCAGGCGCACGGCCACTACCTCGTGGCGCCTTGCCAGCATCGCCATCGACGCCTGCCAGCCGGGCGTGCTGATGAAGTCGGAGACGACGAACACCACAGAACGGCGCTTGGCCACGGCCCGTCCGCGCTCCAGCAGGTCGCGCAGGCGGGTGTCGCCCGGCGATGCGGCCGGTGTGGTGTGCATGCGGTCGAGCAGGTGCATCAGGTGACGGCGGCCGGCGCGCGCCGGCACCACCGAAGCGGCAGCATTGGCGGCGCCGCCGTACAGCACGGTGCCCACGCGATTGCCGTAGCGCGTCAGCAGCAGCGCCAGGACCGTGACGAAATCGGCCAGCAGGTCGCGCTTGCGCACGGTGCCGGAGCCGAAATCGATCGATGCGCTGAGGTCCAGCAGAAACCAGACCGCCACCTCGCGATCTTCCTGGTACTCGCGCACATGCGGCGTCTGCAGCCGCGCCGTGACGTTCCAGTCGATATGGCGCACGTCGTCGCCGGGGTGGTATTCGCGCAGGTCGGCCAGATCCAGCCCGAAGCCGCGAAACAGCGTGCGGTAGTCACCCTGCAGCAGGCCGTCGAGCCGGCGCACGACGGTCCATTCCAGCCGGCGCAGCAGCGCGTCGGTCTGGCTGGCGCCCACGCGCGCCACGCCGTCGCCGGCAACCACGGCGACCGGGCCGCCCTGGCGCCTAGCGCGCAGCCGCCCGAACATGGGATTCCATCGGCCGTTCCGGCACCGGCAGCGCCTGCAGGATGCGCGACACCAGTTGGTCGGCCGTCACCGCGTCGGAGATGGCCTCGTACGACAGCACGATGCGATGGCGCAGCACGTCGGGCACCAGGTCGGTGACGTCCTCGGGCAGGGCGTAGTCGCGGCCGCGCAAGTATGCCAGCGCCCGCGCGCCTTCGATCAGGCCGATGGTGGCGCGCGGGCTGGCCCCGAACGACACATAGCGCTCCAGGTCGTCCAGCCCATGGTTGCCCGGCTTGCGCGTGGCCGCCACCACACGTACCGCGTACTGGATCAGCCCCGGGTCCACGTACACCTTGCGGCACTCTTCCTGCAGCCCGGCCAGGTGCTCGGGCGTGGCGATCGCGCTCACGCCGATGCGCGGGCCAGTGACACGGTTGACGATCACCACCTCTTCTTCCTCGGTCGGATAGCCCACCAGCACCTTCATCATGAAGCGGTCCACCTGCGCCTCGGGCAGCGGGTAGGTGCCCTCGGTCTCGATGGGGTTCTGGGTGGCCATGACCAGGAACGGGGTTGGCACCGGGTGCGTCTCACCGGCAATCGTCACCTGTTTCTCCTGCATCACTTCCAGCAGCGCGCTCTGGACCTTGGCGGGTGCGCGGTTGATTTCATCGGCCAGCAGCAGGTTGGCGAAGACCGGGCCGCGCACCGTGGAGAACTCACCGGTGCCCTGGTTGTACATGCGGGTGCCGATCAGGTCGGCGGGCAGCAGGTCGGGGGTGAACTGGATGCGCTTGAACGATCCGCTCATGGTCCGCGCCAGCGTGTTGACCGTCAGCGTCTTGGCCAGGCCGGGCACGCCTTCCACCAGCAGGTGCCCGCCGGCCAGCATGGCCACCAGCACGCGCTCCAGGAAGTGGTCCTGGCCCACCACCACGCGTTTCACCTCGTACAGCAGGCGTTCCATCAGGTTGGCGCTGTCGATGGCGCCCCGGGCTTGATCGTTCATGGGCCTCCGCGTCTAGAAGGGAGATGATCCAAGGGCCATGCCGGCACTTTCTATCGTGATGGCAAAGCCGATACCGAGAAAGGTGCCGCTCGGGTGGGGGTTGAGGATGGCGGTGACGATGCCCACCACCTCGCCGTTCATGTTCACCAGCGGGCCGCCCGAGTTGCCGGGATTGGCCGCCGCGTCGAACTGGATGAGCTTGTCGAGCTTCTGCTTGCGGTCCGGCGACACGAATTGCCGGTCCAGCCCGGAAATCACGCCGGCCGACACCGACGGGCCGATGCCAAACGGAAAGCCCACCGCCACCACCTCCATGCCGGGCGCCAGGTTCTGGCTGGAACCAAGCGTGGCGGCCGGCAGGTCGTCGGGAATCGACTTGGGCTGGACGATGGCCAGGTCCTTTTCGGGCATCGCCTGCAGCAGCGACGCTTCGGACGTCTGGCCATTGTGGAACGTCACTTCCAGGCGGCTGGCGTCGGCCACCACGTGGTAATTGGTGATGATGGTGCCGGTCTCGGTCACCACCACGCCGGAGCCGATGTGGCGGGCTTCCGACTTCGCCTGGGCCTGTTCGCTGCGCCGGGGCGGATCGGAGGCGGCGGCTTCATCGCGCGGCGGGCCCGCGTTCGGGGCTGACTTCGGGGCGGACTTCGGTGAGGATTTCTGAGCGGACTTCGATTTCGGGTCGGGCGGATCCCGTTTGGCCTTGGCGGCCGGCGGCGGCTCAGGTGCGGTTTCCGGCGCGAAGCTGCGGATCTCCACCACCGATTCGCGGATCGCCTCGGCGGCGCGGGCGGCCTGGGAGGGCAGGGTCTTCGTCTGCAGCGTGTGCATGACTGCTGCGTCGATGTCGGCCTGCGTGAGCTTGCGCGGTGGCGGCTGTGACAGCCACGCGACCCCGGCGCCTGCGGCGAATACCAGGGCGACGGCCAATGAAACCAACCCGTAGATCGTCACCCGTTTCATCGCAGCCCCCGGTTCCGTCGCGCCTTAAAAATACAGTACCATCCTCTTACTCACGCGCCAAGGAGCAGGGCATGCAGTTTCTCTGGCCGCAAATGCTCTGGCTGCTGCTTGTGCTCCCACTGCTGGCAGCCGCCTACGTGTATCTGATCGCACGGCGCAAGAAGGCAGCCCTGCTCTATGCCAGCCTTGCATTGCCGCGCGCCGCGCTGGGGCCGGGCCAACGCCTTCGGCGCCACATTCCTCCCGCGCTGTTCCTGCTGTCGCTGGGTGCAGCCTTGCTGGCTTGCGCCCGGCCCAGTGCCACCATCACGCTGCCTTCCGACACGATTACCCTGGTGCTGGCGATGGATGTCTCGCGCAGCATGGAAGCCACCGACGTGGCGCCCACGCGCATCGCGGCGGCCCAGCAGGCGGCGCGCGACCTGGTGGTGGGGCTGCCGTCGACCGTGCGCCTGGGCATCGTCTCGTTTGCCGCCACCGCCGCCGAAGTGCTGGCGCCGACCGACAACCGCCAGGACATGCTCGACGCGCTCGACCGCTTCCAGCTGCAACGCGGCACCGCCACCGGCAGCGGGCTGATCCAGGCCCTGGCTGTATTGTTTCCCAATGATGGTATCGATCTCGAGGCCGTGCTGTTCAACGACGGCACGCCGCTGATCGGCCGGCCGGCTACGTCACTTGACGAAGCCGCTGCCGC
Organism: Cupriavidus sp. EM10; assembly: GCF_018729255.1. Taxonomy (NCBI): domain Bacteria; kingdom Pseudomonadati; phylum Pseudomonadota; class Betaproteobacteria; order Burkholderiales; family Burkholderiaceae; genus Cupriavidus; species Cupriavidus sp. EM10. The sequence goes on from NZ_CP076061.1 coordinate 2,079,667, forward strand.
CGACGCCGCCCGCAAGCGCGCGAAGGATCGGCAGCCCGTGCAGCCCGGCTCGTACCGGCACGGCGCGGTGATCCTGCTCAGCGATGGCCGCCGTACCACGGGACCCGATCCGCTCGATGCGGCGCGCATGGCCGGCCAGCGGGGCGTGCGGGTCTACACGGTGGGGTTCGGATCGGCGCAGGGCGGTGTGGCCGGCGAGCCCGTGCTGTCGTACTTCATGCAGCTCGACGAGCCCGCCCTGCGCGCCGTGGCGAATATCACGGGAGGCGAATACTTCCAGGCAGGCTCGGCCGCCGACCTGAGCCGCGTGTACCGCCAGCTCAGCGCGCGCTTTGCGCTGGAACGCCGCGAAACCGAAGTCAGCGCGCTGTTCGCCGCGTTCTCGGGCCTGCTGCTGGTGGCGGCAGGTGCGCTTTCGATCCTCTGGTTCCGACGTTAGCCGCAGGCTCTGTGGGCTGGCGCACCCAATGCGCCTGAATGGCAGTGTTTCGGACATGTCTGCCCGTATTAACCAATGCTTAACTTCCCCCGAACCCGTCAAACGGTCGTGTCAAACAAACACGCCCCCGGGTCCGTACCCAGGATGTCCCGCCGACGACCGTTCAGCAAACCGGCGCTGGGATGGCTTTTTTCATCTTTTGTTGGGGGGTGATATGGAGCAGTCCGAACCGTTTGCAGGAGCGTGGCCCGAATCCGCCACGCCCTTCGATTCTCCGGCGGCCCCGCCACTGGCCAGCCATGAAGCGCGCAACAGGGCGGGCCAGGATTACCTGCGGCGCCTGCAGCCCTACCTGCGGGCAGGTGCTGCCGTGAAGGCAGGCTGGTGCCCGAGGGCGCCGATCCGCTACACGCAAGGCATGCGTGCCAACGCACACTACTTCAGCCATCCCAAATGGACGGACGACTGGCTCGCGCGCGTGCATCGCTATGAAGAATGGCGCGAGCGCTGGCATGCGGTCACCGGCTCGCTGGACGGCAAGGTGCTGGTCGATGTGGGCTGCGGCCCAGGCAACGTGCTGGCCACGCTGGGCGGCACGCCGCGCATGGCCATCGGCGTCGATGTCGCGGAGGGCAGCCTGCTGCGCGCGGCGGCCGTCGGGTATGTCCCGCTGCAGGCCGATGCGCACGACATGCCGCTGGCGTCGGGCATTGCCGACATCGTCGCCATCAACGGGTCGCTGCACCACTGCGACGACATGGCCGCCGTGCTGGCCGAAGCCGCGCGGCTGGTCAAGCCGGGCGGGCTGCTGGTCACCGACCATGACCCCAGTTCACCGCCTGGGATTTCCGTGGCGTGGCCATGCTGATGTGGCGGCTGCGCGTGCCGATCTATCGCTGGCTCAAGCGCGGCGGTCATGATTCCACCGACAACGAACAATACTGGGCGCTGGCGACGGAGTTGCATCATCGCCCCGGCGACGGCATGACCGAGTCCTTGCTGCGCGGCGTGCTGGAGCAGCGTGGGTGGCAGGTCAAGGTCCACCCGCATAACCACTACGTGGGCGCCGAGGTCTTCGAGGGGAAGATCGGGCCGTCGCCGCTGAAGATGCGCGTCGCGCAGCGCCTGTCGGGTATCCGGCCCGGCACACCGCAGGCGGCGATGAGCCTGTTCTGCGTGGCGCGGGCGCCCGGCGCGGACGGCGGACGCTAGCCTGCCACGCCCAGCACGGCCTTCGGTTCCAGGAACGCCTCCAACCCGAATGTGCCGTACTCGCGGCCGATGCCGGACTGCTTGAAGCCGCCGAACGGCGCGGCCGGATCGTGCGCGACGGTGTTCACCAGCACACGTCCGGCCTCGATGCGCGATGCCACTTCGCGCGCCCGCTCCACATCGCCGGACAGCACGTAGGCCTGCAGTCCGTAAGGCGTGTCGTTGGCAATGGCGACGGCTTCCTCGGTATCGCGATAGGTCAGGATCGACAACACGGGCCCGAAGATCTCCTCGCGGGCGATCGTCATGTCATTGGTCACGTCGCTGAACACGGTGGGCCGGACGAACCAGCCAGCCTCGATGCCCTCGGGCCGCCCCGGGCCGCCGGCGATCACACGGGCGCCTTCGTCGATGCCGATGCCGATATAGCGCTGCACGCGATCCCACTGCTTCTGGCTGACCATCGGGCCGACGGTCGAGGCGGCGTCGTGGGGATTGCCCGCGCGGACGTCCGCCATGGCCGCCACCAGGCGCGATTCGAACTCGGCCTGCCGTGCCTGCGGCACCAGGATGCGCGTGCCGGCAATGCAGGCCTGCCCGCTGTTCATGAAGCCGGCTTGCAGGGTCAGCGGCACCGCCTTGTCGAAATCGGCGTCGTCAAGCACTACCACTGGCGATTTGCCGCCCAGTTCCAGCGTCGTGCGCTTCAGCGATTCGGCCGCCGTGCGCAGGATCTGCTTGCCCACCGCCGTCGATCCCGTGAACGACAGCTTGGACACGTCGGGATGCGTGGTGATGGCCGCGCCCACCGTGTCGCCACGGCCGGTGACGATATTGAAGACCCCGGGCGGCAAGTCGGCCGCATGCAGCGCCTCGGTAACCACGCGGGTCTGCAGCGCGCTCATCTCGCTGGGCTTGAGCACGGCGGTGCAGCCGGCCGCCAGGGCCGCCGCCAGCTTGCCGACGATAAAGCCGGCGTCGTTGTTCCACGGCGTGATGAGCCCGGCCACGCCCAGCGGCTGCATGACCACCTCGGACGTGCCCATGCGCCGCGTGAACGCATAGCTGTCGAGTACACGGGCCGCATCGCGCAGCACCTCGCTGGCGTGCCGCGCCATCCAGCGGGCCCGCGACGCCGGCGCGCCGTATTCCTCGACGATGGCATCCAGCAGGTCGTCCTCGCGCGCCAGCACCGCCGCGTGCATGCGCAGGAGCATGTCGATGCGCACACGCGGGGGGTGCGCGAAAACGTGGCAAAGGCGCGTTTGGCAGCCGCCACGGCGTGGGCGGCGTCCACGTCATCGGCCAGCCGGACATGGCCGATGACCGCCTCGGTGGCCGGATTGAACAAGGCGAACCGTTCTTCGCCGTGCGGCGTGACAAAGGCCCCGTCGATGTAGATCTGGTCGATGCGATGCATGGTGTATGGCGAATCGGTTGGCGTTGCCATCAAGATAGGCCGCCCCGATTGCGCTGACTAGCCATACCATCGTTTAGGTATCGCTAAACGGAATCGAACAATGGTCGACACGATGCCGCCAGCATGCGGAGGTGCCGCGTCCGCGCGCCTAGAGCGCCAGCACGATCTTTCCGCCGCGCGCCGCCCGCGAGCAGCACGACATCATGCGGTTGCCGGCATCGCGCTCGGTGCGGGTGAGCACCACGTCGCGGTGGTCGATGTCGCCGGCCAGCACGCGTACCTCGCACGATCCGCACAGCCCTTCCTCGCAATCGCTCTGCACGTCTATGTTGGCGCAGCGCAGGGCCGTCAGCAGGGTCTGGTCAGCCGGGACGTCGAGCGTCAGGCCCGAATCCTTCAGTTCCACCGTGAACGCCTGTTCCTTCGACGGGTCCAGCGTGCCGAGCGTGGAGCTGAAATGTTCCACGCGCAGCGTGTCCGCGGTCCAGCCGGCGCAGCCGGCTTCGAGCGCCTCGATCATGCGCGCCGGGCCGCAGGCGTAGATCTGCGTGCGGGTGTCGGGGTGGGCCAGAATGCCGGCGAAGTCTGCGCGGCGGCCCTCGTCGGCGGCGTGGACGTGCAGGCGATCTCCGTGCAGCGCCACCAGCTCGTCGAGCAGCGCCATGGCATGGCGCGACCGGCCGCAGTAGTGGAACGTGTAGTCGATGCCGAGTTCGCGGGCGCGGCGCGCCATCGCGCTGACTGGCGTGACGCCGATGCCGCCAGCGATAAAGATGGCCTTGCCGCAGCGCTCATCGAGCCGGAAGTGGTTGCGGGGGCCGCGCACCTTGAGTCGGTCGCCCGCGCGCACGCTGGCGTGGAGCCAGGCCGATCCGCCACGGCTTTCGGGCTCGCGCAGCACGGCAATCTCGAACGCATGGGTGTCGGCCGGGTCGCCGCACAGCGAGTACTGGCGTGAAATGCCGGTGTTGCCGCATTCGACGTCGATATGCGCGCCGGGCGACCAGCGCGGCAGCGGGCGGCCATCGTGCGACACCAGGCGGATGCGCAGCACGTCCTGCGCGGCGGGCGCGACCGAATCGACCACCAGCGTACGGCCGATGTTGCCTGTGGGCTCGCCGATGCGAACGGCATCGCGCGGCGCCAGTACGGACGGGTCGGTGCGCTCGGGGTTGCGCGTGGGATCCCATTCCACCCACAGGTGCTCGGGGCCCCGGAACGAGGTGTTGGGCACGTAGGTGAAGTGCTGGTCTGCCAGCCGCAGGTGCGGCAGGCGGCTGGTCAGCTCTTCCAGGAAGATCTGCATTTCCATGCGCGCCAGGTTCTTGCCCATGCACTGGTGCGCGCCATAGCCGAAGGTGAGTTGGTCGCTGGCGTTGTCGCGGTGGATATCGAACAGGTCGGCATCGGAAAAATGCCGCTCGTCGTGGTTGGCCGACGACGTCACGATCAGCAGCTTGCTGCCTGCTGCCAGCGGGATGCCGCCCACTTCGGTGTCCTGCGTCACCACCCGGCGCCAGGCGGCGACCGAGCCGTTGTGCCGCAGGCATTCCTCCACGGCGTTGGGAATCAGCGCAGGGTCCTCGCAGATCTCGCGCCAGACGTCGGGATGCTGTAGCAGCAGCTTGATTGCGTTGGCCGATGCATTGGCCGTGGTCTCGTGCGCGGCCACGATGCCGGCCATCATCATCGAGTGCAGGTACGAGTCCGTGACCACCTCGGGCAGTTCCTTCTGCTTGCGGATGCCGTACTGCATCCAGCCGGGGCCCGACGGGTCCTGTCGCATCTTGTCGAGGATGCGGCCGGCCAGTTGCCAGAAGTTGCCGACGGCATGGGCCACCGCCACCTGTTCCTCGGGCCTGGGCCGGCCCCAGGTGTTGACCGTGTGGGCGATCGAGTACTGGCGCAGCAGGTCCATGTCTTCCTCGGGCACGCCGAGGAAATGCAGGGCCACGGTTAGCGGCACCTCCCAGAGCATCTGGTCCGCCAGGTCGGCGCGGCCGTCGTCGATGAAGCGGTCGACGTATTCGCGCGCCAGCCGGCGTACCAGCGGCTCGTGATGCACGAGTTCGGCGGGCGTGAACGGTTCCATCAGCGCGCGGCGGCGCGGCATGTGGGCGGGCTCGTCCTCGTTGACCAGCGTCCGGTTCATCGCGTAGCCGTACGACGCCAGCACCGCGTTGGCCGCGTCGCCGGTAGGCGTGATCTTCTCCAGCGCGATGGCCGGGCTGAACGTGAGGTTGTCGCGGAAGATCGCCTTGATGTCGTCATAGCGCGTCACCACCCAGTAGCCCAGTTTCGGGCTGTAGAACACGGGCTCCTGCTCGCGCGACCAGCGCACGTAGTCGGGCGGGTCCTGCTGGTAGCCGTCCTCGAACGGATCGAATGCCGCGGCGTTGTGGCTGACGGGGCAGCCGTTCGGTGCCGATGCGGCGGCGCGCAGCGCCGTGTGGTCGATCGGGCAACCGGCGCTGGGCGCGGGCGGAGTGGACTGGGTCATGCGGAACTCCAACGACGGGCGGGACGTCAAGCGAGGGAAATCAGTCGAGCGAAATCTTCAGGTCCTGGATCAGCCTGGTCCAGCGCGCCGTTTCGCTGCGCAGCAGGTCGGCGAACTGGGCTGGCGTGTTGCCCACGGGTTCCACGCCGAAATCGACCAGCTTCTTATGGATGGCGGGGTCCTTCACGGACGCCACCACCTGCCTGTTGAGCGTGTTGATGACGTCCGGGGGCGTGGCGGCCGGCACCACCATGCCGACCAGCGCGGCGGCTTCCACGTTCTTGTAGCCCAGTTCGGCGAAGGTCGGCACGTCGGGCAGCTGCGGCAGGCGCGTGGCATTGGCCACGGCCAGCGGACGCACCTTGTTGCCCTTGATGAAGCCCGCGCCCGCCGCGTAATCGACCATCATCGCGGGAATCTGGCCGGCGGCCACGTCGGACAGCGCCGGGGCCGCGCCGCGATACGGCGCGTGGGTCATCGTCAGGTGCGCTTCGGTCTTGAGCAGCTCCATCGCCAGGTGGTGCGGGCTGCCGGCGCCGGCCGATCCATAGTTCACGCCGCCCGGCGTTGCCTTGACCTGTGCGATGAATTCCTGCGCCGTCCTGGCCTGCGTGCCGGGGCCCACCACCAGGATCATCGGAAAGCGGCCCAGCAGCGTCACGGGCGCCAGGTCGCGCGTGGGGTTGTAGGAGAGCGTCTTGTAGAGCGCGGGGTTGAAGACCAGCGTGCCGTTGTCGGCCGACAGCACCGTGTAGCCGTCGGGCGCCGAACGTGCGGTTTCCGAGGCACCAATCGCGGTGTTGCCGCCCGGCTTGTTGTCCACCACCACCGGCTGGTTCACGCGCGCGGACAGCCCTTGGCCGATGGTGCGCGCCAGGAAGTCCGATCCGCCGCCGGCCGGGTACGGCACGATCCACCGGATCGGCTTGGCAGGCCAGGCATCGGCGGCGTGTGCGCCGGTGGCCACGGCAAACGACAAGGCAAGCAGCGCCAGGGGCTGGAAGCGGGGCATCGTGTTGTCTCCTTGGTAGTCGGCCGGATAGTAGTGGGCCTGTTTTGCGTAAATCATATACGCATTGCGTAATTCAGGAATGAGGGTTAACCTCGGGCGCCATGACGACTGCCACAGAATTTCCCGACGACGCCACGCCGCGTCCACGCGAGCGCCGCCAGCGCGTGCAGGCCGCCGAAACCGGCATGGCCGTGCTGAAGACGCTGGCCCGGCTGGGCGGGCGCGCCAGCCTGACCGCCATCGCCAGCCAGATCGGCGAAAGTCCGGCCAAGGTGCACCGCTACCTGGTGAGCCTGATCGAGGAAGGGTTTGTCGCGCAGGAAGCCAACACCCAGCAATACCACCTGGGCATCGAGGCGCTGCAGATAGGGCTGGCCGCGATGCGCCAGGCCGATCCGATCCGGCTGTCCGAAGCCTCGCTGGTGCGGCTGCGCGAGCAACTGGAAGTCACGTGCTTTATCGCCGTGATGGGCAACAAGGGGCCCACCATCGTGCGGATCGAGGAACCGGGCCTGCCGGTGACGGTGAATGTGCGGGTGGGGTCGGTCATGCCGCTGCTGTGGTCGGCCACGGGGCGGGTGTTCCTGGGCATGCTCGACGATTCGAACGTGCAGGCGCTGGCCCGTGCCGAACTCGATGCGCTGACGCCGGCGCAGCGCGCGGACCTGGATGCGAACGACCCATTGGGCGCCCTGCGCGAGCCCGTGCGGGCGCAGGGCTGCGCGGCCGTGCGCGATACCAACCTGAAAGGGATCAGCGCGGTGGCGGCGCCGGTGCGCGACTACACCGGCCGGGTTTGCGCGGTGCTGACCGCGCTGGGCGCCACCGGCGGCTTCGATCCGTCCATCGACGGGGCAATTGGCCGCGCGGTGCGCGAGGAAGCCGCGGCCATCAGCGCATTGCTGGGCTTCGCGGCCGCCTCGACGTGAATCCCGTCAGTCCGGACGCTTGGGGATGTTGACCGCGCGCTGCACGGCGGGGCGCGCCACGAAGGCCGCCAGCACGCGCGACACCTCGGGGAAGTCCTGGATGCCCACCAGATCGCCGGCCTCGTAGAAGCCCAGCAGGTTGCGCACCCACGGGAACGTGGCGATATCGGCAATCGTGTAGTCGTCGCCCATGATCCACTGGCGGCCCTTGAGCCGTTCGTTCAGCACGTTCAGCAGGCGCTTGGATTCCGCCACGTAGCGGTCGCGCGGACGCTTGTCCTCGTAGTCCTTGCCCGCGAACTTGTGGAAGAAGCCTATCTGGCCAAACATCGGGCCGATGCCGCCCATCTGCCACATCACCCATTGCAGGGTCTCGTAGCGCAGCGCCGGATCGGCCGACATGAACTTGCCGGTCTTCTCTGCCAGGTACATCAGGATCGCGCCCGATTCCCACAGCGCCAGCGGCTGGCCGCCGGGCCCGTTTGGATCGATGATCGCGGGAATCTTGTTGTTCGGGTTCAGCGACAGGAACTCAGGCGAGGTCTGGTCGTTCCTGTCGAAACGCACCAGGTGCGGCTCATAAGGCAGCCCGGTTTCCTCCAGCATCAGCGACACCTTGATGCCATTGGGGGTATTGAGCGAGTACAGCTGCAGGCGGTCGGGATGCTGGGCCGGCCACTTGCCGGTGATCGGGAAGTCGGACAGAACGGTCATCTGGATAGGTGTCGCCTTGTGGGCGGAGTTTGGACGAGATCGGCCATGGTAATGGCTTTTGCGCGATGCTGCCTGGCAGTGGGCCGGTGCATCGATTGCTCTTTGATTCACGCAGGATCAGGGCGACGCAAAAAAGCGACTGTCACCGACATCGACTGGCATGGATGCCAAATGGTGACTACTCTCCATTTGGCTGTTCAGTCGTTTGGACGGTATCCGCCATCCGCAGGCTGGCCATATCCTCTAGCTACTTTCAAGGAGGGCAGCATGAGGAACTTTATGGGACTCGTTGCCGGCTGCATGCTTGCCGCTGGCTGCGCAACGCCACCGAAAGCGCCACCGCCACCCGTCTTCAAGGCGGATGACAACAGCGCCAAGCCGAAGCGGGCGGCGCAGGGCTGGATCGCCGCTGGCAAGGACTGGTCGTCGGACAAGGACCTGGGCGCCATCCTGGCCCTGCCGGAGAACCGCGAGATCAGGGATTTGCTGGCTTCGCCGCAGTGCGTCGAGGCATCCGGCAGAACGCCGGCAACTTCATCGGCAGGGCGGACGGGCGGTGCGGCCGGCGCCGCGTCGTTCGTCGCCAGCGGCACGCGGCTCCTTGCCGATCTCTATGCGGACCGCGACGCGGACGGCCCCGAACGGCTCAGGCGCGAGGCGACCGATGTCAGCAATGTCGACGTGAGCTTTTCGGCGGCTGGATTCCGTGGGGTCCGCTGCGCGGTCTATGGGCGCTATGCGCAGGACGACGCGCCGTCGCGTCCCGGTCTGCTGGCCGTGCTGGCTATCGAGCAGAAGCTCCAGGACGGCAAGTTCACCGATTACTTCCGCTTTCGCCCGCTCTACATCCGCGCCGCCAACACCATTGCGAAGACCGCTGCCGGCAACAGCGCGCAGCCGGCCCAGATCGCCGTGTCGTTTGCGCTGGTAACGCGGCAGCTCGTGGTCAATGGCGAAGGCGCGGCGAAGTTTGCCGAACTCGGCTCGGCCGCCACCACCATCGCGCGGGTGCCGCTGGGCGCCAGCGGCATGCCTTGCACCAGCGCGCAATGCAGCGGCATGTCGCCGCCGATTCCCGTACCGGTGGCCCGGGGTACCGTGGCGATCTCGATGGGCGTCAGCGAGGCGGGCGACGTCGGCGCCGAGATCGACCAGCTTCGCCTGGAGCGCGATGCGGTCTCAGCCGCACGGGTACCGGGCACGCCGGTCGCGGCGGCACCCGTGGCGGCACCTCCGGCGTACGGGGCGACGGAGCGCCGCGTCGCCAGATAAGCCGCCCCGTCAGAACGGCAGGCTCAGGTAGTAGCGCCCCAGTTCCGACAGCGTGCCATCGGCGCCGAGCAGGCTGGTGAAGTGCGTGTCCGGGCTCCAGCGGCCCGTGAACCACGCATAGCGGAACACATCGGTGCGTTGCTCGCAGGTGGCCACCATTTCGCGCATCTGCACCTTCTGCTTGTCGACCGTGTCGATCTGGGCCCCGTCGGCATTGCTGTGCCAGTTGGCGAACTCGGTGACCCAGAACGGCTTGCCATACTTGGCCAGGCGGTCAAGCTGACCGCCCAGGCCATAGTCGTACCAGTGGAAGGCCAGGTAGTCGATCTGGGGATTGCGGTTGCCGTTGGCGGCGCGATACGCGTTGTAGAACGCATCGAGCCAGACCACCGGATCGCTGTAGCCCGGCATGGTGCCCCAGGTGACGGCCGGGCCCACGAGCTTGACGCCGGTGCGGGCGGCGATCCCCTCGAACTGCGGCCAGGCTGCTGCGGCTGCCGCCGGCGACAGGTTGGCCTGGTCCGTCAGGTTCGGCTCGTTCATCAGCAGCAGATACTTGACCTCCGGATGATCCTTCAGCCAGGTCTCGACGGTGGCGGCATCGAACGCGTAGTCGTTCCAGAGCATCGGCACGAAGTCCATGCCATAGGCGGCGCGCGTATTGGTGGGCGCCGTGGGGCTCGGTTTTGGCGACCAGTTGTACCACCACGATACCCCCGGAGCCAGCGCCGCCACGTCTGCCATGGTGGCCAGGTCGTACGCGATGCCGCGCTTGGCGCTCTTGGTTACGCCAGGCGTAGCCGCCGGCGGCGTGGCGGGCGCTACGGGAGTGCTGGGCGCAAGGGTGCCGCCATTGGTGCCGTTGCCAGATGTCGGGGTGCCACCGTCGCCGCCGCCGCAGGCGGCGAGTGCGAGGGCCATAAGCAGCGGTGCGAGCGCCCGGCCGCGCAGGGTTTGCATCAGCATGTGTGAAATCCGTTCGAAGCGAAGTAGGGATTGGTTCTCTCCCCTCTCCCGCCTGCGGGAGAGGGAGCTACATCAAAGCGACTGCAGGAACGCCGTGATCGCGTCGCGGTCGGCCTTGGGCAGGGCTTCGTAACGCGTGCGGCTGTCGGTCGCTTCGCCGCCATGCCAGAGCACGGCTTCGGGGATGGTGCGGGCGCGGCCGTCGTGCAGCAGGCGCACGCTGGTATCGCCGCCCTGCACGAAGCGCAGCGAGCCAAGACCCCACAGCGGCGCCGTGCGCCACTGGCTCGGATACGCGCGGCCTTCGGACATCGTATCGGCCAGGTCGGGCCCCATGTCGTGCAGCAGCAGGTCGGTGTACGGATGGATGGTCTGTTCGCGCAACTCGGCAAACGGGTGCGTGCTGCCGGTTTTCAGGGTCGGCGCGTGGCAGGCCACGCAGCGCACCTGCGTGAACAGATCGCTGCCCCGCGCGATCTTCGCCGGATCGACATCATGCTCGGGGGATACGCGGATGCCGTCCGGAAAGCCGCTACGCAGCTTGCGCTGGGCCGGCACCGCGATCAGCGACAGGTAGTGCGTCATGCGCTGCAGTTCGTTCTCGCTGATCGACGTCGGCGTGGTCACCGCGTGGCAGTTCGCGGCGCCGCGCTGGCAGCCGTAGTCGGGGAACATCGGCGACGTCACGCCGATGTCCTTGATGAGCGCATCGGCAACCTGCTGGCGGATGCTGCCCTTCGATGCCTTCCAGCCGAAGCGGCCGACATGGGTCTTGCCCGTCTGGGGATCGACCACCAGGTTGGCCACGCCACGGATGCCATCGCCGTTGGCGTCGTTGGGATCGGCCATGCCCATGATGGTGGACTCGGGAACGGCTTCGAGCAGCCCCATGCCGATCACCTGCGCGGCCTGGCGCGCCGAGAAGCGTCCCGGGGCCGGGCCCTTGAACGCGAAGACGGGCTTCACCAGTTCAACCTTGTCGCCATCGGGCAGCGTGCGCACGGTGGTGTCGAACGACTGCACGGTGACGTCATAGGCAGCGGCCTTGGCATCCTGCGCGTGCTGCTGCACGTTGTGGCCGTAGACCGGATCGGGGCCGCTGCCGTCGCCGTTGGCGGTCAGGAACGACATCGTGTCCAGCTTCGCCCCCAGTGCCAGCGGCTTGCTGCGGCCGTTGTTGGTGTGGCATTCGATGCAGCGCGGCTGGTTGTAGCGGGCGCCCAGCTGCCCGATATGGGCGGTGAAGACGGGGTTGTCGCGATCGTGCTCGGAGTGCGTGCCGTCGGCGAACGAGGTGTGGAACAGGCGGCGGCCTTCCACGAAGCGCTGGGTGTTGGTGATGCCGATGTTGTTGGCCATCTGCTGGAAGACCCGCATCGGTTCTTCCGAATAGTTGTACGACAGGCTGGCCTGGCCGCCCAGCAGGGTGTCGTCGGGCAGCGGCTCGGAATCGAGGTTCGGCGCGATGCCATACCAGGGGCGCATGCCCACGCCCACGATGTAAAGCTGCTCGAACGAGTAGTAGCGGCTGCCACCGCCGTCCGCCACGGGGTCGCGCTTGAGGCGCGGCGCCGGGGCCAGCTCGACCTTGTCACCGATCTTCAGCGGGCTGTGCGGGTCGGTGCGCCAGTTCGAATCGAACGTCATCATGCAGTCTTCGCGTGGCTGGTTCTCGCGGCAGATCGGCAGGCCACCTTCTTTCGGATTGTTGAAACCATAGTTCAGCGACCAGCCATAGTCGCGCACGGTGGGGTCCAGCACGTTGCGGAACAGGCTGAACGTGGTGCCGTCGAAGATGCCCTGGTTCACGCGCAGGTAGACCTCGATCAGCTGCTTGCCGGCCGGTACGTGGTCGCGAATCTCCAGGCCGAACGTGCGGTTCTGGAAGTAGAACGTGGGAAAGGTCAGGTAGCGGCCGGGCCCGGCATCGGGGGCGTCCCACGCTTCGCCGCGCTCGCGGGCGTGGCGCTCGGTCGGGCGCGAACCCATCATCGTTACTAGCGTGCCGTCGGCTTCCCGGTACTGGATCTGCTCCATGACCGGCGTGTCGGCGCCGTAGAGCGGCTCGTACAGCGACGGCGTGACCGCTGGAGGCGGGGGCACGCTGTCGCCGCCTCCGCCCCGCCGCACGCGGCAACCATCAATACGGCGGCCAGCAGCGATGCCGGCCCACGATAGTGAGCGACTTTTTCATTGTTTGACCCTTCGTTTTTATCGGAGCCGCATGGGCATCCGTTTTCGCTTTTTATTTCCGGCGCCGGCACAAGCCCTCGGCCGCGCGTCGGAAAACGGCCCATTCCCTGTAGCCGCGGCGATTATCGTGAGCCGCTGAAATAGATGTCAATTGTCATTATCTGGCGCACGGGGTGACAAAAATTGCGCCGTGCGGTGACGAGGAACGTCACACCCAGACGGGGCGCGGGATGCAGCGCGGTCGATGTCATGTACATGACAGAAATCGCAGAGTTTCTGCCAGCGCCAGCGCCTGACATCGGTGCGGGCGGCTTTGGCGGTCACGATAATGGTGCGGATTTCGTTGTGCAGAAGCCGCAGACATTGCCGCCGCGACAACATGAAAATGGCCACATACCGGCGGGCGGCAGTGGCCAGGGTTGGCGGTTGCCGCTGCAGGCGGAGGTTTCGGTTTTGCACGCCGGGGCAGGGCAATCCGGTGCGGCACGTAAACCAAAGGATGATGGTGCCCTACAAATTGGCTAGCGCGAGGCAACCGAGGTACGAATGCGCCGCGCGGCGTGGCCGCCTACGATGGATTCACGGGCTTGCGCTGCAGGCCCCGGCGGAAAAGACCAAGGGGTCGCTCCCGTCTGCAACGCAACTCAACCAGGAGTCCATCATGATTCGCAAGCACATCGTTCCCGTCGTCGTGGCATGCGGCGTGGCCGCCGTCAGCGCCCTCGGCACCGGCATGGCCAATGCCGCCGAAACCGGCAAGCACGCCACCACGCATTCGCATCCGCAGTACAACATCGACCAGCCGCGCGACGTCTACACGCAGGGTGCGCGCTTCAACGTGTCGCCCACCGACCAGGGCCGCTTCATCCAGGTCGGCCAGGACCTGACCGGTGTCTCGGCTCCGCCGGACAACACCCCCGCATGACCGCCGGCATGATCGCCAGCGACAAAATCGACGGCCGCGCTCCCGGCGCGGCCGTCGGTGGCGCCCGCCTGGCGCTGGTATGGCTGGGTATCTGTGCCGCCAGTTGCGGCATGGCGCTGGTCACGGCGCTCTGGGCGGGCGTCTGAGGTGCCGCCCAGGCGCCTGTTGCGCGATCCAGGACAATCCGGGGCGTCCTCGGGCCTCAGGCCGCAGGGCTCGCGCCCCAGGGCCTTTACCTGTCACGCCCCTCAAGCCGCTCTTTCGGCTTCGTGCTCGCCGTCAGCCACTTGCTGCGGCAACCGCACGATCATCTTCGCCCCGCCTTCCGGCGGCGACTCGGCCGCGATGCTGCCCCGTGGGATTCCACGATATTCCGGCAGATCGACAAGCCCATGCCCATGCCGTCCGGCTTGGTCGTGTAGAACGCGTTGAAAAGGCGATCCATGTCCTTGTCGGGAATGCCAGGCCCTGTATCGGTGACCACCAGCAGCACCGTGCGGTCCGGCATGATGCGGCTCGCCAGCGTGAGCCGGCGCCTGCCGGGCACCTGCGACATCGCCTGCGCGGCATTCACCATCAGGTTGACCAGCACCTGCTGCAGTTGCGTCCAGTCGCCGTGAATCTGCGCGGCATCGGCGTCGAGGTCCAGCTCGGCCGATACCTGGTGGTCCTGCAGTTCGCGCCGCACCAGCTCCAGCGACGCCGTCACCAGGCGGTCGACACCGATATCCACGTACTTGGGCTCCGATTTCTGCGCCATGGCGCGAATCTGGCGAATGATGTCGTTGGCGCGGCTGGCGTCCCGAATCACCTGTTCGATCGATTCCGTGGCCTCGGCGATCTCGGGCTCGTCGCGCTGCAGCCAGCGCAGCGCCGAGCTACCGCAGGTGACGATGGCGGCCATCGGCTGCGTTACCTCGTGTGCGATCGACGCGGCCAGCTGGCCCAGCGTGGTCACGCGCGACACATGGGCCAGTTCGGCCATGGTCCGGTGCAGCGCCTGCTGGGTCGCGGTGGCGTCGGTGGTATCCATCAGCGCGCCCACGTACTCGTGCTGGTCGCCGGCCGTGGCGCTGAGGCGCGCCACCAGATGCACATGGCGGACGGCGCCATCGGGCATCAGCAGCCGGTGGCGAAGGTCCACGCTCTGCACGCCGCCGAGCATGGCCGCATGCATGCGCTGCACTTCGGCCAGGTCGTCCGGATGCACGCGCGTGAGCACCATGCCGAAATGGGGCGCTTCGCCGCGCGGATAGCCAAGGATGCGGAACGCCTCGTCCGACCACGTCATCGTGTTGGACGGCAGGCGCAGCGCGATACTGCCGGTCTTGGTGAGCCGCTGGGCTTCGGCCAGGAACGCTTCGCTGCGCGCCAGGGCTGCCTCGGTGTGACGCCGGCGCGCCATGTCGGCCAGGTTGCGCAGGGCCAGCAGCGTGGTGGTGCCGATCGCCAGCAGGGCGAAGACGAAGCGCGCCAGCTGTCCGTGGTCGGGGTCGGGGCTCTGGGAGCCGACGAAGGCCACCACGGTCAGCACCATCGCCACGCCGGCGGTGATACGTGTGGCACGGATCGATCCGGTCAGCGCCACCAGCAGGATGACCAGAACATAGACCACTGCGATGGCGAAATCGAGTGGCGTAAAGGCGTCGATCGCGAATACGCACAGGCCCAGCAGGCCCGCCGCGCCCATCAACAGCCGGTTGGTGGTTGGGTTGTACATGCCCTTTCCGCTCGTCTTGCTGGTTGCCGTATGCCATGCCCACGGCCGGCAGCATGATCCGACGCCGATACTAGTCCTGAATGACTGGTCGGGGAATCATATGAAGGTATAGGACATGTAGAGGCATTCGAGGCCGAATCCGGCCCATGTACAAAGCCCTGGCCTGCGTGGCCAGCAGGCGTGCAGGGCGTGTTACCTGGCGTTGGATCTGTAGGCGAAGGTCGGATGCGTGTCTTCCGGCGCGGGCGCCAGGGCCACGCCAGCGCCGTCCATGGCCGATGCCAGGATCATGGCGTCTGCGTTGAGCGCGGGCGGGCGCGAGCGCTGCGGGCGGAACACGAGGTCACTCTTGTCGATCGGCTGGCCGGACAGCGCGCAGACGCCGGTGTCGCGCGCCGAGGCGATGGTCCATACCTGGGCACCGTAGCGGCAGTGCGTGGCGTCGCGCCAGCTCACCACGGCCATGGCCGTGCTGAGCCGCTCGATGATGCTGACGATCGGCGCATGGGCGCGCAGCGCGTTGTCCTCGGCCGTATAGGTCAGGGACGCCACCGCCTGGTGCGCCGGCTGAAGCAGGGCAATCGTGCGCAGCCAGGTGTCGCAGGCGCTGTCGCGCACGCCCGCCAGATCGGGGGTATCGAAAGACACGGATTGCAGGGTTTCAGCCATGGGAGCTCCCGGGAGTTGAGGTGACCTTGACTCGCCAGCAATGCGGCGTGTCGCCGACGAAACGCTTGAAGACGGTGGTGAAATGGGCCTGCGAGCGGAAGCCACAGCGCATGGCCACTTCCAGCACGCTGCCCTCGGCGCCGCGCAGCAGGTCCTGCGCGTGCTCGACACGGCGGCGCACCAGGTATTCGTGCGGACGCATGCCCGTGGTGCGGCGGAACTGCGCGGCAAAGTACATGCGCGTCAGGCCCGTGCTGCGCGCGATATCCGCCAGCCCGATCGGGGCCGACAGGTTCGCGTCGATGAACTCGATGGCGCGGCGCAGGCGCCATTGCGGCAGCGTGGTCACCGCACGCGTGCTCGACGCGATGCGCTGGAAATGGTTGGCCACTACACGCGCCACGATGGCCAGTGCCACGCTGTCCGCGAAGATGCGGCCCAGCCCGGGGTCTTGCGAATGCGCCACCGCCAGCGCCTGACCCAGGCGTTCCAGCGCGGGGTCGGCATGGAAGAACGGATCGTCAAGCCGCAGCTCCCCTTCGGGGGCGTGGCCGAACTGGTCGGCATGGCAGGCCGCCAGCACCGACTGCGGGACGAACAGGTGCAGCACGTCGCTGGCCGATGCGTAGACCGCGCTGGTGAAGATGCCAGGCGCGGTCACATGCACCGCGCCGGCGCCCAGGCGTCCGTCGAATACCGGCATGCCGCCGCACAGGAAGCGGATCGAACTGGACCGCAGGTTGATGGCGATGCAGTGCCGCGCGGGGTCTCCAGCGTGCGAAACCATGTCGGGCGGCTCGCCATCGCACGTCCAGCGCGACACCACGATGGCCTCGCGGTGGCCCGGGGCGACCAGGGCTTCGGGGGCGTGGCGCCAGCGGGTTTCGCGCTGGACGAACTCCGGCGCCTGCGCGGCGGCCACGCGCAGCTGCGGCGCGGCCCTGTCGGACGTGGGCGAGGGGTCAGGGGCTTCAACGAGGTCGATGGCTTCGACGAAGTCGATGGCGTCGAGGGTGGTGGTCGCTACATCTTTCATGGCAAGGCTCCCGGGATGCGATATCGGTGTGGCGGCGCTTACTCGGCGAAGTGGAGGAACGCCACGGCAATCAGAATCAGGTTCAGCACGGCAAGGACGATCCAGCCGTACATCAGCAGCAGGCTTTCGTGGTCTGACATGACGGCCCTTACTGGTGGGGTGCAACAGCACGGCGTGCGTTGCCGTGTGGACGGGTTCGATAGCCTGTTGCCACATCCGGTACACCATGACGCCCGCCACGCCGACCGTGGCGAAGGCGAGGGCAATGGCAATGATCGGGATCCAGAGCTTCTGGCGTGTCAAGGTGCGGCTCCCGTGGAAGCAATCGTTGGTGACTGAATGCTAGGAGCCGGGTACGGATGCCCACAATTGCCGCGTAGGTGGTGCGGCGTTAAACCAAGGTATAGGGCGAACCAACGATAGGCACCGGAACGGGGCAATTTTGTGTCGTCGCGATATCCGTCCGTGAAGCTGGCCCTTGGCTGGCCCTTAGCTGGTCCTTAGCTGGCCCTGACGCACAACACCACCGTCGCCAGGCAAGCCGACGTGGCCCGCGCCATGTCGCGGCTGGCCGACGCTATACGAAGGCATAGTGTTGGCCACGTATCCGGGCCGCTACCATGGCGCCATGAGATTGTTGTGAGGTACGGCCTTGGCCAAGAAACTGGTTGTCGCCATCATTGACGACGACGATTCCATCCGCGCGGCGACATCCCGGCTGGTCCGTTCGCTGGGCTGGGAGGCGCGCGCCTACGTATCGGCACAGGCCTTCCTGGAGGCTGACGGGGCGGCGCAGGCGCATTGCATCCTGTCTGACGTCCAGATGCCGAAGATCAGCGGCCTGGAGATGCTGCGCACCCTGAACGCGCAGGGTAGCCAGGTTCCGGTAATATTCATCACCGCGTTCTGCACCGACGCCATCCGCCGCGAAGCCTTGCGGGCCGGCGCGCAGGCGTGTCTGTGCAAACCTGTCGATGGTGCGGCCGTCCAGCGATTCCTGGACGACGTGGCGTCGGGTGCCCTTGCCCCGCGCCCCGAGACCGCCCCCGGAACGAAAGCGAATCCATGAATACAACGATGCCGTCCGGAGAAGGGTTGTCGATGGTCTACGTGGTGGACGACGACGAGTCCATGCGCCGCGCGGTGTCGATGCTGCTGCGGTCGGTCGGGTACCAGGTCGAGACCTTTGCGTCGGCCACCGACTTCCTGGCATCGTCGCGGCAGGACGTGCCCAGCTGCCTGATCCTCGATGTGCGCCTGAAGGGCCAGAGCGGCCTGGCCGTGCAGGAGCAGTTCGCGGCCAGCAAGATGCAGATCCCGATCATTTTCATGACCGCGCACGGCGACATCGCGATGTCGGTCAAGGCCATGAAGGCCGGCGCCATGGATTTCCTGGCAAAGCCGTTCCGCGACCAGGACATGCTCGACGCCGTGGAAAGCGCACTGACGCGCGACGCCGCCCGGCGCCAGACCGACACCCGCGACGCCGGCCTGCGCCAGCGCTACGAGGAACTGACCCCGCGCGAGAAAGAGGTCATGGCCTACGTGGTGCGCGGCCTGCTGAACAAGCAGATCGCCGCCGAACTGACACTCAGCGAAATCACCATCAAGATCCACCGCGCCCAGGCCATGAAGAAGATGGGCGCCCGCTCGCTGGCCGACTTCGTGCTCAAGGCCGAAGCGCTGGGCATCATCGATTCGGCGCAGAACGGGGCTTAGCCGGCTTTTCCTGCCCGATGACCTACGCGTCCGGCTGGTGCGGCCAGGCCGGCATCCGTTCGCTCATCGGCAACAGGTGCTCGCGCAGCGCCGCATGCAGGTACCTGACGGCCGGCGAGAACTGCCGGCGATGCGGGCACACCAGCGTCAGCGGCACCGGTTCGCCGGGCTGGTCGGGCAGCAGCAATTCCAGCCTGCCATGTTCGATGTCCTGGCAGACATCGAGCCATGACTTGTAGGCGATGCCGCGTCCGTCCAGCGCCCAGCGCCGCGCGATTTCGGCATCGTCGCAGAGCAGCGAGCCCTTGACGGTGATCTGTCGCCGCGAACCCGCCACCGGAAAGCTCCAGCGATCATGCACGCGGCCGCCCAGCACGTAGGGCAGGCACTGGTGCGAAGGCAGGTCGTCGAGCGTGGCGGGCCTTCCGTGGCGGCCGAGGTAATCCGGCGACGCCACCAGCACGCGGCGATTGTCTGGCGCCAGCGGCAGGGCCACGTAGGTGGCGCCTTCGTTCAGCCCATAGCGGATGGCGATGTCCACGGGATCGCGAAACACGTCGGTGACCTGGTCCGACAGCGACAGCTTCAGCACGAGCTTCGGATGCGATGCCCGGAACGCGGTCAGCAGCGGCAGCAGCACGTTGCGGCCCAGGTCCGACGGGGCGGCGATCTTCAGCGTGCCCTGCAGCGCGCGCTGTTCCCCGTGCAGCCGCTCGCGGCCTTCGGCCAGCATCGCCAGCACGTCGTTTGCGCAGGGCAGGTATTGCTCGCCCTCGGCGGTCAGCCGCAGGCTGCGCGTCGACCGCGCGAACAGGCGGATATCGAGTTCCTTTTCCAGGCGCTGGATGGCGGCGCTGACCTGGCCGGGCAGCAGGTCGGCCTCCCGCGCGGCGTTAGAGAAGCTGCCCAGGGCGGCGGTACGTACAAAGAGGTGCAGGTCGTCAAGTCTGATCATTTTCACGCTGATGGTGAAAGTCGTGCCGGATTTTCCCAGTTTTCCGAGAATATCGCAGCGCCATGATGCGCCGCATCGACTATTGGGCCAGCCCGGGGCGGCGGGCTTCAGTCCGGTAGATCGATCGGCAGCCATTGGCCGGTCGACGGGCACACCCGGAGCCTTTGCCCGTTGCGCTGCACCTGCTCCGCCTGCTCCTGCCGGGCCCGTGCTGCGGCGGCTGGGTCCTGATCGAACGCCACCCCAAGCAGCCTGGCCACCCGGGCGTCCTCTATCGGCAGTTCCCAGGTCAGGAACACCTGGGCGTTGTCCTGGCCATCCCGGCCTGCGGGGAAATCGGCCGGGTCGAAACGGTCCGCGCCGCGCGGCACCACGCCATGCGGCTGGCAGGTATCGAACAGCAGGACCGTGCCGCGTCGCAGCGCGATGCGCCGGTCGAGCGATGGGAAATACACGTCCTGGCGGCTGTCTTCGCTGGATTCGCTCAGGAACAGGTTGCAGAAGGCCGCGCCGCCGTACTGGTCGCCATCATGGTGAAACCTGGCGCCACGGCACACCATCAGCGCGACATCGCATTCCGCCAGCAGGCCGGGCAGGCCCAGCGACGCGGTCCAGTCCGCCGCCGCCTGCACGCAGCGCGCGTAGTCGGGCCAGCGCATCCGCGCGCGGGCCAGCGGCATGACCTCGACGTCCCGGGCCCCAGCGTCATCTGCGTGGCAATCTCGCGCGCCCAGTCTGCCAGCAGCCGCACCGGCGGGGCGGGGATATCCACCACATCCGACAACACCCGGTCGCCCACGCGCCGGCTGCGCAGGGCATCGCCGCTCCAGAAGCAGGAGGTCAGGGTGTTCGGGTTGGGCGTGGAAGGTTGATCGTCGGGCATGGCCGGCAGTGTAACGCCGGCGCTGCCTAACGCCGGGCCGAACAGTCGTAAGGCGCAAACAGCTCGACCACCCAGTCCACGAACGCGCGCAGCCTGGCGCTCTGGTTCCGGGACGGGTGGAAGACGATGTGCAACGGATGCAGCGGCCGGCTCCACTCGGGCAGCACGCGGACCAGCGCGCCGGATGCCAGATGGGGCCGCGCCATGAAGCCGAAGGTTTGTCCCACGCCCAGGCCGCTGACCAACGCCGTCAGGTGGGCGGTGCTCTCATTGACGAACACGCCATGCCGGCTGCGCACATCCACGTCGATGCGCTCGCCGTCGCGCTCGAACAGCAGCGGCATCACCCGGCCGGTCAGCGACGAGAAATAGCCCACCACGTCGTGATCGGTCTGCAAGGCGCCCGGATGCGGGGGCGCCCCATGCGTGGCGACGTACCGGGCGCCGGCATAGGTGCCCCAGTCCAGGCTGGCGACGTGCCGCGCGATCAGCGACGTATCGGTCAGGTCGCCGCCCCGGATCACGCAATCGACCGCCTCGCCGATCAGGTCGACATGGCGGTCGCCCACGCCCACTTCGAGCTGGATCTCGGGATACTTCTCGCGGAATGACGGCAGGCTGGGCAGCAGGATCAGGTTGGCCAGCGACGACCCGATGTCCACGCGCAGGCGGCCGCGCGGCGCGCCCCGCGCATCGGCAAACAGGGTGTCCATTTCGTCCACATCGGCCAGCACCTTGACCGCGCGGTGGTAGTACGCCTGCCCCTCGTCGGTGACCACCACCTTGCGGGTGGACCGCTGGAACAGCTTGATGCGCAGGTGCGATTCCAGGTCCTGGATCAGCTTGGTGACGGTGGGACGCGGAATGTTGAGCGTGTCGGCGGCCTTGCTGAAGCCGCCAGACTCGGCGATGCGGACGAACACGCGCAGGGCTTGCAGTTGATCCATAAATCGGAAGAGGAATCAGGGGGTGGCGGCCAGTATGCCTAATTATTCATGTATGTGAATAATTATTTAATTTATTGATCGTTTATTCGGAATCGATTAACACATATCGTTACGTCCATGCACTCTTCAACACGAAAGGAAAACATCATGAGCAAGCGACTGGAAGGCAAGATCGCCCTGGTAACCGGCGGCACGAGCGGCATCGGACTGGCCACGGCGCAGGACCTGGCCCGCGAAGGCGCGAAGGTGTATGTGACGGGCCGCCGCGCGGCGGAGCTGGACAAGGCGGTGGCAGCCATCGGCCATGGCGCGGTGAGCGTGCAGGGCGATGTCACCCGCGACGTCGACCTGGATGCGCTGGTCAAGACGATCCGCGAAACCGATGGCCGCGTGGACGTGCTGTTCGCCAACGCGGGCGGCGGCACCATGGCGCCGCTGGGCGAGATCACCGCGCAGCATTTCGACGACACGTTCAACCGCAACGTCCGCGCCGTGGTGTTCACGGTGCAGAAGGTGCTGCCGCTGATGGGCAAGGGCGGATCGATCATCCTGACCGGGTCGATCGCCGGATCGACGGGCACGCAGGCGTTCAGCATCTACAGTGCGTCGAAGGCCGCGGTGCGCGCGCTGGCCCGCAGCTGGGTGCTGGACCTCAAGGATCGCGGCATCCGCGTGAACGTGGTGAGCCCCGGCTCCACGCATACGGTGGGCCTGGCGGAACTGGGCGGCGAGTCGAAGACTGCGCAGGACGGGCTGCTGGGCTACCTGGCGTCGCTGGTGCCGATCGGCCGGCTTGGCGACCCGTCGGAGATCGCCCGGGTGGTGACGTTCCTGGCATCCGACGATTCGAGCTTCATCAACGGCGCCGAAATCACGGCCGATGGCGGCCAGGCGCAGGTCTGACCGTCCGGCAGCGTCCGGCAGCGTCCGGGCAAAAAAACAGCCACCCGAGGGTGGCTGTCTGCCTCGGAAGCTGAACGTTCAGCCCTTCAGCACCTGGCCGATGGCATTGGCCACCACGCCGACGTTGCGCTCGTTCAACCCGGCCACGCACATGCGGCCCGAGCGCAGCACGTACACGCCGTGCTCGTTCTTGAGGCGGTCCACCTGGTCGGCCGACAGGCCCGTGTACGTGAACATGCCGCGCTGCTTGATGTAGCGCGACAGCTTCTCGCCGCTGACATGGTCGCGCAGCTGGTCGTGGATGGCCTGGCGCATGCGCGTGATGCGCTGGCACATGGCCGCCAGTTCGGTCTCCCAGCTCTGGCGCAGGGCCGGCGTGGTCAGCACGCGGGCCACCACGCGGGCGCCGTGAGTGGGCGGGTTGCTGTAGTTGGCGCGCACGGCGCCGGTCAGCTGGCCCAGCACGCGGCTGGCTTCGTCGGCGCTCTGGCAGATCACGCTCAGGCCGCCGCAGCGCTCGCCATACAGCGAGAAATTCTTCGAGAACGAATTGGCCACCAGCGCGGGCACGTTCTGGCGGGCCAGTTCGCGCACGGCAAAGGCGTCATCGTCCAGGCCCGAGCCGAAACCCTGGTAGGCCATGTCGACGAACGGCAGCAGCTTGCGCGCCTTGACCACGCCGATCACCTGGCGCCACTGGTCCTCGTTCAGGTCCACGCCGGTCGGGTTGTGGCAGCAGGCGTGCAGCAGCACGATATCGCCCTGCGGAATGGCTTCGATGGCCGCCAGCATCGCGTCGAACTTCAGGCCGCCGGTGTCGGCGTCGTAGTACGGATAGGTCTTGACCTGGAAGCCGGCGCGCTCGAACACCACGCGATGGTTTTCCCAGCTCGGGTCGCTGATCCACATTTCCGCCTTCGGGAAATAGCGCTTCAGGAAGTCCGC
Organism: Cupriavidus sp. EM10; assembly: GCF_018729255.1. Lineage (NCBI taxonomy): Bacteria > Pseudomonadati > Pseudomonadota > Betaproteobacteria > Burkholderiales > Burkholderiaceae > Cupriavidus > Cupriavidus sp. EM10. The sequence goes on from NZ_CP076061.1 coordinate 2,103,026, forward strand.
CCCCACGCGCAGCGCGCCGGAGCCGCCCAGCGTCTGGAGCGTGGCGATGCGGCCTTCGGCGCGGGCGGCGCTGTCTTCGCCAAACACCAGCGCCTGCACGGCCTGGCGATAGGCGGCGATGCCGGCCATCGGCAGGTAGGGGCGCGGGCCCATGTCCGACAGCAGCGCGGCTTCGGCCTCGGCCACGGCCTGCATGACCGGCAGGCGGCCTTCGTCGTCAAAGTAGATGCCGATGCTCAGGTTGACCTTGTTGGTGCGCGGGTCCTGCTGGAAGTCCTCGTTGAGCGAGAGGATCGGGTCGCCGGGAAAGGCTTCGATGTGTTCGAACATGGGATGCGTCTGGCTTGCGGGTTCAGGGGGCGGCGGCCCGGGATGCACGCGGGCCGCACTGGCAGGTTACTGGACCTGGGCGCTCGCGGCGGGCAGGGCCGAGCCGGCGTTCTTCTGCCGGAGGCGATAGCTTACGCCAAGTACGACCAGCCACACCGGAATCAGGTACACCGAGATACGCAGGCCAGGCGTCAGGAACATCACCACCAGGATGCCGGCCAGGAAGATCAGCGTGACGTAGTTGGTCAGCGGATAGCCCAGGCTCCGGAACGCAGTGGGCTTGCCCTCGGCGCGCTTGGCGCGGCGGAACATCAGGTGGATGATGCTGATCATGGCCCAGTTGATGATCAGGGCAGACACCACCAGGCCCATCAGCAGTTCGAACGCTTCGCCGGGCATGAAATAGTTGACCAGCACGCAGATGCCGGTAGCCAGGGCCGACACGCCCAGCGCGGCCAGCGGAATGCCGCGGCGGTTCACCTTCATCAGGGCGCGGGGCGCGTTGCCCTGCTGCGCCAGGCCCAGCAGCATGCGGCTGTTGCAGTAGACGCCGCTGTTGTAGACCGACAGCGCCGCCGTCAGCACCACCACGTTCAGCACGGTGGCCACGATGTCGCTGTTCATCGCATGGAAGATCAGCACGAACGGGCTGCCGCCGGTGACCACCTTCTGCCACGGGTACAGCGACAGCAGCACGGCCAAGGCGCCGACGTAGAAGATCAGGATGCGGTAGATCACCTGGTTGGTGGCCTTGGGGATGCTCTTGCCCGGGTTGTCGGCCTCGGCGGCGGTGATGCCCACCAGTTCCAGGCCGCCGAACGAGAACATGATCACGGCCATCGCCATCACCAGTCCGCCCAGCCCGTTCGGGAAGAAGCCGCCGTGCTGCCACAGGTTGGCCACGCTGGCCTCGGGGCCGGCGCCGCCGGTGCCCAGCATGTAGCCGCCAAAGCCGATCATGCCGACGATGGCCGCCACCTTGATGATCGAGAACCAGAACTCCATCTCGCCGAACGACTTCACGCTGGCCAGGTTGATGGCGTTGATGATCACGAAGAAGCCCAGCGCCGACATCCACGTGGGGATGCCCGGCCACCAGTACTGGACGTAGATGCCTACGGCCGACAGCTCGGCCATGCTGACCAGGATGTACAGCACCCAGTAGTTCCAGCCGGACATGAAGCCGGCAAAGTGGCCGCAATACTTGTTGGCGAAGTAGCTGAACGAGCCGGCCACCGGTTCGTCGACCACCATCTCGCCCAGCTGGCGCATGATGAAGAACGCGACGATGCCGGCCAGCGCATAGCCCAGCAGCACGGAAGGTCCGGCCAGCTTGATGGTCTGGGCGATGCCCAGGAACAGGCCGGTGCCGATGGCGCCACCCAGCGCAATCAGCTGGATATGGCGATTCTTCAGGCCACGGTGGAGCGTGCCTTGGTTATCGGGAGCATGCATTTGGAGTTGTCTATCCTCTACCCATTCTTGTGGAATGGCGGCGCGCCTCTTGGGATGGGCGCTTTGAAAAGGCGCCGGCGCGGGTAACGCCGGACGCAGGGGTGCGCGCCGGCGGAAACCCGAGAGTTTACCGGCACACGCTTGGAAAAGCAGGGGAAATGGCCCGGCCCCGGTCAAATGGGGCCGGATACGTCACGCGTCGGTCAGACCTTCAGCGTGCCGCGCTCGATCTGGTCGCGCTCGAGTGACTCGAACAGCGCCTTGAAGTTGCCTTCGCCGAAGCCGTCGTCGCCGGAGCGCTGGATGTATTCGAAGAACACCGGGCCCAGCACGGTCTTCGAGAAGATCTGCAGCAGCAGGCGCGGGCGGCCGTCGGCGGTGGTGCCGTCGACCAGGATGCCGCGCGCCTTGAGCTGGTCCACCGGCTGGCCGTGGCCCGGCAGGCGGGTGTCCAGCGCCTGGTAGTAGTAGTCGTTGGGGCGGTCATCAGGTCGACGCCGGCCAGCTGCAGGCTGTCGATCACGTCGACCAGGTTGTCCACGGCAAAGGCGATGTGCTGGATGCCCTCGCCGTTGAAGGCCATCAGGAATTCCTCGATCTGGCCGGCACCCTTCGACGATTCCTCGTTCAGCGGGATGCGGATCTTGCCGTCCGGCGCGGTCATCGCCTTCGAGGTCAGGCCCGTGTACTCGCCCTGGATGTCGAAATAGCGGATTTCGCGGAAGTTGAATAGGCGTTCGTAGAAGTTGGCCCAATAGGCCATGCGGCCACGGTAGACGTTGTGCGTCAGGTGGTCGATCAGCTTCAGGCCGTGGCCCTTCGGGTGACGGTCCACGCCCTCGATGTATTCGAAGTCGATGTCATAGATCGACTTGCCGTCCTCGAAGCGGTCGATCAGGTACAGCGGCGCGCCGCCGATGCCCTTGATGGCCGGCAGGCGCAGTTCCATCGGCCCGGTGGCGATCTCGATCGGCTGGGCGCCCAGCATCAGCGCGCGGTTGTACGCCTTGTGCGAATCCTTGACGCGGAAGGCCATGCCGCAGGCGCTGGGGCCGTGCTCGGCGGCAAAATAGGCGGCTTCGCTATGCGGCTCGTTGTTGACGATGAAATTGATATCGCCCTGGCGGTACAGCACCACGTCCTTCGAGCGGTGACGGGCCACCAGCGTGAAACCCATCTTCTCGAACAGCGGTTCCAGTACGTTTGGCGTGGGCGAGGCGAATTCAACGAACTCGAAGCCCATCAGTTGCATCGGGTTTTCAAACAGGTCGGCCATGGTCGGAGCGCTCGGGGCGGGGTAGGGATGGAAATACTATTTCTGAAGCAGCTGCGCGAGTGACTTGGGGGACGCTTGGCGCGCTGCACAACGTGAGGAAATTGTAGAACCCGCCCCGCTAAATAGGATTTCGTAAGGCACGCAGGGAAACCCTGAAAGATGAGATAAGATTTCGTCGAACGGCTCTTTCAGGAAATCATCATGCAACAAACCGACCTCGACCGCATTGATCGCCGCTTGCTGGCGGAACTGCAGGAACATGGGCGCGCATCGAACCTGGAACTGTCGGAGGCGATCAACCTGTCGCCGGCCCAGACATTGCGGCGCCATCGCCGCCTGGAGGAGGGCGGCATCATCAAGCGCTACGAGGCGAGGCTGGACAGCACGGCGCTGGGGTTTGGCGTGACCGCGTTCATCCACGTCACGATGGAGCGCGGGCACATTCGTGATTTGTCCAAATTCAAGGGACTGGTGGCCGAACTGGCGCAGATCCAGGAATGCTTCTCGGTGACCGGGGATATCGACTACGTGCTGAAGGTGGTGGCCAAGGACCTGAAGTCGCTGTCGGACTTCCTGCTCGACACGCTGATGCGCATCCCTGGCGTCAGCGGCGTGAAATCGAGCGTGTGCCTGGACGAGATCAAGTGCACGAGCGCGATGCCGCTGGATTTGTGAGGCGGCTGCTACGGGAGTCAAACAAAAAGGCCGCCTTGCGGCCTTTTGTTTTTGCAGGATGAAATCGGATTTCTACGATTTTAGTGAATGATGTCCCATGTTAGAAATATCTCGCTTGTCAATTTCCAGAGAGGGATAAATTGTCACGGGATATTCGTTTCTTTTTGAGGGATATGGACCCAACGAGCACCGGGGGGCGACTAATCGTAACCGGCCGGAACTTCATTGACATGGGAAAGGCAGTTGGCTCGGAAGGGGATATCGCCACCTGCCCGGCATGTGATTCCACCGGGCGGGTGTTCAACGATTGCTTCCCCAATTTTGATCTGGATGGAAAACAGGCATTGGTGTCTGGCGCCCGGGTCTACTGCAAGTGTCCGGAAAAGCCGATTCTCATCGAAACTCAAAATGAGGCATGGGTTGAATTTACTTCGTCGCAGCCAGTTTCAATCGTCGATGACGGCGAAAGCGGGACGGAAGCATGGCGGGAAGATAATGCGGAAGAGGTAATCGAACAGTACCTGGAGGCGATCAATATCGATTCGGGAGAGCGAGTTGCCGGCCTGCATTACGACTTGTATGTCGAGGGCAAGAAACTGATCAGCAATCGGGCGATGCATGATGGCTGCACTCAAACCGTGCAAGGTCAATGCCGTGTGGAGGCAGTGATTTGGCATGAAGGGTGGAGCGCATGAGCCAGTGTGATGGTTCGGCAAATGAAGGCGCGTGGATACGAGACCATGGCAGATTTCACGTCAAAGGAGAAGTCCTTCAGCTTCGTAGTGGCCGACGGCAATCAACGCTTTGCAAAGCTTCAGAAATCTACGGATCTTGAAATAGGAAAATCACCAGCGATGTCAGCCGCAATCAAGGCAGCTGAAAATGCCTTTGCGGACGGTCCGGATCATTCCAATGGCGCATATTTTGGGATGGCTCTGACATCAGGTCAAACTACAAAAATCATTCGAAAGTCAGGGCGGGGATATACTTCTCCGAATCAGGTCACAACATTTATAGCATCGATCCAACGGATGGAGAATACGAACTGGCCCTCGTCGTGAAGAAGAAAAAGAGGGGAAGATTATCCAGGAGAGAAAAGTCATCGGAACATATCCGTATATTTACGAATCCTCTGCTGCGCATGGCGGGACGATTTTCTGGAAACTCGGGGACGCATGGCTGAAGGTCTCCAAAGGGAAGGCACATAGGTAATGCGATCCGCTCTGGTATTCCTGGCGCTACTAGGTTGCCGTTCTGTTGCCTGTGCGCAGCCACCGCAGGCTGTCATCGAGAGCTGCCTTCTCGGGTATTCGACGACTGCCGGTATTTCTGTCGCGATGGGGGAGAGCGGGCACCAGGTGCTCGAAGAAGTCCGAGGGTACCGCCTGACCTGGCCGGAGCGGTTGCGAGCGCCTCGTGTTGGCTACGCCATCAGCCACAGCGGCAACAACGATTATGTATTCGTCGAAAACCATCGCGGTTACGTAAAGCGTGCCATACCGCTCACGCAATGGAAGCCGGCACCGCTGGAAGTCCCACTGCGCGCGCGCTACGGCGTCGTCAGCCAGGGGGCAAGCCGATATGCGTGCGTGGTGGAGGGTCTCGGGCAGGGTTCGGCGGCTTTTGTCATGGCGGGATACATCGGGAAGTTTCCGCCTGCGAAAGGCAAACGTATCCAACTCTACTATGCAGTAGCCGATACAAGAACATTGGAGGGCTTCAAGCCAGGCTGATCCGTTCAAGGCACGAATCGAACGTTCAGTGGGACAAAGCGAACCCCACATGGGCCCTGCGGGAAATCACTGGTCGATCTTGCGCATGGCCTCGGTAATGTCCCGGGTATCGCCCGGCCGCACCAGCCGCGCCACTTCCTGGCCGTCGCGCAGGAATACCAGCGTGGGCCACAGCTTCACGCGGAAGGATCGGCCCAGCGGGCGTCCGCTGCCGTCCTCGACCTTGATATGGCCGATGTCCGGATGCTGGCCGAACGCCGATTCGATCAGCGGTTGCGCGCGCTGGCAGAAGCCGCACCACGGCGTGCCGAACTCCAGGATCGTGGCGCCGCGCAGCGCGTCGATCTCGTCGCGCGACGGTTCTTTGGTGGCGAAGGTGTGCGTCATGCTCATCGGTGGGGCTCCGTCGATACACGAATGTCTGGCGAAATCGCTATGCCGTGACACGCGAATTCCGCGCCAGCGGCGTAGCCGTCATTCTGCCAGCGACACCGGACGCGCGTGCGCCGCAGGCCCGGTAAGAATTTCCCACCATGCCGGCAACAGTGCCTGCACCTCGGACCGTGCGTAGCGGTCGTCGATCAGCCAGACCACGCCGCGATCCTGCTGGGTGCGGATCACGCGGCCGGCCGCCTGCACCACCTTGCGCAGTCCGGGATACAGATAGGCGTAGTCGTAGCCCTGCCCGAACACCGTTTCCATGCGCTCGCGCAACTGCTCGTTGACGGGATTGATCTGCGGCAGGCCCAGCGTGGCGACGAAGGCGCCGATCAGGCGGTCGCCGGGCAGGTCTACACCTTCGGAAAACACGCCCCCAAGCACCGCGAAGCCGATACCCTGGCCGCCCGGCGCGAAGGCTTCGAGAAAGCCCGCCTGGCCTGCCTCGGTCATGCCGCGCGCCTGCGACCACGTTGGAATGCCTGGGTGATCGGCCGCCAGCAGCGCGGCGGCCTGCTGCAGATAGTCGTGACTGCTGAAAAACGCCAGGTAGTTGCCGGGCCGTCGCGCAAACTGGTCGGCCATCAGCTGCACGATGGCGGGCAGCGATCGCTGCCGCTGGGCGTAGCGCGTGGTGATATGGCGTGCCACGTGCACGTCGAGCTGTTCGGCCTGGAACGGCGACGGCACCTCCACCGAGACCGCGCTGGCCGGCAGCCCCAGCAGGTTGCGGTAGTAGTCGGCCGGCTGCAGCGTGGCCGAAAACAGCGTGGTCGAATGCGCGCCCGCGAAGCGCGGGGCCAGGTACGGCGCCGGCAGCAGGTTGCGCACGCACAGGTCGGCGTCCACGCCCGTCCGCTTGCGCGGCGTGCGCGTGATGTCGAACAGCGAATGCTTGCCGCCGTACTCGGTCATCTGCTCGGCCAGCCGCAGGAAGTGCATTGCGTCGAAGTAGAACCGCTCCAGCGCGGCGTCATGCCGCTGCGGATGCTCGCTCATGTCGTCGATGATGGCCGTGCAGAGCTGCATCAGGGCCTCGACAAAGGCGGCGGGTTCCTCGTCGCGCGTTTCATAGGCCGCGTCGCCTGACTTGGCCAGCGTGTTCCACTGGCGATAGACACGGTCCATCGGCCGCTTCAGTGCGCCCGGCGCGGCCAGCCGCACACCACGGAACGCCGCATGGTCCAGCGTGGACGTGTACATCGCACGGCCCCGGTCCACCAGGTTGTGCGCCTCGTCCACCAGCACGCTGACGCGCCATTCGTTCATCGCGGTCAGCATGTACAGCAGGGCGCTGCGGTCGAAGTAGTAGTTGTAGTCGCCCACCACCAGGTCGCTCCAGCGGATCATCTCCTGGGCCAGGTAGTACGGGCACACCTGATGCGCGCGGGCGATCTCGCGCGTGGTGGCGCGGTCCAGCAGCGGCGCGCGGCTGGCGGCGTCGCGGGCGGCGGGCAGGCGGTCGTAGAAGCCCTGCGCCAGCGGGCATGATTCGCCATGGCAGGCCAGGTCGGGATGCTCGCAGGCCTTGTCGCGCGCGGTCAGTTCCAGTACGCGCAGCGGCGTCTCGTCGGCATTCTGGCGAAGCTGCCGCGTGGCATGCAGCGCCACGGCGCGGCCGGTGGAACGCGCGGACAGGAAGAATACCTTGTCGATGCGCTGCGTCGGCATGGCCTTGAGCGCCGGAAACACCGTGCCGATCGACTTGCCGATGCCGGTCGGCGCCTGCGCCATCAGCGTGCGCGCCGACGCGTTGGCCTTGTAGACCGATTCCGCCAGCAGCCGCTGGCCGTCGCGGAAGGTGCCATGCGGAAACGCCAGCGCCGCCAGCCCGGCATCGCGGCCAGTGCGGTGCGCGGCCTCGCGCTCGGCCCAGTGCATGAAGCGGCGGCAGCTGTCCTCGAAGAACTCACGCAGCGCGTCGGCTTCGAATCGCTCCTTGAGCACGCGTTCCTGCTGGCTGACGATGTCGAAATAGACCAGCGCCACGTCGATCTGCTTCAGTTCGCGCGACGCGCACAGCAGCCAGCCGTAGATCTTGGCCTGGGCCCAATGCAGGGCCTGATGGTTCTGCGCAATCTCCACCTTCTGCCCGCGCACCGTCTTGATTTCCTCGACCCGGTTGGTCACCGGGTTGTAGCCATCGGCCCGGCCGCGCACGCGCAGGCCCTCGAAATCGCCCGAAAGCGGCACTTCGGACTCATACCCGGGCCCGCGCCGGCTGGTCACCACGCCATGCCCGGCCACGCCTTCCTGCCCGGTGGGCGATGGCGTGAAGCGCAGGTCGAGGTCGCCCGCCTTGGCCGTGAACTCGCACAGGGTGCGGACGGCGACGGTATAGTGGGGCGAATTGGCGGAAGTGGCGGACAAGGCGCAGATCGGGGTGGAAAACGCAGGACTGTATGAATATACAGTGATCGGACACCGACAGGAAATTCCGGCGCGGGAATTTATGATGGAAACCGGCCAGAACCGCGAGGACTTTCCGATGCATCCGCTCAAGATCGCCACCTTCAATATCAACGGCGTGCGCACGCGCCTGCAGGCGCTGCTGAACTGGCTGGAACGCGAATCGCCCGACGTGGCCTGCCTGCAGGAGCTGAAGACCGTGGACGAAGGCTTCCCGATCGACGAAATACGCGCCGCCGGCTACGGGGCAATCTGGCACGGCCAGAAATCGTGGAACGGCGTGGCCATCCTGGCCAAGGGCGCCGATCCGGTGGAAGTGCGGCGCGGCCTGCCCGGCGGCGACGATGACACGCAGAGCCGCTACCTGGAAGCCGCCGTCGAAGGCGTGCTGATTGCCTGCCTGTACCTGCCCAACGGCAATCCGCAGCCTGGGCCGAAGTTCCACTACAAGCTGGCGTGGTTCGAACGGCTGATCCGGCACGCGCAGACGCTGCTCGATAGCGGCCACCCGGTGGTCATCGCCGGCGACTACAACGTGGTGCCGACCGACGACGACATCTACAACACCCGGTCATGGCTCAAGGACGCGCTGCTGCAACCGGAAAGCCGCGAATGCTACCGGCGGCTGCTGGCGCAGGGCTGGACCGATGCGCTGCGTGCGCGCTATCCGGACGAGAAGATCTACACGTTCTGGGATTACTTTCGCCAGCACTGGCAGACCAATTCGGGGTTGCGGATCGACCATCTGCTGCTGAGTCCGGACCTGCGCATGCGCGATGCCGGCGTCGACAAATGGGTGCGGGGCGAGGAAAAGGCCAGCGACCACGCGCCGACGTGGGTGGTGATCGAAAGCGGTGGAGAGGCAGCCAAGCCGGCGGCGAAGAAAGCGCCTGCTGCGAAGAAGGTGGCGGCGAAGAAGGTCGCCGCGAAGAAGGTCGCTACAAAGAAGGCAGCTGCGAAGACGCCCGCTGCAAAGAAAGCCCCAGCCAAAAAAGCCGTAAAAAAGCCATCCCCGTAAACAAAAAAATCGCCGGGGACGATCCCGGCGTCGGAGAAATCGGGTGACGCCCGTCGTGAGAGCGGACGGCGGGCGTCGGGCGCCTGAACCGGGGCGCCCAGAAAATCGTTCAGGCCAGGGCCGGCTCGTGCTCGGCCACTGCGCACATCGATCCGCGCACGGCGCCCAGCAGCATGTCGGCTGCGGCATCCAGGCGATCGGATGAACCGGACATCCGCGCCGTGATGATGCCGTTCTGGATCGCGCCATACAGCACCTTGGCCAGCAACTGCGGCGGCACCGGGTACGGCACCCCGCGCTCGGCTTCCGCGCGGCGCAGCAGGTTGGTGATCCAGGTCTCGTTGGCCTGGAAATGCGCCTGCAGGTAGCTGCGGATCGCATCGGGCAGCGCCAGTACCTCGGCGGACAGCATGCCGGCCAGGCAGATCTGGTTCAGCTCCAGGTCGTTGCGCAGCGGGCCGACATAGCGCTCGGCCTGCTCGATCAGCGGCAGCGAAGTGTCGATGGCCGCCAGCCGGGCCTGCGAGCGTTCACGGTACAGGCGCACCACTTCCAGCACCAGGTCGTCCTTGGCGGGGAAGTAGTAGTGGATGCTCGATGTCTTCACGCCTACCAGCTCCGCCAGGTCGCGGTAGCTGAAACCGTTGTAGCCCCGTTGCCGGATCAGCACGGAGGCGTGCTCGAGCAGTTGATCGCGTACGGAATGCGTTTTCATTTCACTTGTCCGCGCGCCTTGCGGGCGCCAGACCCTCCGGTTGTTCGCTGGTTCGTCCAGATCAGACGGTCAGCGTCTGCGCAACCAGCGAGAGGACTGCGCCGCTGGTGATGCAGAGCACCACCCAGCCGCCCAGGATCAGGGCTGTGTCACGCAAGGTCATGATCAAACTCCATGTTTCTGTTCCGGCCGTGCTCCGGTATGGCTACCGGGCCACGGCCACTGCGGGCTCAGGCCAGCGCGCCGTCGGTGTACACGTCGAAGCTGCGCGACGGTTCGGACGACACGCCCGTGCGGTCCAGGCCGGCGACGGTGCGGGCACCATCGGTGTACGGGTCGAACTTGCCGACCTTGGCGCCGTCGGTGAACGGGTCGGCCTTGCCGACGCGGGCACCATCGGTGTAGGCATCACGATTGCCGATGCTTGCAACAAGGCCGTCACGGTTCGTCACGCGGGCACCGTCGGTGTAGACGCTGCGGGTGCCGATGGTGGCCACCAGGCCGTCACGGTTGGTCACACGTGCACCTTCGGTGTAGACATCGCGGCTGCCGATGCGGGCGCCTTCGCTGAAGGAATCGAACTTGCCTTGGCGGGCGCCATCGGTAAAGGCGCTGCGTTGGTCTTGTACGCGATAGCTGTAACCGTAGACTTCGCCGGTCTTCTGGGCGGCGGGGGCGGCCTGGACAGCGCCAGTCACGAATGCGGCGGCGAGGGCGGCGGCGGTAACGATGGTCTTGGCGTTCATGATGCTCTCCTTTGCAAGGCCGGCGATCTCGGTTCGTGTGGGGATCGCTGGCCGATGTCTGTGCTACGAATCAGGGCCTTTTCTGCGCGTTGCTATCTACTGCTAGATAGACACTTGGTGCTAAAAAAGACCGCTTCCGGTACTGACAAACAACCTTGTAATGCTTTGGATTCTGCTGCGCTGCTGGTTTCGCTTGCTGCGTTGCGTCGTCCATGGCTCGAATGTTATCTACTACTAGATAGATAAGCAAGGGAAATTTGGAGAAATTGCGATGCGATAGGTGGAGTGGCTACTCTAATGAGCGGGGCTGCTCATCGTAATTTATTGAATTTAAAGAAAAAAGCGGCGATGCCCCGAGCCGGGAACATCGCCGCCTTGGCAGTGCAGGAAACGCGCTTTAGCGCTTGCCGATCGCAAAAGCGATCTCGCCGACACCTTCCACGCCAGCTGTCACGGCGTCGCCCGGGTTCAGCGCACCCACGCCAGCCGGGGTGCCGGTGAAGATCAGGTCGCCCGGCTGCAGCGTCATGGCTTCGGAGATATACGAGATGACATCGGCCACGGGCCAGATCAGCTCGGTCAGGTCGCCTTCCTGGCGCGTTTCGCCGTTGACCTTGAGCCAAATGGCGCCCTTCGACGGATGGCCGATCGACGAAGCCGGCTGCAGCGGACCGCACGGGCCCGACGCGTCGAAGGACTTCGACCAGTCCCAGGGGCGGCTCATCTTCTTGGCCACGTCCTGCAGGTCGCGGCGGGTCAGGTCGACACCGACCCCGTAGCCCCACACCAGATCCAGCGCCTGCTCGGGCTTGACGTTGGCGCCAGCCTTGCCGATGGCCACCACCAGTTCGATCTCGTGATGCAGGTTCTCGGTCATCGGCGGATACGGCACCGTGCCTTCGGCCGCCACCACGGCGTCAGCCGGCTTGGTGAAGAAGAACGGCGGCTCGCGGTCGGGGTCCTTGCCCATCTCGCGGGCATGCGCGGCGTAGTTGCGGCCCACGCAGAACACGCGGCGGATCGGAAAACGGGCCTCGCTGCCGGCCACCGCCACGCTGGGCTGCGGCGCCGGTTGGATCACGAAATCGGTCATGTCTCGCTCTGTCTCTATATAAGTAGGGGAATTCTTCGGTGATTACTTCGCAAACACCTGGCTCATGTCGCCAAACGCCTTGAACTCGAGCGCGTTGCCCGACGGGTCCAGGAAGAACATCGTGGCCTGCTCGCCCACCTGGCCCTTGAAGCGCACGTGCGGCTCGATCACGAACTTCGTGCCGGCGCCGCGCAGCTTGTCGGCCAGGCGCTCCCATTCGGCCATCGGCAGGATGGCGCCGAAGTGGCGCACCGGCACGTCGTCGCCGTCCACGGCGCTGGTGGAGCGATGGCCGCACTCGTCCGGCGACAGGTGCGCCACCACCTGGTGGCCGTAGAAGTTGAAATCCACCCAGGCGTCGGAACTGCGGCCTTCGTCGCAGCCCAGCAGTTCGCCGTAGAACTGGCGTGCGGCGGCGAGATCGTGAACCGGAAAGGCAAGGTGGAACAGGGGGATGGCGCTCATGGCTGTGGCTCCTGTGACGGGCTGTTCTGGAATGTGTCGTTGATTGTAATCAGCAGAACTCGTAATATGAAACGAATCATTTTTGCCTAAGTATCGAAAGTTTCGATGCTTGAACCGCCCCTTGCTGCGCTATTTCAAGACCTTCCTGGTGGCTGCCGAGACCGGCTCCTTTTCTGCAGCAGGTGCCCGCCTGGGGCTGACACAGTCCGCCGTCAGCACCCAGATCCGGCGGCTGGAAGAGGACCTGGGCTGCACGCTGTTCGACCGGTCCGGCAAATCGGTGGCATTGAGCGACGAAGGCCGCCAGATGCTGGACGATGCCACGCGCATCGTGGGCCTGTATGAGTCGATGAAAGGTGCGCGCGGGCAGCGCGACACGGCGCCGCTGGACCTGGGCGCCGTCTCCACCGTGCAATCGACGCTGCTGCCGCAGGCCATGCAGCGCTTCCGGGTGGCGCATCCCGATACCCACGTGAACATCGTGCCCGGCATGTCGACCCAGTTGCTGACCCAGGTGGACGCCCGCGAACTCGACATCGCCGTATTGGTAAGACCGCGCCTCGGCATTCCGCCAGAACTGAAATGGGTGCCGCTGATCCGCGAGCGATTCGTGGCCGTGGCGCCGCCCGAGGGGCCGGACAACCTGAAGGCGTTGCTGGAGACCGTGCCGTTTATCCGCTACAACCGCCATTCCACGGGCGGGCAACTGGTGGATCGCTACCTGCGGCGGCACCGGCTGTGGGTGCGCGAGGGCATGGAACTGGACGAGCCTGCCGTGATCCTGCAGATGGTGAGCGAGGGGCTGGGCTGCGCGATCATTCCGTCGGCGCTGGTGCCGCTGCGGCAGACGCCCAACATCAAGGAAGTGCTGATGCCGGGTCAGCCGCTGTATCGGGAGATCGGGGTACTGGTGCGGCAGTCGGCGCTCAAGCGTGCACCGGCTGCCGCGCTGATCGACGCGTTCGTGGCGGTCAGCCACGAACGCTGAGGGATAGGAAGGTCAGGCCCGGGCCGGTTGCGGCGACGCCTCGGGCGCCTTGCGCCGCACCATCAGCGCCAGCAGCGCGGCCAGCAGGCAGGCGCTTCCCGCCACGTAGAGCGCCGGCGAATACGTCAGCCACAGCGTGCGCGACAGCCCGGCGCCAAAGGCCGCCGTGGCCGCGCCGATCTGGTGTGCGGCGAAGATCCATCCAAAGACCATCGGGGCCCGTTCGCGGCCAAAGGTGCTGCCGGCCAGCTTGATCGTCGGCGGCACGGTGGCAATCCAGTCCAGGCCATAGAACATGGCGAACACGGACAGGCCGTAGAGCGTGAATTCCGAATGCGGCAGCCAGAACAGCGACAGCCCGCGCAGCGCGTAGTACCAGAACAGCAGCTTGCGGCTGTCGTAGCGGTCCGAGAGCCAGCCCGACATGATGGTGCCGACGAAGTCGAAAGCGCCCATCATGGCCAGCGCCGACGCCGCGGGCACGGCCGACATGCCGAAATCCGCGCACAGGGCGATGAAGTGCGTCTGGATCAGGCCGTTGGTCGACAGGCCGCAGATAAAGAACGTGCCGGCCAGTATCCAGAACGTCTGCGTACGGGCCGCGTCGCGCAGCACCACGAAAGGACCGGCCCACGACATTGGCACGGGCGCGGCGGGCGCAGCGGCAACCGCCGACGGCACTTCGCCATAGGGCGCCAGGCCCACGTCGGAAGGGCGGGCCCGCAGGAAGCCAAACACCACCACCGCCAGCGCGCCGCACGCGGCCAGCACCGGCAATACCGCCACGCGCCATCCCATATGCTCGATCAGCCAGGCGGCCACCGGCAGGAACGCCAACTGCCCGGTGGCCGAACTGGCGGTCAGCACGCCGATGACCAGCCCGCGCCGCGCCGTGAACCAGCGGTTGGCCACCAGCGCCGCCAGCACCATGGCCGTCAGCCCGGAGCCAACGCCGAGCATCAACCCCCATGCAAGGAACAACTGCCAGATTTCCGTGGACACCGTGGCCAGCGCCATGCCGCCCGCGATCAACGCCAGAGCAGCGCACACCACGTTACGGACGCCAAAACGTTCCATCAGGATTGCCGAGAACGGCGCCATCAGGCCGAACAGCGCGAAGCGGAAGGCCAGGATCGACGATACCTGGTCGGTGCTCCAGCCCATCTCGGTGGTCAGCGGTTTCAGGAATGCGCCGGGCAGACCCAGCGCGGCGGAAGTGGTCAGCATCACGCAGAAGGTGATGGCGGCGACGATCCACGCGTAGTGGATGCCGCGCCGGTCCAGCCGGCTCGATAGGGCTTGCGCGAACATGGGGCTCCGTTGGGGGGCGTTTTGGGTTGGGATTACAGGGAAATCGGGACGTACGGGGCGAGTCAGGCCGAAGGGGCTTCTTCGGTGTTCAGCAGCCAGTCGCGCGCCGCGTCGAGGATCTCGTCGGAAATGGCATCGCCAGCCGTGGCGCGCGCCAGCGTGATGGCGCCGACCAGCGTGGCCATTTCGACCAGAGCCGTGGGGTTGCCGGCGTCTTCGTCCACGCAGACGCGCTTCCACGCGGTCAGCAGCTGCTTGATGCCGTCCAGGTAGGCGCTGCGCACGGGCTTGCCGGCCGGTTCGCGTGCCACGTCGCCGCCCAGCGCCGACGCCGGGCAGCCATGCTCCGGTGTATCCCGATGCCCTTCGCTGAGGTAATGCTCGACAAGATGGCGGCGCGCGGTCTGCCGATCGCCGCCAACCTGGGCGATCCGCTGGTCCCAGCGCGCGGCGGAATCGGAGAAGGCCCGGGCGCAGCCGGCGGCGGCCAGTTCGTCCTTTGACGAAAAGTGCCCATAGAAGCCGCCATGGGTCAGCCCGGCATCGGCCATGACTTGCGCCACCGACACCCCATGCAGGCCGTGCACCCGAAACAGTCGGGCCGACGCCTCCTCGATGGCTGTCCTATGCTGGTCGGCGACTGCCCGTGATGCGCGTGCCATGTCGAACCCCTTGTTCAAGTCTGCAAAAAATCGGCTTGACCGGAGTTTAGATGATGTCCATACTTTATTCAATAGATGTTGGCCGTCATGCAAAAGAACATGACGGCCTGTGATTGAAACGTTGTAACCCTGAAACGTTGTAACCCGTTCCTCACCCCATAGGAGAACCTGTCATGTTCAAACTGTTCGATATGTCTGGCCGCGTCGCGGTCGTTACCGGCTCCACCAAGGGCATGGGCCTGGAAATGGCGCGTGCCCTGGGCCAGGCCGGCGCCCGCGTGGTGGTGTCGGGCCGCGATGCCGCGGTGTCCGACAAGGTCGCGGCCGGCTTGCGCGAGCAGGGCATCGATGCCACCGGCATTGCCTGCGACATCGTCAGCATCGACAGCGTGCGCGCCTTTGCCGAACAGGTGCTGGCCAGGTTTGGCCGCGTGGACGCCCTGGTGCTGAACGCGGCCGGCAGCACGGCGGTGGGTTCGATGCTGGCGCAGGGGCCGGAAGCGTTCGACGAGGTGATGGCCGGCAACGTGCGCGGCAACCTGGTGCTGGTGAACGCGCTGGCCCCGCAGATGATCGAGCGCAGGGACGGTTCGATCATCTTCATGTCGAGCATCGCGGCGCGACGCGGCTCCGCCATGCTGGCGCTGTACAGCATCTCGAAGGGCGCCACCGACCTGGCCATGCGCAACCTGGCGCAGACGCTGGGCCAGTACAACATCAACGTCAACAGCATCAACCCGGGCCCGGTGCGCACCGATTTCTCGCGCGACGCGCTGTGGGGCGACCCGGAACGCGAGAAGGCGCTGTCGGCCAATATCCCGATGCGCCGCATCGCCGAGGCCAGCGACGTGGCCGGCCTGGCGGTGCTGCTAGCATCGCCGGCGGGCCGCTATATCTCGGGCCAGACCATTGGCCTGGACGGCGGCGCCACCGCGTAAATCGGCGCCATCCGGCATCGCCACAGCGCGCGGCCGGCTGCACGAACCGTGCAGTCGGACCGCGCGTTTTTTGTGCGCGCGGCACTAACGTTGTGCGCAAATCGCACTGCATTTGTGCGGCATCAAAAAGCACGTGAAATAGCGTGAAAAATGGCTTTATTCCT
This sequence comes from Cupriavidus sp. EM10, assembly GCF_018729255.1. Classification (NCBI taxonomy): domain Bacteria; kingdom Pseudomonadati; phylum Pseudomonadota; class Betaproteobacteria; order Burkholderiales; family Burkholderiaceae; genus Cupriavidus; species Cupriavidus sp. EM10. The sequence continues at coordinate 2,119,442 of NZ_CP076061.1, forward strand.
ATGAATTGACGCCGTTACAGCGGGCAGTGAGACCCTTGAAACTAGGACGATCGTGACCGCATTCCTGACCCCCGCCACCCGGTTGATGTCCCGCCTGACCATCACGCGCAAGCTGGTGCTGCTGTCCGTGCTGTTCCTGATCCCGCTGTGCGGGGCCCTGTTCGCGGTGCTGAACCAGTCGGTGCAATCGATCCGCGATACCCGGGACGAATTGCGCGGCCTGAAGCTTGTCAACATCGCGCTGGATTTCATGCGCGAGACGCAGGTCCGCCGTGGCGCGGCCAACGGCGTGCTGCTCGGCAATGCCAGCTCCGGCCGACCTTCGATGCCGCCGATGGCAAGGCCGCGCAGCACCTGGCCGCGCTGCAAGGCGAGGGCAGCGCCATCGAATCGTTCGCCATTGGGTCCGATGTGCAGAAGCTGGACGAAGCGTGGCAGCAGATTCGCAAGCTCGGGCTGGACACGCCCGCCGCGCCGCTGTTCGAGCGGCATACGGCGCTGGTCCGGCAGACGCGGCTATTTATCGGCGACGTGGCCGATCATTCGTCGCTGGCGCTCGATCCCCAGGCCGCCTCGTACTACCTGATCAACCTGACGGTGGGCGCCATGCCAAAGCTGGCCGAAGTCAGCGCGCTGGCGCGCGGGCGGGGCGCCGGCATCATCGCGCAGGGCGGCTATTCCGACGCCGCTCAGCAGGCCGACCTGGCCGCGCTGGCCGACCAGATCCTGGACGGGCTGGAATCGGCCCGCCGCGACATGGCGCGCGTGGAACGCGCTGCGCCGCAGTATCACGACCGTATCGAAGCGTCGACGAAGCAGCTCGCGGCCGTCGACAACTTCTACCGCACGCTCAAGGTCAGCATGCTGGGATCGGCCGGCATCACGATCGACGCCAAGACCTACTTTGCCGAGGGCACCGCCGCGATCGAAGCCGTGTCGGCGGTCAGCCGGGAGTTCACGGCGCTGGCGGGCGCCATGCTGGGGCAGCGCGTGGCCGCCGAGCAGCGCAAGCTGGCCGTGCTGGCAGCCATCGCGCTGCTGACAGTGGGCGGCGCGCTGTACCTGTTCGCCGGCTTCAGCCGTGGCATGCGCGACGACGTGCGCGACGTCGCCGGCCTGGTGGCGCGGATCAACGATGGCGACCTGGGCGTGCAGATCGAAGCGAGTGGGCGGGACGAGCTAAGCGACGTCAAGCGCCATCTGATGACGCTGGTGCAGGCGTGGCGCGGCATCATCGGCGATACGCGCGACAGCGCTCAGAACGTGCTGGTGGCGGCCGGGCAGATCGCGCAGGGCAACGCCGACCTGTCGCAGCGCACCGAGGCGCAGGCGTCGTCGCTGGAGCAGACGGCGGCCAGCATGGAGGAGCTGACGTCGATCGTGCAGCAGAACGCCGGCAACGCCAGCCAGGCCAGCGCGCTGGCCGCCGAAGCCGCGGGCATCGCCGTGGCGGGCGGCGAATCGGTGGGGCGCATGCGCCAGACCATGAGCGAAATCGAGGCCGATTCGCGCCGTATCGTCGACATCATCGCCGTGATCGACAGCATCGCGTTCCAGACCAACATCCTGGCGCTCAATGCCGCCGTGGAAGCCGCGCGCGCTGGCGAGGCGGGGCGGGGCTTCGCGGTGGTGGCGGGCGAGGTGCGCACGCTGGCCCAGCGCGCCGCCAGCTCGGCCAAGGAGATCCGCACGGTGATTTCGCAGTCGGCGGGCCGCGTGGCCGATGGCACGGCGCTGGCCGTCGACACCGCGACCACCATGACCGAGGTGGTGACAGCGGTGCAGCGCGTGACGACGATGATGGACGAGATCAGCCGCGCGTCGCACGAGCAGAGCGGCGGCATCGCGCAGGTGAACCAGGCGGTGACGCAGATGGACCAGGTCACGCAGCAGAACGCCGCGCTGGTGGAAGAAGCCGCTGCGGCCGCCCGGGCGCTGCAGGAGCAGGCCGAGCGGATGGAGCAGACCGTCAGCGTGTTCCGGCTGGCGGCCTAGCAGGAAAACGCCCGCTTGGGAGCGGGCGCGTTCCTGCGGTCCACGCGGGACTTACCAGCCGTTGAAGCCGCCGGCGCCGGTGACTGCGGAATCCACATCCTGACGCTGCACGCGGATATTGTTTTCCACCTCGGTCACGCCGAAGGTGTTGTCGGCCAGGTCCTCGATATCGTATTTCTGGCCGCGCGTATGCACCGTGCCGCCCAGCGTGACCTTGCCCTTGTCGACGTCCACCGACACCTCGCGCACGTCGACGCCGCTGGTGAACGTCAGCCGCTCGCAGATCTCGTCGCGGATGCGCTCGTCCGTGCGTGTGTAGCCACGCGGACCGGCGCGTTTTTCCATCGAGCCGGTGCCGAACCATTCACTCATGGCCTGGCCGATGCGATGACCAATGTTGTAGAGCGCACCATGATCCTCGTCGCGGTCGTCATCGCGGTCACGCCATTCGTCGCGCCGCTCGTCTCCCCAGCGGCCGCCCGACGCCATCGACTGGCGTCGCGACTGCGGATAGCCCGTCTCCTCGTCATAGCCGCGGGAACCCGAGCTCATATAGTCGCGCCCGTAGCGCTGCGCATGATAGTCCGGACGGCTTTCGCCCCACTCGTCGCGTGGCTCCGTCCAGTAGCGCGTATCGCTGCGCAGGTCGTTGAAGTAGGCGCTGTGGCTTCTTTGGCCGCCCTGGCCACCGCCTTGCCCACGATAGGCCGGTGCGCGGCGTTCCGCTTCGCGCAGCCATTCCTGGTCGGCATTGCCGAAGCCGCGCTCGTCGCGACGTTCGCCCGAACCCCAACCGCCCTGGCCTTGCTGGCCATGGCGCCAGTCGTCCTGACGTCCGTAGCCGCCCGACTGGCCGCGGTCGCGCGACTGCCCGTACTGGTCGGACAGGCCGTACTGGCCAGCCTGGCCAAACTCGCCCTGGCGGCGCCGCTCGTCGCCCAGATCGCCGTAGTCGCCATATTCGCTGGCGTACTGGCGGCTGCGGTATTGTTCCTGCTGGCGCCGGCGCTGGTCATCGTCGGGGGACGATCCGTACCCGCCATTCAATCCGTACCGCAGATCGCTGCCGTGATCCTCGCGGCCGCGATAGCCCGAAGGCGCCGGGCCGCCTTCGCTCAGTTGCCCCGGCGTCAGCCGCTGACGGCGCCGCGCGTCGTCCCAGTCGTCGCCGAACGTTTCGGGTTGCCAGTCCTGGCTTTGCCAGCGTGAGCCGCGGTCGTCGTCCCAGGGATCGCCAAGATCGTCGTCGCTTCGGCTGTCGTTGGCTCGGTCGGCTCGCCAGGGGGTGTTCCGGCGATTGCGCTCGCTGTGGTAGTCGCCCATATTGCGCTCCTGAAGGTTGCGGGATCGCCATGCGCGCGAGGCGGCGGATACCGCCCCGCGTCGCTGGCCATTTCAGGAATGGGGCAATTTTCGTACCGCCGTGGCGCGCCCTTGTGCAGACTGGCGTGGCGGGCGATAGCGTGCACCGCGGGCCCACCGGCAGCCATGCAAGCGTTGCCAGGCTGCGTGTAAAGACTGCACGCCGGGCCAGGGTGCGCGGCCAGTCACCGGGCGTTCACCCGACGAAAATTCGCGGCAGGCGGCGTGACGTTCACGGCGGCCGAGGCTGGTGCCGGCGGCAATGGCGTGGGCTCCGGGCCAGACCCGGCCGACGCCGTGGCGTGGGGCTCCCGGACCGGCGCGATACCCTCCACGGCATTGAACGGGTGGCTATGCGCGTAGTCGATCGCCACCGATTCCAGGAAACCCGGAGCGTTGCGCGGCTCGGTCGGCGCGGGCAGCACCTTGTCGGCATGCGCGGCGGTGTGAAAGCACAGCAGCAGCACGCGCAACAGCAGGATGAAACCGCGAATCCGGTAGCGGATGACGCGGGCTTGGTGCGGGAAAGGCGGCGCAACGACGCCCAGCCGCGACTGGGGCGGGATCAACATGGCAGTTCTCCGGGATTGGAGCAAATGGCTCCGGATCAGGGTCGAGGCGCGTTGCCGCGCTCGATCCGTCTGATTGCAGGGAACATGCCACGGGCCAAACGCAGGCCGGGCGCGGAACGCCCGCCACATTTGGCAAAAAATGCTGGAGAAAATGCTATGTCATCCCAACAGTCGGCGCGCAATGCGTTGGGCGAATACCAACTGTTGCCGGTCAGATCCAGAGGTCGTTCCGGGCCGTCCGGTCACCGCCCTGGTCGCCGGTGTTGACCACGCCGCGTGGCTCGATCAACAGCATGCGGACTTCGGTCTCTGCCACCGGCTTGTGCTCGACGCCTCTGGGCACGACGTACATTTCGCCGGCATTGACGGTTACGTGGCCGTCGCGGAAGTCGATGCGCAGCCGGCCATCGATCACGATAAAGGTTTCGTCGGTGTCGGCGTGCTGGTGCCAGATGAACTCGCCCTCGATCCTGACGATCTTGAACTGGTAGTCGTTCATCTCGGCGATCACGCGCGGCTGCCAGTGATCGGTGAACAGGCTCAGCTTCTGGGCGAAATTGATGGCGCTGGCGGCGCGCGGGGTGGCTGCTGTGGAGGTCTGCATGACGGGGCTCCTTGTGGCGCAATGGACAGGCGGCCAAGTCTGCGCCGGCGCCGGCGCCTGGTCTTGTACGTTCGTGCAGGCTCAGGCCGCGGCGCCGCGCAGCGTGCGTAGCCAGCGGCCGGGCGAATGGCCGAACGCCCGCGTGAAATGGCGCGTCATATGGCTTTGGTCGGTGAAGCCGGCGCTCGCGGCGGCATCGGCCAGCGGCTGCCCGGCTGCGGCCAGACGTCGGACCATATCGAGCCTGCGCATGACCAGGTAGCGGTGCGGGCTCGTGCCGTAGAGCACGCGGAAGTCGCGCGACAGGTTCCAGCGGTCGCGGCCGCTGGCCTGTTCCAGTTCGTCGAGCGTGACCGGACGGTCCACGTTGTCGCGCAGGCAGGCCCGGGCCAGTTCGGCGGCGCGATAGTCCACCGCCTGGCGCCCGCGCGGCGCGCCGGCGGCTGCAGCCAGCGCGTGCGCCAGGTCAAAGATCGCGTCGTCTTCTTCCAGGGGATCCATGGCGCTGTCCATGGCCCGCAGCAGGGTGCCGGCCGCCGCGAACAGCCGCGGATCGTCTGAACGGCCGCCCGTCACAAAGGGCAACGGCCTGCCGCCCAGCACGCGCTGGACCAGGGCCGGCTCGATATACAGCATGCGGTAATGGAAGCCCGCGTCGGTGCCGGCGTGGCCGTCGTGCGGCTCGTCCGGATGCAGCACGATGGTGCCGCCCGGCTGGCTATGGACCATTCCTTTTCGATAGGAAAAGCTCTGGACGCCCGACAGCGTGCAGCCGATGGCATAGGTGTCGTGACGGTGCATGTCGTAGCCATGCCCGCCGAAGAACGCTTCGATGCGCTCCATCTGGCGCGCTGATGCATCGCGCTGCACCCAGTCACGCTTGCCCGGCAGCGAGATGCCAGTGTCAGTGGACGCCGCCATGCGTGGTCGAGTGGTCGTGAGGATGGGAGTGGGAGTGAGCATGAGGCGCGCCGCCCGGCGGCAGGCCGATGTCCGCGCTGCAGCTCGGATTTTCGGCATCGTGCGCGTGCGGCTCCAGCGCGCCGGGCACTCGGCGGCTCGACAGCCCGTCGGCGCGCAGCCAGGCCAGCGTAGCCGCCGCCGCCCGGTCGATCAGCTCGCCGCAACGGCTGTAGTCGTAGGGCGACACATCGAGCGGGCACAGGGGCGGCACCACGGCGATGTGCGCCTGGTCGCCCCAGCGTTCCAGATCATGCACCAGCTGGCGCGCCACCAGCAGCGACAGCGCATTGAACGCGTGCTCGATCGCGCCCTTGGGCGGGCGCCGTTCCGCGCAGGCAAAGCCCGCCGGCAACACGACGATGCGGGTGGCGCCCAATCGAATAGCGGTCGAAACCGGCGTATTGTTGGCGACGCCGCCATCGATCAGCTTCTGGCCGTTGATTTCCACCGGCGGGAACACGCCCGGGATGGCCGCGCTGGCCAGCACGGACTGGACGACGTCGCCCGACGACAGCAGGACTTCGGCCCCGCTATGCATGTCGGTGGCGACGATATGCAGCGGCAGCGCCGTGTCTTCCATGCGCGCTTCGCCAAAATGGCGCTTGAGCAGCCGCTTCAGCGCCATCGACTCCACCAGATGGCCCCGGTTGCCCATGATCATGCCGAACATGCTGCGCCATGACCACGGCAGCACCTCGGCCCGCGTGATACTGCGCCACAGGCCTTCGAGCTTCGAGATGCCCTCCGCGTGCGGATTGCTGGCGAAGTAGGCGCCGTTGATGGCACCGGCCGAAGCACCGATCACCAGGTCCGGCGTGACGCCCCAGTTCACCAGTTCGCGGAGCATGCCGACTTCGATGGCGCCCAAACTGCCGCCGCCGGCGAACACGAATGCAGTCTTTTCCATGATCGTAGTGGTCCGGGCGGCATCGCCCGTCGGGTCTTGAATCGGTTGTCGTGTGGAGAGGATAGGCCACTTCCCGTCCGGCGGGGTAGAAATGACCGGTCAGGCGACCAGCGGCTCCAGTTCCTGGCGGATTTCCGGGACCAGTCGGGTTGCGCTGCGCGCCAGGTTGACCTGCATCGTGACTTCGGCAACATCGACCAGGGCGGGGTCCAGGTCATAGCTGCCGCGCTGGGCCAGCCACCGCAGCACGTCCGCCAGATGCCACACCGAGGCCGACCCTTCATGTACCGGCAGCGGAAACGACGCTGGGTAGGTGGTCATCAGCTTGCGCATGTTCTGGCGCGACACCCCGACGGCCTCGGCCACATCGGTCAGGCCGACGAAATCGGGCGTGGCCTCGATCAGCCGGGCGTCCGGCGCCGCACGGCGGATGTCGGCCAGCGCGCTGACAATGGCGCCATGGGCCGAATCGGCCTCGCGCGCGAACATCAGCGCAATGCGGCCCGGGATGCCGATGCCAATCAGTGCATCGTCACAGCCATTGGCGCCCAGTCGTTCCACCACGTCGTCATGGTCGTTGTCAGAGTCGGCCAGTTGGTACTTGAGTGTAAAGTTGTATTCCATGTTGTCCTGTCAGTGCGAGACACCAGGGGGCGCTTTGCGGCTCAGATGGATGGCGCAGTGGTCTACCACGCGTCGCAGGAACCGGGCATGCAGTTCCGGGTTCCGCGGCGTGCTCCAGATCGACACGATGCAGAATTCCCCGCAGCGGCAGGCGGCACAGTGATAGGGGCAATACAACTTGCCCCAGGCATGCGATCCGCCCAGCTTGCAGCGCCAGAATTCGCCTTCCGCGTATTTGATCGCGGCTTCGATTTCTTTCTTCGGATGTCTATCACGATCCATCAGGCCTCCAACGATATGTGGTGCCCCAGAAGTTGTCAACTGACAATTCAGGGGTGGTTGATCAAAACACGTCGAAGAGACCCTATCAGGATCGGCGGGAAAAATGCTGCTTTAGACACAAAAGACACAAATTGCACGAAGTTGTGTCCGGAATCGTTGGTGGAGTGGCACACGGGCCAGATCCTTGGGGAATGGACACATTGCCATGACCATGGTGCGGAGGAAGGTTGGCGCCCATGCGTTGCCCATGCGAGCATCGGTGCTTTGCACGTACACCGTCCCCTCATGCTCTCTACCCAGTTCGTCAGCCGTGTGACCCTGCTGCGGGACAAAGTGCCCGATTTCGACCGCTATCCGTTCGGCCTGCCGGCGGTACGGAGCCTCGACCATATCGAACTGCACCCCCAGGTGACCTTCTTCGTGGGCGAAAACGGATCAGGTAAGTCGACGTTGCTGGAAGCCATCGCGGTGGCGCTGGGCTTCAATGCCGAAGGGGGTAGCAAAAACTTCAGCTTTTCGACGCGTGCTTCGCATTCCGACCTCCACGAATACCTGCGTATCGCCAAGGGCGTGCGCCGGCCGCGCAGCGGGTATTTTCTGCGGGCGGAGAGCTTTTTCAATGTGGCGACTGAGATTGAACGGCTTGATGAGGAACCGGGGTTTGGCCCGCCCGTGATCGAATCCTACGGCGGCAGGTCGCTGCACGAGCAGTCGCACGGCGAGGCGTTCCTCACCCTGTTGACCGAGCGGTTCCAGGGGCAGGGCCTTTATATCCTCGACGAACCCGAGGCGGCGTTGTCGCCGGCCCGGCAGCTTGCGGTGATCTCGCGGCTGCACGATCTGGTGCGCGACGGGTCGCAGTTCCTGATTGCCACCCATTCGCCAATCCTGATGGCGTATCCCGATGCGTGGATCTATCAATGCTCGGCGAGCGGCGTGGAGCGAATCGGCTACGAGGAAACCGAGCACTACCAGATAACGCGCGATTTCCTGGTAGACCCGCAACGCATGCTGCGGGTCCTGATGGAGGATTGACGGGCTACGCGCCCGTCAGGCAGCCAGCGGTTCGTTGGCCGGCTTGCCGCCTTCGGTCAGCATGGTGCCGTGCTCACGGTAGTGGGTGTGCCAGGCGAACGCCTCTTCGAGGACGTGGGGCGTCTGGCCGCCGCGCAGGCAGGCGCGGCGGTAGTAGTCCAGCAGGCCGTCGCGATACGTCGGGTCGGTGCAGTTGTTGATGACCTGCAGCGCGCGTTCGCGGGGCGCCAGGCCGCGCAGGTCGGCCAGGCCATGTTCCGTGACCAGGATATCCACGTCGTGCTCGCTGTTGTCGACGTGCGTCACCATCGGCACGATGCTGGAGATCCTGCCTTCCTTGGCCACCGACTTCGTGACGAAGACCGACAGGTATGCGTTGCGCGCGAAATCGCCCGAGCCGCCGATGCCGTTCATCATGTGCGTGCCGCCCACGTGCGTGGAGTTGACGTTGCCGTAGATGTCGCATTCCAGCGCCGTGTTGATGGTGATCAGGCCCAGCCGGCGCAGCACCTCGGGGTGGTTGCTGATCTCCTGCGGGCGCAGCACCAGCTTGCGCTTGTAGTGCTCGATGTCGTCCAGCACGCGGCGATAGACCGGCGCCGACAGCGTCATCGACGCCGCCGACGCAAAGCGCATCTTGCCGGCATCGATCAGCGCGATGGTGCTGTCCTGCAGCACCTCGGAGTACATCGTCAGGTCATGGAATGGCGAATCGGCCAGGCCGTGCAGCACGGCATTGGCGATGGTGCCGATGCCGGCCTGCAGCGGCTGCAGCGTGGGCGACAGGCGGCCGGCGCGCACTTCGCGTTCCAGCAGGGCGTTCAGGTGGCCGGCGATCTGGTTGGTCTCGGCGTCGGGGGGCAGCGCGTTCGACGGGCTGTCGTCGCGCTGCGTGATGACGATGGCCGCGATGCGCGACGGGTCCACGGGGATGTAGGGCAGGCCGATGCGCTGCTCCACGGCGATCAGCGGAATCGGCTGGCGATACGGCCGCTGCACCGGGAAGGCGATGTCGTGCAGGCCTTCCAGCCCGCCAGGCATGTTCAGGTTCAGTTCGATGATGATCGTCTTCGCCATCTTGGCGAAGCTGGCCGAGTTGCCGACCGACGTGGTGGGGACGATGCCGCCCGTCTCGGTGATGGCGGCGGCCTCGATGACCGCGACATCGACCGGGCCGATCTGGCCGCTGCGCAGCATCTCGGCGGTCTCGCCCAGATGCTGGTCGATGAACATGACGTCGCCACTATTGATCTTGCGGCGCAGCGTGGCATCGGACTGGAACGGCAGGCGGCGCGCCAGCACGTTGCTTTCAGCCAGGAGCTTGTCGGTATCGTGTCCCAGCGAGGCGCCGGTGATCAGGGTGATCTGGAGCGGATCGGTGGCGGCGCGGCGGGCCAGCGCCAGGGGAACGGCCTTGCAGTCGCCGGCGCGCGTGAAGCCGCTCATGCCGACGGTCATGCCGTCCCGGATCAGGCTTGCGGCTTCATCGGCCGACATGATCCTGTCCTGGAGGGCGGCCAGGCGAATGCGATCGCGGTACATCTAGTCTCCTTGCTGGGGGCTGTCTGGTCTGCCGCCAGGGGCCTCGTGGGTCCGTGACGGACGTTGCGTCTTGGAGGCGCGAAGCACAGTGTAGCCAGCGCTTAATATTCTCACCATGATTTATAGCTCTGATAACCAGTCGGTTTTTTCATAGTCATGAAGCTGGCACGCCAATGTCGTAGCGTGCGGCAAGGAGGTTGCGGCCAGAACCATACATAAAGGCGCGCTGGCGCTTCGTGATCCCGCGCAAGGATGGTGCGGGCCGACACCGTTGCGTCCTTGCCAATCTCCGTCTGTGATTCCGCGCTGGCGGGACTACTATCGTTTCCAGCAAGGCCGGCAAGCCGGCCGGGCAGTCTTCGCAGTCTTCGATCGATGCATCACGCGCCGGCGTGTGGCCGGCCGCTTCACAGCAACGGGGGAAAAGCATGGAGATGACCCAGGCGACGTCGGAAATCGACGCCAATCCTGATACCGATGACGCGCAGGCGGCCCAGCCTACGCTGACCGAGCTCGAGGCGCCGTTCTCGAACCTGGAAACGCGTCGGCACCAGATGTTTCCGACGCTGACGCATGCGGAAATCGACCGCATCCGGCGGTTCGGCCATGTCCAGACATGGAAGGCTGGCGAACTCGTCTTCGAGGTTGGCGATGCGGGACGCGGCATGCATGTGGTGCTGAGCGGGCGTGTGCGGATCGACCGGCGCGACGGCTTTGGCCATCGCACCGCGATAACCGAGGAAGGCCCCGGGCAATTCCTGGCGGAGGTCGGCCAGTTGACCGGCAAGCCGGCGCTGGTCGATGCCGTGGCGCTGGAAGATGTGACGATCCTGGTGGTGCCGCCGCCAAGCCTGCGCGCGCTGCTGATTGCCGAAGCCGACCTGGGCGAGCGCATCATGCGGGCGCTGATCCTGCGCCGCGTGGGGCTGATCGAGCAGGGCGGCGGGCCGGTGCTGGTGGGCAAAGGCACGGAGCCGCTGCTGCTGTCGCTGCAGGCGTTCCTGCGCCGCAATGGCCATCCGCACCGCGTGATCGATATCGAGACCGACACCGATTCCACCTGCCTGCTCGATATCAGCAAGGCCCCGCAGAGCGATTTCCCGATGGTGATCTGCCCCGACGGCAGCGTACTGCGCGCCCCGGACGAAGGCCAGCTTGCCAGTTGCCTGGGGCTGGTGCCCGAATTCGATCCGGGCCATGTCTATGACGTGATCGTGGTCGGCGCAGGGCCGGCCGGGCTGGCCACGGCGGTCTACGCGGCGTCCGAAGGGCTGTCGGTGGCCGTGCTCGACTGCCGGTCGCCGGGCGGGCAGGCCGGTGCCAGCGCGCGGATCGAGAACTACCTGGGCTTCCCGACCGGCATCTCTGGCCAGGCGCTGGCCGGCCGGGCTTTCGTGCAGGCGCTCAAGTTCGGCGCGCACGTGGCCATTCCGCTGGAAGCCAAGGCGCTGCATTGTGGAGAAAATCCGATCGAGCTGGAACTGGCCGACGGGCGCCGCGTGCCCACGCGCACGGTGGTGATCGCCAGCGGCGCGCAATACCGGCGCGCCGAGATCGACGCGCTGGATCGCTACGAAGGGCGCGGCGTCTACTACTGGGCGTCGCCGGTGGAAGCCAAGCTGTGCAAGGACGAGCACGCGATGCTGGTGGGCGGCGGCAACTCGGCTGGCCAGGCGGCCGTGTACCTGGCATCGCACGCGGCCGAGGTGCATATGCTGGTGCGCGGCGAAGGGCTTGAGGCCACCATGTCGCGCTACCTGATCGACCGCATCCGGGGCCTGTCGAACGTGCATCTGCACACCCACTCGCAGATCACGGCGATGGAGGGCGAGGGCTGGCTGTCCACGGTGCGCTACAAGGAACGCGCGCAGGGGCCGGAGTGCATCGCCGTACCGATGCGCCACGTGTTCCTGTTCATCGGCGCGGCGCCCAATACCGAATGGCTGCGCTCGTGCCACGTGGAAACCGACGCCAAGGGCTTCATCCTGACCGGCTACGAAGCGCATCACTCCTGCACCGAACGCGCCGACTACACGCTGGAAACCAGCGTGCCTGGCGTTTTTGCGATTGGCGATGTGCGGTCCGGGTCGACCAAGCGCGTGGCGGCGGCAGTGGGCGAGGGCGCGGCAGTGGTGGCGCAGATCCACCACTACCTGGCCACGCTGGAACAGGCGCGCGTGTAACTGGATTCGTGAGTTACGGGCACCAATGTCTTTCTGAACGCGATATCCCTGCGCTTTGTTTCATGGGTACACTGCCTGCGCGTGTCCGGGGAACGTCCCCGGATTCCGGCGCAACAGGTATTCGACCGGGCCCAAGCCCGGCGTCCCAACCAGGAGACAAACCATGGGTATCCCCTTTGCCAACCTGGCCAGGCTGGCCGGGCGTGCGGGCATCGTCGTCGCCGCGATGGCTGCCGCGCTTGCCGCCGCGCCTTCGCTGGCCGCCGACAGCTTTCCCAATCGTCCGATCCGCCTGATCGTGCCGTTCGCGCCCGGCGGCAGTGTCGACATTGCCGGGCGGCTCATCACCGATGCCTGGGGCAAGCAGCTGGGCCAGCCGGTGGTGGCGGACAACCGCGCCGGCGCATCGGGCAATATCGGCATGGACCAACTGGCCAAGGCGAAGCCCGACGGCTACACACTGGCCATCAACAACGTGGCGCTGGCCGTCAACCCGTCGCTGTTCGCCAAACTGCCTTTCGATACCGCGAAGGATTTCGCGTCGGTGGGCACCATGGGCACGTCGCAGCATGTGCTGGTGGTCACCAACACGCTGCCCGCGAAGAACGTCAAGGAACTGGTGGCGATGGCCAAGGCGCAGCCGGGCAAGCTGAGTTTTGGTTCGGCCGGGGCGGGCAGCACCTTCCATATGGCCGCCGAACTGTTCAAGACCGAATCGGGCGCCGATATCCTGCACGTGCCTTACAAGGGCGGCGGCCCGGCCCTGGTCGACACGATCGCGGGACAGGTGCAGATGAGCTTCCCGGTGCTGTCCGCTGCGCTGCCGCAGGTGCAGGCGGGCAAGCTGCGCGCGCTGGCCGTGACCGGGCCGAAGCGCTCGCCGCTGATGCCAGACGTGCCGACCATGGCCGAGGCCGGCCTGCCGCACTACGCGTTCGAGACGTGGTTTATCGTCAGCGCCCCCGCCGGTACGCCGAAGGACGTGCTGGCGAAGCTGAACCAGACGCTCAACGCGGCGCTGGCCCAGCCCGAACTGAAGGCGCGGCTGCTCAAGGAAGGCTTCGAGCCGCTGACGATGAGCCCGGCCCAGGCCGATACCATGCTGCGCAAGGAAATGGTCCGCTGGGCAGCACAGATCAAGCAGGCCGGGATCACCCCCGAATAGGCTCCCTTTCCCCTTTCAGGCCGCCATCGCCGGTTCCGGCGCGCCGCCGGCCGGCACCGCGTACATCAGCGGGGCCGCGCCGGCCTGGATGCGCGCCCGCTGCGCCTCGGTTGTCATCTCCTCCAGCAGCTTGCAGAAGCGCGGTTCGAACATGCCGGACACGATGTACGTCCAGCGATACGCCTTGAGAATCACGGCCTCCACTTCGGGCGCATGCGGGGCGTCCTGCGCGCCACGAATCACGCGCATGAAGTAGCCCGCATCGGCATGGGCCTGCGCCTGGACGACCGCGTCGAAGCCGCCCACGATGGCCAGCATGTCGTCGATGGCCGCATCGCGCTCGGCGTCGCTCACCCGGGCGTTCTCGCGGATCCATTCCAGCTCGTCCAGGATCGCGTGCTGCGATTCCTCGCGCCAGTGGTACAGGAACACGTCCTTGAACAGTTCGGACAGGTCCGACGCCGTGCCGATGCTGGCGCGATAGTGCGCCTGCGAGAACAGCTCCAGCTGGCAGATCACGGCCAACACGGCCCACGTGCGCTTGCCCAGTACGAAAGCGGCCACGTCGTTGGGCTGGGCGCCGAAGTGGTAGCCGTCGGGCATGTCCTGGCCGGCCAGCCGCTCGATGCGGCGAAACAGTTCCTGGTGCTTCAGTTCCTCGTCGGAAAAGCGGATCAGCGCCTCCAGCGCGACCTGGTCGCCCAGCGCGTGCTGCCCGGTCAACTCCAGCACCTTGGCGCTGACAAAGCGTTCCACCAGCCCGAACATGTTGGCGTAGGTACGGCCTTGCACCTGACTCAGGAAGCGCTGCTCCGATGCGCTAAGGAAGGGCAGTTCGTCGACGAGCGACAGGCCGTCGGGCATGAACTTGTGCGAAAGGTCGAACGTGCGGCCGCGAATCACGTCCTGGTCGATGTCCCAGCGGATGCGGCGTGAAGCGGCGATGCAGCGGGCGTAGCGTTGTGTGTCGGCGGAAAGGGATACAGCTTGCATTGCGAAACTCCTTGATACGTGAAATCCGTCCCATGGAGGACGTGGGCCGGATACTCGGACGTTTCGGGGGTGTCGCGCGTGAGGCCGGTGTCCCGGCTGCAATCGATTACATCGGATTCGGCCCAGGAATGCGGGACAGGCGTCCTTGGCGCGGGTTTACTCGGAGAACTACGATGGATCTAGCTGGAATGCCATGCTGCAAGCGGCTTCCGGGCATCCCCCGGCTATGACCGGCCCGGTCCTTTCCCCTGCACAGGACCGAAGTCCCACACATTTCCTGCGGGTTTTCCCGCGCTGGTGGCAAAACCCGGGACACCGGTCTCGTACGCCAATGAAAACGATTTCCGACAATGACTCCACGGACCGGCCAAGGCCATCCCGGCCAGCGCCAGGTTCGTGTTTGTCTTCTGATTGGAGTTCAAAAAGTTGGAGTAGTCGAGATGTGTACGAAAGTTGCAAAGACCCTGCTTGCCGTTTCAGCCGTTTCCGCATTGACCATCGGCATCGCCCAGACCGCCCACGCCGCGTGGAGCGAGGTATTCGTCCCGTCGAATGGATCGACGCAGCACGCGAGCAAGTCCTCGTGCCTGCGAGGCACCTTCGATCCGTATTCGGACGGCGCCCGAATGGGGCCGCGTGATGCCTTCAGCGATGGCGGCAACCGCATCGGGCCGCGCGACGCGTACACCGACGGTGCGCGCAGCGTCGGCGCCCAGGGGGACTGCGCGATGCGCGGGGCCTGACGTCCTGAAAGCGTACCCGGCCCGGCCACGGCAGACCACCTGCCGTGGCCGGCGGCCGGGCTTTCCATTTCCGTCGCGAGACACCGCCCTTGGTGTACATCATCCGGCGCGCCATCCATGCCCTCGTCAGGCCTTCCGCACTTTGCGGGGCCGGCAGGCCGTGTTGATGTCCGCGCGCCGGGGATCGTTGTCTAAGATAGGTGAGTCGCCCGGCACGGCCGGACGCGTTGAGCCACGCCCGGGCATTGCCCGGCGGCATGCCGTGTCCCCTGTAACCTGCCCCGTGCGCGACCCGCCCATGCCGATGCTCAAGCAGCAGATCCGTCTTTGCACCTGCCCTGACCGCGTGCGGCTGGCGTATGCCATCACGGGCAGCGGGCCGCCGCTGGTGAAGGCCGCCAACTGGATGAGCCATCTGGAATTCGACGTCGGCAGCCCGGTCTGGAGCCACATGCTGTGCGCGCTGTCCGAGCAGCACACGCTGATCCGCTACGACGAGCGCGGCTGCGGGCTATCTGATCGCCACGTGGAAGACCTGTCGTTCAACGCCTGGCTGCGCGACCTGGAAACCATCGTCGACGCGATGGCCGTCGAGCCCTTCGCGCTGCTTGGCATCTCCCAGGGCGCCTCGATCGCGGTGGCCTATGCCGTGGCGCATCCCGAGCGCGTCAGCCATCTGGTGCTGCACGGCGGCTACGCGCGCGGGCGGCTCAAGCGCAACCAGGGCGCGGCAATGCGCGAGGAGGCCGAACTGATGATCCGGCTGGCCGAGCTGGGTTGGGGCCAGGAAAATCCGGCGTTCCGGCAGTTCTTCACCACGCAGTTCATCCCCGGCGGCACGGCGGAGCAGCACCGCTGGTTCAACGAACTGGAGCGCGTGTCGACGTCGCCGGTCAACGCGGCGCGCTTCATGCGGATCTTCAACGACATCGACGTGGTGGACCTGCTGCCGCTGGTCACCTGCCCGACGCTCGTGCTGCACGCCGTGCGCGACGCCCGTGTGCCGTTCGACGAAGGGCGGCTCATCGCCAGCATGATCCCCAATGCCCGCTTCGTGCCGCTGGACAGTGGCAACCACCTGTTGCTGGAAACCGAGCCGGCGTGGGATCGCTGGATCGAGGAAGTGCGCGCCTTCCTGCCGGCGCCGGCGCCATCCACTGACCCGGCCTTCGGCGCCCTGACGCGGCGCGAACGCGACATCGTGGTGCTGATCGCGCAGGGCCGCGACAACGCGCAGATCGCCGCCCACCTGGGGCTGTGCGAGAAGACCGTGCGAAATCACATCACCAGTATTTTTTCGAAGCTCGAGGTCGAGAATCGCTCGCAGGCTATCGTCCTGGCGCGCGAATCGGGGTTCGACCGGCAGCGTATCTAGCGTCCGGCCCATGGCATATCGACGAACTTCCGCTTGACATACAGATCTGTCTACCTAACACTATGAGACAGATCTGTATCACGCAGGTCTGCGCATTCCCTGCCGCCGATTTCCGGCCGATTTCAGTATTTCCGATTCTCAAGGAGCCTTGCCATGTCGAGCCAACCCGAAGTTCGCCCGCCGCTGCCCCCATTCACGCTTGAAACCGCCAAAGCCAAGGTGCGCGCGGCCGAAGACGGCTGGAACACGCGCGATCCGCACCGCGTGGCGCTGGCCTATACCGTCGACAGCGCCTGGCGCAATCGTGCCGAATTTGTGAACGGACGCGAGGACATCGTGGCCTTCCTGGCGCGCAAATGGCAGAAGGAGCTGGACTACCGGCTGATCAAGGAGCTGTGGGCACACGACGGCAACCGCATTGCGGTGCGCTTCGCGTACGAATGGCACGACGACTCGGGCAACTGGTACCGGTCGTATGGCAACGAGAACTGGGAATTCGACGAAAACGGTCTGATGCAGCGCCGTTTTGCGTGCATCAACGACGCACCGATCCGCGAGGCGGACCGCAAGTACCACTGGCCGCTGGGCCGCCGGCCGGACGATCATCCGGGATTGAGCGAGCTGGGGTTCTGAACCTCACCCTCGGTTTTCTCCCTCTCCCGCTTTGCGGGAGAGGGGCGGGGGAGAGGGCAAAGCAGTTCAAATTGCGACCTGTCGGCGAGCAGACTCTCAATGCCCTCACCCCCAGCCCCTCTCCCATTGCATGGGAGAGGGGAGCAACATCATCACTGCATCTTCTGCAGATTCCCCACGCGTACCAGCATCTCCGTGAACATCTGCATGTCCAGGTTCAGGTCGGAGACTTCCTTGTATTCCTTGGCGTTGTGCGCGGTGTACTTCTTGCCGGGCATGGCTGGGCCGAAGTTGATGGCGTTCGGCATCAGCTTGGCCGTGGTGCTGCCGGCCGTTGGCACCGGCCTGGCTTCGAGCCCGGTGGTGTCGCCGTAGATGTTCAGCAGCGTCGACAGCCACGCGCCTTTGGGATCGCGTGCCATCCAGTCGCCCTGGTCGTGCTGGATTTCCAGCGTGGTATGCGTCTGGGCCGCCCAGCCCTGGATCCGTTCGGCGATCTTCGCGCGCAGGGCGTCGGGCGTCGATCCACGTGGCATCCGCACATTGGCCGTGACTTCCAGCTTGCCGTTGCGCTCGCGGATCAGCGTCGGCGAGATCGTCAGCGGCCCCATGAAGTCGTCGCGATAGCCGACGTCCATCTTCTCGCCCAGGTAGCCCGTGCCGTAGAGGTCGGTCAGGTAGCGCGTGGCCCGCGCGTACTGGTTATCCGCGAACGGCACGCCGGCTGACTGCAGGAACATCGCCAGGCGCGGCACCGGGTTCACGCCTTCCTCGGGCCGCGAGCCGTGGGCCGACGAGCCGGTGACTTTCACCTCGATGGCGTCGCCGGCGCGCGCGATGTCGATGGTGAACTTGCCTTGCGCGGCTTGCTGGGCGATGAAGGCGGCCCGCGCCTGCTCCAGCGTCGCGGCCACGGCGTTCAGGTCACCGCCCGAAATGCGCGCGGTGGCTGTCTGCGGAATCGCGTTGGCCGATGCGGCGCCTGCCATGGCGACAATCGCCGCCTGCTTGCCGTCCACGGGCTGGTCCGGGAAGCGCACGGTCAGCGCGCCCGAACCTTTTTCGGCCACGACGGCCGGGTACTTGCTGTCGAGCACGATGTTGTACTCGGGCAGGGCGGTCTTGTCGCGGTAGTACTTCATGCCGTCGCCGCCGGTTTCCTCGGTGGTTTCGATCATCAGCCGGATGGTGCGCGCCAGCGGCACGCCGCTCTCGCGCACGGTCTTCATGGCGAAGAGCGCGGCGGCGATCGATCCCTTGTCGTCGATGGTGCCGCGACCGTAAAGATAGTCGCCCACGCGCGTCACCTTGAACGGGTCGAGCTTCGTGCCGTCGTCCAACACCCATTCGTCGGCCACCACGGGTACCACGTCGGCGTGCGTGAGGATGCCGAACGTCTCCTTGCCCTGGCCCGGCAGCGTCACCTCGAACACGCGGTTGTCCACGTTACGGAATTGCAGCCCGAAGTCGCGGGCCATGCGCTCCACCACCTTGCCGAATTCGACGATGGCAGGATTCTCGTGCTGCGGCACCTTGTCGTCGCGCACGGTGCGCAGCGCCACCATCTCGGTGATGCTGTCCAGCACCGCCTGCTGGTTATGCACGCGGTTGTAGATGCCCAGCAGGCGCCCGATATTGGTCAGGTCGTCGCCCTTGAGCGGCCGCCTGGCGCGATACGCGCGCACCGAGCCGGCCAGCCTAGGGTCGGCCTTGACCGCGGCGTCCAGGAACGCGTTGAAGCTGGCGGGCGGATTGGCGGTGGCGCTGGCAACCAGCTGGTCCAGTGCGGGCTTGGCCAGCGGGGCGGCCGGGGCGCTGGTGGCGCTGGCGGTGCCGATGGCAAGCAGTGCGGCGGCCAGCAGGGTCGCGGCGGGTAGCCGGATGGGCAGGCGAGTCATGAGGTGGATGTCCCTTCGTGGTTTTGTGTGCCCGCATGATAGCGACGCCGCCAGGCCAGCGGAAGCCATGCGGAACCCTGCTTGATAGCAAAAAGCAATCGGAATTCGCCGATTGATAATAGCAATTTTAATCGATCCGGTTGAGACAATGAATTTTACGGATCACATTCAGACCGGGAGAATCCACTCCATCGCCACAACACGTGGCGTCAAACCAACCCAAGGAGTGTTTTCGATGCTGCAATCCCGTGAAGGCCAACGCGTTCCGAATGTGACGTTTCGTGTCCGTGAAAACAACGAGTGGAAGGACGTGACCACGGCCGAACTGTTCAACGGCAAGACCGTTGCTGTGTTCTCGCTGCCGGGCGCCTTCACCCCGACCTGCTCGTCGACCCACCTGCCGCGCTACAACGAACTGGCGCCGTCGTTCCGCGCCGCCGGCGTCGACACGATCTTGTGCGTGTCGGTCAACGACACCTTCGTGATGAACGAATGGGCCAAGGATCAGGAGTCCGAGAACATCGTGATGATCCCCGACGGCAACGGCGAGTTCACCGACGGCATGGGCATGCTGGTCGACAAGGCCGACCTGGGCTTCGGCAAGCGCAGCTGGCGCTATTCGATGGTCGTGCGGGACGGCGTGGTGGACAAGATGTTCATCGAGCCGGAAGAGCCGGGCGACCCGTTCAAGGTGTCCGACGCCGACACGATGCTGAACTACATCGCCCCGAACGCCAGGCGTCCCGACCAGGTGGTGGTGTTCTCGAAGGTGGGCTGTTCGCACTGCGCCAAGGCCAAGCAACTGCTGCAGGACAAGGGCTACGAGTACATCGACGTGCCGCTGGACAACAAGATCCGCGGCAAGGTGCTGGGCGCCATGTCCGGTGAAATGACCGCGCCGCAGGTGTTCATCAACGGCAAGCTGGTTGGCGGTGCCGTCGCACTGGAACAGTACCTGGCCGCAGCCTGATCCTCCCAGCCCGGGCCCGGCTCCCCCGGCCGGTGTCCTGGGCACCTTTCTCCCCTCCCAGCACGCGCCCCCGCAACTTGCCGCCGGTCTCCGGCGGCGCGGGCCGGCAGCAGTCGCCGGACCCGATGGCATCGCACTGGCCGCGCCATGGCAGTGACGGTGCCATCCCATCCGCCGATTGATGGCAACGCAGACTTACGAACAGGAAACGCATCATGAAGACGATTCAGACCGACGTGGCAGTGATTGGCGCAGGAACCGCCGGCCTGGCAGCGTATCGTGCGGCCATTGCCGCCGGCAAGCGCGCGGTGGTCATCGAAGGCGGCGCCTATGGCACCACCTGCGCCCGTGTGGGCTGCATGCCGTCGAAGCTGCTGATCGCGGCGGCCGAAGCCGCCCACGAGGCGCGCCACACCGCCGCGTTCGGCGTGCACGTGGACGGGCCGGTCCGCATCGATGGCCGCCAGGTCATGGACCGCGTGCGCAGCGAGCGCGACCGCTTCGTGGGCTTCGTGGTGCGCGGCGTCGACAATATTCCCGAGGAAGACCGCCTGCGCGGCTACGCACAGTTCATCGATAACACGGTACTGCAGGTGGGCGCCAATACCGTGGTGCGGGCCAGCCGCGTGGTGATCGCCACCGGCTCGCGTCCCTCCGTGCCGCCGTCGTTCTCGGTGTTCGGCGACCGCCTGATCATCAATGACGACGTGTTCTCGTGGCAAGACCTGCCCGCCAGCGTGGCCGTGTTCGGACCGGGCGTGATCGGGCTGGAACTGGGCCAGGCGCTGTCCCGGCTGGGCGTACGGGTGCGCGTGTTCGGCGTCGGTGGCGGCGTCGGCCCGCTGTCCGATCCGGAAATCCGGGCCTATGCGGCGAAGACGTTCAACGAAGAGTTTCCGCTGCTGCCCGACGCCAGCGTGACCGACATGCGTCGCGAGGGCGACGAAGCGGTGATTGCGTTCCAGGACGCGGACGGCAAGCCGGTGACCGAGCGCTTTGCCTATGTGCTGGCCGCTACCGGCCGACGTCCGAACGTCGACAACCTGGCGCTGGATAACACGGCGCTGGAACTCGACGCCCGAGGCGTGCCGGTGTTCGATCCGGTTACGCTGCAGTGTGGCAACGCGCCAGTCTTTATCGCCGGCGACGCCAACAACGTGCTGCCGTTGCTGCACGAAGCAGCCGACGAAGGCCGCATCGCCGGCGAGAATGCCGCGCACTGGCCGAACCTGCGCCCGCTGACGCGCCGCGCCCCGATTGCCGTGGTGTTCTCCGATCCGCAGATCGCCATGGTGGGCAAGCGCCACGCCGACCTGATCCCGGGCCGCTTCGTGACCGGCGAGGTCAGCTTCGAGGACCAGGGCCGCAGCCGCGTGATGCTGAAGAACAAGGGGCTGATGCACGTCTACGCCGACCGCGCCACGGGTCGCTTCCTGGGCGCCGAGTGGATCGGACCGCGTGCCGAGAACATCGCGCACCTGCTGGCCTGGGCCTATCAGCAGAACCTGACGATTGCGCAGATGCTGGCCATGCCGTTCTACCACCCGGTGGTGGAAGAGGGCCTGCGCACCGCGCTGCGCGACGCCGAGGCCAAGCTGACGCAACTGAAGGTGGCAGCCTGAAGTTCAGTGATTGACGATTGATAAAGGATGATTGAAGGGCAGGTGGCGCAGGCGCTGCCTGCCCTTTTCTTATCGGGGCTCCGCCTTGGCCTCGGCCTCTGCGCCCCGCGCGCCCCGCAGTTCCATCCACGCATAGGCCGAGGTGGCCAACACCATCGGCAGCAGGTAGTACAGCGCCCGGTAGGCGATCAGCGCGGCCACCACCATGTGCTCCGGAGCAACCGGGCGCAGCAGCACCACGAACACGCTTTCCAGCACGCCGATGCCGGCCGGGATATGCGCCAGCGCGCCCGCCACGGCACCCACCAGCAGGGCGGACAGCGCCTGCGGCAGCGTGACCGCCTTGGGCAGCAGCAGGTCGATGATGCTGGCGAGCACGATCCAGTTGGTGATCGACAGCACGTTTTGCAGCAGCGCAAAGCGGAAGCCGGGCAGCCGGAACACGTGCCGGCCGAACCGCACGCTGCGCGTCTTCGCCCGGGCGCAGGCCAGCCAGTACGCCAGGCCGCACGCCAGCATCACCACGCCAATCGCCCGCAGCATCCATGGGGTGATGCCCCAATCGGCGGGCAGCGCGGGCGGCATCAGCGCCAGCACGCCGCCGGCCAGCAGCATGTAGCCCGTCCAGTTGGTGATGATGGCGATGGTGTAGATGCCCGCCACCTGCGACCCGCTGACGTTGTCGCGCGAATACAGCCGCAGCCGCATGCCCAGGCCGCCCACCATCGCCCCGACGTTGAGGTTGAAAACGTAGGCGATAAAGGCGATCAGCATCACGCGGGGCGTGGACAGGTGATGGCCGGTGTAGCGGCGCCCCAGCAGGTCGAACGACGCATGCAGCGAGAAGCTGACGCAGGCCAGGGCCAGCACGGGCAGCAGCGTGGCGGCGTCGTATCGCTTCAGCGCCTGCAGCACCTGCGGCCAATCCACGCCGATCAGGCTGTGGTAGATCAGGTAGATCACCACCGCCACGAACACCAGCCCCGCCACGCGCTTGACGATCGACCATCGGACATTGCGCCGCAGGCTGCGGCGAAGGTTGGCGGCGGTGGTCATCGGCTGTCTCCATGCGCGTCGCGCACCATCAGGTCGGGGGCGAGCCGGGCACAGCTACCGGCGACACGATTTTTGGCGTGTGGGCCGGCAGCCATCCGGCCCAGGCCGGAAACTTGCGCAGGAAGTGGAAGATCAGCGGCGTGGCGATGCCATGCCACCAGGCGCCGCGCGCGGGCGCCTGGGCCAGCACCTCTGTGCAGCGCTGTGACATCAGGTTGCCCAGGTTATCCCTGAGCGATGCCACGAAGGCGGTGTCGCGGATCACGAGATTGGCTTCGAGGTTCAGCGACAGGCTGAGCGGGTCGAGGTTGCTCGATCCCACCGTGGCCCAGTCGTCGTCCACCACGGCCACCTTGCTGTGGTTGGGCCGCTCGCAGTATTCGAAGATGCGTACGCCCGATTCCTGCAAGTGGGCGTAAAGCATGTCGACGGTGCGCTTGACCCACAGCATGTCCGGCCGCCCCTGCAGCACCAGGCGCACATCCACGCCCCGTTGCGCCGCGTTGCAGATCGCCTGCAGCAGCCGGTAGCCGGGCAGGAAATAGGCGTTGGCGATAAGGATCTGGCGCCGCGCGGTGCGAATCGCTGCCAGGTATTGCTGCTCGATATCGTTGCGATGCGCCTGGTTGTCGCGCGTGACGAAGAGCACGGTGCCGGGCAGGGCGGGTTGCGTCGGATGCGGCTGCATGGCCTGGCGCCCCTGCGCGTGAGCGTGCCTGGCCGGCTGGGCGCCGCAGGCTTCGAGCATGAACGTGTGGATGACGCGGGCGGCGGGGCCTTCCACCTCGACGGCGTAGTCCTGCTTTGCGATCGGGCTGACTTTCACCAGATGCTGGACGGACAGGTTGATGCCGCCCACGAACGCCAGTTCGGCGTCGATGGCCACCAACTTGCGATGCAGCCGCCGAAACAGGTTGGTGCGTTTGCCCAGCAGGCGGCGCCCCGGCGCGAACACGCGTACGGCGACCCCCGCGTCCGCCAGCCTGGCGACATACTCGGGCGACAGGTCGGCGGTGCCAAAGCCGTCCACGGTCAGGATGACCGCGACGCCGCGCCGGGCGGCGGCGGCCAGCGCGTCGGCAAGCTGCCGGCCGACCTCATCCTCGAACAGGATGAACGTTTCCAGCAGCACGCTGCGGCGTGCTGCGTCGATGGCGGCAATCAGGCGGGGAAAGTATTCGTCCCCGTTCTCCAGCAGCCGCAGGCGGTTTCCAGTTGTCCATGCATGGTCCATTTCGTGCCATGTAGCACGATCGGTGCCCGGCGATCGCACCGCTAAAAGTGACGTATGGATACCGTGAAAAGCGAAAACGGAATGCCGGGCCGGGCAGCCGATGTAGGAATTGCCATCACGTTTCATGGTCGGCCGCATTGCGCTGCGTCAGCATCCGGACGGGCCACTTGCTATGCTGATGTGAAATCCGCACCCACGAGACCACAAGACTGGAGGAGGCATCATGTGCCGCTGGCTGGCCTATTCGGGCCGATCCGTTCCGATGGAGGCAGTGCTGTTCCAGCCCGAGCATTCACTGATCGACCAGAGCCTGAATTCGCGCCTCGGGCATACCACCACCAATGGCGATGGCTTCGGCGTCGGCTGGTATGGGCGCCATTCGGAGCTGCCGTTTCGCTACCGATGCCTGCATCCGGCGTGGAGCGATACCAATCTGCGCGAGGCCGCGCGCGCCGTGCGGGCGCCGCTGTTCGTGGCGCATATCCGTGCGGCCACGGGCACCCCGACCCAGGAAACCAACTGTCATCCGTTCCGCTTCGGGCGCTGGCTGTTTGCCCATAACGGGCTGATCCGCGACTACCCGCTGGTGCGGCGCGACCTGATGATGTCGGTGGCGCCGCACCTGTTCCGCTGGATCGAGGGATCGACCGATTCCGAGGTGATGTTCTTCCTGGCGCTGACGTTCGGGCTGGAGCGCGATCCGCAGGGCGCGCTGGAGCAGATGGTTGGGCTGATCGAGGCGGTGGGGCATCGCCACGACATCGAGCATCCGATCAACATGACCGTCTGCGTGACCGACGGCCAGCAGATCGTGGCGGCGCGCTATTCGAGCGAGCGCGATTCGCGGTCGCTGTTCCACAGCACGTCGTTTCGCCAGTTGCGGGCGCTCTATCCCGACGATCCGCGCATCCTCGCGGCCGGCGACGACGCATTCCTGGTGCTCTCGGAGCCGCTGATCGATGTGCAGGGCGTCTGGGAGGAAATCCCCGAATCCACCATGCTGGTGGCGCGGCACGGCGAGATCCAGCAGCGCTGCTTTTCGCCACGGCTACCCGATCATCACGGAGCCGAGGTGCGCTGACCCACCACGCAGAGGCCGATGCCAAGACAGACCTGTCTACTATAATGCGGAGGTTTCCCGCAGACGCGTCGATCTCGTTCGACCCAGCACCATGGCCACACCTTCCGCCCGCGACCGCATTCTCGACACCGCCGCCCGGCTGTTTTATCGCGATGGCTATCGTGCCACCGGCATCGACAGGATCATCGCTGAGTCCGGCGTGGCCAAGATGTCGCTGTATCGGCACTTTTCATCGAAAAACGATCTGATCTTCGAATACCTGCAGCGCCGCCACGATTACTGGATGGACTGGTTTGAAACGGGCGTGCGACGCCGGCTGGCCGAGCGGCCGAACCTGGATGTCATGGCCGACACGCTCGGTGAGTGGTTCGGCAGCGAAGACTATCGCGGGTGCTCCTTCATCAACATGGTGGCAGAGGCCGGGGGCGGCGCCGGTGACGATCCGCGTTTGATGGAGCAGGCGGTGTCTCACAAGTCATCGCTGCAGGCCTTTGCTGGCGCGGTGGCCGGCGAACTGGGTCTGTCGAACCCGGATGAGGTGGCACAGGAAGCCATCGTCTGCATCGAGGGGATGATCGTGCGCGCGCAGACGACGCATGACGCCGCCGTGGTAAGCGCCGGCCGCCGCACGCTGGCGCGCCTGCATGCCGCTTACGCTGCCTGATCTCGCAGGCATCACATCCCGTAACCCACTGAAACACTGCCATACAGAGTAAACCCTGATATCACGGTAAGATGCGACCCGTGATTGCCGCGTGGCGCCTTCTGGCCGCAGGCAAGCCTTGGGATGTACGCCTGTGAACGCAGTGAACAATAATCAGCGGCGCACCGAAATCGACCTGATCCGCGGCATCGCGCTGCTCTTCATCGTGGTCGACCACGTCAACGGCAGTGTGCTGGCCGACTACACGATCCGAAATTTCCAGCTTTTCGACGCCGCCGAGGTGTTCGTCTTCCTGGCCGGCTGCTCGGCCGGCGCCGCCTATCTGGCGATGGAAGCGCGCGACGGCGCCAGCGCCGCACGCAAGCGCCTGCGCCGCCGCAGCTGGGAAATCTACAAGGCGTTCGTGTTGACCGGCGTGCTGATGCTGCTGTTCGGCTTTCTGCTGGCGATGTGCAAGATCCCCGCGCCGGCCGTGCGCGCCACCGAGGCACCCGATTTCATGGCGCAGCCGATTGCCACGCTGCTGCAGGTCTTTGCGCTGGCACGCCAGCCGTTCGTTTCCGATGTGTTGCCGATGTACGCCGTGTTTATCGGCGTGGCGCCGCTGGCCATCCGCTGGGCCCGCGCGCAGCCGCTGGCGTTTATCTGCGGCAGCGTGGCGCTGTGGATCATGTCGCCCACGCTGCTGCCCCTGCTGCCCAGCAGCGAGCCGCGCGGCTGGAGCTTCAACCCGTTCGCCTGGCAGCTGATGTTCGCCATGGGTTTGCTGGCGCGGCTGCGGCCCGATTTCGTGCTGCCGCAGCAGACCATCGTGCGCCGCGCCTTTACAGCCGGCGCGGTGGTGGTGGCGCTGGTCTGCATGGCCGCTGCCTACCTGTGGATGCGTCCGCACCTGTACGAAGCCTGGCTGCCGGGCTGGTTTCCGACGATGGCGTTCCCGCTGCCCAAGCAGAGCCTGGCCGCGCTGCGCGTGGTCAGCTTCCTGGGGCTGGCGTGGCTGGTGTACCTGGCCGTGCGCGCCGGGTGGGTGGAGCGGCTGGCCCGCTTCATGGGCCCGGTGGTGCAGATCGGGCGCCATAGCCTGTTTTGCTTCGTGCTGGGCGCCGTGGTGTCGGTGGGCATCGAGGGCCTGACCTATGGCCTGGCGGGTGGGCGTCCTACGCGGCCCGTGGCCCTGACTGGCGACATCATCGCCGTGGCCGTGCTGCTGGTGGTGGGCGGCTGGTATGGCCGCCGCAAGGAGGCCAGAAAGGTCGCTGCCAAGGCGCGGATGGTATCGGCCTGATCCCCGGGGCGAAGCCTCAGCCGAGGTCGCCCCCACCCACAGGCACCACCGTCCCCGTCATGTAGGAAGCCTCGTCCGAGGCCAGGAACAGGATGACGCCCACCTGTTCGTCGATGCTGCCGTAGCGCTGCATCAGGCTCGACGCCTTGGTCTGGTCGACGATTGCCTGGTACCAGCCGGCCTCCTGTTCACTCTGTTGCTGTGTATTGCGCGGAATCCTGCGCGGCGGCGCCTCGGTGCCGCCCGTGGCCACGGCGTTCACGCGGATGCCGTCGGCCGCGTGCTCGAACGCCAGGCTTGCCGTCAGCGCGTTGACGCCGCCCTTGGCCGCCGCGTAGGGCACCCGGTGGATGCTGCGCGTGGCGATGGACGATACGTTGACGATCACGCCGGCCTGCCGCGCGACCATGCCCGGCAGCACCGCGCGGCAGCCCACAGCGTGGGAAACAGCGAGCGGCGGATTTCCGCCTCGATCTCGGCCTCGGCATAGTGCTCGTAGGGCTTGGCCCAAATCGTGCCGCCCACGTTGTTGACCAGGATATCCACCGCGCCGAATGTCTCGTTGGCCGCCGCCACCATGCGCTGCGCGCCGCCGAACGTCTCCAGGTCGGCATTGACGGCAATCGCCACGCCATCGGCCGCCACAATCTCGGCGGCGACTTCCTCCACCAGCGTGGCCCGGTCTACCAGCACCACGCGGGCTCCTTCGGCCGCCGCACGCTCGGCCACGCCCCGGCCGATGCCCTGGGCCGCGCCGGTAACGATCATCGTGCGCCCGGCAAATCGGCTGCTGTTCACCATCATGCCTCCGCGCTGGCCGAGAACTTCTCGTAGTAGAAATTGGCTGGCGCGATGCCCGACGCCTGCAGCCAGTCGCGTACCGCCTCCACCATGGCCACCGGGCCGCACAGGTAGATATCGACGTCGCCGCCGTTCAGCCATTCCGGCTCGACGTGGGCCGTGACATAGCCCTTGCGGTCGTGCGTGCTGCCGCCGTCGGCCACGCAGGTGCGGAAGTCGAAACCGGCGATGCGTTGCGCGGCGGCGTCCAGCTTGTCGGTGGCTACCAGATCGATATCGTTCGTCACGCCGTAGACCATGCGCACGGGGTGCGGGGCGCCGCTGGCCGCCAGCACGTCGAGCATCGACAGGAACGGGGCGATGCCGGTGCCGCCGGCCAGGAACAGCACCGGACGCGTGGCGGGGCGCAAATAGAAGCTGCCGTAGGGGCCGGAAAACGCCATGCGCTGGCCGGTCTGCGCCTGCGCGGACAGGTAGCCGCTCATCTTGCCCTGCGGCACGTTACGCACCACGAAGGCGGCCTGCCCGGCGCCCGGCGGCGAGCTGAACGAGTAGGCGCGGGTCAGGCCGCTGCCCGGAATCTCCACGTTGACGTACTGGCCCGGCAGGAACCTCAGCGCCGATGGATCGTCCAGGTCGATCGAGAAGCCGATGGTCGACTCCGACAGCGCGGCCACCTCGGCGATGGCGCCCTCGTAGCGGCCCACGCCGGTCTTGCAGGCCGTGGACGACGCCGGCACGCGAATCACGCAGTCCGAGCGCGGCCGGGTCTGGCACGACAGCACATAGCCCTGGGCGGCTTCCTCGGCGGTCAGCGCGTCCTCGATATAGCTCGATTCGGGCATGTCGTACCGGCCTGACTCGCACAGTCCCCGGCAGGTGCCACAGGCCCCGTCGCGGCAGTCCAGTGGGATGTTGATCTTCTGGCGATACGCGGCGTCAGCCAGCGTCTCGTTCTCGGCGCACGAGATGAAGCGCGTCACGCCGTCTTCGAATTGCAGAGCGATGGTATGTGCCATGGCCGGTCCCTCCGTGATGCGGGCGAATCAGATGTGATAGATGTCGATGACCTGGTGGATGTAGTCGTTCTTCAGCACGACGTACTTGTCCAGGATGCGCGGCGCCGCGCCGGACAGGTCGATCACATAGCGCGACATGCCAAAGTAGCTGAAATTGGTCTGGTAGCGGTGCGCCAGCGTGTGCCAGTTGAAGCGCACCGTGGCCGTGTGGCCGTCCAGCTTCTCGATCTCGATATTGCTGAGGTTGTGGCTGGTGCGCGTGTCGGGAATCGTGGCGCTGGAGCGCTCGGTCTTGATGCGGAAGATGCGGTCCTCCAGCCCCTGGCGGCTCGGATAGTAGATCAGCGAGATTTCGCGTTCGGGATCGGTGACGAGCTGGCCGTCGTCGTCCCAGCACGGCATCCAGAAACGGGCCTCGGGGTGATAGCAATCCAGCCATTCATCCCACTGCTCGTCATCGAGCAGGCGGCATTCGCGGTACAGGAACGCGGTGAGGTCGGGCAATTGGAGGGTGGCGACCGGGTTTGCGGCATCGCTCATGCTGCTTCTCCCAGCGGGGCAGTTTGCGAAGGGGTGCCGGCGGCCACCGCGCGCTTCATCGTTTCGAGCCAGTAGCGGTGCTGCACCGTGTACAGGCCTTCGTCCTCGGTGCGCAGGCCGCTCATCACCGGGTTCAGGCCGATCTGCTTCGCCGCCTCGTCCGGGCCGTCGATCCAGTGCGTGGCGCCCCGGCACATGTCGTTCCAGGCCAGCGCCTGGCCCGCGTAGCCTTGCTGGCAGGCTCGGAATTCCTCCAGATCGTCGGGCGTGGCCATGCCGCTTACGTTGAAGAAATCCTCGTACTGGCGGATGCGGCGGGCGCGCGCCTCGTCTGACTCGCCTTTCGGGGCGATGCAGTAGATCGTGACCTCGGTGCGGTCCACCGACAGCGGGCGCAGCAGCCGGATCTGGGAGCCGAACTGGTCCATCAGGTAGACGTTCGGATACAGGCACAGGTTGCGCGAGTTCTGGATCATCCAGTCGGCAGTCTCGGGTCCGCATCGCTCGGCAAACTCGCCGCGGCGCGAGAAGTTGGGGCGGTCCTCGGGATTGGCCCAGCGCGACCACAGCAGCATGTGGCCGTGGTCGAACGCATAGAAGCCGCCGCCTTGCCGGCCCCAGTTTCCGGCATCCATCGCGCGGATCTTGTCCTCGCGCTCGTTCTGCTGCTTGCGGTGGCTGGTGGTGGCGGCGTAGTTCCAGTGCACGGCCGACACGTGGTAGCCGTCGGCGCCGTTCTCGGCCTGCAGCTTCCAGTTGCCGGCGAAGGTGTAGGTCGACGATCCGCGCAGCACTTCCAGGCCATCGGCGGACTGGTCCACGATCATGTCGATGATGCGCGCGGCGTCGCCCAGGAACTGTTCGATCGGCGGCACGTCGCCGTTCAGGCTGCCGAACAGGAAGCCGCGATAGTTGGCGAATTTCGCCACCTTTTTCAGGTCGTGCGAGCCCTCCTTGTTGAAGCAGTCGGGGTAGCCCGCCTGCTCGGGGTCCTTCACCTTGAGCAGCTTGCCGCTGTTGTTGAAGGTCCAGCCGTGGAACGGGCAGGTGTAGGTGGCCTTGTTGCCGCGCTTGTGCCGGCACAGCATCGCGCCACGATGGCTGCAGGCGTTGATGAACGCGTTCAGCTCGCCCTGGCGGTTGCGCGCGATCACCACCGGCTGGCGGCCGATATGCGTGGTGTAGTAGTCGTTGTTGTTCGGGATCTGGCTTTCGTGCGCCAGGTAGATCCAGTTGCCCTCGAAGATATGCTGCATTTCGAGTTCGAACAGCGCTTCTTCGGTAAAGGCGCTGCGGTGCAAGCGGTAGTCGCCGGTGGCCTTGTCCTCGACCAGGAACTGTTCGAGGCTTTCCACGCTGTGCTTCGGCTGCTGGGGACGAGCGTTGCCCGCCCCGGTATCCAGATGGATCGGGATCATGTCTGTCTCCTGCCAGTGTTTGGTAGGGGCGGGGGCTAGCGCCCCGCCGGGTGGGGCTTAGGCGGCGGCGCGGATGCGCTCCACTTCGGCGGCTGGCGCGTCGGCGACGTCGGGCAGCAGGCGGAAGTCGAAATCGATCGAGGCGAATGGGTTGTCGAGCTGCAGCTTGTCCAACTGCTCGGGGTCGTCGATGCGCCGGACTGCCGGCACCAGCCCGTCGCGGCTGGCGAAGGCGAAGTCGTCCCACAGGTATTCGTCGCCGTCGATATTGATCTGCGTGGTCAGCTTGCGATGGCCGGGCGCCGAGACGAAGAAGTGGATATGGGCGGGCCGCCGGCCGTGGCGTGCCAGCAGGTCCAGCAGGCGTTGCGTGGTGCCTTGCGGCGGGCAGCCGTAGCCCATCGGCACATTGCTGCGGAATTGATAGCGGCCCTTGAGATCGGTGACGATGGTGCGGCGCAGGTTGAAATCGGACTGCGACTTGTCGAAGAAGGAGTAGTTGCCCAGCAGGTTGGCGTGCCAGACCTCGACCTTGGCGCCCGGCAGCGGCTGGCCATCGGCACCATATACGGTGCCCTGCATGAACAGCACCTCGCCCTGGCCGGCCTCGCTGCCGTCGTCGAGCCGGGCGTAGCCGGTGGATTCCGGTGCGCCCGCCACGTAGAGCGGGCCTTCGATGGTGCGCGGCGTGCCGCCGGTCAGGCCGGCGCGCGCTTCGGCCTCGTCGGCGCGGATATCGAGAAAGCGCTCCAGGCCCAGGCCGGCAGCCAGCAGGCCAAGTTCGTGCGTGGCGCCGGCTTCGGCCAGGTATTCCACGCCTTTCCACACCTCGGTCTGGCTCAGGTCCAGATCCTCGATCGCCTTGAACAGGTCGGTGGTCAGGCGCACCACCACCTGCTGCACGCGCGGGTTCGGGGTGCCTTGCGTGGCGGTGTCGACCAGGAACTGCTTCACCAGCGCTTCGATGTCAGCGTGCGTCATTGTCTCGCTCCGATATGTATCTTTCGTGGGTTCGAACGGTCGGTCACTTTATGCCTGACGGGTATTAACCCTGATCTGTGGCTTGCTGTCCGACTTGTTGGGGAGCATAGTTGACGGGTATCTGGCACGTCCAAGACTGAATGAGTATCTGGACAATACCCAATAGGTATAAAGATGGAACTGAGACATTTGCGCTACTTCGTGGCCGTGGCCGAGGAACGCAACTTCACTCGCGCGGCCGAACGGCTGCATATCGCCCAGCCGCCGCTGTCGCGGCAGATCCAGCAATTGGAGGAACTCCTAGGCGTGATGCTGTTCGAGCGCAATTCGCGGCCGCTGAAGCTGACCGATACCGGCCGCTTCTTCTACACCCAGGCGATGCAGTTGCTGGCGCAGTCCGCCGAGCTGGAGGCCATGACGCGCCGCGTGGGTAATATTGCGCGCACGATGTCGATCGGCTTCGTGGGGTCGACGCTGTACGGCATGCTGCCGCGCATCATCCGGCGCTTTCGCACGGAGCATGCCGATATCGAAATGACGCTGCACGAGATGTCGACGATGGACCAGATCAAGGCGCTCAAGGAGGGCCGCATCGACGTGGGGTTCGGCCGGATTCGCCATGACGACCCGGCCGTGCGGCGCGTGGTGCTGCGCGAGGAGCGCATGATCGTGGCGCTGCCGCAGGGCCATCCGCTGTCGGTGGGCCGGACGCAGCTGTCGCTGCATGACTTGCTGGACGATACGCTGATCATCTTCCCGAAGGCGCCGCGCCCGAGCTTCGCCGACCAGGTGCTGGCCGCATTCCACGACCGCGCGCTGCAGCCGCGGCGTATCCAGGAAACGCGGGAGTTGCAGATCGCGCTGGGGCTGGTGGCGATGGGCGAGGGCATTGCCGTGGTGCCCAGCAGCGTCTACGGCCTGAAGCGCGACGACGTGACGTATCTGGAACTGGACGATCCCAAGCTGGTATCGCCGATCATCATGAGCATGCGGGTGCTGGACGAATCGGCCGACCTTCGCGCGATGCTGGACATGATCTATCGGCTCTACGAGGAAATCGGCATGGAATACCTGCCGCCGGCGCAGGAATAGCTATGCCCGGCTTGTCACCCAGGCGATGGCGCGCGCCAGGTGCGGCGAGGTGTCGCCGGCGCGGTAGCTCATGATCACCGGCGACATGAAGCCGGGGGCGTCGATCGGCACGTAGCGCACATCGTCACGATGCAGCCGCTGCACCGACGACGGCACCAGCGTGATGCCCAGGCCCGCCGCCACCAGCCCCAGCGCCGTCTGCAGCTCGTTGGCCTCGTGCACCACGCGCGGCTGCAGGCCCTGCGCCCGGAACAGCGACAGCACGTGGTCGGCATAGCTGGGGCGCGGCCGGGCAGGGTAGAGGATCAGCGGCTGTCGGGCCAGCCCGGCCGCATCGAAAGGTTCGGTCGGGGGCGGGGCGGTGACCGGCATGGCCGCGACCAGCGTTTCGGCCATTACCACCTGCTGGACGATGGCGGCGTCATTGAACGTGAGCCGGCCAAACGCCAGGTCGATCCGGCCGGACTTGAGCGCTTCGAGCTGCTGGACCGTGATCATCTCGGTCAGGCCGACTTCCACCTCGCTGTCGTCGCCGCGCAGCTCGCGGATCAGTTCGGGCAGCACGCCATAGAGCACCGACGGCACAAAGCCGATGCCGAACCAGCGCTTCTCGTTGCGGCCAATGCGCCGCGTGCCTTCCAGCGTTTCTTCGAGCCGTTGCGTCAGCTGCAGCGATTGCTCCAGCAGGAATCGGCCGGCTTCGGTCAGCTTCAGGCCCCGCCCGACCCGGTCGAACAGCGCCACACCCACCTCATCCTCGAACTGCCGGATCTGGCGCGACAGCGGCGGCTGGGCCATGTGGAGCTTCTCTGCCGCCCGCGTCACATTCAGTTCCTGGGCGACGGTCTGGAAATAACGGATGTGACGGAGTTCCATGGCGTTTGTATCTGCTCACGCTTGTTTTGCTCCCCTTTCCCGGAGGGCCCGGAGGGAGAGGGGCGGGGGTGAGGGCGCAGCGGTTCAAATTGAGACGGATTGGTAAGCAGAACCCCAATGCCTCTCACCCCCAACCCTCTCCCGCGTGCGAGAGGGGAGTCACCGAAGCATACCCACAGGGTATCAATCAAGACATCTTCGGTCTTGGACGCCCACCCAGTCAAGGTACATACTCGATCCAACAAGTCTTTCTGCATGAAAAGGTATGGGTATGACTGCAACGATCTCTTCCGTCGAGGCCATTCTGGTCGATCTGCCGACGATCCGGGCCCACCAGCTGGCCATGGCCACGATGCAGCAGCAGACGCTGGTGATCGTGCGCCTGCGCTGCAGCGACGGCGTGGAGGGTATCGGCGAGGCCACCACCATTGGTGGCCTGTCCTATGGCGACGAGAGCCCCGAGGGGATCAAGCTGACGATCGACACCTACCTGGCGCCCGCGCTGGTGGGGCAGGACGCCACCAACGTGCACGGCGCGATGGCGCGCCTGAACAAGGTGGCGCGTGGCAACCGGTTTGCCAAGTCGGCGCTGGAGTCGGCCCTGCTCGACGGGCAGGGCAAGCGCCTGGGCGTGCCGCTGGCCACGCTGCTGGGCGGCGCCGTGCGCGACACGCTGCCGGTGCTCTGGACGCTGGCCAGCGGCGACACCGGCCGCGATATCGAGGAAGCGGAGCGCTTCCTGGCCGAGCGCCGCCACAACACGTTCAAGCTCAAGATCGGCCGCCGCAGCGTGCGCGACGACGTGGCACACGTATCGGCGATCAAGCGGGCGCTGGGCGACCGTGCCCGCGTGACCGTCGACGTCAACCAGGCGTGGAACGAGGCCGACGCGGCCACCGGCATCGCCATGCTCGAAGCGGCCGGCATCGACCTGATCGAGCAGCCGACCCCGCGCGAGCATCGCACCGCGCTGGCGCGGCTGGCGGCACGCTTCGTGGTGCCGATCATGGCCGACGAGGCCGTGACCGGCCCCGAAGATGCGATGGAACTGGCCCGCCTGGGCGCGGCCGACGTGTTCGCGCTCAAGATTGCCAAGTCGGGCGGCATCTTCGGCATGCTGCGCACGGCGGCCGTGGGCGACGCGGCCGGCATCGCGCTGTACGGCGGCACCATGCTCGAAGGCGCGGTGGGCACCATCGCCGCCGCGCACGGCTTCTGCACGCTGCCGCAACTGGCGTGGGGCACCGAACTGTTCGGCCCGCTGCTGGTGAAGGACGACATCGTGGTGGACCGCCCGGTGTTCAAGGACTTCGCGCTGCATCTGCCGCAGGGGCCGGGGCTGGGCCTGGCCATCGACGAGGACAAGCTGCGCCACTATCGTCGCAAGGCCGCCTGAGCCGCCGCATCCCACCCTTACTGGACCAGAGAACAAGGAACGGAGACAAATGAAGTTCTTGCCGCAACTGTCGGCCCGCATGCCGGCCGCAATCGCCCATCCCGTCATGTCCGCCATGGCCGCATCGCTGCTGCTTGCCGCGGCTGCCCCGGCCCACGCCGCCTATCCCGACCATCCGATCCGCTGGGTGGTGCCGTTCCCGGCAGGCGGCGCGATGGACAACATCGCCCGCACGCTGGGCGAAGACATGTCGAAGTCGCTGGGCCAGGCCATCGTGGTCGAGAACCGCCCCGGCGCCGGCGGCAATATCGGCGCCGAAATGGTGGCGCGTTCGCCGGCCGACGGCTACACGATCATCATCGTGGCCAACGGCATGGCCGTGAACCCGGCGCTGTACGGCAAGCTCAGCTACGACCCGATCAAGGATTTCGCGCCGGTGTCGCTGCTGGCCGTGGTGCCCAACGTGCTGGTCACCAACAAGGCGAAGAACCCGCAGAAACGGTGGCCGAGGTCATCGCCAGCGCCAAGGCCAGGCCCGGCAAGTACACCTATGCGTCGGCCGGCAACGGCACGTCGATCCACCTGGCGGGCGAGCTGTTCACGTCGATGGCGCACGTCGACCTGCTGCATATTCCGTACAAGGGATCGGGCCCCGCCATGACGGACCTGCTGGGCGGCCAGGTGGACTACATGTTCGACAGCATCACGTCGGCCAAGCCCCATATCGACAGCGGCAAGCTGACGGCGATTGCGGTGACCACCAGCAAGCGGTCGTCGGCGCTGCCCAACGTGCCCACCGTGGCCGAGGCGGGCGTGCCGGGCTATGAACTGTCGCCGTGGTTTGCCGCGTTCGTGCCGGCAAAGACGCCGCAGGCGATCATCGACACATTGAACAAGGCGATGCTCGAATCGCTGAAGAAGCCGTCCGTGCAGCAGCGCCTGGCCGGCATCGGCGCGGAGCCGATCGGCAGCAGCCCGGCCCAGCTGAAGGACCATCTGGCCAAGGAAACGGCCAAGTGGGGCACGCTGATCCGCGAGCGGGGGATTCACGCGGACTGATCCGTGTCGGTGTGTTTTCTCCCCTCTCCCGCCTGCGGTGAGAGGGGAGAAAAACCATCGCCAAATTACGGCACGATCGTCAAAAACAGGTACGCCGCGAAGATCACCATGTGCACCACGCCCTGGAGGATGGTGGTGCGGCCCATGCCGAGCGTCAGCGACGCCACGATCATGGTCAGGAACAACAGCACCATCTCCTTGGCGCTCAGCCCCAGTTCCAGCGGCTGGCCGATGGTGATGAAGACGATGGCCACCGTGGGAATGGTCAGGCCGATACTGGCCAGCGCCGAGCCCAGCGCCAGGTTCAGGCTGGTCTGGATGCGGTCCGACCGCGCGGCGCGCAGGGCGGCAAGCCCTTCGGGCAGCAGCACCAGCGCCGCAATCACCACCCCCACCACCGCTGCCGGCAGGCCGGCATCGGCCACGGCCTTTTCCACCGACGGCGACAGCAGCTTGGCCAGCGCCACCACGGCCACCAGGCAGACCACCAGCAGCACGCTGCTGGCCACCGCCACGCGCACCGGCGGCGGCGGCGCATGCACGTTCTCGTCGTTGCTGCCGTCCACCAGGAAATAGTCGCGATGCCGT
Source organism: Cupriavidus sp. EM10 (assembly GCF_018729255.1). Taxonomy (NCBI): domain Bacteria; kingdom Pseudomonadati; phylum Pseudomonadota; class Betaproteobacteria; order Burkholderiales; family Burkholderiaceae; genus Cupriavidus; species Cupriavidus sp. EM10. The sequence continues at coordinate 2,156,000 of NZ_CP076061.1, forward strand.
ACGGTCTGCACGAAGACGAAGCAGCCATAGAGCAGCAGCGACATCACGCCGGAGAATGCCAGCTGGGACGGCGACAGGACCGGACCCGGCGTGGTGCTGGTGAAGTTGGGCAGCACCATCGTCAGCCCCAGCAGCGTCACCAGGATGGCCATGGCGGCGTTGGCGCCCGGGGCCTGGAAAGCCTGCTCGCGGTGATGCAGCGCGCCGACGAACAGGCAGATGCCGACGATGCCGTTGCAGATGATCATGACCGCCGCGAACACCGTGTCGCGCGCCAGGCCGGCTTTCTCGGGGCCTGACGACAGCATGACCGACACGATCAGCGCCACCTCGATCACCGTCACCGCAATCGCCAGCACCAGCGTGCCGAACGGTTCGCCGACCTTGTGGGCCACCACCTCGGCATGGTGGACAGCGGAAAACACCGCGCCTGCGAGTGCGATCGACATCAAGGCGATCAGCCAGGCCTGACCCGTCATCAGAAGGCCCAGGCCAAATGCTGCCCAGGCGGCCAGCGGGGACCAGATGGTCCAGGCCGGCAGTTTGTTGGAAGTTGCCATGTCTTGTTCCCTTTGTTCTTGTGGCTCACAGGCGCGAGCGTGCACGCCGCGTGGCGCGGGCGCAAGAGGTTCAGGCAACGATGTCGCGCGGCAGTTCCCGGCGCGTGTGCGGATCAGTCGCGGGGCGGGCCGCGGCGCGGTGCACTGGCGCCATCGTCGCGGCGTTCGGGAGGCAGCGGATCGGTGTCCCGCAGGGCGGGGTGGTTCCGGTAGATCCAGCGCGCGGCGATGATGATCACCGCCAGAAACGCGAGCACGTATCCGATAAAAGAGACTGCATTCATGTTCTGACCCAGGTTGGTCCGGCTCTTCTGGCCGGTGGCCGGTCAGTATGGGTGCGGGCCGGTAAGGCGCACACCCTCTATCGGTGGGGCGCAGCGATCACCCGAATGCGGGTGTGGCAATGGGAAGTTGGTGATTCGGAGCCGGTCTTGAGGGGTCAACATCCGCAAGTTCAACAGAATGTCGTGCCGCGGCAACACATTGTCGCAATCTACATACATTGTGTCCGTCTTTTGGAAGCGGAACTACAAACGAGAACTGTTATCACTTACATTCGTGGCCTTCATCCGTTTCTTGAGACAAGGGAAGACCATGAATTCGAGCCGTCGCGGACTGCCATTTGCCGCGCCCAACTTTGCTCCGTGCGCCACGGCGCTGGCCGTGTCGATGCTGTGCCTGACGCCGCAGTGGGCGATGGCGCAGGACGCGGCGGGGCCGGTGCAGGGCGGCGAGACGGAAAAGATGCTCGAAACGGTTCAGGTTTCCGGAAACTGGCTTGGCACCGGGCTGCAGAACAGCGTCAAGACCTTCCCGGGCGCCCGTACGGTGGTCAATGAGCAGCAGATCGAGCAAAGCGGCGCCCAGAGCATTGGCGACGTCATGCGCCGCATTCCCGGCGTGCAGGCCACAGACAACTCGGGCACGGCCGGCAGCGCGGTGTCGCTGAACATCGGCGTGCGGGGCCTGACCGGCCGCTACACGCCGCGCTCGACCGTGCTGCTCGACGGCATCCCGATGGCCGTGGCGCCTTACGGCCAGCCGCAGCTGTCGTTCGCGCCGGTCAGCCTGGGCAACATCGAGTCGATCGACGTGGTGCGCAGCGGCGGCGCCGTGCGCTACGGCCCGCAGAACGTGGGCGGCATCATCAACTTCAACACCAAGCCGATTCCGGGCGTGTTCAGCGGCGAAGCATCGGTGCGCGAGAACATCTACACCAAGGGCGGCGGCAGCAATACCCAGTACAACGCGTTCCTGGGCACCACGCTGGACAGCGGCCTGGGCGTCGCGCTGCTGTACTCGGGCATGACGGGCCGCGAATGGCGCCAGGGCAGCGACGACAACGTCAACGACCTGGCCGTGAAGTTCGCGTATGACATCACGCCGACGTCGCAGGTGTACGGCAAGCTGTCGTACTACGACGTCAAGTCGAAGACGCCGGGCGGCCTGAGCGTGGCCCAGTACAACGCCGATCCGTTCCAGAACACGCGCCCCAACGACTACTGGAGCGGCAACCGCTACGGCTTCGACCTGGGCTACGTGAACACGATTTCCGCGAACCAGGAATTCGAGATCCGCACGTTCTTCAACGACAGCTACCGCCAGAGCACGCTGCAGCAGAGCGCCACCGTGATCGCGCACCAGCCGCGCAACTACACCACGTTCGGCGTCGAGCCGCGCTTTACGCAGCGCTTTGGCGTGGGACCGACCACGCATGACGTGACGGTCGGCTACCGCTACATCCGCGAGCGTGGCGACGACAACACCTTCAACACGAACCGCGTGACCGGTGTCAACGGCGCGACCACCACGTTCGACAACGCCACCGACGCCCATGCGGTCTACATCGACGACCGCATCGCCTACGGCAACTGGCGCATCGTGCCGGGCGTGCGTTTCGAGCATATCGACACCACGCGCCAGCAGCGCAACACCCCGACCCAGTGGGACAGCGTGAACAACAAGGCGCTGCCGTCGATCAACCTGTCATACCTGGTGAACAGCGCCTGGACGGTCTTTGCCGACTACAGCACGTCGTTCGGCCCGGTGCAGAACACGCAGCTCAACTCGCAGACGCCGAACAATCCGCTGCAGCCCGAAGTGGCCAAGACGTTCGAAGTGGGTACGCGCTGGACCGACAGCCACATCAAGGGCGAGCTGACCGCGTTCAAGATCAAGTTCGACAACCAGATCCTGCAGGTGCCGGGTCTGTTCCCGGCCACGTTCCAGAACATCGGCGCCACCGACCACGACGGCGTGGAAGCGGCCATCGACTACACGTTCGACCGCGGCAGCATGCTGGGCGGCCTGAACCTGTACGCGAACTACACGTACACGCGCGCCATCCAGAAGTCGGGCACCACCGCCGGCCTGGACGTGCCGTTCTACTCGCGCACGACCGACACCATCGGCGCCCGCTACGACTGGCGCAGCTGGACGTTCAACGTCTCCACCACCCACCAGAGCAAGCAGTACGCCGACCTGGCCAACACGGTGGCGGAGAGCGCGGACGGCAGCAACGGCCTGATCCCGGGCTTCCGCACCTGGAACATCCAGGCGATGTTCAAGCTGCCGCAGCGCAAGAACACCGACATCACGGTGGGCATCAACAACCTCTTCGACAAGCGCTACTACACGCGTACCACCGACAGCAACGCCGGTCGCCTGGTGGGCGCGCCGCGCATGGTGTACGTCCAGGCCCGCGCCGCGTTCTGATCGCCGCGCGCCTGCCGTCCGGCTATTCGGACGGAGGCGGCGGCCCCTTTGTCGTCCCGCGAGGCGGCAACGGGGCCGGCTCCGCCACCAGTTTTTCGGCGGGCAGCAGGCGCAGCAGCGTCCTGGCTACCTCGGGATCGCGGCACTGCAGCCATTCGTCCCAGTCTTCGCGCGGCAGGATCACCACGCCGCGCTTTTCATCCCCGGGTTTGTGAAACCGCTGCATCAGCGGATGATGGTCGGCGTTGACCGTCGGCATCGTGAACGACACCGCGCCACCGGGCCAGGCCCGCCACAATCCCGCGATCGCAAACGGCTCGCCGTCCGGCAGGCCGATCTTCCACCGTACCGCCTTGCCGCTTTCATAGTTCGGCTCGTAAAAAGCCGTGGCCGGAATCAAGGCCAACTGGCATGACTTCCAGAAGCGGGCAAACGACGACAGCTTGCCGATGGTCTCCACGCGCGCATTGGCGGTGGGGTAGTAGCGCGTGCCGGGCGGGATGGTGGCCTTGGGCACCATGCTGAACGACGCCAGCACGCTTTCCCATGCCGCTTCGCCAGTCCGCTGCCGCACGATGGGCGCGGCGTAGTCGGGCCAGGTTTCCTCCGGATAGAGGCCGGGCGGCGGCTCCACGCCAAAGATCTCGCGCAGGATGCGTTTCTGGACGGGGGCGTAGTTGACGCACACAGGGGGACTCCGGGGCACGGTGTTGCCGCCTATGGTCGGCACGGCGCCACGGGCAGTCAATACGCGCTCATCGCCGAGGAGTCCGCCGTCCGTCCCCGGATGCTTATACGTCACATTACGTGCGCATGGGCGATATCGTATCGCTTTGGCCCAAGCCGCAAGCCAGCACGGCGACTTTGCCGCGGCGCTTCCTATAATGCCTGTGTGACGCGGCACCTCGTGGGCAGGACGGCCGCACCGCGTCACGCGTGCTTGCAGGCAGGGGCGCGCTTCCCACCCATCTCCACGTCAAATGGGGAGACACACATCATGCAGAGTAGCGAAGCGGTGCTGACGCAGGCGCGAGCCGCGTTGGCGCATGTGCCATACCAGGGCCACCAGATCCATCCCACCATTCACCTGCGACTCTCCGACGGCGCCCTGATCCTGGAGGGCGAGGTGGCCGACGTCATGGACAAGACGCGTGCCACGGCCCGGCTGCGCCGCCTGGACGGCGTTTCCACGGTGATCGATCATCTGCGCATTGCCCATGCCGGCCCGATGGTGGGCGACGGCGACCTGCGCGCCGCCGTATGCGACCGGCTGCTCAATGCGATCGATTTCCGCAACTGCAAGATCTGCGCGAAGGTGAAGGGGCAACTGGAGCCCGTGCGCGAAGCCGTGGGCGAGCGCAGTGGCTGGATCGAGGTGGCCGTGCATGACGGCGCGGTGATGCTGAGCGGGCAGGTGATCAGCCTGTCGCACATGCGCCTGGCCGGCGTGCTGGCGTGGTGGTCGGGCGGCTGTCGCAATGTGGTCAACGACATCGTGGTGGCGCCTGCCGAAGCGGATAGCGACGAGGAACTGTCCGAAGCGCTGCAACTGGTGCTGGAAACCGACCCCTTCGTCGATGCCGCGCGCATCCGCGTGCGGACCGACGGCCGGGTGGTGACGCTCGACGGCTATGCGTCAAGCGATGGCGCGCGCAGGCAGGTGGAGCGCGATGCATGGTACGTGCAGGGCGTGGAGGAGGTCATCAACCATATCGCCCTGAGCAGCTGACGCTCATTCATCGGTGCCAGCATCGACGCGCGCCGCCTGGTCTTCCACGCGCCAGTAGCGGCGCCGCGTGCGCAGGGCAAAGCGCGAGCGGTATTCCGACATCGACATCTGCATGGTCCGCTGGAACAGGCGCCGGAACGCTGCGGCATCGCTGTAGCCGCACGCCTCGGCGATGGCCTGCGTGCCGTGCAGCGTCACTTCCAGCAGCATGCGGGCACGCTCCACGCGCAGCCGGTGCAGATAGTCCAGCGGCGTGCGTCCGGTCACCTGGCGGAAATGGCGCAGCAGCGTCCGCTCGCTGACGGCGGCGGCGCGCGCCACGGCGGCCAGCCTGTAGGGCTCGCCGACATGGGCCTGCAACCAGCCGATGGCGCGATACACGGGGCTGTCGGCCGTCTTGCCCAGCCAGCGCTGCGACACCAGTTCAGGCACCCATTGCTGCCGTTCCGGCTGGTGGATCAGCAGGCGGGCCACCGTCTGGGCCAGGTCGGGATCGTGCAGGTGGCCCAGTACACGCAGCATGAATTCGGTCTGCAGGGCAGGCGCCACGCAGTGAAATACGCGTGCGTGCAGGCCCATGGGTTCCTCCGATGACAAATCGCACGCCGGAAAGCGCTGTGCGAACCAGCTCTGGAACATCCACGGCGCGCCACAGCGTGCGCCGTCCAGCAGCCCCAGCATCAGCGGATAGGCCATGCCCGTGTAGATCGACGCCAGCCAGCCGCCCGCCTCGACATGGCGCGCCAGCAGGCGTTGCGTGGCGGTATCGGCCGCGGCCAGATCGCCCAGGCGGGGCGCGCTGGCCGCCATCAGGCCCGGCACCACGATCAGCGCCTGCGCATGGCGCGGTGCGCCCCGGCGTGAAGTTTCCAGGCCGGGCAGCGGGTCGGGCAGGCTGCGCCCGTTGGCGCCGATGATTTCCCAGGTCAACCGTGCCGGCGTACCGGGCTGCTGCAGTTGTGCCACGCCCGCCGCCGTGCGTAGCACATCAAGGGCGCCGAACAGGGTTCCCGGCATGGCGTCGGGCAACCAGAGCAGCTTGACGTGCAGGGGCGCGGCCGGAGATGGCATGAAGGCAGGAGGGTAGGGGCGATGGCGGGATTGGCATCCGGAATGGCGATATTGATCCTCCCGCCCAGATAGCGCAAGCGCTACATTGGAGCTCCCATCCAGAACAAAGATCAGAGACAGGAGACACGCATGCCGCTTTCCCTTCGCCGCCTTGCCCGCGCCACTGCCATCGCCGTTGCCGCCGCTGCGGCCTGTGGCGCCGCCCTGGCCGCCGGCCCCGACCAGGCGCTGCTGGACGCCGCGCGCGCCGCGCAGCCGGCCGTGGTGCAGTCGCTCAAGGACATGGTGACGATCGAGTCAGGCAGCGCCAATATCCAGGGCCTGAACCGCATGGCCGACTTCACGTCGCAGCGGCTGCAGGCCATGGGCGCCAAGGTGGAGCGCCTGTCGATGACCACCAGCGCCGCGCCGATGGTCAAGGCCACGCTGACCGGCACCGGCAAGCGCAAGATCATGCTGATCGGGCATATGGACACGGTGTATCCGGCCGGCATCCTGGCCTCGCAGCCGATCCGCGAGGACGGCAACCGGCTCTATGGCCCGGGCATCGCCGACGACAAGGGCGGCCTGGCCGTGATCCTGCATTCGCTGGAAATCCTCAAGGCACAGGGCTGGAAGGACTACGCGCAGATCACCGTGCTGCTGAACCCGGACGAGGAAATCGGCTCGCAGGGCTCTGGCGAGACCATCGCCTCGCTGGCCGCGCAGCATGACGTGGTGCTGTCGTGCGAGCCCAACGTGGCCAAGGTCGTGGCGAAATCGGAATCGCTGCTGCTGGCTGCCGCGGGCACTGCCACGGCGACGATGGAGGTCAAGGGCCGCTCGTCGCACGCCGGCGCGGCCCCTGAACTGGGCCGCAACGCCTTGCTGGAACTGGCCTACCAGATGCAGCAGACGCGCGACCTGGCCAAGACGGTGCCCGGTGCGCAAATGAACTGGACCCAGGCGAAGACCACCGGCCCGCTGAACCAGATCCCCGAGACGGCCAGCGCCGTCGGCGACGTACGCGTGACTGCCGGCGGCGCGGCGCAGAAGTTGCAGACCGCGCTGCAGGAAAAGGTCAACAGCGGCCATCTGATCCCCGATACGAAGACGTCGATTGCCATGGAAGAAGGGCGCCCGGCCTACGTGGCCGATGCCCGGTCGAAGGAACTGGCCGCGCGCGCCCAGCAGATCTATGCGGAAATGGATGGCCGCCCGCTGATTCTGATTCCTGGCACGGGCGGCGGTACGGACGCAGGCTTTGCAGGGCGTTCGGGCAAGGCGGTGGTGCTGGAAAGCTTCGGCCTGTCAGGCTTCGGCTATCACGCCCGCGACGAATACGTGGAGCTGGATTCGATCGTGCCGCGCCTGTACCTGATGACGCGGATCCTGCAGGAGATCGGGAAGAACTGATTTTGTCTCCCCTCTCCCGCCGTGCGGGAGAGGGGAGACAAACATCATCAAGCCGCCAGCTGCTGCGGTGCCGTCCCGAAGTGCGGATGCCGCGAGAAAATTTCCGCTGCCCAGTTCACGAACACGCGCACCTTGGCCGACAGATGCCGGTTCTGCGGATACATGGCCGAAATCGGCAGTTCGTCGGTCTGCCAGTCGGTCATGACTTCCACCAGGCGGCCGCTGTGGATATACGGCTCCGCCATGGCACGCGAGATACGCGCAATGCCATGGCCTTCGACCGCGCAGCCCAGGTACACGTCGGCATCGTTGGTCGAGATCACCGAGGGCAGCAGCACTTCGCTGCGTTCCCCGCCACGGGCCAGCGTCCACGGCGTTTCGCGTCCGGTGCGGTTCGACAGGAAATTGATGGCCTTGTGCTGCGACAGCTCGGTCAGGTCATGCGGCGTGCCAAAACGTCGCAGGTAGATCGGCGAAGCATAGAAGGCCAGCTTCACCTGGCCGATGCGCCGCGCCACCATCGCTTCGTCCAGCGCGCCCACCCGCAGCACCACGTCCACACCTTCCTTGAGCAGGTCGATGGGCTTGCCGTTGATGGTCAGTTCCAGCTTCAGTTCGGGATAGGCATTGAAGAAGTCGTGCAATTGAGGCATCAACACCAGCTGCGCCAGGCCGCTGGTGGTATCCACGGCCAGCGTGCCGCGCGGCGAGTTGTTGTGGCGGGTCAGCGATTGTTCCGCTTCCTCCACATCCGCCAGGATGCGCACGCAGCGTTCGTAGTACGCGGCTCCATCGGTGGTCACGCTGATGCGGCGCGTGGTCCGGTGCAGCAGCTTGACGCCCAGATGGGTTTCCAGGTTTTGTATCAGCCGGGTGAGCGTGGCCTTGGGCAGGTCTAGCGACTCCGCAGCGCGCGCAAAGCTGCCGACATCCACCACCCGAGTGAAGGCCTGCATTGAGACAAGACGATCCATGATGTTGCTTTCGAAAGGAGAAAGACCGGGGCTACGTTCCGAAGGATGTCTGGCGGGACTGGGTCCGCTGCATGTCAAGTGCGCGGCCTGGATTTGCTGCCGGCGGTCCGCCAGTGGCGGCCGGAGCGGGGACGGGTGGGGGTGGGGCGCCGGCGTTTGCGCTGTTTCCCCAAGTGCGCAGATGCCGAAGGACCGGAGTGAATCACATTTCCGGTATCCATTTCAAGCGGTGTGGTTTCACTTCGATGATTATTCCAACGCAGAAACAGTGCATTGGCAATAGCTTGCTTTATCCCATCGTCGTCAATCACCATAATTCGCTGCATCGCAATACAGTAATCGACGACCGTTGCCGGCCGCCTGACCACCATGACCAAGACCACGACTCCCCGTAGTTCCGCCGTACAACCGGCCGCAGAACAGGGCGAGGCTATCGTGATCCAGCACGTGGTGACCAGCGGCGACCGCGAAATGAAGGTCTGCGTGTGTTACCCCGCAGGTTATTGGCCGGTAAGCGCCGGTGCGCCATTGTTGCCATGGATGCTGTACCTGCATGCAGGCGGTTTTGTCGATGGCGGCGTAGAGGCCGCGAAAGAGCTGGCGCGGGACCTGGCGGAGTCGGTCCCGGCCGTGGTGGTGTCGCCGGACTATTCGCTGGCGCCCCAGAACCCCTTCCCGGCAGCGCCCGAGGATGCCGTGAACACGGTGTCGTGGGTGCTCAAGCAGGCGAAGAAGCTCAAGGTCGACAAGCTGCGCTTTGCGCTGGTGGGCGAGGAAGCCGGCGGCAACCTGGCCATTGCCACTGCGCAGATGCTGCGCGATCGCGGCCTGCCGCAGCCGGCGGGCCAGTGGCTGATCCGGCCGGTGACCGATCCGTGTCTGCAGCACGCGTCGTCCGGCGGCCAGGTGCCGATGGAAATGCTGCGCAAGCTCGCCTGCAACTATCGGGACTACCTGCCGACGCCGGCTGCCAGCGTGCACCCGTATGCGGCGCCGGCCCTGGCCTCGCGGCTGGCGGGCCTGCCGCCGACGCTGGTGCAGGTGGCCGAGAAAGATGCGCTGCGCGCGGAAGGCGAGGCCTTCGCCGCCAAGTTGTCCAAGGCCGGCATTCCGGCCAGGGCCCTGATCATGCCCGGCGCCTGTGGCGACGGGGTGGAACAGTCCCATGAGATGTGTCAGGCATGGGTCAAAGAAGGTGCGCGGTTCCTGCGCGAAAGTTTCGCCAAGGCCGACGACGCCTCGTAATCCGGTCCGAACGCCGGCCGGCGCCGTGAATGCTGTAACGGTGCCGGATTCTCCCGCCAGCGCCCTTTGAGGCTGGCACCCCTGTAGTGGCTTGGCTTCCGTCCAAAGGGACGGAGGACCCCTTGTTGTCCCGATTTTCCGGCCCATAGGCGCCGGCGGGAGGCGTTCGGCCCAGAGTTTTGCTTTTCCAGTTGAAGAAACCCGACGAAAAAACACGGAGTGAAGAAAGATGAATAACAAGTCTCGACGCACGCTGATCGCCTTTGCCATCGTGGCAATCCTGGGGCGGGCGTGGCAACCTCGGCACTGCGACCCTGGCACGGCGGGGAAGCGCAAGCCAATACGCCGCCTCCGGCGCCGGCAGTGGAAGTCTCGGCGGCAGTGGGCCAGACCATCACCGAATGGGATGAGTTCTCGGGCCGCATCGAAGCTGTGGACCGTGTGGAGATCCGTCCGCGCGTTTCCGGCACCATCGAAACGGTGCATTTCCGCGAAGGATCGATCGTGAAGAAGGGCGACCCGCTGTTCACGATCGACCCGCGCCCGTACGCCGCCGAAGTGGCGCGCGCCGAAGCGGCGCTGGCCGCCGCGCAGGTACGTGCGTCGCATGCACAGACCGAGAAGGCCCGTGCCCAGCGCCTGCTGGACGACAACGCGATCTCGCGCCGCGAGTTCGACGAGCGCATCAATGCGGCCAGCGAGATGTCGGCGGATGTGCGCGGTGCGCAGGCCGCGCTGGAAGTGGCGAAGCTGAACCTGGGCTACACGCGCATCGTGGCGCCGGTGGCGGGCAAGGTGTCGCGTGCCGAGATCACCGTGGGCAACCTGGTGGCCGCGGGCGCCGCATCGCCGCCGCTGACCTCGGTGGTATCGGTCTCGCCGGTGTACGCCAGCTTCGACGTCGACGAACAGAGCTACCTGCGCTACACGGCGCCGGGCGCCAGCGGCGGCAAGAACGACCTGCCGGTGTTCCTGGGCCTGGCCAACGAGGACGGCAATCCGCACAAGGGCAAGATTCACTCGATCGACAACCGGCTCGATACGCGCAGCGGCACCATCCGCGTGCGTGCCGTGTTCGACAACGAGGATGGCCGCCTGCTGCCGGGCCTCTACGCCAAGGTCAAGCTCGGTGGCGGCTCGCCGCACCCGGCCGTGCTGATCAATGACCGCGCCATCGGTACCGACCAGGGCAAGAAGTTCGTGCTGGTCGTCGACAAGGCCAACAAGCTCGTATATCGCGAAGTCGAGCTTGGACCGACGTACGAAGGGCTGCGCGTGATCCGCAAGGGGCTGCAACCGGGCGAGAACATCGTCGTGAACGGCCTGATGCGCGTGCGCCCCGGCGACACCGTGGCACCGAAGGCCGTCGCCATGGCCTATCGCAGCGAGCTTGAGCCGCGCGGCACCACCCCCGACCGCAAGCAGGCTGCGGAAGAGGGCAAGGCCGACAAGGCCAAGGTGAGCTGAGCGTAGTACCCGCCCAGTCACACCGAACTGAAATTTCTCCCCTGAAGTTGTACATGGCGTCCGCCACGGCGGACGGCCAGGGGGGCTGCTTTCGCCGAGACCAAGATGAATCTCTCGAAATTCTTTATCGATCGCCCGATTTTCGCGGGCGTGCTGTCGGTGCTGATCTTCCTGATCGGCGCCATCTCGATGTTCAAGTTACCGATCTCGGAGTACCCGGAAGTGGTACCGCCGTCGGTGGTGGTGCGCGCGCAGTTCCCGGGCGCCAACCCGAAGGTGATCGCCGAGACCGTGGCCACGCCGCTGGAAGAACAGATCAACGGCGTCGAGGACATGCTCTACATGAACTCGCAGGCCAACAGCGACGGCAACCTGACGCTGACGGTGACCTTCAAGCTGGGCACCGACCCGGACAAGGCCCAGCAGCTGGTGCAGAACCGCGTCTCGCAGGCCGAGCCGCGCCTGCCCGAGGACGTGCGCCGCCTGGGCATTACCACGGTCAAGAGCTCGCCTGACCTGACCATGGTGGTCCACCTGGTGTCGCCGAACGACCGCTACGACATGACGTACCTGCGCAACTACGCGCTGATCAACGTGAAGGACCGCCTGGCGCGGATCCAGGGCGTGGGCCAGGTGCAGATGTTCGGCTCGGGCGACTACTCGATGCGCGTCTGGGTGAACCCGGAGAAGATCGCCGAACGTGGCCTGGCCGCGTCCGACGTGGTGCGCGCCATCCGCGAGCAGAACGTGCAGGTGGCAGCCGGCGTGATCGGCCAGTCGCCGTCGCTGCCTGGCACCGACCTGCAGCTGTCGGTGAACGCGCAGGGCCGTCTGCAGACCGTGGAGGAGTTTGGCGACATCATCGTCAAGACTTCGCCCGACGGCGTGGTGACGTACCTGAAGGACATCGCCCGCATCGAACTGGGTGCGTCGGAATACGCGCTGCGATCGCTGCTGGACAACAAGTCCGCCGTGGCGCTGCCGATCTTCCAGTCGCCGGGCTCCAACGCGATCCAGATCTCGAACGACGTGCGCAAGACCATGGCGGAGCTGAAGGCCAACATGCCGGAAGGCGTGGACTACAGCATCGTCTATGACCCGACGCAGTTCGTGCGCCACTCGATCGAGGCCGTGGTCCACACGCTGTTCGAGGCCATCGCGCTGGTGGTGCTGGTGGTGATCCTGTTCCTGCAGACGTGGCGCGCATCGATCATCCCGCTGCTGGCCGTGCCGGTGTCGATCGTCGGTACGTTCGGCCTGATGCACGCGTTCGGCTTCTCGATCAACGCGCTGAGCCTGTTCGGCCTGGTGCTGGCGATCGGTATCGTGGTGGACGATGCGATCGTGGTGGTGGAAAACGTCGAGCGGAACATCGAGGAAGGACTGTCGCCGAAGGAAGCGACGTACAAGGCCATGCGCGAAGTGAGCGGCCCGATCATCGCCATCGCGCTGACCCTGATCGCCGTGTTCGTGCCGCTGGCCTTCATGACGGGCCTGACCGGCCAGTTCTACAAGCAGTTCGCGCTGACGATCTCGATCTCGACGATCATCTCGGCGTTCAACTCGCTGACGCTGTCGCCGGCCCTGTCCGCGCTGCTGCTCAAGGGCCACGACGCGCCCAAGGACTGGCTGACGCGCGGCATGGACCGTGTGTTCGGTGGCTTCTTCGCCCGCTTCAACCGCTTCTTCGGCCGCAGCTCGGACAGCTATGGCCGTGGCGTGAAGGGCGTGATCCGCCGCAAGGGCTCGGTGTTCGGCGTGTACGCCGTGATGCTGGTGGCCACCTGGGGTGTGTTCCAGATGGTGCCGAAGGGCTTCGTGCCGGCGCAGGACAAGCAGTACCTGGTGAGCTTTGCCAAGCTGCCTGACGGCGCCACGCTGGACCGTACCGAGGACGTGATCCGCCGCATGTCGGACATCGCGCTCAAGCATCCGGGCGTGGAATCGGCCGTGGCCTTCCCGGGCCTGTCGATCAACGGCTTCACCAACAGCCCGAGCGCCGGCATCGTGTTCGTCACGCTGGATCCGTTCGACAAGCGCAAGGGCGCCGAGCTGTCGGGCAACGCGATTGCCGCCGACCTGAACAAGCAGTATGGGTCGATCCAGGACGCGTTCATCGCCGTGTTCCCGCCGCCGCCGGTACAGGGTCTGGGCACCATCGGCGGGTTCAAGATGATGATCGAGGACCGTGCCGCACTGGGTTACGACGAGCTGTTCAGCGCCACCAACGCGTTCATGACCAAGGCCCGCGCCACGCCGGAACTGGCTGGCATCTTCAGCAACTACCAGGTGAACGTGCCGCAGCTGGACGTGCAGCTTGACCGTACCAAGGCCAAGCAGCTGGGCGTGCCGGTGACCGACGTGTTCGAGACGCTGCAGACCTACCTTGGCTCGTCGTACGTGAACGACTTCAACAAGTTCGGCCGTACGTACCAGGTCAAGGTGCAGGCGGATGCGCAGTTCCGCCAGCATGCCGAGGACATCCTGCAGCTGAAGGCGCGCAGCAGCTCCGGCGAAATGGTGCCGCTGTCGTCGCTGGTGAAGGTCAAGCAGAGCTTCGGTCCGGATAGCGTGACGCGCTACAACGGCTTTACCGCCGCCGACATGAACGGTGGTCCGGCGCCGGGCTTCTCTTCGGGCCAGGCACAGGCTGCCGCCGAGCGCATCGCCGCCGAAACGCTGCCCAAGGGTATCGGCTTCGAATGGACCGAGCTGACCTACCAGGACATCCTGGCCGGCAACGCGGGTGTCTGGATCTTCCCGCTGTGCGTGCTGCTGGTGTTCCTGGTGCTGGCTGCCCAGTACGAAAGCCTGACGCTGCCGCTGGCCGTGATCCTGATCGTGCCGATGAGCCTGCTGGCCGCCATGACCGGTGTCTGGCTGACGCGTGGCGACAACAACATCTTCACGCAGATCGGTTTCATCGTGCTGGTGGGGCTGTCCGCGAAGAACGCGATCCTGATCGTGGAATTTGCGCGAGAGCTGGAACATCAGGGCCGCACCGTGGTGCAGGCCGCCATCGAGGCCAGCCGCCTGCGTCTGCGCCCGATCCTGATGACGTCGTTCGCGTTCATCATGGGCGTGGTGCCGCTGGTGATCTCGACCGGCGCCGGCGCGGAAATGCGCCATGCCATGGGCGTGGCCGTGTTCGCGGGGATGCTGGGCGTGACGTTCTTCGGCCTGTTCCTGACGCCGGTGTTCTACGTGGCGCTGCGTCTGCTGGCCACCCGCAAGCAGCGTCGTGAAGCAGTTGCGACGGATGCATCGGCTTCGCACGCCGTGCCGTCCGCAGAGTGATGGTGAAAGACATGAACAACATCGTGATGAAGCAGTACCTGCCCAGGCTTGCAACGCTGGCCGCCGCGCTGGTGCTGGCGGGCTGCTCGCTGGCACCCACCTACAAGGTGCCCGAGACGCCCACCGCCGCCACGTTCAAGGAAGCCGACGCCGCTGCCACCGAAGGCGCGCAGTGGAAGACCGCCGCACCGGCCGAAGGCCAGCAGCGTGGCGACTGGTGGAAGGTGTTCGGCGACGCCGAGCTGGATCGCCTGATCGACGCCGCGAACGCGCACAACCAGGACCTGGCCGCAGCGGCGGCCCGCCTGAAGCAGGCGCGGGCGTTTACCGGGGCGACCGAGGCGGACCTGTATCCGCAGCTGAGCGCCGGTTTCGACCCCACGCGTTCGCAGCCGTCGGCGGCGTCGCAGGGCCTGCCGGATGGCACGCGCGTCTCGCCGCAGACCGTGTACAAGGCACGCCTGTTCGCCAACTACGAACTCGACCTGTTCGGGCGGGTGGCCAGCAGCGTGAACGCGGCCCGTGCGGAAGAGAAGGGCGCCGAGGACCTGTATCGCTCGGTGCAGCTGGCGCTGCAGGCCGATACGGCGCAAGCCTACTTCGCCCTGCGTACGCTGGACAGCGACCGCGAGCTGCTGAACGCAACGATCAAGTTGCGCGAGGATTCGCTGTCGCTGCTGCGCAAGCGCTATGACGCGGGCGAGACCACCGACCTGGATCCGGCCCGTGCCGAATCCGAACTGGGTACGGCGCGTGCCGACCTGGCCGGCATCGAACGTCGTCGCGCCAACCAGGAGCATGCGCTGGCCGTGCTGACCGGCGTGGCACCGTCGCAGTTCGGGCTGGCCGCCAGGCCGTTCGATACCGCGCCGGTGGCGGTGCCGGCGGGGCTGCCGTCGGAACTGCTGGAGCGCCGGCCCGACATCGCGGCGGCGGAACGCCAGATGGCGGCCGCCAATGCACGGATCGGCATCGCCAAGGCGGCGTTCTTCCCGCGCATCTCGCTGACGGCGCTGTTCGGCTTCGAGTCGTCGGACCTGTCGAACCTGTTCAAGTGGTCGTCGCGTACGTGGATGCTCGGGCCGCTGGTCGGCACGACCGTGGCGCAGACCATCTTCGACGGTGGCCGCAACAGCTCGAACCTGGCCGGCGCCCGCGCTGCCCACGAGGAAAGCGTGGCGCGCTACCAGCAGACCGTGCTGGTGGCCTTCCGCGAGGTCGAGGACAGCCTGGCCGATGTACGCTGGCTCAGCCAGCAGGCCACGGCCCTGGATGGCGCGCTGGCCGGCGCCAAACGGGCCCAGCGCATCTCCCGCAGCCGCTACGACGCCGGCGCGGTGGATTACCTGACCGTGATCGACGCGGACCGCACCGTGCTGCAGTCGCAGCGCGACGCCAACGCGGTAGCCGGCCTGCGCGCGGCAGCCACGGTGTCGCTGGTCCGCAGCCTGGGCGGCGGCTGGGGCCCGCTGTCGGAGGCGGTGGCGAAGAACTGAGGCTGTTTCGTCTGCCACTGTCGTGCTCCCCTCTCCCATGAAATGGGAGAGGGGTTGGGGGTGAGGGCATCGAGGTTCAAACGCGACATGTCGCTTTCAGAGCCGCCTTACCCTCACCCCCGGCCCTCTCCCGCGTGCGGGAGAGGGGAGCAAACCTGGCGGGAGAGGGGAGTAAACACAATCGGTCACAAACACGACTGGCGCGATGTTTCCATGTCACTAGACTGGAAGCATCGCGCCGGTTTTCGTTTGGGAGGGCCGCCATGCGAACGATCTCGATGATGCTGGCTGCCGCGCTTGCGGTATCGCCGCTGGCTGCCCCGGCCCAGTCCGTCACCGGGTCCATTGCCGTGGGCGGCTCCGCCCGCGTGAAGGGCCCGGCCACCATTAATGGCACCTTGAGTGTCGACGGCCACGTCTACGCCAACGGCCCGTTGACGGCGGCGTGGTTCGCGTCGCCGGGCCGGGGCTATCCGCCGCCGCCCGAACGCTCGCTGCTCAAGGTCTTCCATGGCCCGCTGACCGTGCAGGGGTCGATGGTGGTGCACGGCGATCTCTATGTCGACGGGCCGCTGACGGTCAACGGGCCGCTTGAAGCCGGCGGTGGTATCGACGCCAATGGCCCGATGGTGGAGCGCCACGCACGCTGATGTTGCACAATGGCGACTTCGCTCACTTCCACGAATCGCCATGGCGCACGCCAGTTCTGCACTGGGACTCAAGAGCATCGCCCTGTTCGAAGCCGCCAAGGGGGCCTTGGTGATCCTGGCCGGGCTGGGCCTGGTGGCGCTGCTGCACGCCGACGCCCAGGCGCTGGCCGAAGCCGTCGTCGGCCGCTTCCACCTGAATCCCGCCAGCCACTATCCCAAGGTGTTCCTGGCGCTGCTGTCGCACCCCAGCGATGGCCGCCTGTGGGCAATCGGCGGGTCGGCGGCCGTGTATGCGGTGATGCGCTTTGCGGAGGCCTACGGGCTCTGGCACGGGCGGGCCTGGGGCAACTGGCTGGGCGTCTGGTCGGGCGGCATCTACATTCCCGTGGAGCTGTACGAAGCCGTGCGCCATCCCACCTGGATCCATATCGGGCTGGCGGTGGCAAATGCGCTGGTGGTGGCCTACCTGGTGCAAAGCCTGGCGCGCCACAAGGTCAAATGAGCGCTATCCAGGGCGAAGCAAGCCCGGCGCCGCAAATCTGCTAAGGTAGAACGCGATGCCGCGCGCTTGGCGCGGCCGCACTGCCACGCGGGGCTGGGCTGTCAGACAGCCACCGATATCAACCGTACAAGAGACCCATCATGATTCACGAAATCGCACAGATCACGATCAAGCCCGGCATGGAAGCCCAGTTCGAAGCCAACGTGGCCAAGGCCAAGCCGCTGTTCCTGCGGTCCAGGGGCTGCCACGGCCTGAACCTGCAGCGATCGATCGAGCAGCCGTCGCAGTACGCGCTGGTGGTGGCCTGGGAGACCGTGGAAGACCACATGGTCCACTTCCGTGAATCGGATGAATTCCAGGAATGGCGCAAGCTGGTGACCGATTGCTTTGCCGCGCCGCCGGCCGTCCACCACGTGAACACGGTGCTCTGAGCGCCGCCTTTCATCGAGCAGGCGCCCAGCGCCAAAAGGAGCCCGCCGCATGTCCACCCTCAGCAGCGCCCCCGGCATTTCTCGATGCTGCGTGACCTGCAGCTGGCGGATTTCTTCACGCTGGCCAACGCGGCCTGCGGCATGGGATCGGTGTTCTACGCGATGTATTTCGTCGCCGATCCGTCGCTCCGGCACTTCTACATCGCGGCGGCACTGGCGCCGGCCGCCTTCGTCTTCGACGTGCTGGACGGCCGGATTGCCCGCTGGCGCCACGCCCATTCGGCGCTGGGCCGCGAACTCGATTCGCTGTCGGACATCATCTCGTTCGGCGTCGGCCCCGCCACGCTGGCCTTCGCCGCCGGCATGCGCGGTGGCTGGGACCTGGTCGCGCTGATCTACTTCGTCTGCTGCGGCGTCAGCCGCCTGGCCCGCTTCAACGTCACGGCCGAAACCCTGGCCGAAGGCTCGGCGCTGGGCAAGGTCAAGTATTTCGAAGGCACGCCGATTCCCACCAGCGTCGTGCTCACCGGCATCCTGGCCTGGTGCGCGTCGCACGGGCTGATTGGCGACGCACTGCCCGCCGGTGCGATGGCGTTGGGCCCGGGCACCTTCCATCCGATGTCGCTGCTGTTCGTGCTGAGCGGCTCGCTGATGATCAGCAAGACGCTGCGGATTCCGAAGTTCTGAGAGGCTGGACACGCCGTAGTCCACAAGGCCGGCAGGGTCAACAAGGTTTTCGGGCGACGACTACAATCCTTCGGGACGTTGCCCGCTCCCGCGCGGGAGGCCAATGACCCAGTCCCAGAGGAATCTCCCCATGTCCCATCTCTTCGATCCGTACCAGATCGGCAATCTCGCACTCGCCAACCGCATCGCCATCGCGCCCATGTGCCAGTACTCGGCAGAGGACGGCTCGGCCACCGACTGGCACATGATTCACCTGGGCAGCCTGGCGCTGTCCGGCGCGGGCCTGATGATCGTCGAGGCCACGGCGGTGTCGCCGGAAGGCCGCATCTCGCCGGCCGACCTTGGCCTGTACAGTGATGCCAACGAAGCGGCACTGGGCCGTGTGCTCGACGCAGTGCGCCGGTATTCGCCGATTGCCGTGGCGGTGCAGCTGGGCCACGCAGGCCGCAAGGCGTCGAGCCAGGCGCCATGGGATGGCGGCGCGCAGATCCGCCCCGACGCCCCCAACGGCTGGCAGACCGTCGCACCTTCGGCCGTGCCCCACGCCGCTGACGAGGTGGCGCCCACGGCGCTCGACCGCGCGGGCATGCAGAAGATTCGCGACGATTTCGTGGCGGCTGCCAAACGCGCGGCACGGATCGGTGTCGAGGGCATCGAGGTGCATGGCGCGCACGGCTACCTGCTGCACCAGTTCCTGTCGCCGATTGCCAACCATCGCACCGATGAATACGGCGGCAGCCTCGAGAATCGCATGCGTTTTCCGCTGGAAGTGTTCGATGCCGTGCGCGAGGCCTTTCCGGCCGAGCGTCCGGTCTGGATGCGCGTGTCGGCCACCGACTGGGTGCCGAACGGCTGGGATATCGAGGGCACGATCGCGTTGTCGCAGGCACTGAAGGCGCGCGGCTGCGCGGCGGTGCATGTGAGCACCGGCGGCGTGTCGCCACAGCAGGCCATCAAGCTCGGGCCGGGCTACCAGGTGCCCTATGCCCAGCGCGTGAAGGCCGAAGTGGGGCTGCCCACGCTGGCCGTGGGGCTGATCACCGAGCCGGAACAGGCCGAGGCGATCATCGCCAACAACGAAGCCGACATGATCTCGATAGCGCGCGCGATGCTGTATGACCCGCGCTGGCCGTGGCATGCGGCAGCCAAGCTCGGTGCCCAGGTCGACGCCCCGAAGCAGTACTGGCGCTCGCAGCCGCGCGGGCTGGAGCACTTGTTCCGTAGCGCGCATTTCGGGCAGCGCTAGGCGGCGCGATGCGCCGTCAGGGCAGCAGGTGGGTATCGTTGGCAGCCTGCGGCGGCAGCTTGATGGCCAGCGACTTGAACTCGCCGCTGGTGGCGATCGAGCCCGCGTGGGCGGCGCCCTTGGGAATGACGATCAGGTCGCCGGGGCCCACCTGGCGCTGTTCGTTGCCCAGCCAGAACGTGCCCGTTCCGGCGATCACGTACTGGATCTCGTCGGCGCTGGTGTGATAGTGCCTGGGCACATTGCCCGACTGCACGGCAATCGTGCCGCTTGGCGTGTTGACCAGGCCCTTGGTGCGCAGCGTGCCCATGTTGGGCACTTGCGGGCCGATGTCGTCGTGGGTCATCGCCGGCAGGTTGATGATCAGCGGTGCCAGCGCGGACGGCGGCGTCTGTGCGTGGGCCAGCGGCCAGTCCACCTGCGCCGTGAGGAAGCCGGCGGCGAAGGTGGCGGCGAAAGCGGCTGGAATACCGGCAAGAACGGCAAGTCGATGCATGGTGTCTCCCTTTTTTGTATTGGCGGCCATGCCGCGCTGCATTGTCTCACCGCGCCTGGCGTCCAGCGCCAGCATCCGCGCATCGGGACTTTCCTCCTTGACTTCCGCAGCCGCGCAAGGCGGTACCGATATATCGGCGGACATCCCGCGCCGCAGCATCGTTCAAACGCCAGTAACGAAGGGATTACCATGATTGCCGCGTCCCGGTGATGGCGCGACCATCGGCTCCAATAGATTGCAGTGGGCAGTACCCGGGCGCCCCAACAGCTCGCCCGTCGTCACAGAAGTAGTCGAAGAACGCACTCTGGGAGACACCAACCATGCAAGTCTATGACGGGCTCGTCTTTGCCTGCGCCATGATCCTTGTCTGCATGTACGCCTATCTGGGCGTGCAGTCGCAGAGCCTTGCGCTGAAGTACGTATCGCCGGCCATCGTGGGCGCGTTGACGCTCATCTACGCGCTGCTGCCCATGCGCGTGATCGGCTGACGCCGACGCCAGCGTTGCAGCGCAAATGAAAAACCCCGCCAGGGCATGGCGGGGTATGCGGCGTCGCGCCGAGCGTCCTGACGGCACCTAGCGCAGCGACAGCCAGATCGCCTTCGGCTCCGTGAAGTTATCGATGGCGGCGTCGCCATGCTCGCGGCCCAGGCCGGAATCGCCCGCGCCGCCCCAAGGCAGGCGCACGTCGGTATAGCCATAGGTGTTGATCCACACCGTGCCGGCCCGCAGTTCGCCGGCCACCTTGTGCACGCGCTGGATATCGGCGCTCCACACGCCGGCGGCCAGGCTGAAGGCCGTGCCGTTGGCGATGCGCACCGCGTCTTCCTCGTCGTCGAACGGGATCACGCTGGCCACCGGGCCAAAGATTTCCTCTTGCGAAATCCGCATCTCGTGCGCCACGTTGGCGAACACCGTGGGCTCCACGAAGAAGCCGCGCTCGCCCACGCGCACGCCGCCCGTGACGGCGCTGGCGCCTTCCTGTTTGCCGATGTCGACGTAATCGAGCACCGTCTTCATCTGTGCGGCCGAGACTAGCGGCCCCATCGTGGTGTCCGGCGCCGCCGGGTCGCCCATGCGGATCGCCTTGGCGCGTGCGGCCAGCCGTTCCACCACTTCGTCGTAGACCTGGCGCTGGGCCAGGATGCGCGAGCCGGCCGAGCACACCTGCCCGGCGTTGAAGAAGATACCCGAGGCGGCGGCACGCGTGGCGGCGTCCAGGTTGGCATCGGCAAAGATCACATTGGCGGACTTGCCGCCCAGTTCCAGCGTCACGCGCTTGAAGTTGGCCGCCGCGCCCCGCATGATGCCGCGCCCCACGCCGGGCGACCCGGTAAAGGTCACCTTGTCGATGCCCGGGTGCGCCACCATGGCATCGCCCACCACGCTGCCCTTGCCGGTGACCACGTTGAACACACCGGGCGGCACGCCGGCTTCCAGCGCCAGTTCGGCCACGCGCAGGGCGGTCAGCGGCGTGATTTCGGCCGGCTTGACGATCAGCGTGCAGCCGCAGGCCAGCGCAGGCGCGATCTTCCACATGCCGATCATCAGCGGGAAATTCCACGGCACGATGGCCGCCACCACGCCTACCGGTTCGCGCACGGTGTAGGTCAGCGCGTCGGGGCGCGCCGGAATCACGCTGCCGTGGATCTTGTCGCACCAGCCCGCGTAGTAGCGCACGGTGTCGATCACGGCCGGCATGTCCTGTCGGCGGACGGAGGCCAGCGGCTTGCCGGCGTCCTGGCTCTCCAGCGCCACCAGTTCGTCGGCATGGGCTTCGAGCAGGTCGGCAAAGCGGTTCAGGATGCGCGCCCGGTCCGCCGCGCGCATGCCGGCCCAGCCCTTCAGCGCCGTGCGCGCGGCCTTGACGGCGGTGTCCACGTCAGCGGCGCTGCCTTGCGCCACCAGCGCAATCGGGGCCTCGGTGGCGGGGTTGATATCGGTGGAGTAGTTGCCGGTACCGGGCGGCACGCGCTTGCCGTCGATCAGCAGGTCGTGCTTCGGCAGGTCAGGGGATGCGGTCATGAAAGCCTCCTCGCTTGGGTCATGGTTCTGGGATGACAGGCGCGGACGTGCCCGGCGGCCGGAGAATCGAGGATCAGGCCCGCTTTTCCTTCGAGTGTGGGCGGGCCTCAGACCTAAGTCCAATTAATAGGAATGATTTATTCATGCTTTTTGTGCATGAATAAGGGCGCCGCTTATCGTGTGGCCCCGGCCCATTCAGGCGCACGGTCTAATCGGCGTCGTAGAGCAGCGCGCCGATGGCGGCATGCAGTTCACCAGGCACCACTGGCTTGTGCAGCAGGGCCGTGCCGCCCGCGTGGACATTGCGCAGGCGGTCGGCGGCGGTGTCGCCGGTGATGACGATGGCCGGCAGGTCGCGCCCGGCGCGCTCGCGGATGGCGGCAATGGCCTCCAGCCCGGTGCGGTGGCCGCGCAGGCGGTAGTCGGCCAGCAGCAAGTCCGGGGTAAAGCCGGAAAGCAGCGCCAGCGCCTCTTCCTCGGTTTCGGCCGTCCGGTTCGGGCAGTTCCAGACCGTCAGCAGGCCAGCCATGGCCTCGCGGATGGCCGGATCGTCGTCGATTACCAGCACGCGCAACCCGTCCAGCCGGGTGGCGGCGCCGGGCAGGACCGATTCCTCGGGGGCCGTCCACGCCAGCGGCAGCCGGAAGCGGAACACCGACCCCCGGTGTGGCACCGACTTCAGCGTCACCGACGTCTGCATGGTGCGCGCCAGGCCGTCCACGATGGCCAGCCCCAGGCCCAGCCCCTTGCGCTGGTCGCGCTCGGGATTGCCCAGTTGGTGGAATTCGCGAAAGATCGCCCGATGCTGACTATCCGGAATGCCGATGCCGGTATCCCAGACCTCCACCGACACGTGGAAACGCCGCTTGCGGCAGGCCACCAGCACGCCGCCCGTGCGCGTGTAGCGGATGGCGTTGGCAATCAGGTTGCGCAGGATCAGCTCGGTCAGCGTGGGGTCGCCAAAGGCCGTCGCCGTGGTATCGCGCGTGCGATAGACCAGCCCGCGCGCGTTGGCCTGCGGGGCGAACTCGTTTTCGAGCTTGTGCAGCACCGGCTGCAGCCGGAAGGGGCGGGGCCGCGACGTGACCACGCCGGCATCGAGCTTGGAGAAATCGAGCAGCGTGTTCAGCATCTCGCGTGCCGCACCGGACGACGCCTCGATATGGTCCAGCAACTGGCGCTGGCGCGCGTCCAGCGGGGTGCGGCCCAGCGATACCAGGAACAGCCCCAGCGCATGCAGCGGCTGGCGCAGGTCGTGGCTGGCCGATGCCAGGAACACGGACTTGGCCCGGTTGGCTTCTTCGGCCTCGCGCTGGGCGTGGCCGGCGCGCGCGGTCTGGTCGCGCAGCTGCGAGATCAGCTCCACGTTCTCGAAGCGCAGCGTCAGCGAATGCCGCGCCATGCGCGAATAGTTACGCGCGAACACGATCAACACGAACAGGTAGAGCGGGGTGCCCAGGAACATCGGCAGGTAGGCGATATCGTGCGTGACGATGAACACCGCCCAGACCGGCACGATGGCCGGGATGAAGAAGCCCACCGCCACGGGCAGGCAGGCCGAGAACACGGCCAGCGCCGCCGCGCTCATGCCGGCGATCAGCGACAGCACGCAGATCACCACGGCCGGCGCGCGGATATCCAGGTAGAGCCAGCCGGCCAGCCCCCACAGGCTGCCGATCAGCACCAGCATCGCCGTCATGCCCCGCGCATACATGCCGGACCGGGCCTCCGTGAGCCGGTCCGGCATCGCCAGCCGGCCAAAGTGGGCCACGGCGCAGAGCACGGCCACCGCGGCCGCCCATGGCAGCGCGCCGGGATGGCCGCCGGCCAGCGACAGTCCCGTGCCCAGGATGATCGCGGCCAGCGCGCAGCCCAGCATGGCCATGCCGAAGCTCTGGTCGATCAGCTCCATCTGCGCGGACAGTAGCCGCGGTTCGTCGTAGTGCGGAAGGAAGGGCAACGCCATGGTCGCGCGGCGGGCGGGGTGCGGTGGCGATCAGCGCAGCGTCTGCACCAGCCCGCGGCGCTGCGCTTCGAGGATGGCTTCCACGCGGCTGACCACGCCCAGATGGTCCAGGATGGCCGCCACGTGCACGCGCACGGTGTTCTCGGACAGGCCAAGGTGATAGGCGATGACCTTGTTCGATCGCCCCAGGCTCAGCTGCGTCAGCACTTCCAGCTGGCGCGGCGTGAGCTGGCTCGGCTCGTAGGCCGGCGCATGGCCGTTGGTGGCGCTGCCCGCGCCAAGGCCGCCGCCATCGGCCGGAAAATGCGTGCCGCCCGACAGGCAGCTGGCGATGGCGCGCTCGATGTCCACGGCATCGGCGGACTTGGGCAGGAAGCCGGCGATCTCGCGCCGCGCGTCGGCCGGGATGGCGTCGATATGCGACGTGCCCGACACGATCACGATGCGCGCCGCGGCAAAGTGCCGGCGCAGTACCTTGATGCCTTCGATGCCGTTCAGGCCTGGCATCTGGATGTCGAGCAGCAGGATATCCACGGGCTGGCTGGCGTGGGCCTGCACGGCCTCCATGACCGAGCCCGCCTCGATGATCGACGCCACGCTGGGGCTGTCCGCCAGCAGCAGCTTCAGCCCCGTGCGAAACAGGGTGTGGTCATCGATCAGCAGGAGTCGGGCACGCGACATGGGAACACGCACAAAGTGCAGGGAGCGACATTGGGATCGATTGGACTGGATTCGGCGCGCGTTGTCCATCGCCAGCAATGGGGGCGCGCCGGGTGGCGGTGGCGCGCGTCCATGTCAGGAATATCGGCGCCTAGTCCGGAAAGATTATTGGCAGCGTAGTGGGCCGGTGCCAGCATTTTCTCGTGGACGAATTCCGCGACTTGTCCATACCACTTGTCATACCCGCTCCTCCCGGCTGCGGGTATTTTTTGTCCGCGCGTTTGGGTCAGACGGGAAGCGCCAGCGGGCCGGCCATGACGTCCCAGGTCGTGGCATCGAGGAACCAGCGTGCGGCATGTGGGCCATGCAGCACGCACTGGCCGCCCGACACGCGCACCCAGTTGCCCTCGGGCAGGCCCAGCACCGGGGTGTCCGGCGACAGCGTGGTGAACTCGGCCAGCCGCTGGTCGCGCGTTTCGCCCCGGAAGCCCTCGATTTCCAGGTTGTAGTAGTGCGGATTGATCTGGAACGGCACCAGGTTCAGCGCATCGAAGCCGCCCGGGTCAACCACCGGCATGTCGTTGGTCGTGCGGATGGTCGGCGTGGCCAGGTTGGACCCGGCGCTCCAGCCGATATAGCGCGCGGCGCCGCTGCGCACGCGGTCGGCCATCGGCGCCAGCAGGCCTTGCTGGCGCAGCACCTGCAGCAGCCGGAAGGTATTGCCGCCGCCCACCACGATCAGCGTGGCGGCGTTCACGGCCGCCAGGGTATCGGCCTGCTCATGCAGCGACTTCACCGCGATGCCAACCTGCGCGAAGGCTTCGCGCACCTGCGCGGCGTAGCTGTCCCAGTCGCGCGTCACGCCCGCGTAGGGCACGAACAGGGCTTCGGTACGGCCATCGGCCAGTTCGGCGATGGCCTGGGCGGCGTGAACAAGGTAACCCTCGTTCGAGGTCGAGTTGCTGAGGAGGAGCAGGTCCATGTCGGAGTCGAGCAAGGTTCCGCCTGGCGGAACCCCGGTCCGTAAATCGAAAGAAGCCGACAATGGTACGCGAATGGCCGATCTTCAGTCGATCAGCTTGCCCTGCGCGTCGAAGAACGGATGCCGCGCGCCGTGGTCGCCGATGGCGGCCAGATGCGTGACCAGTCCGTGCTGCGGATGCCACCAGTGCAGGAGGTAGCCCGGCGGCTCCATGCGGAAGCACGACGGCGCCTGCGGGTCCAGGTCCAGCGCCACCTGGTGCGCGGGTCCGGGCGCGGTCATGGCGATGGTGCCCCCAAAGCGCCGCGTGATCTGCCGGTGCAGATGGCCGCAAATCACGCGTTCCACCTGCGGGTGCCGGGCGATCACGGCTTCCAGCGCCGCCGCGTTCTCCAGCCCCTGCACGTCCATATGGCCGATGCCGGTATGGAACGGCGGATGGTGCAGCATCACCAGCGTTGGCTGCGTGGGCGCGCCAGACAGCGCGGCATCGAGCCAGGCCAGCCCGTCGGGCTCGGCGCGGCCACCGGGTTTGCCGGGCACGGTGCAGTCGAAACCGACCAGCCGCAGCGGGCCGGCATCGATCGCGTAATGCACCGGCGATTCAGCGTCGCCCTGGGCGAACAGGTAGTCGTGGTCGGGGAACACGGCGCGCAGCGACGTGCGGTGATCGTGATTGCCGGGCAGCAGCTTCACGGGCATTGGCAAGCGCTGCAGGATGTCGCGCAGGAAGCGGTACTCGTGCTCGTGGCCAAAGTCGACCAGGTCGCCGGTGACGACTACGACGTCGGGCAGCTGCGGGGCGGCCAGCAGCGTGTCGATGGCCAGGTGCAGCGCGCCGGCCGTATCCACCAAGCGGTACGACAGCTTGCCGCCGGCCTTGATGTGCAGATCGGTGAGTTGCGCCACCAGGTAGGGCGCCGGGTTTGCGAGGGTCATGCGGCTTGGCAAAGCGTGATCAGGTGTTGGGTATCGATGCGCAGGCCCACGCGCGTGCCGGCGGCCCACGCGTCGCGGCGCGCGGTGTCGACGATCAGCGGCGCGGCGGCGCCCACGTCCACAAGCAGGCGGGTGTGGTTGCCCAGGAACAGCGCCGTGACGACGGTGCCTTCCACATGGGCATCGTCGGCATGTACCAACGCCACGTCCTCGGGGCGGAACATGAGGCGCGCGGTGGACGTGATCGGGGCGTCGTCGGGCGGCCCCATCGGCACCGTGCCGCCCGGCACGCGCCAGCGGCCGGCCTCGGCGGTGCCCGGCAGGTGGTTCATGGTGCCGATGAAGTCGGCCACGAACGCGTTGGCCGGGGCGCGGTAGATGTCCTGCGGCGTGCCGGTCTGCGCGATGCGCCCCTTGTCCATCACGATGATGCGGTCACCCAGCGCCATGGCCTCGGCCTGGTCGTGCGTGACGTAGACGGCGGTGATATGCAGGCTGCGCAGCAACTGGTTGATGTCGGCACGCAGCGCGTCGCGCAGCTTGGCGTCGAGCGCTGTCAGCGGTTCGTCCAGCAGCAGCACGCGCGGCTGCACGGCGATGGCGCGGGCCAGGGCCACGCGCTGGCGCTGGCCGCCCGACAACTGGTCGATGCGGCGGTCGGCAAACGGTTCCAGATGCATCATTGCCAGCATCTCGTCCACGCGGCGGCGGCGCGCGGCGCTGTCCAGGCGCCGCTCGCGCCGCACCCGCAGGCCGTAGCCGATGTTCTCGGCCACGGTCATGTTCGGGAACAGCGCATAGTTCTGGAACACCATGCCCACGCCGCGCTGCTCGATGGGCTGGTCGGTCACGCGCGTGTCGCCAAACCAGACCTCGCCGCCGGGGTCGGGCGCTTCCAGCCCGGCGATGATGCGCAACGTGGTGGTCTTGCCGCAGCCCGACGGGCCCAGCAGCACCACGGTCTCGCCGGCGCCGATATCCAGGTCAAGCGGCTGCAGCGCCAGCGTGCCGTCCGCGAACGTCTTGGCGCACTGGCGCAGGCGGATGGGGGTGGGCTCATGCATGGCGGCTTCCTGGAACGGTGGGGCGGTCTGGGCAGGGCGGCGGGAATGTCGACGTTTATGTCGACAGATATGTCGCGGGCGGGCTCCGCCACCGCCGCATGGCGGCGCGCACGGGCACCCAGTGCGCTGACGGCCTGCATGAAGACCAGCATTGGGATGATCATGACGAAGAACACGATGGTGTAGGCAGACCCGATTTCGAGCCGCATCGACGCGTAGCTGTCGGCCAGGCCCACGGGCAGCGTCTGTGTGGTGGGCGTATGCAGCATCCAGGTCAGGTTGAATTCGCCCACCGACAGCGTCACCACCATCAGCGCGCCGGCCAGGATGCCCTGGCGGCAGTTCGGCAGCACCACCGTGAAGAAGCGCTGCAGGCGCGTGGCGCCCAGGCTCGCGGCGGCGTCTTCAAGCGTGCGGATATCGATGGCCGACAGGATGGCCAGCACGGCCCGCACCATGAACGGCAGCGTGAATACCACATGGCCGATCAGGATGAATACCCAGCTCGTGCGCAGGCCTTGCCAGCCGCCGTAGAGCAGGATCAGGCCCAGCGCCGTGGCCAGCCCGGGCAGCGCCACGGGCAGCATCAGCAGTTCCTCGATCACGCGCGTCACGCGGTTGCGCCGCAGCGCCATGTAGTAGGCGGCGGGCACGCCGATCACCAGCGTGCAGGCCACGCAGGCCAGCGCGATGCCCAGCGACAGGAAGATCGTGTTGCGGTAGAGCGACCACACTTCCTCCAGCCAGCGCGTGGTCAGCCCGCTCGACAGCCCGACGAAGATGTTGTTGGTCAGTCCGGCCAGCACGGACAGCACCACGGGCACGGTCATGAACGCGCAGACCAGCAGGGTCAGCGTCAGTTGCAGCCAGTAGCCGGCGCGGCGGGGGTGGGCGGGGCGCATGCGGCGGTCCTCAGGCGGTGGCGGCGACGGTATCGCCGGAATACCAGCGCGCCAGCGCCAGCAGGGCCCATGTCACCACGCCAAGCAGGATCGACAGCGCGGCGGCCATGCCGAAGTTGGCGTAGTTGGTGAACTCGTTGTAGATCGTCAGCGGCAGCACGTCGAGCTGCGTGGCCAGCGTGAAGGCCGTGCCGAACGCGCCCATGCTGGTGGCAAAGCAGATGGCGCCGCTGGACATCATGGCCGGCATCAGCGCGGGCAGCATCACGTCGCGCACCACGCGCCACGGGCTGGCGCCAAGGGATCGCGCGGCTTCTTCCAGCGAGGGGTCGAGCTTTTCCACGGCGGCCATCACGGTCAGGATCACGCGCGGAATCGAGAAATAGAGATAGCCGACGAACAGCCCGGCCAGCCCGTAGGCAAAAGTCCAGCGCTCGCCGGCCAGCAGGTCGCCGATGTTGGCCAGCAGGCCGTTGCGGCCGCCCAGCATGATGACCATGAAGCCGATCACCACGCCCGGGAACGCCAGCGGAAACGTCAGCATCGCCACCAGCACGGGCTTGCCCGGCACCGGATGGCGCTGCAGGAAGGTGCCGGCGATGCCGGCGATCACCAGCGTGGCCAGCGTCACCAGCGCCGACAACAGCACGGTCACCATCAGGCTGTGCAGGTAGCGGCCGCTGGTGAGCACGGTCCAGTAGACCCCCGCGCCGTCACGGCCGGTCAGGCTGACTTCGATCAGCCGCGCCATCGGCAGGCAGAAGAAGGCCAGGAAGACCAGCAGCGCGGGCAGCGCGAACAGGAACAGGGCGGGGGATCGCTGGGTCATGGTATGTGACGTGGGGGCGCGGGCCGCTGGCTCAGCGCACTTCCTTCAGGTACTGGTCGCTGAACGCCTTCTGCGACTGGGCCATCTTGCCGAAGTCCACCGGCTTGGCGCGGGCATAGTCGGCGGCGGGCAGGAAGCGCGACTGCACCTCGGCCGGCATCGGCACATTGCGCACCGGACGCAGGTACGCGTTGGCCCACAGCGCCTGGCCCTGGTCGGACAGCACGAAGTCCAGCACCTTGCGGCCGTCGTTGGCGTGCGGGGCGTTATTGACCAGGCTCATCACGTACGGCACCACCAGCGTGCCTTCCTTCGGAATCACGAAGGCCACATTGGCGCGGTCCTTGTACCTGGCGCGGTAGGCGTTGAAGTCGTAGTCGAGCAGGATGGGGATTTCACCGGACAGCACGCGCGCATAGGCGGTCTGCTTCGGCACGATCGGCTGGTTCTTCTGCAGGTCGCGGAAGTACTTGAAGGCCGGGCCGAAGTTATCGAGCGACCCGCCCATGGCCTGGTTCACGGCCACCGCGCCGACGTAGCCCACAAAGGCGCTGGCCGGGTCCAGATAGCCCACCAGGCCCTTGTACTCGGGCTTGAGCAGGTCGGCCCACGACTGGGGCACCGGCTTGCCGCGCAGCGCATCGACGTTGACCATGAAGCCCAGCGTTCCCGAATGGATGGCGAACCAGTTGCCCTGCGGGTCTTTCAGGCCGTCGGGGATGTCGTTCCAGTGGGCCGGCTTGTACGGCTGCGTCACGCCATCGGCCTTGGCCTGGATGCCGAACGTCACGCCCAGGTAGGTCACGTCAGCCACCGGGCTGGCCTTTTCGGCCACCAGTTGCGCCAGCGACTGGCCCGAGTTCTTGTTGTCGAACGGCACGGTGACGCCCGTCTTTTCCTTGATCGCGCGGATCTGCGCGGCCCAGTCGGCCCATTCGGGCGGGCAGTTGTAGCAGATGGCGGTCTGTGCGCCCGCGCCCTGGCTGAAAGCGGCAAAGGTAGTGGCAACAGCGGCGGCGGTGGCCAGCCAGCGCAGCGGACGGCGCCAGAAGGATTGCGTCGACATGTAAGGCTCCCTGGTTAGGTCGGTCAGTCAGTCGGTCTGTGGTCGGTCGGATCAGGCAGGAACTGCGGGCGCGCTGACGGTGCCCTCGATACGTAATGCGTGCGGCAGCAGCGTGGCGTTGCCGTCGGCGCCGGCCGAGCCAACATCGAGCCGGTGCAGCAGCTGGTTGATGGCGTGCGTGCCGATGTCGGCGTTGGGCTGCACCACGGTGGCCAGCGGCGGCTCAACGAGCGCGCCCAGGGCGATACCGTCATAGCCCAGCACCGAGACATCGCGCGGCACGCGCAGGCCCAGGCGCTTGAGATCGGAAATCACGCCGATGGCGAGCAGGTCGTTGGTGCAGAAGAAAGCGGTGGGGGCATCGGGCTGGGCCATCAGCGCCTGGATCTGGGGCGCGTTGCTGGCCGTGTGCGACGGCAGGTTGACCGGATCCCGAATCGGCAGGCCGTGGGCGCGCATGGCATCGGCATAGCCGGCAAAACGCTGCCGGGCGCGGTCCGACGCGGTAAAGGCACCCGAAATGACGGCGATGCGGCGGTGGCCGGCGGCGATCAGCGCGTTCACGCCTTCGCAGGCGCTGGTCTGGTTGTCAACCGATACCGAATGCCGCCCCCGATCGGCGCCATCGCGCGACACCTGGTTGTAGGCCAGCACGTAGGGCACCGATTCGCGGTCGAGCTGATCCAGGACGGTGCTGTCGCAGGCATCGGCCACGGTCAGCACCATGCCGTCCACGCGGTGGCGCAACAGGTATTCGATACGTTCGCGTTCGCGGGCCGGGTCGTAGTTGCTGGTGACCAGCATCAGGGAGTAGCCTGCTGCCATGGCCGATTCTTCAATTCCGCGCCAGCATTCGGCAAACACAGCGTTGTCCAGCGTCGGCAGCATGACGCCGACGATCCGCGTGCGCTGCGCGCGCAACTTGGCGCCGAGCAGGTTGGGGCGAAACGACAGCCGTCGCGCGGCCTCGTGCACGCGCTGGGCGGTGGCTTCGCGCACCAGCTGCGGATGGCTGAACACGCGCGACGCGGTGGCCAGCGACACCTTGGCGGCCAGCGCCACATCGGCCAGCGTCACGCCCTGGCCGGGTTCGGCGGAGGCCAGGCGGGGGTGCAGGGTGACGCGGCGAGATGTTGGCATGCATTCCTCATCTGATGGCGCACTTCACGATGAAAACGTTTTCATTGAAGTGCCGAAAAATCAGGCGTCAAGGAATATTTGCGCTGCGCTGCGGCAATTCGGCCCGCGCAGGCTCCCGCGCCTGTCATCGCTGCGCATTGTCACGGCGCTCTGTGACGGGGCGATGACAGGCCAGAGGCTGGGGACTGGGGAGACTTACTTCGACTTCGGGGCGGCGCTGAACGTCTTGTTGGCGATCTTCCACACGCCATCGATCTGCAGCAGGTTCATATAGTCGGTGAACGTCACTTCGGGGTAATCCAGCACGATTTTGGCCGTGGCGGCGTTGCCTACCACGTCGAAACTGGCGATATGGCGACGGCGCTGAGCTTCGTCCGGCTGCGGCTGGCCCTGGAAGCGCTTCGAGAACTCTTCCACCGTCAGCGAATGCAGCACGCCGTCGCGGAAGGAGATGATGCGGGCGTCGGCGTGGAACGCCTCGAAGATGTGTTCGGCCTTGCCGGTGCGGTGGGCTTCCAGGTATTGCTCCAGCGGTGCCAGGGCGGGGATGTGCTGCGAAGTGGCGGCGGGTGCGGTCATGTGTGTCTCTCCATGGGTTTTTTGTTGAGCGGGGCCCTCTGCCGGTCGGCCCGGGCCGGCTTCGCTGTTCATTGTATCCGTAAATTGTATGCAAAAAGGGGCGGTGAAGATGTGGGACGTTCCCCGGGAAAGTTTTGGTAACAGACCGGCAGGCTGCTCAGGTCAACCAACCGGCGCGCCGGACGTCAAACCGGCATCCGGCACGCAATGTGTACGCGAAACCATGGAGACAGGGGCATATGGCATTCCGAAAGATCGGCGGGCGCGGGGCGTGGCGGCGGCGGGTGCCGGGCTGGATGGCCTTGCTGACGATGGCAGCGGCGCTGGTCGCCTGTACCTCCACCCTGACCAATGATGCAGCGCCGCGTGGCAAGGTGACATCGGCCGACCTGCGCTGGCTCAACACTGTCAGCTTTGGCGCCGACCAGTCCAGCGTCCAGCGCCTGCAGGCCATCGGGCGGCAGCGCTATTTCGATGAACAACTGAAGATGCCGCTGGCGGACCCGCCGCAACTGGCCGAGGCCATCGCGGCACTGCCCGTCAGCCAGGGCGACGCCCTGCAGCGGACCCAGGCCCTGCGCGCCGAGCAGGCGCGCATCCAGTCGCTGTCGGACGAAACCGAAAAGCAGCAGGCCCGTGAGGCGCTGAACCGCCAGGGACGCGACCTCGTGATCGATACCGGCCGCCGCCACCTGCTGCGCGCGCTCTATTCCCCGGCGCAGCTGCGCGAGCAGATGACGTGGTTCTGGCTGAACCACTTCAACGTTTATTCCGGCAAGGGGCAGGTCCGCTATGCGCTGGCCGATTTCGAGGCCCGCGCGATCCGCCCGCATGCGCTGGGCAAGTTCCGCGACCTGCTGATGGCCACGGTCACGTCGCCGGCCATGCTCGAATACCTGGACAACGCCCAGAGCGCGGCCAATCGTGTCAACGAGAACTATGCGCGCGAGCTGATGGAACTGCATACGCTGGGCGTGGCGGGCGGCCCGAGCGGGTCGCGCTACACCCAGCAAGACGTGCAGGAGCTGGCCCGCGTGCTGACCGGGCTGGGCATCAACGCGCGGGGCGAGCCGCCCCGGCTGTCGGCCGAGCGCGCGGCGCTGTATCGCAGCGACGGCCTGTTCGAGTTCAACCCCAACCGCCATGATTTCGGCGCCAAGACGCTGCTGGGCCACGCCATCGACGCGCGCGGGTTCGGCGAGGTGCAGCAGGCCGTGTCGATCCTGGCGCGCGACCCGGCCACCGCGCGCTTCGTGTCGACGAAGCTGGCCACCTACTTCGTGTCGGACACCCCGCCGCCGCCGCTGATCACGGAGATGGCCGCCACGTTCACGCGCACCGACGGCGATATTGGCGCCGTGTTGCGCACGATGTTCCTGTCGCACTGGTTCGACCAGTCGGCGGCCGACGGCGCGCGCAAGTTCAAGGACCCGATGGTCTTCGTGGTGTCGTCGATGCGGCTGGCCTACGACGGCCGCCCGGTGTCGAACCTGCGGCCGATGATCAACTGGCTGAACCAGCTTGGCGAGCCGCTGTACGGCCACGTGGCGCCCGACGGCTATCCGCTGACCGAAAGCGCGTGGGCCAGTTCCGGGCAACTGGTCAAGCGTTTCGAGATCGCGCGCACGATCGGCAGCGGGCCGGCCGGGCTGTTCTCCGACGAAAGCGGGCAGCCGGCGGCGCAACGGGGCTTTCCGATGCCGAACAGCCGCATGTTCTACGACACCATCGAAGGCACGCTCGGCACGGCCACGCGCCAGGCGCTGGCCCAGGCCGGGTCTCAGCAGGAATGGAACGCCGTGCTGCTGAGTTCGCCGGAATGGATGCAGCGCTAAAACACTCCGACATCACTGCGACATCGCAATTCAACGAGAAACAACGAAAAAAGGGGCGACCATGGATCGACGCCAGTGGCTCAAGACGTTGGGCGGCGCGGGGCTTGCGCTGACGCTGCCGACCGTGACATCGCGCGTGTTCGCGCTGCCGGCCCAGGCCGATGCGCGCTTCCTGCTGATATTCCTGCGCGGGGGCTATGACGCGGCCAACGTGCTGGTGCCGGCCGGCAGCGATTTCTACCATGCGTCGCGGCCCAATATCGCCATCCGGCCGCCGGTGGCGCAGGGCGCCGCACCCGACCCCGCAGCCGCGCTGGCACTGGGGTCGGACAGCTGGGCGCTGCATCCTGCGCTGGGCGCCACGATGCTGCCCATGTGGCAGCGCCAGCAACTGGCGTTCGTGCCGTTCGCGGGCACCAGCGACATGTCGCGCAGCCACTTCGAGACCCAGGACGGCATCGAGGCGGGGCTGGCGGGCGATGGCCATGGCGGGACCGATGGCGCCGCCAAGGGCAGCGGCTTCCTGAACCGGCTGACGCAGTCCATGGGCGGGCAGGCGGCCCCGGTGGCGTTCACCGATGGTCTGCCGATGGTGCTGTCAGGCGCGGCCGACGTGCCCAATGTCTCGCTGAAGGGCACCGGCCGCGCCCCATTCGATGCGCGCCAGACGCAGGCGCTGGCCCAGATGTACAAGGGCACGCGCTTCGAGTCACTGATCGCCGAAGGCTTCGACCTGCGCCAGACCGTGGCCGAGCAGGCCGAGGCGATGCGCCAGCACGAGGCGGCCATGCGTGCCAGCAGCGGCGACACCATGTCGGGGCGCATGCAGGAGATGCAGGCGGCCAACCGCCGGGCGCTGACGGCGCGCGGCTTCGAGCAGGAGGCGCGGCGCATGGCCGGCCTGATGCGCGAGAAATTCAACCTGGGCTTTATCGACGTGGGCGGCTGGGACACCCACGTCAACCAGGGCGGCGCGCAGGGTCAACTGGCCAACCTGCTGGACAACCTGGGGCGCGGCATCGCCGGATTCTCCGAGGAGATGGGGCCCGCGTGGCGCAACACGACCGTGGTGGCGATCTCGGAATTCGGCCGCACCTTTCGCGAGAATGGCACGCGCGGCACCGATCACGGCCATGGCACGGTCTACTGGGTGGCCGGCGGCAATGTGCGGGGCGGCCGCATCGTGGGCGAACAGGTGGCCGTTGCCCAGTCAACCCTGAACCAGAACCGCGATTACCCGGTGCTCAACGACTACCGGCCGGTGCTCGGCGGCCTGTTCCGGCGGCTCTACGGGCTGGACGACAGCCGGCTGGCGCAGGTGTTTCCGGGCAGCCGGCCAAGGGAGATCGGGCTGGTGTAGACCGGGACGGCGGGGGCGGAAAGGGGGGCGAGAAGAGGCCGAAGGGCGGCGCACCCTCCCAAAGCAGTACTTGCAATAGTCTCAAGTCAGGTGGGATCTTGCCGATAGTTCAGCAGTGGGAGTGGCATCGGCCCATAGCATGAATTCGTACAAGAACGATTCCTAGCCAGTTTGAGTGCAAGCCTTGTCGCGACCCCTGACGCCATCCATTG
This sequence comes from Cupriavidus sp. EM10, assembly GCF_018729255.1. NCBI lineage: Bacteria > Pseudomonadati > Pseudomonadota > Betaproteobacteria > Burkholderiales > Burkholderiaceae > Cupriavidus > Cupriavidus sp. EM10. The sequence goes on from NZ_CP076061.1 coordinate 2,191,519, forward strand.
CCGATTGCCTCGAACAACATTTGCTGCGGCCGGTTTTCCAGCCGATCGGCTCGCTCGTCACGGGCGATGTGTTTGGATACGAGGCACTGATCCGCGGCCCGATGGGAACGCCGCTGGAGAGCCCTATGGCGCTGTTCGCCGAGGCGGCGCGCGTGGGCAAGCACGTGGAACTGGAACGGCTGGCGGCGCGCATCTCGATCCGCGCCTTCATGGAATTCGACCTGCCCGGCAAGCTGTTCCTGAACTACAGCGCCGATTCCATCCGCGACATCGAGGACACCCGCGACGACGTGCGCAACTTCCTGCAGACGCAGGGGCTGCCGTCCGACCGCATCGTGCTGGAACTGACCGAGCAGGCGCCGCTGGGGCCGATGGAAACGCTGGCCAAGGCCGTGTTCTCGATCCGCAGCCGCGGGGCCCAGTTCGCGCTGGACGACTACGGCACCGGCCATGCAAGCCTGGGGCAGTGGATTGCCTTGCAACCGGACTACGTCAAGATCGCGCGCGTCATCATCGATGGCGTGGCGTCGTCGCCGTTCCAGCGCGAGGCGCTGCAGGCGCTATGCAAGCTGGCCCGCACGGCCGGCACGCGGCTCATCGCCGAAGGCATCGAGCGCGAAGACGATTTGCTGGTATGCCGCGACCTCGGCATCGACCTGGCCCAGGGCTATCTGCTGGCCCGCCCGTCGCCGGAACCGCCGCTGTCGCTGTCGGATGCATCGCTGCGTGCGCTACATCGCGGCCGGTTGAGGATTGCGAAGTAATCCAGAACTGATTGTTTTCTCGCCTCTCACACTTGTGGGAGAGGGCGGGGTGAGGGCCAGCCGTCCAAATTGAGACAGTCGGCAAGCAGAACCGCAATGCCCTCACCCCAACCCCTCTCCCGCGCTGCGGGAGAGGGGAGCAAGTCATAGTGCGGCAGGCGCTGATGCCGCTGCGGGCGCGGAAACCGGCGCCTCGCCCTGCGCCGTCGAGGCATCGACCGGTGCCTCAAGTTCGTGCCCGCCCGACGGCACCGCTTCCACCACTTCACCAGGATCCAGCGCCAGGCCGTTGTCCGACGATGACGCCGTAGCGGGCGCCGAGGCGGGTGGCATGGCGTCGGCGTCCGTCGCGGGCAAGACCGGGCGGCGTGGCGCCGGCCGCGGCACCGGCACGCTGTCGTCCTTGCTGTTCGACGCGAACAGCTTCTGGTACCAGCCACGCACCGTGGTGGTCAGCCCCGAATACCAGCTTTTCTCATCCACTTCGGCAAACCGCGCGCGGGGATCGACGATGCGGGCGCGCAGGGCGCGCTGGTAAAAATCGCCCACGATGGGCAGCGCGCTGTGCGCCCCCTGGCCCCAGTAGTCGCTGCGCAGCGTCACGCGGCTGTCGTTGAAGCCTACCCACGCGCCGGCCACCAGCTGTGGATGCATCAGGATGAACCAGCCATCGGCGTTGTCCTGGGTGGTGCCCGTCTTGCCGGCCACGTCGGCGCGGATGCCGTAGCGCGTGCGGATGGCCGTGCCGGTGCCGCGATCCACCACGTCGCGCATGACGTCGAGCAACGTCTCGTTGGCGGTGGCCGACAGCGCCCGCTCCGGCGACGCAGCGCGGAAGCGGGCCAGCTCCTTGCCATTGCGGTCGGTGATGCGGGTGATCATCGACGGCGCGATGTACTGGCCGCCGTTGGCGATGGTGCCGTAGGCGGTGACCATTTCCTTGAGCGTAACGGGGCTGGTGCCCAGCGCCAGAGATGGCACTTCCTCCAGTTTGCTGTCGCGCACGCCCATGGCCCGGGCCAGTCGCGCCACCCGGTCGGCGCCCAGCGTCTGTACCAGTTGCGCAGTGATGGTGTTCTTGGAATAGACCAGACCGTCGCGCAGGCTCATCGCGCGCCCGGTGGCGGCCGATTCGTCAGTGGGCCGCCAGATTTCGCCGCCCGCCAGCTTGATTTCCACAGGCTGGTCGATAAAGGTTTCGTCGGGGCTCTGGCCGCGCGCGAACGCGGCGCCGTAGACAAAGGGCTTGAACGTGGAGCCGGGCTGGCGGCGCGCCTGGGCCACATGGTCGAAGGCATCCACGGTGAAGTCGCGGCTGCCCACCCAGGCGCGGATCTCGCCGGTGGCCGGGTCCAGCGCCATGAAGCCGGCCTGTACGCGGGTCTTGGTCTGGCGCAGGTTCAGCATGAAGGCGTTGTCGCGCATCAGGTGGTTCAGCGCGTCGGCATCGGTCTGGCCGCCTGCCACGGCGGCGCGGTACTCGGGCGTTTCGCGCACGAACTGCTGCACCAGGCCGCGGCTTTCGGCCCAGCCGGCGCGCGGCGCCCAGGCTGCGTTGGCAATCGACTGCAGCTGGTTGCCCTGGCGCGCAAGCGCCTGGTTGGCCATGGCCTGCAGGCGGGCGTCGATGGTCGTATGGATGACCAGGCCGTCGGTGTACAGGTTGTAGTCGTTGCTGTCGGCCCACGAGATCAGCCATTTGCGCAGTTGCTGCGCGAAGTGGGCGGCCGGACCCGGTTCCTCCACCTGGCGCTCGAAATCGATGCGCAGCGGCCGTTTGGAAAGCGCCTGGAAGCGGGCGGCGTCCAGCTTGCCGCGCTTGACCATCTGCGCCAGCACGATATTGCGCCGCTCCAGCGCGCGCTGCGGGTTCAGCACCGGGTTGTAGTAGCTGTTGCCCTTGAGCATGCCGATCAGTGTGGCGGCTTCCAGCACGTCGAGCTGGCGGGCGGACTTGTCGAAATACGTGCGTGCGGCCATCTCGATGCCGAACGCGTTGTACAGGAACGGTACCGTATTCAGGTACGTCTCCAGGATCTCGTCCTTGGAATAGAGCGCCTCGATCTTCAGCGCGGTGATGGCTTCCTTGAGCTTGCGCGTCAGCATCGGGGCACGGCCGATGTCGTCAGGGTAGCGGTTGCGGGCAAGCTGCTGGGTGATGGTCGATCCGCCCTGGCGGTCGCCCGAGAACGTGTGCAGCGCCGCGGATGCGGTACGGCGCCAGTCCAGCCCGAAGTGCTGGTAGAAGCGGTGATCCTCGGTGGCGATCAGCGCATTGACGACGTTCGGCGAGATATCGGCCAGCTTGACCCAATCGCGGTTGGCCCAGCGATAGACGGCCAGTTCCTTGCCATCGGCCGACAGCACCTGGGCCGGCTGTTCCGACTTGGCCTTGCGGATGTCGCTGATGCCCGGCGTAAAGGGGATCAGCAGCAGCAGGTACAGAAGGAACAGCGCCGGAAGGGCGGCCAGGGCCAGCAAAACGGTGCGTCGGGCAGGCCGGCGCAGGTGTTGCCTGAACTGGGCCAGCCGGGGGGCGATATAGGTCTTGTACGAATCCAGGCGCATGACGCAAGGCGAGGCAGGGCCGGTGCGCACCGTCACGGACCTGTCAAATGCCTTTCACGGAAAAGTGTGCATCCTACCAAAAGGCGGGTGGGGAAAACCCGCATTCTTCGCTGCCGACCGCCGAAATTCCCTCCGAAGTGGGGTACCCAAAACCGTTGCTGCGACGCCACAGACACATGGGTTTCATATTTCACTGAAACAATTCGCCTGCCCCACGGGTCATCGTTTCGGAAAGCGGCAGTACGTTCACGTACCCCCGTTCCGAAATTGTGACGGGGAAGCATCTCAATGTCTTAACAAAATACGAGAACACACAGTGAAGAAAGCACTATTTGCTCTGGCGGCAGCGGGTACCTGCGCTATCTCCGGCGTTGCATCGGCACAGTCCAACACCTCCGTGACGCTGTACGGCATCGCCGACGCCGGCATCGAATTCGCCAACCACTCGGGCACGCCGCCGGCAGCCACCGGCAGCAAGGTGATGGTGAGCTCGGGCAACATGTCCGGTTCGCGCTGGGGCCTGCGTGGCGCCGAAGACCTTGGTGGCGGCCTGAAGGCCATCTTCACCCTGGAGTCGGGCTTCGACATCGACACCGGCACGTCGGGTCAGGGCAGCCGCCTGTTCGGCCGCCAGGCTTTCGTCGGCCTGCAAGGCAACTTCGGCGCCGTGACCCTGGGCCGTCAGCAGAACTCGCTGTACGACCTGTTCGGCGCCTACGACCCGATGGGCGTGGGCCCGAAGTATTCGCTGAACTCGGTTGACTCGGCCTTCAACGGTCGTGCCGACAACGCCATCAAGTACACGGGCAAGTTCGGTGGCCTGACCGGCACCGCCTTCTACAGCACGGGCCGCGATTCGACCGTGGCGGGCAGCACCGAAGTGCCGGGCAACTACAAGGTTGGCCGCAACTTTGGCGCCGGCCTGGCCTACACGGCAGGCGCGTTCTCGGTAGGCACCGCCTACGACCAGTACCAGGGCAACACCGTTGCCACCGACGACCGCGCCGTCAAGCGCTGGGCCGTGGGCGGTTCGTACGACCTGGGCGTGGCCAAGGTGTTCGCCGGCTACCGCTGGATGCGTGACGACGGCACGTCGAGCGCAACGGCTGCCTCGTCGCGCAACAACGTGTACTGGCTGGGTGGCCTGTACCGCGTGACGCCGGCCCTGTCGCTGACGGGCGCTGCCTACTACCAGGACGCCCACAACAGCGGCAACGACCCGTGGCTGTTCGTGCTGTCGGCTGACTACTCGTTCTCGAAGCGCACCGACGTGTACCTGAACGTCGCCTACACGAAGAACAAGGATTCGTCGGCGCTGTCGATGAGCAGCTCGGCGCCGGTGACCCCGGGCGCCAACCAGACCGGCGCAGTGGTCGGTATCCGTCACCGCTTCTAAGGCAGGAGACAACCGGCAGACGGGGCCTTTCCCCCCGCACCTGCCGGATAACAAACGCCCCTCACCCGGCTTGGCGGGAGGAGGGGCGTTCTGCATTGGGGCGCGGGCTTGGACGAAGCCTTCCCAGGGCTCAGGCCGGGGCGCTGTCGGCCGGACGGTTGGCCTGGCGGGCTTCGGCATCTCCCGAACGCAGCCGTTCCAGCGCCCGCGTCAGCAACGCGCCTTCTTCTGCATCGGCCGTGGCATGTAGCGTCTGCACGGCGTGGTGCAGGCGGTCGCGGTCCGTGTCGGTCAGCTTGTCGGTGTCTTCCATGGCTTCGATTTCCTTGTCCACGCGCTTGCTCAGCTTTCGCACGAACTCGGGGTCGAGCTGGCCCTGGCTGGCGCCATGGGCGATGTGGTAGATCAGGGACGCAAGCCCCTCCGCGGTCGTTTCTGTTGCTACGTGTGGATCACGTTTCATGTCGGCTCCCGGTTCAGGTCGATTCATTCTAGTGATGCGCCGCTGGGCCGGAAGTTGCCATTGTCTGCAGATTCAGACAATTGTGCTGCGAGCGCCGCTCCAGCTTCTTATTTCCGAAATATTTCATCGCCAGAATGTCATCTCGCTGGCCGGCTGAACAAGTTGGGAACGCATATGTGACCGGAGGGGTCACCGCGGGCCGGCATCGCTCACGCGTCATTCTTTCTTCCACGGTAGCCCTGCAGAGGCGCCGGGATGGACAGCGGAGCGTATTGATGTAAAGCACGCGGGGTATGGAGCCGTCTGTCAGGACGGCTCTATTTCTTTCTGCACCCCCGCCAACGCTGTCTCCACTCTGCTCTCTGTTTTCCCCGGCTGTACTCGCCTGTCCTTTTCCCCCTTTCGCCACGCCATGCTGCAGGCCTCTTCATGCGCCAGCACGCTCTGATATTGATTCTCCTCAATATCGAATGTAGGAATTTAGACGAATAGCCATTGATTATTTTTCGAATTCAAAATTAATCAAATCGCGATAGATTTCGATTGAGCTGGTTAATCGGGCCAATTGAAACAATTGAATTTTCGAAAAATCGATGTCCACGTAGAGTGCAAAACACTTCCCGGCGATCACGAAGGCGATCCTATTTCGAGATAGGAGAATCTTTAAATAATCTGACCGGGCAGTACGCGAGAAACGCCAATCGCCGTGTCACCCGCAACCCTGGGGTCGCGCGTGGCTTGGCGCGCAGCCGGCTGTATGGGCATCCCCAGCAGATGGCCGAAGTCCATACCAGATCGATTGATATCCCCATCTGCAATTCAATTCATTTGCATGACGGCAGCGGCATTTGCAACTTACTACAAGGAGTCTTTTTCTCATGAATATCGGAAAAACCTTAAAACTTTCCGTGCTGGCAGTTGCCGTGTCTGCCGCCCTGGCCACCACGCCGCTGATGGCGAAAACGGACGTGACGCCGAATAGTTTCTGGTGGCCGGAACAGCTGGACCTGCAGCCGCTGCGATTCAATTCGGCGGAATCCGATCCGATGGGCAAGGCCTTCGATTATGCGGAAGCGTTCAAGACGCTGGATATCGAGGCCGTCAAGCGCGACATCGGCGTGGTCATGAAGACGTCCCAGCCGTGGTGGCCGGCGGACTTCGGCAACTACGGGCCGTTCTTCATCCGCATGGCCTGGCACGGCGCGGGCGTCTATCGCACGATGGACGGCCGGGGTGGCGCCAACGGCGCCCAGCAGCGGTTCGAACCGCTCAACAGCTGGCCGGACAACGTCGGCCTGGACAAGGCGCGGCGGCTGCTGTGGCCGGTCAAGCAGAAGTACGGCAAGAAGATTTCGTGGGGCGACCTGATGGTGCTGGCCGGTAACGTCGCCCTGGAAGAGATGGGCTTCAAGACCTTTGGCTATGCCGGCGGCCGCGTCGACGACTGGGAAGCCGAGATGGTGAACTGGGGCCCGGAAAAGAAGATGCTCGCCCATCAGCGTACCGATGCGAAGGGCAAGCTCAAGAAGCCTCTCGCGGCGACAGAAATGGGGCTGATCTATGTCAACCCGGAAGGGCCGGGAGGGCGGCCAGACCCCATCGCGTCGGCCAAGGAAATCCGCGAGACCTTCGGGCGCATGAGCATGGACGATGTCGACACGGTAGCGCTGATCGCCGGCGGCCACACGTTCGGCAAGGCGCATGGCGCGTACAAGCCGGCGGACTGCGTGGGCAAGGAACCGGCTGCCGCCGGCCTGGAAGAGCAGGGCCTGGGCTGGGTCAGCAAATGCGGTACGGGTAACGGCGTGGACACGGTCAACAGCGGCCTGGAAGGCGCCTGGTCGACCAACCCCACGCGCTGGACCCACGAGTTCCTGACCTGGCTCTACAGCTTCGACTGGGAAACGACCAAGGGCCCGGGCGGTGCGATCCAGTGGATTCCCAAGAACAACGCCAGCGCCAATTTCGTCCCCGACGCGCACGATCCGAAGAAGCGCCACAAGCTGATGATGTTCACCACGGACATCGCGCTGAAAGTGGACCCCGAGTATCACAAGATCTCCAAGCGCTTCCTGGAGAACCCCAAGGAATTCGAGGATGCGTTCGCCCGGGCCTGGTTCAAGCTGATGCACCGCGACCTGGGGCCGAAATCGCGCTATCTCGGCGCCGACGTGCCCAAGGAAGACCTGATCTGGCAGGACCCGATCCCCAAGGTGGACCACAAGCTGGTGGACGACAACGACGTGGCCGCGCTGAAGAAGACCATCCTGGCGTCCGGCCTGACCATCCCGCAGCTGGTCAGGACGGCCTGGGCCTCGGCGGCCACCTTCCGCGTCACCGACATGCGCGGCGGCGCAAACGGGGCGCGCATCCGCCTGGCGCCGCAGAAGGACTGGGGCGTCAACGATCCGGCCGAGTTGAACAAGGTGCTGGATCGGCTGGCGGCCATCCAGAAGGACTTCAATGCGTCGCAGAAGGCCAGCGGCAAGAAGGTATCGCTGGCGGACCTGATCGTGCTGGGCGGGACGGCTGCCGTGGAAGAGGCGGCCAGCAAGGGCGGCCACAAGGTCAAGGTGCCGTTCACGCCCGGCCGGATGGATGCGTCGGCCGAGCAGACCAGCGTCCAGTCCTTTGCCGTGCTGGAACCGGTGGCGGACGGCTTCCGCAACTACTACGGCAAGCAGAGCGCCCGTTCGCCGGCGGAAATGCTGGTCGAACGCGCCAGCTACCTGAACCTGCGGGTGCCCGAGATGACGGTGCTGGTGGGCGGCATGCGGGCGCTGGATGCCAATACCGGCGGTTCGCGCCACGGTGTGTTCACGGATCGGCCGGGCACGCTGAGCAACGACTTCTTCGTCAACCTGCTCGACATGTCGACCAAATGGTCCAAGTCGCCGAAGGACCAGGGTGTGTACGAGGGCCGGGACCGTGCGACCGGCAAGGTCAAGTGGCAGGCCACTCCGGTTGACCTGGTCTTCGGTTCCAACGCGGAGCTGCGCGCCGTCGCGGAAGTCTACGGATCGGATGACAGCAAGGAGAAGTTCGTCCAGGACTTCGCCAGCGCCTGGGTCAAGGTCATGAACCTGGATCGCTTCGACCGCCGCTGATCCCCGGTCGGAAGGGCCCGATTCGACTAAACCGGGCGAATCGGGCCCCGATATCTATACTGGCCTTGTCGCGTGCACGCCGCACGCGGGGGAGCCAGCCATGACACTGAGCCGAGTTGCCATTCTCCTGCTGCTGCCGGTCAGCCTTGCCGGCTGCGTATCGATCAGCAGCAGTGATCCCAATCCGCCGCAATCGTCCACTGTTGTGACGCCCGCCGGCAGTGCCACCACGGTCTGCAGCCCAGCGCCCTGCTAGGGAGCGGGGCTGCCCTGCTTCTCCCGCACCTCCTGTATTTCCCGCACCTGCCTCATGACGCCCTCGGCGAACAGCACCGGGCCGTGCATGGGGATGCCCGCTTCACGCAGGGCTTCGGCCGTCCACGTATTGCAGGTATGGAAGCCGTTGTAGCGCGGCGTCGCCCCAAAATAGAGGCCGCCGGGGTAGGGGCCATTGCCCAGGCCGACGGGCTCGCCGGCGTCGTTTTCCTGGACCGTCCGGTTCAGGAACGCGCGTAGCCGCCCGATACCGGCTTCATCCAGATGCAGATCCACCACATTTTCCGCGCCGAACGCGGCGGCCGGCGTGTCGCGCAGGATGGTCAGCAGGATCGCGCCATCGCCCGGCAGCAGCGCCGACAGCAGCGTCATCGGGCCGCGCTCGCGGCTGATCAGGTAGTGGCGGTCGCCAAAGCCGAAGCACAGGAAGGCGGAGCCGTCGTACCCCCGCGCCAGGCGCAGGAGCCGCGCGTCGGCGTCGACCGTGCGGATGCAGATGTCGGTGTGCCAGTCGCGTTCGACCACCGAGATGGCAGTGACGGGTGGCGCTGCCACCGCCGCTGGTGTCGCGGCACAGCCGCCCATGGCCAGCGTGGCCAGGTTCATGGCCGCTCCGATCAGGGCGATGCGCAGGCGTCCCGGCATGGTCAAATGGCGATGCGTGTGCGCATGCCCCATTTGTCGAAGTGGGGCGCGAAGTCGTCCAGCGTCAGCAGGCCCATGCAGGGCATCGCGCCGCGCGCCAGCAGCGTGCCGTGAGTCAGGTAAAGATTCACGTGGTCGTTCCGGTGGTCGATCCTGTTCCTATGCGATGCCCGCCGCCTGCAGGCCCCATCCCGCCAGCGCACAAGCCAGCACCACGGCCCAGGGCGGCACGCGCCAGACGGCGAGCGCAGCCAGCCCCAGCAGCGCCAGTGCGAAGTCCGCCGGGCTCAGCACGGCGCTGGTCCAGACCGGATGATAAAGGGCCGCCAGCAGCAGACCCACCACGGCGGCGTTGACACCCGCCAGCGCTGCACGCATGGCGCCATGCCGGCGCAGGCGCTCCCAGAAGGGCAGGGTGCCAAAGACCAGCAGGAACGATGGCGCGAAGATGGCCACCACCCCGAGCGCACCGCCGGCCCAGCCGTTGGGCGCCTGGGTCCCGGCGGCGCCCAGGAAGGCGGCAAACGTGAAGAGCGGGCCCGGTACGGCCTGAGCGGCGCCGTAGCCGGCCAGGAAGGTGTCGGTGTCGACCCAGCCCGGCGGCACCATGGCGGTCTGCAGCAGGGGCAGCACGACATGGCCGCCGCCAAAGACCAGGGCGCCGGCCCGGTAGAAGGCATCGAACAGGGCCACCGCGTGATCGCCGGACGCCTGCGCGGCAAACGGCAATCCCACCAGCAGGACGAAGAAGGCGCACAGGCACAACAGCGCCACGCCATGGCCGACGGGCACGGACAGCGGTTCGTGCGGCACGGCCGCGCCCCCGCGGAACCGGCGCGCGCCGATCAGGCCGGCGAGTAACATCACGCCCAGCTGGCAGGCCGGCGATGGCGCCAGGCTGACCGCCACGGCCGCCAGCGCCATCAGCGTGATGCGCGGGGCGTCGGGGCACAGCGACCGGGCCATCGCCCAGACCGCCTGCGCCACCACGGCCACCGCCGCCACCTTGAGGCCATGCAGTGCTCCGGCCGGGATCAGGCTGCCGTAGCGCGACAGCCCCAGCGCAAACACGATCAGCGCCACGGCGGATGGCAGCGTGAAGCCGATCCATGCCGCCAGCGCGCCAGGCAAGCCGGCACGCGACAGGCCCACCACCATCCCGACCTGGCTGCTGGCCGGGCCGGGCAGGAACTGGCACAGCGCAACGATATCGGCATAGGCCTGTTCGCTGAACCAGCGGCGCCGCGCCACGAACGCATCGCGGAAATACCCCAGGTGTGCCACCGGGCCGCCGAACGACGTCAGGCCCAGGCGCAGGAACACCACAAAGACCTCCCAGGCGGGAATCATGCGCGGTCTGTCCCGGGGTCGTGGGTGCGGATGGTAGCCACCAGCCCGGAGCCTTCCGCAGCCGGCCGGTTGGCCAGATCGATGGACAGCCCGTGCAGCTCGGCAATGCGCCGCGCGATGGAGATGCCCAGCCCGGTGCCCTGCTCGTGCTGCGATCCGCCCCGGAAGAAGCGGCTGCCCAGCCGCGCCAGCTGGTCGGGCTGCACGCCGGGGCCGTGGTCGGCCACCACGATACGGTCGGGGGCAAAGGCCAGCGTGACGGTGGACCCGGCCGGGCTGTAGCGCAGCGCGTTGTCCATCAGGTTGCGCAGCATGGTGCCAAGCAGCGTGGGGTCGCCGCATACGTCGATGGGTGCGGCGCCCTGGCCGGGCCACTGGATCTCCATGTCGACATGGCGGCGTTCGGACAGCAGCAGGCAGTCGGACAGCACTTGCTGCGAGACATCGTGCCAGTTCACCGCGCTGCGCGACGGCGGGGCGTTTTCGTCCTCCAGGCGGCTCATGGTCAGCAACTGCGATACCAGATGGCCCAGGCGGTCGATGCCGGCTTCCACGTTGACGGCGGCCTGCGCACGCTCGGCCGGGTCTGCCGAGCGCCGGGCGACATCCCACTGCGCCTTGAGTGCGGCCAGCGGCGTGCGCATTTCGTGCGCGGCATCGGCGGTCAGCCGGCGTTCGTGTTCGAGCAGGGCGGATACGCGGTCCAGCAGCCGGTTCATGGCGTGGACCAGCGGCGCCAGTTCGGGCGGCGCGTCGTGCAGCGAGATCGGCGTGGGGTCTCCGGGCGCCCGGGCGGCGATGGTCTGCGAGAGCGCCAGCATCGGATGCAGCATCCGGCGGATGCCCCACACCAGCAGGGTGGTCAGCAGCGGCAGGCCCACCACCCAGGGCAGCACCTGCGCCTGCAGGTACGACCACACCAGTTCCTCGCGCTCGGCCATGATCTGGCCCACGCAGACCCGCCAGCCCGCCACCGGCTCTTCCAGGTAATAAAGCCGCCACGGCACCCCGTCGATCTGCCGGTCGGTGAAGCCGCGCACGCCGGGCAGGCGGGGCAGGCGGTCGCCATCGGGGTCGATGTGAAAGGGCTGGCCGCTGCCGCGCCAGGTGGCAATCGCAATGTCGCCCAGCCCGGCGGCGCCAAGGTCGCCAAGGTCGGTATCGCCCGGCACCATGCCGTCGGGCTGCTGCGGGGCGGGCGCCGCGCTCACGTTGATCAGCGGCAGCACCGCCTGCATCTGCTGTGCCATGCGCACCATGGCGGTGTCATAGAACTCGTTGATCTCCATGCGGGCGTTCAGGAAGATCATGACGCTGGTGAGTACCCAGGCAAACGCCACCGACGCCAGCGCGACCAGGATCAGCCGCCGCTGCAGCGTCATGCATCGTCCCCGTTGTTGCCGGGGTTGCCGCTGTCGGGCGGCAGGGATTCCAGCGCGTCCAGTGTGCCAAGCGTGTAGCCGGCGCCGCGCAGCGTGCGCACGATGCCGGGATGGATCTTGCGCCGCAGATGGTGGATATGCACTTCGAGCGTGTTGCTCTCGGAACCCTTTCCCACTCGTAGAGCTTGTCGCGCAGGAATTCGCGCGTGAGCACGCGGTTGGGATGGGCCAGCAGCAGTTCCAGCAGCATCGATTCGCGGCTGGTCAGGTCCACGGACTTGCCGCGCCAGACGGCCAGCCGGGCGGCCGGGTGGTATTCCAGCGGGCCATGGCGCCAGACCGGCTCTGGCATGCCGGCCGTCCGGCGCGTGACGGCACGCAGGCGGGCGGCCAGTTCGTCGAGGTCAACGGGTTTGATCAGATAGTCGTCGGCGCCGGCGTCCAGGCCGCCGATGCGGCTTTGCACGGCGTCGCGGGCCGTCAGTACCACCACCGGCGTCTGGCGCCCCTGGGTGCGCCAGCGCGACAGCAGTGTCACGCCGTCCTGGTCGGGCAGGCCCAGGTCCAGCAGCACCGCGTCGTAGTGCATGGCCGAGACGGCGCGGTCGGCGTCGGCCCCGGTGCGGAACCAGTCCACGGCGTGCCCCATGAGCTTCAGGCCGCGTTGCATGCCATCGCCCAGCATGGGGTCGTCTTCAACGATAAGAATTCTCATGAGCGAACTGCTTGAAACGGCTGTTTGTAGGTATCGATTGAAACGGGACGCATGGTGCACTTTGTGCCGCCCAAGCGTAGCATCGTGCCGATTCAGGTGCACGCTTAATCTGAAGTTAAGGCAGTTTCCCTAATCTGCGCGCTCGGTTCATCCACATCAACGCGCGTGCCAGACCCAAGGGGTACAAGCGCAACTTACGCAGGCCTTTTCGGATCGGACATGCGCCCTCCCTCTAGCAAGCAACGCATCACGCACGATGCGGCTGACCGCGCCCGGCTGGCATCGCTGCCGGTGCGCGTGGGCGCCTGGCGTCTGTCCGCCGTGGCCGGCTGGACGGTGCTGTTTGTCGCGGTGGCGCTGCTGGTATGGTTCGGCACCCTGGGATTGCGCCATCTGGTGGGCCCGGACGAAGGCCGCTACGCGGAAATCTCGCGCGAGATGCTGGCCACGGGCGACTGGGTCACCATCCGCTACAACGCCCTCAAGTACTTCGAGAAGCCGCCATTTCACATGTGGTCCACCGCCGCCACCTACGCGCTGTTCGGCGTGGGCGAATGGCAGGCGCGCCTGACCGTGGCGCTGGCAGGCCTGCTGGGCATCGGCATGTCGATGCTGGCTACCTGGCGCTGGTTCGGCCCCCGTGCCGCCGCGTTCGCCGGCCTGGCGCTGCTGGCGGCGCCGATGTGGAGCGTGGCCGCGCATTTCAATACGCTGGACATGACGCTGGCCGGCGTGATGTCGTGCATCCTGGGCTGCATGCTGGTGGCCCAGCATCCCGACGCCTCCCGGGCCAGCCGACGGGGCTGGATGGTGGCCTGCTGGGCCGCGATGGGCGTGGCCATCCTGACCAAGGGGCTGGTTGGCATCGCGCTGCCGGGGCTGGTGCTGGTGGTCTATACGCTGATTACGCGCGACTGGGGTTTGTGGCGCAGGCTGCACCTGACGGCGGGCGCGGTGATCATGCTGGTCATCGTCATGCCGTGGTTCTACCTGGTGGCCCAGCGCAATCCCGAATTCCTGAATTTCTTCTTTATCCACGAGCACTGGCAGCGCTATACGTCAGGCGTGCATGCGCGCGGCGGGCCGATTGTCTATTTCGTGCCGCTGGTGCTGGCCGGCTTCCTGCCCTGGGCGGGCCTGTTCCCCCGGCTGTGGAAGGCCATGCGCGGCGCGGCCCCGGCAGGGATTCCGGCGCGGGCGTGCGTTTCCGGCCGGCGCTGATGGCGGGCGTCTGGGCCATCGCCATCTTCGTATTCTTCAGCCTGTCGCGGTCCAAGCTGCCCGGCTACATCGTGCCGGTGTTCCCGGCGCTGGGCATTCTGGCTGGCGTGGCGCTGGATCGCATGGATGCCCGGGCCTGGGGCCGCCAGTTGCAGGCCATGGCCATCGTCGCCATCTGCGGGCTGCTGGCCAGCCCGATCGTGGCCACGCTCAACGCCAATCACACGCCCAACACCTTCTACCGCGCCTATGCCGTGTGGGTGGCGGTTGCCTTCGTGGTGATGCTGCTGGCGGTCATGGCGGCGCGCGTGCTGCTGCGGCGCCATGGCGTGCTGCCCAGCGTGGCCGTCTATGCACTGGGCATGTACATGGGATTCACCGCCGCGCTGCTGGGCCACGAGACGGTGGGCGGCCCCGCGTCGGGTGCCGACCTGGTGCCGCAGATCAGTCAGAGACTGACGCCGGGTATGAAGCTGTACGGCGTCAACATGCTCGACCACACGCTGCCGTTCTACCTTGGCCATCCGCTGACGATGGTGGGGCCGGCCGATGAACTGACGTTTGGCACCACGATGGAACCGCAGCGCTGGGTGCCCGACCTGGCGACCTTCGAGACAATCTGGCGACAGGGCGAGCCCGCCATGGCGGTGATGTCGCCCCAGACCTACCTGGAACTGTCGCCCAGCATCCCGCTCTATGTCGTGGCGCGCGACTGGCGCCGCGTGGTGGTCACCAACGTCCCGGGCCCGGCGCCGTTGCAGAAGCGCTAGGCCTGTCCCGAACTACCCGTTTGGGCCGACATCGCGCGGCCCTTTTTTCGTTTTGAAAGATCCCGATCCATGCATCACAAGCGAGTCCTGATTCTTGGCGTCAACGGCTTCATCGGCCACCATCTGACGCGCCGCATCCTGGAAACCACGCAGTGGGAGGTCTACGGCATGGATATGTCGTCGGACCGCCTGGGCGACCTGGTGAACCATCCGCGCATGCACTTCTCCGAAGGTGACATCACCATCAACAAGGAGTGGGTGGAGTACAACATCCGCAAGTGCGACGTGATCCTGCCGCTGGTGGCCATCGCCACGCCGGCCACCTACGTGCGCAACCCGCTGCGCGTGTTCGAGCTGGACTTCGAGGCCAACCTGCCGATCGTGCGCAGCGCCGTGAAGTACGGCAAGCACCTGGTGTTCCCGTCGACCTCCGAGGTCTACGGCATGTGCGCCGACGACGAATTCGACCCCGAGGCGTCGCCGCTGATCTACGGCCCGATCAACAAGCCGCGCTGGATCTACGCCTGCTCCAAGCAGCTGATGGACCGCGTGATCCACGCCTACGGCATGGAGCAGGGCCTGAACTACACGCTGTTCCGCCCGTTCAACTGGATTGGCGCCGGCCTGGACTCGATCTTCGAGTCGAAGGAAGGATCGTCGCGCGTGGTGACGCAGTTCCTGGGTCACATCGTGCGCGGCGAGCCGATCAAGCTGGTCGACGGCGGCGCGCAGAAGCGGGCCTTTGCCGATATCTCGGACGGCATCTCGGCGCTGATGCAGATCATCGAGAACAAGGACGGCGTGGCCAGCGGCAAGATCTTCAACATCGGCAACCCGAAGAACATCCACTCGGTGCGCGAGCTGGCCGAGATGATGCTGAAGATGGCGGCCGACTACCCGGAGTACGCCGACGAAGCGCGCAAGACGCAGATCGTCGAGACGTCGTCGGGCGAGTTCTACGGCAAGGGCTACCAGGACGTGCAGCACCGGGTGCCGAAGATCGACAACACGATCGAGGAACTGGGCTGGAAGCCCGAGGTGACGATGGAGCAGGCGCTGCGCCGCATCTTCGAGGCCTACCGCGACAAGGTGGTGGACGCGCGTACGCTGGTCGACAGCAACAACTGAGCGCTGTCGGAATCCGGCTGACGGCGGCGGCACGCCGACTGGGGGTAGACTAGGCGCCACGCGCGATCCGCGCGTGCGAGGTGTCAATCTTCGGGACGCGCCCCCCATGCACGATGCCGGCAGGACCCTGACTTCCGCTTTCACGTCCGCGCGCGCCGCCGCCTGGCTGGTGGTGGCGCTGGCCATGACGTCTGGCGCGCCGGCTGCGGCCGAGGAGACCACCTTGCCCGACGTGGTGGTCAGCGCCAGCCGCAACGAGCAACGGCGTTTCGATGCGCCGGCGGCCATCGACAGCATCCCCGTCGATCCCTTCACGGCCACCTCGCCGCTGGTCAGCCTGTCCGAGCTGACGCTGACCAGCCCCGGCATCGCTGTTCGCGACCGCCAGAACTATTCCCAGGACCTGCAAATCGCCGTACGCGGCTTTGGCAGCCGATCGACGTTCGGCGTGCGCGGCGTGCGGCTGTTCGTCGACGGCATTCCGGCGACCATGCCCGACGGCCAGGGCCAGGCGTCTACCTTCGACCTGGCCAATGCCAGCCGCATCGAAGTGCTGCGCGGGCCGTTCGCGCAGATGTACGGCAACGCGTCGGGCGGGGTGGTGCAGGTATTCACGCCTGATCCGCCGAAGACAGGGTTCACCGGCAGGGCATCGACTGGGTTCGGCTCGGACGGGCAGTGGCAGGCCGGCGTCTCGCTGGCCGGCGGCAATGACCGGCTGGGCGGCACACTCGACGCCTGGACCTACCAGACCGATGGCTACCGCGACCACAGCGCGGCCAGGCGCTACCAGCTCAACGCCAAGATCGTGGCCCAGCCCAGCACGGCCACGAAGATCACGGGCCAGTTCAACTACTTCAACCAGCCGCTGGCCGAAGACCCGCTGGGGCTCACGCGCGCCCAGGCCGACGCCAACCCCCGGCAGGCAATTGCGGCGGCCACCCAGTTCAACACCGGCAAGGAGGTCGAGCAGACCCAGGCCGGTGTGGTGATCGAGCACCAACTGACCGACCAGGACAGCCTGAACTTCCGCGTGTATGGCGGCGGCCGGCAGCTGACCCAGCGGCTCGGCTTCAGCGGCGCCGCGCTGAATTCGGCCGGCGGCATCGTCGACCTGGATCGCGTCTACGGCGGCGGCGCACTGTCCTGGACCCGCAAGACCACGGCCAACGGCCTGCCGCTGCAGTGGACGGCCGGCCTGGAAGTCAACGGCATGCGCGACGCGCGGAATGGCTACGTCAACGACAACGGCCAGCAGGGCGCGTTGCGGCGCGACGAAACCGACGAGGCGGCCGACTACGGCGCCTATGCGCAATTCAACTGGACCGTCCATCCGGCCTGGGAGGTCGTGGGTGGCCTGCGTGCCAGCATGGTCCGGCTGCGCATCGACGACCACTACGTGACGGCGGCCAGCCCCGACGACAGCGGCACCTCCACCTATCGCAACCTGAGCCCGGTGCTGGGCGTGGTGTGGCATGCAATGGAGACACTCAACGTCTACGCCAACCTGGGCCGCGGCTTCGAGACACCCACGCTGACCGAGGTGGCCTATGGCCCGAACGGCGTCGGCGCCAACCTGGGGCTGCAGGCATCGACCAGCCGCCAGGGCGAGATCGGCGTGAAATGGGAGTCGGGCGGCCAGCGGCTGGACGCGGCATTGTTCGATGCCGACAGCCACAGCGAGATCGTGCCGCTGTCCAACAACAACGGCCGCACGGTCTACCAGAACGTGGACGGCGTGCGCCGGCGGGGGCTGGAACTGGGCTGGCACGGTGCGTTCGGCCCGGCCCGGCGGCTGGCGGCCGGGCTGGCCTATACCTACCTCGATGCGTACTTCGGCGAGGCATTCGTCAACGCACAGGGGGCGACCGTGGCGGCCGGCAATCGCCTGCCCGGCACGGCGCGTCACAGCTTCGGCGCCGAGCTGACCTACAAGCCGTGGGGCCAGTGGATGGTGGGGTGGAAGCCAAGGCCGACAGCAAGGTCTACGCGGACGACCTCAACACCCAGGCGGCGCCCGGCTACTTCATCGTCAACCTGAAGACCGGCTACACCTTCAGGACCGGGGCCACGCAGTGGTACGTGTTCGGACGCATCGACAACGTGGCGGACCGGCACTACATCGGCTCGGTCATCGTCAATGAAGCGAACGGCAGATACTACGAGCCGGCGCCGGGGCGGCGATTCTTCGTCGGACTGCGGGCGTCGATGTGATGCGGGCGGTGGTGTGGGCCTTATTGCGCGATTGCCGCCTGCCTGACTTGCCAATGCCGCATCGCACGCCTAAGGTGGCGGTTTTAGCCGCTACACGCGTGCCGCTGCCATGTCCCTAGCCACGCCCCCCGTCGATTCCGCCGCCATGCCCCAGGACCCCAAGCTGCGCATCATGCTCTGGGTGGTGGCGGTGGGATTCTTCATGCAGACGCTCGACTCCACGATCGTCAACACCGCCTTGCCATCGATGGCCCGCAGCCTGGGCGAGAGCCCGCTGCGCATGCAGTCGGTGGTGATCGCCTATTCGCTGACGATGGCCGTGATCATCCCGGCATCGGGCTGGCTGGCCGATCGCTTCGGCACCCGCACGATCTTCCAGACGGCCATCGGGCTGTTCGTGCTGGGGTCGCTGCTGTGCGCCTGGGCGCCCACGCTGCCGATGCTGTCCGCCGCCCGCGTGGTGCAGGGGGCGGGCGGGGCGATGCTGCTGCCGGTGGACGGTTGTCGGTGTTGCGGACATTCCCGCGCGAGCAGTATCTGCAGGCGCTGAGCTTCGTGGCGATTCCCGGCATGATCGGGCCGCTGATCGGGCCGACGCTGGGCGGCTGGATCACGCAGACCTTTTCGTGGCACTGGATTTTCCTGATCAACGTGCCAGTAGGTGTGATTGGCGCGATTGCCACGGTGCGCTACATGCCAAACGCCCGGCTGCCCGGCATCGGGCGTTTCGATATCGCGGGCTACGCGTTCCTTGCCATCGCCATGGTGACGCTGTCGTTCTCGCTGGACGGCCTGGCCGGCATGGGCTTCCAGCACGCCACGGTGCTGATGCTGCTGATCGCCAGCATGGCGGCACTGTCGGCCTACGTGCTGCATGCCCGGCGCAGCAAGATGCCGCTGTTCCCGCTCAAGCTGTTCAGCATCCACGCGTTCAGCGTGGGCCTGCTGGGCAACCTGTTCGCCCGGATCGGCAACGGCGCCATGCCGTTCCTGATTCCGCTCACGCTGCAGATCAGCCTGGGGTACTCGCCGTTCAATGCCGGCCTGATGATGGTGCCGGTGACGGTGGCCGGCATGGCGTCAAAGCGGCTGGCCACGCGGCTGATCGAGCAGTTCGGCTACCGCAAGGTGCTGGTGACCAACACGTTCCTGGTGGGACTGGTGATGGCGTCATTTGCGCTGATCTCGCCTGACCGGCCGCTGCCGCTGGTGATCGTCCAGATGGCGATTTTTGGCGCGGTCAATTCAATACAGTTCACGGCCATGAACACGGTCACGCTCAAGGACCTGAGCGGGGTCACGGCCAGCAGCGGCAACAGCATGCTGTCGATGGTGCAGATGCTGTCGATGAGCCTGGCCGTGACGTCGGCCGGGGCCCTGCTGGCCACGTTCCAGGCCGGCATCGGCTCGCATCACTTCGACGTACTGCCAGCGTTCCACGCCACCTTTATCTGCGTGGGCCTGATCACGTCGGCCTCGGCCTGGATCTTCATGCAGCTCGATCCGGAGAAGCCGGTGGTGGCCAAGGCGCAGCCGTCGGAAGAGGTGTAGTCCCTCCGTTTTATTCCCCTCTCCCGTCCGCGGGAGAGGGGTTAGGGGTGAGGGCAGGGCGTATCGCATTCGATCAACGCTGTTAGTACTGGCAGCGCCCGGCCCTCACCCCGGCCCCTCTCCCGCAAGGCGGGAGAGGGAGCCAACACAGGGAAAATCACAGGCGGATCAACGCCCCATCAGCTCACAGAACCACGAGATATCGACGTTGCCGCCGCTGATGATGATGCCCACGCGCTTGCCCTTGAGCTGGTCCCTGATCTGCAGCGCTGCCGCCAGGCCCAGGGCGCCGGTCGGCTCGACGATCATCTTCATGCGCTCGGCGAAGAAACGCATTGCCTCCACCAGCTGGGCGTCCGAGGCGGTCAGGATGTCGTTGACGTCGCGCTGGATGATCGGGAACGTGTAATTGCCCAGGTGCTGCGTCTGCGCGCCGTCGGCGATGGTCTTCGGCGTGTCGATATGCACGATGTTGCCGCTGCGGAACGATTGCTGGCCGTCGTTGCCGGCCTCGGGCTCCACGCCGTACAACTGGCATTGCGGGGCCAGCGCGCGCGTGGACAGCGCGGTGCCGGACAGCAGGCCGCCGCCGCCCAGCGGGGCCAGCAGCACGTCGAGCGGGCCCACTTCCTCGAACAGTTCCCTGGCGGCCGTGCCCTGGCCGGCCATCACGTCGGGATGGTCGTACGGCGGAATCAGCGTCATGCCGTGCTTTTCCGCCAGATCGCGGCCGATGGCCTCGCGGTCTTCCTTGTAGCGGTCGTACAGCACCACGCTGGCGCCATAGCCCTTGGTGGCCGCCACCTTCAGCGCGGGCGCGTCCTGCGGCATCACGATCGTCGCCGGCATGCCCAGCAGCCTGGCCGACAGCGCGATGCCCTGCGCGTGGTTGCCCGACGAAAAGGCGACCACGCCGCCCTTGCGCTGCTCGGGGGTGAACTTCGACAGCGCGTTGAACGCGCCACGGAACTTGAAGGCGCCCATGCGCTGGAAGTTCTCGCACTTGAAGAAGACTTCGGCGCCGAGCCGCTCGTTAAGCGTGCGCGAGGTGTTGACGGGCGTACGGTTGGCATAGCCTTCCAGCCGCTTGGCAGCGGCCTCGACGTCGGCGAAGGTGGGCAGTTGCAGGGTCGTCATGGTCGTATCGGTGTGCAGGATGCGAGGGGAGGATGGATGAGGGCCTACCAGGGCCAGGCCAGGCGCGTGCCGGTGCCGTCGGCCAGCGCCCGTTCATGCAGGAAGCGGGCGACCGTCAGGTCTTGCAGGGCCAGGCCGGTCATGTCGAACACGGTGATGTCGCCGGCTTTCCGCTCGAACGTGGCGGCGCCGGTCAGCAGGTCGCCGATTTCGATGCAATGCAGGTCGGGCGACCACTGGCATTCGCCGATGCTGCGCGCCTGCTCCAGGTCGTCGGCGACGATGCGGGCGCGTTCAAGGACGCCGTCGGGCAGCTCGCGCTTGCCGCTGGTATCGGCGCCGACACAGGTCAGATGAGTGCCGGGCTGCACGGCATCGGCGTCGAACAGCGCCCCGCCGCCGGGCGTGGCCGTGATCACCACATCGCTGTCGGCCACGGCGGCATTGCGGTCGGTAGCCAGGGAAATCCGGCAGCGCGCGGCAAAGTCGGAGAATTCGGCCTCGAAGCTCGGACTGGGCGCGCCGTTGGCGCTGACGTAGCGCACCTCGTCCAGCGACGGCAGCAGCGCCAGCGCATACGTCAACTGCACGCGCGCCTGCACGCCGGTGCCGAACACGCATACGCGGCGGCTGTCGGGCCGGGCCAGCGCCTGCAGGCCGATGCCGCCCGCCGCGCCGGTGCGCGCCGTGGTGATCGCGTTGCCGTCAAGAATGCAGACCGGGCGGCCGGTGGCCGGGTCGATCAGCACGATGGTGGCCTGATGCGGCTCCCCGCCGCGCTGGCGGTTGCCAGGCCAGAAGCCGGCGGCCTTGAAGCCCAGCAGGTTCTGGCGGCCGACATCGCCGGCCTTGATGCCGAACACTCCGCCGGTAGCCAGCTTTTCGCGGATCAGCGGGAAGACGCGCCCCTCCCGATGGCTGTGCAGGATAAAGGCCTCGCGCACGGCGGCCAGGACGTCGTCGGGAATCAGCGCCGCTTCCACGGCGTGTTTGTCGAGCAGTAGCAAGTGCGCGGCGGCGTTAGCGTGCATAGCTGTAGACGGTGGCGCGCGACACACCCAGGTGCGCCGCGATGGTTTCCATGGCCCGGCGCACTTCCAGCAGGCCGGACGCCTTGAGTTCGGCCAGCAGCGCGCGCCGCTCATCGGTCTTCAACGCGCGGGGCGTGGTGGCCAGCCGTGCCGCGAAGGCGTCGATGCGCGTGCGCAAGACCTCCGTGCTGGCCGGGTCGAGCGTTTCCTCCGGCCCGTCTGTAGCGGTCTGCACGAACTGGCCCATGGCCATCTGCAGGCTGCGGAACAGCGTCAGGTCCACGTTCATGCACAGCGCGGCAATGTAGCGGCCGCTGCTGTCCTTGATGCCGATGGACGTGCTCTTGGCCAAACGGCCATCCGCGAACTGGTTCGCGTAGTTGGCAAGCACCTGCGGATAGTCGGGGTCGGTGATGCGCGCCTCGCCCAGTTCCGTGGTGGGATCGCCCACCGCGCGGCCCGACAGGTTGTTGTGGATGGCCAGGATCGACTGGCCGGGCTCCAGCAGGTCGTGAACCACGACCTCGCAGAACGGCGCGAGCGTCTGGCCCAGGCCATCGGCAACCTGCTTGATCTGGTCCAGCAGCAGCCGCTGCTCGGGGTACGGTCGGGCATCAGGGAAGGAAAAATCAGAGGAAATTCGATTTTGGACAGTTTGTATATTGCTGGACTTAATGTCAAGAAACGGGCGAAAAAATGGCGCGGGAGCCACCAGGGCTGCCGCGCCATGCCTTATCCGCGAGGCGATCAGGCCACCTCCGCCTCCACGATCCGGATCTCGCCCAACAGTTTCCGAAGCTCCGGCACGCAGGACCCGCAGTTGCCGCCCGCCTTTACGCAAGCCGTGATCTCGGCTGGCGTCTTGAGGTCGTGCTTGCGCACGGCGTCGCAGATTGTGTTGCGGCCGACGCCGAAGCACGAGCAGACGGTAGGGCCGGCGTCGGCTGTCTTTTCCAGCGGCTGGCCCAGCAGCAGGCCGATGCGGTCGGTGTCTTCCAGGCGGTCCTGCCCGAACAGTTGCGACAGCCAGGCGCGCGACGGCAGGTCGGTGCGGGTGGAGACGTACACGCAAGCTTCCAGCCGGTCGTTGACGACGTAGCCCGCGTGATAGACGCCGGCCGTGCGGTCCTCGTATTCAAGCCAGTCCGCTTCCGGGTCCTGCACGCCCAGCAGCGCGCGCGCCCACTCGGTGCGCCCACCGATCGCCTCCCGGCCGGCGAATTCGTAGCGGTGGAACTGCTTGCCCTGGATGCGCGTCCAGTACGTCAGCGAGTCGGCGGGCAGCGCGTTGCGGCTCAGCACGAAGCCGTGCCACGACACCCGGAATTCCTCCACGTGCACTGGCGTGTGCTTGAACTCGGGCTCGCCCGAGACCGGATCGACGACTGGATTGACCACCGCGCCCACGCGCGCGTCGGAACTGAACTGGTCGTTCCAGTGGATCGGCACGAACACGCTGCCGCGCGCAATGCCGCCGCCAAACCGCACGCGCGCCACCATGGCGCCCCAGCGGCTGGTCACGCGCGCCAGCTTGCCTTCGCCCACGCCGCATAGCAGCGCGTCCTGCGGATGCATGTCGACGAACGGCTCGGGCAGGTGGTCGGACAGCCGGGCCGCCTTGCCCGTGCGCGTCATGGTGTGCCACTGGTCGCGAACGCGGCCCGTGTTGAGGATCAGCGGATACTCGTCGTCGGCGGCATGCACAGGCGCGCGCGCCGCCGTGGGCACGAAGCGGGCGCGGCCATCGGCAAAGGCGTAGCGGCCGTCCTCGAACAGTCGCTGCATGCCTCCGGGGGCGGCGGCGCGGTACGGCCATTGCACCGGCTCGAAGTCATCGTATGCGTCCTGGGTCAGGCCGGCCAGGCCGCCGATATCGAACATGCGCGGCGCCTCGCGGTCGTCGGCATCGCCGTTTCTCCAAGCTGAGAGGCGTGCGTGTTCGTCGAAAATTTCATACTGGCCGGCGTAGTCGAAGCCGGCAAAGCCCATGCGGCGGGCCACGTCGCACAGGATGTCCCAGTCGGCGCGCGCTTCGCCCGGGGCCGGCAGGAACGCGCGCTGGCGCGAGATGCGGCGTTCGGAATTGGTCACCGTGCCATCTTTCTCGCCCCAGCCCAGCGCAGGCAGCAGCACGTGCGCGGCGTCATTGGTATCGGTGTGCGTGACGATGTCCGACGTGACGACCAGTTCGCACCTGGCCAGTGCCCGGCGCGCCTGATCGGCGTCAGGCAGGCTGACCACGGGGTTGGTGGCGATGACCCAGACGGCCTTGACCCGGCCCGCCTCGATCGCGTTGAACAGGTCCACGGCCTTCAGGCCCGGCTTGTCGGCCATGTGCGGCGACTGCCAGAAGTCCTGCACGATGTCGCGGTGCACCGGGTTGGCCAGTTCCATGTGGGCGGCCAGCATGTTGGCCAGGCCGCCTACCTCGCGGCCGCCCATGGCGTTGGGCTGCCCCGTCAGCGAGAAAGGACCCATGCCCGGATGCCCGATCCGCCCGGTCAGCAGGTGGCAGTTGATGATGCTGTTGACCTTGTCGGTGCCCGCCGACGACTGGTTCACACCCATCGAGAATGCCGTGACGACCTTCCGCGTCGCGGCGAACAGTTCGAAGAAAGCCTGCAGGTCCTGGGGATCGAGCTTGCAGGTGCGGGCCAGGGTGATCAGGTCCGCGTCGCTGCCATCTGCCTTGGCAACGGCCAATGCTTCGTCCAGGCCACTCGTATGGGCGTCGACGAATGCCGCATCGGCATGGCCGTGCCTGGCCAGGTAGCCGAGCAGGCCGTTGAACAGGTGCACGTCGGTGCCGGGGCGCAGCGGCAGGTGCAGGTCGGCCAGCTCGCAGGTGGCGGTGCGGCGCGGGTCAATGGCCACGATCTTCATGTCGGGCCGTGCTTCCTTGGCGCGCGTCAGGCGCTGGAACAGGATGGGGTGGCACCAGGCCGTGTTCGAGCCCACCAGCACCACCAGGTCGGCCTGCTCCAAATCCTCGTAATTGCACGGCACCAGGTCTTCGCCGAACGCGCGCTTGTGACCGGCCACGGCTGACGACATGCACAGCCGCGAATTGGTGTCGATGTTCGCCGAGCCGATAAAGCCCTTCATCAGCTTGTTGGCGATGTAGTAGTCCTCGGTCAGGATCTGGCCCGAGACGTAGAGCGCCACGGCGTCGGGGCCGTGCTTGGCGATGACATCGGCAAAGCCGCTGGCGACCTTGTCCAGCGCCTGGTCCCAGCTCACGCGGCGCAGGCTGCTGTCGGCATCGCGCAGTTGCGGGTGGAGCAGGCGGCCATCGAGGCTCACCGTGTCGCCCAACGCCGAACCCTTGACGCACAGGCGGCCAAAATTCGACGCATGATCGGCATCGCCTTGCACTTCGACCTGACCGTCTGCGCGGGCGGTGGCACGCACGCCGCAGCCTACGCCGCAGTACGGGCAGGTGGTGGAGACCGTCTTGGTGGGGTGGTGGCAACCACCGCAATCTCTGACAGGTTCACGGGCGATTCTCTTCAGTCTCTTCGGTCGATGTTGGCGTGGGCGCCGGGGCAGGCAGCCGTCAGGCCGCCAGGGCCTCGCATTGGGCCTGGCCGAACAGCAGGCGCTGGCGCAGCGCGGCCACGGGCTTGCCGGACTGGATCAGGTCGAAATACCAGGGGCCGTCCTTTACGTCGCCGTACAGCACGGCGCCGACCAGCCGGCCGTCCTGCAGCACCAGCCGCTTGTAGACGCCCCGGCGCGGATCGCGCAGCACCAGGTCCTCGCTGCCCTCGGCGCCGATGAAGTCGCCGGCCGAGTACAGGTCCACGCCGGTCACCTTGAGCTTGGTGGCCGTGGCCTGCTGCACGTAGCGCCGATGCCCGGCACCGGCCAGGTGGGCGGCGCAGACGCGGGCCTGGTCCCAGATCGGCGCTACCAGGCCAAACGTGGCGTTGCGGTGCTGCACGCATTCGCCGACGGCGTAGATGCGCGGGTCGAAGGTCTGCAGCGTGTCGTCCACCACGATGGCGCGCTCGCAGCGCAGGCCGGCGCCAGCGGCCAGTTCGATATTGGGGCGCACGCCGGCAGTCATCACCACCAGGTCGGCCGGGATCTGCGTGCCGTCCTTGAACAGCACGCCAGTCACGCGGCTTTCGCCCAGGATGCCGGCGGTCTGTGCGCCCAGCAGGAAGCGCAGGCCCTTGCGTTCGAGCGCCACCTTCAGCAGGTCGGCGGCGGGCTTGTCGAGCTGGCGCTCCATCAGGCTGTCGGCCAGATGCACCACGGTGACGTCCATGCCCTGGCGCATCAGGCCGTTGGCGGCCTCCAGTCCCAGCAGGCCGCCGCCGATCACCACCGCGTGGCGATGGTTCCGCGCGGCGTGCAGCATGGTTTCCACGTCCTGGATGTCGCGGAAGGCGATCACGCCGTCCAGCGTGTGGCCCGGCACCGGAATGATGAACGGCTTGGACCCGGTGGCCAGCAGCAGGCGGTCGTAGTGGACTTCCTTCCCCGAAGCCGAGCGCACCGTGCGGCGCGGACGGTCGATGGCCACCACGGGGTCACCGGCCAGCAGTTCGATGCCGTTCCGGGTGTACCAGTCGCGCGTGTTGAGCATGATGTCGTCGACGGTCTTCTCGCCGGCGAGCACCGGGCTCAGCAGGATGCGGTTGTAGTTGCCGTAGGGCTCGGCGCCGAACACCGTGATGTCGTACAGGTCCGGCGCGAGCTTCAGCAGTTCCTCGACCGTGCGCATGGCGGCCATGCCGTTGCCGACCACCACCAGCCGCGGCTTCACGGCGGCGATGGGAGACGAGGTGGGGGCGTCGTGGATATCATCTTCCTGGGGCGTTGGACGTAGACGTAAGTGCGGATCAGGCGGCCAGTTCTTCCTCGGCCTGGCGCTGCACGACCGATGCCGCCACCCAGACCTTGCCGTCATAGACGCGGGCCATATAGGCATCCACCGAATGCTCGGGCGCCTCCAGGCATTCGCCGGTGCGCAGGTCGAAGTGGTGCTTGTAGATCGGCGACGCCACCACGATGCGATCCCCCAGGCTGCCGACCAGCCCGCGCGACAGCACGCTGGCCTGCGAATTGGGATCGAAATTGGCGATCGCGTAGACCTCCTCGCCCCGGCCGACGCGGAAGACGGCCACCTGCTGCGTGTCGACCAGTGCGCAGACACCAGTATTGGGCACGATATCGCGCAAGGTGCAGATCGCGGTCCAGGTTTCGGGATGGTGGGCTTGGCTCATCACGTTCTCCTTGTGTCAGGCTGCTTTTGCGGGCACGGCAACCACGGGAATGTGGCTCAGGCGGGAACGCTGCAAGTTCCGTTCCTCCGGCCTGGCGGGCCGCACCTGGCCGCGTTCCTCCAGGAAGACCAGGTTGTCGTCGCGCAGGTCGCTGTTCACAAAATGGCGGAAGCGCTTGCGGGTCTCGGGGTCGGTGACGGCCTTTTTCCACTCGTCCTCGTAGGTGTCCACCACGTGCTGCATCTCGGCTTCGAGTTCGGCGCCGATGCCCAGCTTGTCGTCGATGACCACGGACTTCAGGTAGTCCAGGCCGCCTTCGAGGTTGTCGCGCCACGTGCTGGTGCGCTGCAGGCGGTCGGCCGTGCGCACGTAGAACATCAGGAACCGGTCGACGTAGCGGATCAGCGTCTCGCGGTCCAGGTCGCCGGCCAGCAGCTCGGCGTGGCGCGGCTTCATGCCGCCGTTGCCGCAGACGTAGAGGTTCCAGCCCTTTTCGGTGGCGATGATGCCCACGTCCTTGCCCTGTGCCTCGGCGCACTCGCGCGTGCAGCCCGACACGCCGAACTTGATCTTGTGCGGCGCGCGCAGGCCCTTGTAGCGGTTCTCGATGTCGATGGCCAGGCCCACCGAATCATCCACGCCATAGCGGCACCACGTGGAGCCCACGCACGACTTCACCGTGCGCAGCGACTTGCCGTAGGCATGCCCCGATTCGAAGCCGGCCGCGATCAGTTCCTCCCAGATCAGCGGCAGTTCCTCCAGCCGGGCGCCGAACATGTCCACCCGTGCGCCCCCGGTGATCTTCGTGTAGAGGCCGTACTTCTTGGCCACCTGGCCCACGGCGATCAGGCCGTCCGGCGTGACCTCGCCGCCGGGCATGCGCGGCACCACCGAGTACGTGCCGTCCTTCTGGATATTGGCCAGGAAGTAGTCGTTGGAATCCTGCAGGCTGGCGTGCTCTTCCTTGAGCACGAACTCGTTCCAGCACGACGCCAGGATGCTGCCCACGGTGGGCTTGCAGATATCGCAGCCCAGGCCCTTGCCGTGCGCGGCCAGCAGGTCGTCGAACGTCTTGAACTTGCCCACGCGCACCAGGTGGTACAGCTCCTGGCGCGAGTACGGGAAGTGTTCGCAGACATGGTTGTTCACGGCCATGCCCTGCTTCTTCATCTCGGCCTTCATGATCTGCGTGACCAGCGGCACGCAGCCGCCGCAGGCCGTGCCGGCCTTGGTGCACGACTTCAGGGCGCCGATGCTGGTGGCGCCATCGGTCACGGCGGCGCAGATCTGGCCCTTGCTGACGTTGTTGCACGAGCAGATCTGCGCAGTGTCGGGCAGGGCATCGGCACCCAACGCCGGCTTTGCCTGGCCGTCCGACGACGGCAGGATCAGGAATTCGGGCGATTCGGGCAGCTCGATGCGGTTCAGCATCATCTGCAGCAGCGTGCCGTACTCGGCCGCATCGCCCACCAGCACGCCGCCCAGCAGGTACTTGCCGCAATCGGACACCACCAGCTTCTTGTAGACCTGCTTGCGCTCGTCGGTGAACTGGTACGAGCGGCTGCCCGGCACGTTGCCGTGCGGGTCGCCGATGCTGGCAACGTCCACGCCCATCAGCTTGAGCTTGGTGCTCATGTCGGCGCCGGCAAATTGCGCCGTCTCGCCGCGCAGGTGGCGGGCCGCCACGCGGGCCATGTCGTAGCCCGGAGCCACCAGGCCGTAGATCTTGCCGTCCCACAGCGCGCATTCGCCAATGGCGTAGACGTTCGGGTCCGAGGTCAGGCAGTTGTCGTCGATCACGACGCCGCCGCGCGGACCCACCGCCAGGCCGCCATCGCGCGCCAGTTCGTCACGCGGACGGATGCCGGCGGAGAACACGATCATGTCGGTGTCCAGGTGCGTGCCATCGGCAAAGTTCATGCGGTGCGTGCCGTCGACGCCATCGACGATCTCCACGGTGTTCTTGCCGGTGTGTGCCTTGACGCCCAGTTCCTCGATTTTCTGGCGGAGCATGCGGCCGCCGCCGTCGTCCACCTGCACGGCCATCAGGCGCGGGGCGAACTCCACCACGTGGGTGTCCAGGTTCATGTCGCGCAGGGCCTTGGCGCATTCCAGGCCCAGCAGGCCGCCGCCGATCACCACGCCGGATCTGGCGCGGCTGCCGCATTCGAGCATCGCTTCCAGGTCTTCGATGGTGCGATAGACGAAGGTGTCCTTGCGATCCCTGCCCGGCAGCGGGGGGACGAAGGGGTAGGAGCCGGTAGCCAGCACGAGCTTGTCGTAGGCCAGGGTTTCGCCCGTGGACGTGGTGACTGTCTTCGCGGCCGTATCGATCGCCGTGGCCCTGGCGTTCAGGCGCAGCAGCATGTTGCTGTGCTGGTCGAAGAAGCCTTGCGGCACCAGCGACAGGTCGTCGGCCGACTTGCCGGCGAAGAATTCGGACAGATGCACGCGATCGTAGGCGGGGCGCGGCTCCTCGCAGAGCACCGTCACTTCCAGGTCCTGAGCCCCGGCGTCGGCCAGGCATTCCAGGAACTTGTGGCCGACCATGCCGTGCCCGACGATGATGATCTTCATGATGCTTTCCTTGTCCGGAGTGTCTTGTGTGTGGGGGGGGGCGATGCGGTTCAGCTGGCCAGGGCACTGTCGTAGAGCGCCTGCTCGCGGGCCTTGTGCTCGGCGCTGAAGCGCACGGCGATGGCGCATAGCGCCGCCAGCGTGGCGGCCACGCCCAGGTACGTCAGCGTCTGCTGCAGGTCGCCCAGGCCCTTCATCAGGAAGCCAGCCGCCACGGCGCCGACGTTGCCGCCCGCGCCGATGATCCCGGCCACGCCGCCCAGCGCCTTGCGGTCGATGAACGGCACCAGCGCGTAGGTGGCGCCGCAGGCCATGTGGGTGAACAGGCCGAACACCAGCATGGCGACCACGGCCGTTACCACGCCCGAGGCGTGGGCGAAGGCCAGCAGGCCCAGGCCTTCGCCCAGGATGAAGACGAACAGCACGATCGAGCGGGCATCAAGGCCGCTGCGGCGGGCGACGCGGTCGGACACGTAGCCACCCAGCGCACGGGCAAACAGGGCCAGCAGGCCGAAGCTGGCGGCGGCCATGCCGGCGGCCGACAGCGACAGGCCGAAGTGGTCCACATAGAAGGTGGCGGCCACGTTGTGGATGAAAATCTCCACGCCAAAGCACGCGCCGTACGTGATGAACAGCATCCATACGCGGTAGTTGGTGCTGGCCGCGCGGAAGCTGGCCCAGCCGCCACCGCCCTTGCCGCCGCTCACCGCAATGCCTTGGGCGCGCAGGTCCGAGAAATTGCCTTCCGGGCAGTCTTGCGTGAAGCGCCAGTACACGACGGCCATGACCAGCATCAGCACGCCCGGCACGATCAGCGCCACGCGCCAGCCCATGGCGTGGTCCACGCCCAGGAACAGCACGGCTGCCAGCAGCAGCGGCATGGCACCCTGCGCGGCGCCGCCGCCAGCATTGCCCCATCCGGCCGACGCCGCGTTGGCCGTGCCCACCACGTTTGGCGCGAACATCACCGACGTGTGGTACTGCGTGATGACAAAGCTCGCGCCTACCGCGCCGATCAGCAGGCGGAAGAACAGGAAGGTCTCGTAGTTCTGCGCAAAGGCCACTCCAATCACCGGGATCGCGCCGATGGCCAGCAGGCCGGTGTAGGTCTTGCGCGGGCCAAACCGGTCGCACATCGGCCCGATCACCAGACGGACCAGGATGGTCACGGCGACGGCGGCGATATTGATATTGGCGATCTGCCCAGGCGTGAGGCCGAACTCGCCCTTGAGCACCGGCATCAGCGGCGCGCAGGCAAACCACGCGAAGAAGCAGACGAAGAACGCCATCCAGGTCAGGTGGAAGGCGCGCATCTGCGGGGTCTTGAGACTCAGCAGGTCGATCCGGGTGGCTTTGCCGTTCATTCTTGGGCTCCAAAAACAAAAGGCGTCCCGAGAGGCTGGCGCGAAGAGGCCAGTTCTGGGGACGCCGTTGTCCTGACGGTTGCTACCTACGGATAGCAACCGTGCTGTGTGGGGTGGGCGGATCGCCGTTGACCGGCCCGCGTTCCATCTCGCAAGCGGTGTGCCAGCCCCGTCAGGTGGTGGTTTGGAGACTTTGAATCACGAAATGATGCAATTCGGTGCGCTATGCGTCACGAATCTGCATGCTGGTGCCGCGCCAGAGTTGGGCGGCCGCACGGCTATGGTGCGGTGCAATGCGCGGCGGCGGTGCGTGTGCCGGACCGCTGCCTTTGCTTTCAGTCGCCGGTACCGGCTTGGGGAGGAGGGACACCAGTTGCATGTCAGAGGGCGACACCAGCTGATCGGCCTCATCGATCAATGCCGAGCGCACCCTGAGGCCGTTGACCCGCGACCGGATTTCAGCCGGCCCCTGGCCATCGGGCTTCATATGTGCGTCGCCCCATTGCATCAGGCCGACAATGACCGGCAGCAGTTCGACGGCCGCCCGAGTGGGGCGGTAGGCAAAGCGCTCGCGCTCGCCCGGCTCCTTGTAGCTGACCTTGCGCAGCACGCCGGCCTCGGTCAACGTCTTCAGTCGCGCGGAAAGCACGGCGGGGGAGCACTGGAGGCGTTCCAGGAAGTCGTCGAACCGCTGGACCCCGGAAAATACGTCGCGCAAGATCAGAATCGTCCACTTTTCGCCGATCAGCGACAACGTGGCGGCAATCGAGCATTGCGCGAAGTCTTCAGGCGAGATCGAAGGCGGTGGCGTATTCATGGTTTGAGCATAGCACTCTAACTTCATTTGCAAAAGTCAGGGTTTCGACTATAGTCCTGCCTACAAAAGATGAAGTCAGGGACTGGCCATGAACGAGGGCAAGGTAGGGGAAAGCACAGCAGGTTCGCGCGTGCGCGAGGAAAGCTGGATGGCCCGCGGCGGCGGCCAGGTGACGTTGCGCAGCGTTCGGCCGGCTGACCAGGAAGGACTGCGTACCTTTGTGGATGGCCTGTCGCGGGAAAGTCGCTACTACCGTTTCATGACCGGGGGCCGGGTAGCCGATGAGATAATCCACGGCTTTGTGGCGCATCACCCGCAGCGCGACGTTGCCATCGTGGTAACCGTGCAGGGAGAAGACGGCGCGGAAGCAATTGTCGCCAACGCCGAATACGTGGTGAATCCCGACAATGTGGCGGAACTGGCGGTGGTCGTGGCCGACGACTGGCAGGGACAGGGCCTGGGCCGGCGCTTGATCCAGCGACTGCAACAAATTGCGCGAGCCAGCCGATTGCAAGGCATGCGCGGCGACGTACTCAGCGAAAACCGTCGCATGCTGGCCATCATGCGCGACTGTGGATTCGCCGCGCGCCGCAACCCCGAGGACAGCTTCCTGCATGAGGTCAGCCTGTCGCTGGCCGAGCCAGCCGATCGTGCCTCGCGGCCAGCTCGCGGGCATTGGCTGCCGCGCGACTGGTTTGCCGACAACTAGCCCGTGTATCGGGATCGCCCGACCGACGACTAGTTCTTGCCGCGCGACGTCGCGGTACAGCCGATCGAAGCCGTGATGATGGCGGCAATCGCCACCCATTGGATCGCCGTCAACTGCTCGTGCAGGAAGGCCAGACCGGCCAGCGCCCCCATGGCGGGCTCCAGGCTCAGCAAGATCCCGAACGTCCTGCGCGGCAGGCGCTTCAGCGCCACCATCTCCAGCGAGTACGGAATCGCGCTCGACATCAATCCGACGGCCAGTCCGGAAAGCAGCAGGCCCGGGCTGAACATCTCCGCCCCGGCATGGGCGACACCGAAGGGCAGGGCCACCAGCGCCGCCATCGTCATGCCCAACGAGGTCGCCTGGCCTCCATGCGCGTTGCCGGCCATCTGCCCGAACACAATATAGAGGGCCCAGCCGACACCGGCCGTCAGCGCATAGCCGATCCCCACCGGATCGAGATGGGTCGCTGCCTCGCCCAGTGGCAGCAGCAGGACGAGACCGGCAACGGCGCAGGCAATCCATAAAAATCGATGGCCTTGCGCGACGACAGCACGGCGACCGCGAGCGGGCCCGTGAACTCGATGGCAATGGCCAGCCCCAGCGGGATGGTGCGCAACGACATGTAGAACAGCAGGTTCGTCGCACCCAGTGCCGCCCCATACAGGGCAATGGCGCGGGCATGCGCGCCGGACAGCGTGAAGCGCCATGGCCGCCAGACCGCAATCAGGATCAACGCCGCAAAGCCGACGCGCAGCGCCACCGTGCCTTGCGCGCCAATGGCGCCGAAAAGGCTCTTGGCAAACGACGTCCCGATGCACAGCGCCGCCATGGAGCCGATAAGGGCCAGCACGGCCAGCAGGGTCTCGCTCTGCTTGATGCGGGTGAGGGGCACTTCCTTGTCCTGGTGCGGTAAGCCCGGCAACGGGCGGTGCGGCATCTTGCCCGATCATCGGACGGGCAGCCATACACAGATGCCGGTGCCGCTTGCTGTACAGTTGGGCGCCGCCGCCGGTCAGCCCGAAGGGTGACCGGGCAGATTCTGGCGGACTCCCGGCCAAGGCACTATGGTGGAAGAACCGTTTTCCCCGGAGTTCGCCATGGAAGCCAAGGTGTCGCGTCGTCATGTCGTCATTACGGGAGCCGCCGGCGCCCTGGGCCGGGCGGTGGCCAGCCGGTTCGCCGGAGAGGGGGCGCGGCTGGCGCTGATCGACCACAACCTGCAGCATCTGCAGAGCGTGTTCGCGCATCCCGAGCCCGACCATGGCGGCACGCTGCTGCACGCGGCCGACGTGACATCGGATAGCGCGATGGCCCCCGTGGCCGCCGCTATCCTCGACGCTTTCGGCACGGTCGACGTGCTGGTCCACGTGGCCGGCGGCTTCGAGATGGGCGAGCCCACCCACGCCTTGAGCCGCGAATCCTGGCAGCGCATGATGGACCTCAACGCATGGTCGTTCGTGGCCGTGACGGGGCACTTCATTCCGGCGATGATGTTCCAGCGCAGCGGCAAGGTCGTCGCCGTCTCGGCGCGCGGCGCCGCCACCGGTGCCGCCACGATGGGCGCCTATACCGCCTCCAAGAGCGCGTTGCAGCGGCTGGTGGAAAGCCTGTCGCACGAGGTCAGGGGCTCGGGCATCAATGTCAACAGCATCGCGCCAAGCATCCTTGACACGCCCGCCAACCGTCATGCCATGCCATCGGCCGACCCGGCGCGGTGGGTATCCACGGGCGCCGCCGCGCGGGCGGTGGCTTTCCTGGCATCCGACGGGGCCGAGGCCATGCATGGTCAGCATCTGGTGCTCGATGGGTTGAGCTGAGTTACGTGAGCCGAGGATCGTCATTCAAAGCACGAGCTTCATGCCGATGCTCCGCGCTGCCTTGCGGTCGAACGTGGCCGTGTGGTGGCAACCGGCGCCCTGGCAGGAGCGGTGGATCAGACAGTCGGCGAAATCACCGGACGTGGCTGTGAAGAGCCGCAGGGCTGACTTGACGACGGCGCACGATTCGAGAATGAGATCGCTGCTCCCAATCAAGTACTCGATGATCTCGACCAGCTCGGGCTGGCCGGCTCCATAGCGTTTGTCCATGGTCCATACCAGCTCGGCCAGAACGACAGTTGGCACATATCCCCGCCTGGCGTCGGACAGCGAATCAAGCAGGGCATCCGCCACGGGCGTCTGAACAGGGTCGTCGCGGGTGAAGTACCGGATGAGGATGTTCGTGTCGAGCCCAATCATGCGAAGCTCCGGAGATAGCGTTCCAACACTGCCTGGGCGATGACTTCATTCATCTCCTCTATCGAGGTGGCCGAATGCCGTCCGCGACCGGCGAGGCATCCCTTCAGATCCTTGATAGAACAGGCCTGACCCGGGGCCAGCTTTGGCAAGAGGCGTGGCTTCGATGCGCTTCCATCGCCGCCATCCGGGCCGTTGCGGCCATTGCCGCCACTCCGGCATGCGTGTGCCCTTGCTTCGGCGCTCGCAACGGCTGCCGCGATTTCGGCTGCCGTTGGCGCAGGCACGCGGCCCGCGAGGCAGCCTTTCAAATCCTTGATCGAGAATGCATTTTGGCCATTGGGTGTCGACAAATGCGGGCTGTCATCCGCGTGGCCCTTCGCCACACCCCCAACGTCGTTCCGTGAAATTTTCCGTTCGGTTTGTTGTTGCATGAGATTGACCCCTCTTTGATTGGTTGGCCGGTGCAATCGCTGCGCCGACGAAACCATTCTGGGTCGCTGTCAAGCAGAAAAGAATGGGACGTGTCTCAAAATTCGTCCCGAATCGTGGCGCATGCATTGTTCCTGATCAGCTGGGGGGCGGGCAGGGAGTCAAAGCACGAGCTTCATGCCGATGCTCCGCGCTGCCTTGCGGTCAAACGTGGCCGTGTGGTGGCAACCGGCGCCCTGGCAGGTGCGGTGGATCAGACAGTCTGGAAATTCACCCGACGTCGCTCTGAATAGCAGAAATGCCGATTCGACAGCGGCATACGACTCAATCACCAGCTCACGGCTCCTTAGTAGCCATTCCACGATGCGGGCGATTTCAGCCCGGGTCGCTCCCCGGATTCTTCTCATGACTCGCACAAGTTCCACGAGAACCGCAAGGGCGACGTAACCCGGGGAGCTTCGGGACAGCGATGCCATCAGCTTGTCAGCCTTGGCTGTCAGTGCAGGATCGTCCCGTGCAAAGAAGCGAACAAGGATATTGGTGTCCAGTCCGATCATGCGAAGCTCCGGAGGTAACGTGCGCAGATCTCCGCATCAATGGCCTCGTCGATTTCATCGTCAGTCAACGGCGGCCCCGAGTGGCGGCCCGCCAGGCATCCCTTCAAATCCATGATGGAGCAGGTTTGTCCCGGGGCAAGCGGAGGCAGGCCCAACGTTACCGTTGGATCGGCGTCCATCATATCGCGTGCCTCTGCTTCGGCGACGGCTTGCGCGATCTCTTCCCTGCTCGGCGGAGGTCTGCGGCCCGCCAGGCATCCCTTCAAATCCATGATCGAGCAGGTTTCGCCGGGCGCGAGTTCCCGCAGGCCCAATGTGATTGCCGGATCGGCGTCCTCTTGCATGTCGCGCGGCGTCTGCAGATCCACGGCTTGCCCTAGTTCTCCTTCGGTTCGCGAAGCCTCGCGGCGAACAAGGCTATCCATCAGATCGCTGATCGGCTGCGTCACAGTCCCGACGTCGTTTCGTGCAATGTTCTGCTCTGCTTGATGTTGCATGGTTGACCCCTCTTTAATCTGGTTGGCCGGTGCAATCGCTGCGCCGACGAAACCATTCTGGGTCGCTGTCAAGCAGAAAAGAATGGGACGTGTCTCAAAATGCGTCCAGAATCGCGGCGCATTGATCAGCGTCAGCGCCTGGCCAGTTGCGCCAGCGGCAGGGACTTCAGCCGTTCGAGCACCACGGCTTTCATCGCATCCGGGGCCGGCAACGAATCGAGCAGGGCGGGCCAGCGCTCCTGCGCCATCGTCACGGCATCCTTGACTGCCGCCACGGCAATGCGCTCGGAAATTCGCGTTTCGCGGGCGAATTCCCGGTAGGTTTCCAGCGTCTGCTTGCGCTGCAGGAGATCAATGGCGACGTTCTGGCCGAATCCCGAGAAGCCGGGCAGCGCGGCCACGCTGACGATGTCGTAGGCCGGCGACAGCTCCGGCATCATGCCGTTGCGATAGAGGAATGAGAAATTCTTGAGATGGGCGTCGCTGTTGCCCAGGAGGGTATGTACGGCCTGGCGCATGAAGAACTGGCGGACATCCTCGATGCCGCGCACGCTCAGTCGGTCCAGCAGCCGGACGATGGCCACGTAGGCGTCGTTGCCGGCGTACTTGCGCGCCGGCATGCGCGTGAGGATCTGGCAGCCGTCCTCGGCATGGACCCGGCCGCCGGGCTCGCGATCGAAGCGGTCCACCGCAAGGAAATGCAGGTCCGCGCCCAGCGCATCGGCC
The DNA here is from genome assembly GCF_018729255.1 of Cupriavidus sp. EM10. Taxonomy (NCBI): domain Bacteria; kingdom Pseudomonadati; phylum Pseudomonadota; class Betaproteobacteria; order Burkholderiales; family Burkholderiaceae; genus Cupriavidus; species Cupriavidus sp. EM10. Next base: position 2,228,387 of record NZ_CP076061.1, read on the forward strand.
AGGCCGGGGACGTCGATGGCGGCCAGCGGTTGCGGTCGGCACACGGCCACGGCCACCCCGGCTGCCTGGGCCAGCTGCATCGACACGTATTCGTTATAGATCTGGCTGTCGTCGTTGCGCGCCGGCAGCTTGGCAATCAGGTCGGACAGGCGGCCATGGGTCGGCATGGTGTAGCGCTTGCCCGCGTGCGCGGTCGACAGCGCCAGCTTGTTTTGCACGCCCGACACCGAGGCCGCGCCCTCCGTCGCGCCTTCCACGACCGCGATTTCCAGATTGTCGGCGCCGCCGGTTACCCCGATGGTGCGTACGTGATCGGGCAACGCGTCCAGGTCCGCGGGGCGTACGGTCAAGGCCCCTGGCAGGTCCTCGCCGGCGGCGGCCAGCACGCCGAAATCATCGCGGTCATCCGGATGGTGACGCGTGGCCTCCAGCCGCTTGCGCAGTTCGCCCTCGGGCAGCAGGCCCGCAAAGTAGGGCGGGAGTTCGCCGCCGATGTTGTACAGGGCAGGGTGAAATGGATTCGACAGGATCGTGCCGGTCAGCGGCTCATTGCCGGGCACGGTCAGGGAAAGGCTCAGCGTCGGCCGCCCCGGATCGCCCCGAAATTGCTCGCTTGGCACGAAGCGCGTGGTCCGCCCGGCCTCGCATAGGTAGCCGCAGAGCACGCCGTGCAGGTGTACCGCCAGATAGCGGGGCCGGAGTTCATCGCTCATGACTCATCCCCGAGCAACAGGTCCACGGAAGTCGGCGCAGCGCGGTCGGGACCCGCAGCCTTGCCCGCCAGCGTCTGCCGGACTTCGGCCAGGTGCTCCTTGGGCACAAGCACCCATTCGGCATCGAGCGCGGTGGCAATCGCGTCAAGTGTCGAAGCGCGCACATCCTGCTTGCCGCTCAGGGCGACGGACAGGTTGGAACTGGCCATGCCGATTGTGCGGCCTATGTCGGTAAGCGAGAGCCCCCGGTGTTTGCGAAGGGAGCGGAGCTGGAGAGGCAGGAAAGACATGAGCGCAAACGACGATCGATGATATTGAATATCATAGTACGCAAAAACAAAATATGAAATAAAATATTAAGTGGCTCGTATGTATGCCAAAGGATAGGGCTGGCTGGAGGGAAGAATTCCTCGTGTCGGGCCGCCGACTGCGCGTCGCCGTCGTGCGCAAACAGGCGGACCAGCACGTTGGTATCGAGTCCGATCATGCTGCGGATGACCATGTCTCGGCGATGACCTCGTTCATTTCCTCGATTGTGAGCGGTTTCAGATCGGGATGGATGAACCACCCCACCATGTCGTGGATCGTCTTCACCTCGTCCAGCAAGGCCAGATCGTGGCCGATTCTGTCCTCGACAGGCTGGGCGGATTGGGTGGCCGGAATAGCGGGTGATTGGTGGCTGGCGAATGTCGATTCCATGGCAATGCTCCTGTCTTGCGCTGCGCGATATTGCGCAGCCAATGACAGTCTGCCGGCCACCCCTCAACATTGATATGGGACGGTTCTCAAAAATCGCCCCTCACACGCCCTCAATCGCGCTCCGACCCCAACGGCGGGGCGATATCTTCCAGCGCGCGCCGTTCCGCGTCCACGCCAAAGCGAAGCGCCATCAGGCCGGCCACGATTACCAAAGCCGCGCCGATGCCGTAGCCAACAGCCACCGCGCCCCGGCTGCCGGTCTCGATCAGCCGCCCGAACAGTACCGGCGCGATAAAGCCGCCGGTGCCCGTGCCCACGGCGTAGAACACCGAAATGGCCAGGGCGCGCATTTCCAGCGGGAAGACCTCGCTGGCGGTCAGGTAGGCGGAGCTTGCCGCGGCCGACGCCAGGAAGAAAACGGCCGACCAGCACAGCGCCTGGGCGCGGGCATCGAGCCAGCCTTCCATGAACGCCCAGCCGGTGGCGGCCAGTCCGATGCCCGACAGCACATAGGTCACGGCAATCATCCTGCGCCGTCCGACACGATCGAAGAGGGGGCCCAGCACCAGCGGACCCAGCGCGTTGCCCAGGGCGAAAGGAAAGATATAGAGCGCCACGCGCGCTTCCGGCACGCCCTGGAAGCGGGTCAGCACCAGCGAATAGGTGAAGAAAATGGCGTTATAGAAGAATGCCTGCGCCACCATCAACGCGAACGTGACGACGCTGCGCGTGCGGTAGCGCCGCAGCAGCAGGCGCACGATCTCACTCAGCGCGGGGATGGGCCGGCCGGCATAGGCTAACGTGGCAGCCGCGTCCACCGCCGGCAGGGGCCATGCCGCCGTGCCACCTCGGCTTCGATGCCGCCGATCACGCGCGCCGCTTCCTCGTGCCGTCCGTGTGTGGTCAGCCATCGGGGGCTTTCCGGCACATGCCGGCGGATCAGGACGATCGCCACGGCCAGCACCGCGCCCAGCCCGAAGCAGACGCGCCAGCCCCACACCGGGCCGAACACGCGCGGATCCAGCAGCACCAGGCTCAGGCCGGCGCCCAGCGCCGCGCCCAGCCAGAAGCTGCCGTTGATGGCCAGGTTCACGCGCCCGCGCACACGCGCCGGAATCAGTTCGTCGATGGCCGAATTGATGGCCGCGTACTCGCCGCCGATGCCCAGTCCGGTCACGAACCGGCAGACCGCGAAGAACGCAAAGTTCGGGGAGAACGCCGTGGCCAGCGTGGCCGCCATATAGACCGCCAGCGTGGCCAGGAACAGTTTCTTGCGGCCCAGCCGGTCGGCCAGACGCCCGAACAGCAGGGCGCCGACGACCGCCCCCAATATGTATACGGAGCCGGACCAGCCCACCTGGGTGGCGTCGAGCCCCAGGGTGTCCGGGCGCTCCAGCACGGCGCCGACCGAGCCCACCAGCGTGACTTCCAGCCCGTCGAGCACCCAGGCGATGCCCAGCGCGATGGCAACGCGCCAATGCCAGGCCGACCACGGCAGGCGGTCGAGCCGGGCGGGGATGTCGGAATGCCAGGCGGCGATGGCGGTCTCCTTGGCGCTTGGGGCACTTACAGGACTATAGCCACTGTGGAGGGCCCTGCCTGTCGGCCATCCGCCGACGCCAGGGCCGGCGCCGCCACCGTCATCCGCCATGAGGAAAAAGGGGCGGCCCCTTGCGAGGGCCGCCCCTTTCCGCTGGCAACCGCCAGTCTTGCGACTTCCTGCTTACTGCGCCGAAAGCGACAGCGCGTTGGTCAGATCGCCCATGGCCGGCTTGCCGTTGGCCACCAGCGAGTCGTCACGCAGCTTCAGGCCCGGCAGCGTCGGCAGGGCGAAGCGGCGCGTGATGAAGCGCAGGATCGACGCCGTGTCGTACTGCGTATGGTCCACGAAGCCCTTTTTGGCGAACGGCGACACGATGATCGCCGGGATACGCGTGCCCGGGCCCCAGCGGTCGGCGGTCGGCACCGGCGCGTGGTCGTAGAAGCCGCCGTTTTCGTCGTACGTCACCACGATCAGCATGTTCTTGTACTGCGGGCTGTTCTGCAGTTGCTGGATCACGTTGACGATGTGGGCGTCGCCGTCGGTCACGTTGGCGTAGCCGGGATGCTGGTTCAGGTTGCCCTGCGGCTTGTAGAACGTTACGGCCGGCAGCTTGCCCGCGGCGGCATCGGCCAGGAACTGGCTGTCGAAGTCCTTCAGGTGGGATGTACGGTAGTCGGCATGGTCAACCGGGCTGAACGCCGCGAAGAAGTTGAACGGCTGGTGGTGCGCCTGGAAGTTCGGCGTGGTGTTGTTGTAGATTTTGGTGCGATCGGCCGACACGGCCTTCCATGCGCCCGCGTACCAGGCCCAGTCCACGCCACGCTTGTCCAGGTAGGTGGCGATGGTGTCCTGGGTTTGCGGCGGCAGCGTGCTGGCGGCGCTCGGGTCGGCCAGCAGCTTGGTGGCATCGGTCGACGCCGGCGCGTTGCCGCTCGGCTGGTAGGCCGGCTGCATCGTGTTCACGGCGTAGAACAGGCCGGTGGCCGGGTCCTTGGGCGTGATGGCGCCGTCGTTCACGTACGAGGCACGTGCCGACAGGATGCTGGTGGAGCTGGTGTCCGTCAGTTTCAGGCTCTTGCCATCGGCGGCCACGGCGGCGATCGACTTCGATGCCACCGACGTGTCGGCGTTCGGGTAGGTCGGCACGCAGGCGCAGACCAGGTACTGGTGGTTCAGGAACGAGCCGCCAAAGGCGCCCATGAAGAAGTTGTCGGCCAGCACGAAGTCCTTGGCCATCTTCCACATCGCCATGCTGCTGCCGTCGTAGTAGCCCATGGTGATGCCGCCGGCGTCGGAGAATGCAGCGAACTTGTCGTTCTTGCCGCCGTTGATCTGCATCTGGTTCTGGTAGAACTTGTGCACCAGGTCGCGGGTGACCACGCTCTGGTTGACCACCACGCCCGTGCCGTTGACGCCGGACGGATCGTCGATGCGGAACGGCTTGTTGGCCCAGCCCGCGGTGTTGGCTTCCGGCAGCGTCACGGTCTGGCCGGCGGCGGTGAACCCGCCCCAGGTCGGCGGCAGCGATGCCAGCGTCGAGTTGTCGAAGTCCTTCTGCGGCGTCACGGTACCGACGGCGCTCGGGTTCACGCCCGGAATGCCGTTGGCGCCCGGGAACAGGCCGTAAAGGTTGTCGAAGCCGCGGTTTTCGGCGTAGATCACGACCACGGTCTTGATGTTGTTCAACGCCACGCGCTGGGCCACGCCGTTCTTGATGGCCGCGGCGATGTCGCCGCCGGCTGCCACGGCATTGGCGATCAGTTCGATGGCCTGCTCGATTTCGCCCTGCAGCGCGGCCTTGATCTTGCCGTCCGTTTCCTTGTTGTGGTCTTCCAGCAGCTTGTCCGCGGCCACGCCCAGGCGGTCGGCCAGCTGGGTACGTGCCGCGTCCAGGTTGCCGCCGTTGCTGTCCATCAGCGCGGCCAGCTCGGTGGAGATGGCGCTGACCACGCCATTGGCGCTGGCCGGTGCGCGGAAGATCAGCTTGCGCGTCACGGCGGCGTGGGCGCCGGCGTCGTCGTTACGGAAGGCATCCGTGCCGATCTCGGCTACCACGGGGCCCTGGCCGTTCACGTTGAACGCGCCCCTGGCATCGGTGAAGGTCGACGCTTCGCCGCTGTCGCAGGCGCCGTTGTTGTTGGTGTCGATACAGACCTTGGCGTGCTCGAAGTAGCTGCCGGTCACCACGCCGGATGTGGTAGCGGCGGGGTGGCGTTGCTCCCGGAATCGCTACCGCCACAGGCGGACAGGCATGCAGCGGCCAATGCGGCCAGCGGCCACAGACGGTTGTTACGGCTCATGGGCTTTCCTCTTTCTTATATGTGGGAAAACTGCGGTGCTTCAATCAAACTTGTGGTACTGCAGGGTGCGCCGCGAGTGTGATCCGGCCATGTGTCAGATTGATGATGATGCGCATGGCAACCTGTTACATCCCGTCATGACAGGTACCGCAGGCAGCCACGTTTCGTTCTTGTGCACCGTCATGTGGATGTCATGAAGGCGGCATAGTCTCTGGCGCCATTCCTTCGTCATCCTGCCGCCATCATTTCGTCATGAGCCTGCCGCCGCTGCTGTGGAACGCCGCGTTCCCGTCGTTCTTTACCTGGTTGCGCGTGGCGGGCAGTTTGATAGTGCTGCTGCTGGCAAGCCTGTTGACGGGCTGCGGCAAGCAGGATGCCGCGCCGGCAGTGGTCACGCAGGCCGCTTCGCCTGTTGCGTCCGCGCCGGCAGCCGTGGCCAGCGCGCCCAGGGCCGCCGGTCCGAAGCCGTTCTACGCGATGATGGCCGAGCGCCATCCCGACATCGCCCAGCTCAATGCGCTGGGCAAGGCGTTGTTTTTCGATCCCGCGCTTTCGGCATCGGGCAGGCAGTCGTGCGCCACCTGCCATAGTCCCGAGCATGCCTACGGGCCGCCGAACAACCTGTCGGTGCAACTGGGCGGTGCGGACATGACGCGCACCGGCGTGCGCGCCGCGCCGTCGCTGCGCTACGTGCAGAATGTGCCGGCATATACCGATCACTACCGCGAGAACGACGGCAACGACGCCGAGGACCAGGGCCCGACCGGCGGCCACAATTGGGACGGCCGCGCCAGCTCCACGCACGACCAGGCCCGCATCCCGCTGCTGTCCGCGCACGAGATGGCCAACGGCGAACCACGGGTGGTGGTCGAGAAGATCCGCAAGGGTCCGTATGCCGAGACCTTCCGCAAGGTGCTGGGCCAGGACGTGCTGGACGATGAGGACACGGCCTTCAGCGCCGTGCTGATGGCGCTGGAGGTGTTCCAGCAGACGCCTGCGGAGTTCTACCCCTACACCAGCAAGTACGACGCGGTGCTGCGCGGCCAGGAAAAGCTGAGCCCGCAGGAACTGCGCGGCCTGCGCGTATTCAACGATCCGAACAAGGGCAATTGCGCCGCTTGCCATCCGGGCGATATCCGGGAGGGCGCCTTCCCGGCGTTCTCGGACTTTGGCTTTATCGCCGTGGGCGTGCCGCGCAACCGCAAGCTGGCCGGCAATGCCGACCCGGCGTTCTTCGACATGGGGCTGTGCGGCCCCGATCGGACCGACCTCAAGGACCACGCCGACTACTGCGGCCTGTTCCGTACCCCGTCATTGCGCAACGTGGCATTGCGCCACGCGTTCTTCCACAACGGCATCTTCCATTCGCTGGACGAGGTAATGCACTTCTACGCCGAGCGCGATGTGAAACCGCAGAAATGGTATCCGCGCGGCGCCGACGGCAAGGTGCGGAAGTTTGACGACCTGCCGGGGCAGTATCACGAGAACATCAACATGGAAGCCCCGTTCGGCGGCAAGCCGGGCGACAAGCCGCTCATGACCGAGGGCGAAATGCGCGATGTGATCGCGTTCCTGAAGACGCTGACCGATGGCCACCGGGCGCCGGCCGCGCCGGTGAAGACGGCAGCCGTCACCCGGTAGAAGCAAGATTTGAGAGGCGCCGCTAGTTCAGGCGGCCCACCGCGGCCAGCATCGAGCGGCCATCGGCGGTGATTTGCGGGCAGGGACGTTTACCCTGGCGGGATTCCAGGATCACCAGTTGCTTGGCGATCAGTGCATCGAGATCGACGGGGTCGATTTCGCGTGCGGGGATGCTCGACGTATCGTCGCGGGTATGGGGGCCATTGCCGATCAGCATCAGCGTGGCAAGTTCATGTGGGCTCAGCACGGTGTTCTCCTTGGCGAGAGGGGAGCGGTTGCTGGGGACATGGGGAACGCGGGGCCGCTGTCTGCGGTGCGTTCCTCCAACGGGATTGTGGACCATCGCGCCGGCGCTTGCACGCTGCATCGCATCGTGACGGCGAGTCGACAGTTACTGCATTGGACGGACATCCACCACATGGGTTCCTGCCCGATACAAAACCGCTACAGAACGCAGGGCTTTCATGCGGGCGTCATGCGAGCGTCATGCAGGGCGTCGCCAATTTCTCCCGGATGCCCACATGATGCCCGACGTTTCCGATCCTGTGGCTATGCCCCTGGCATCCCCATGGCGATGCCGTCGCTGCGCGGATCATGCGCGCCGGCACAGGTGCCGTCGTCGTACAACGCAATGGCGCCGGGATGGCCCGCCAGCGGGCTCCGGGCGTCGATCACGCTGACTTCGTGACCGCGGGTCGACAGCGTGGCGATCACTTCGTCGCCCGCATCGGCCTCGATCTTGAGGCTGTCGCGCGTATCGGAGAACGTGCGCCCCAGCAGGAAGCGGGGCCGCGACAGCGCCTGCATGGGGTCCATGCCGTAGTCGATCAGCCGCGTGAGCACGGCGGCCAGCGTCTGCGGCTGGCCATCGGCACCCTGCGTGCCATAGGTCAGCCGTGGCTTGCCATCGCGCAGGTACATGCCCGGATTCAGCGTGTGGAAGGGCCGCTTGCCCGGCTGGATCGCATTGTGATGCCTGGGATCGGTGCTGAACGCCGCGCCGCGGTTATGCCACAGGATGCCGGTGTCGCCGGCCACCACGCCGCTGCCCCAATCGAAGTAGACGGTCTGCAGCACGCTCACGCAGCGGCCCTGGCCGTCGACGACCGATAGAAAAACCGTATCGCCGTGCTGGTAGACATGGGGCCAGGGCATTGCGTGGCGCATATCGATATGTGCGGCCAGCGCCGACAGTCGCGCCGGCGACAGCATCGCGTCGACGGGCACGGAGGCGAATTCGGGGTCGGCCACGTGCCGGTTGCGTTCGATGAACGCCTGTTTCACGGCTTCCACCAGCAGGTGGTAATAGTCAGCACTCCCCTCGGGGATGCTGGCCACGTCGAAGCGTTCCAGAATGCCCATGATCTGCAGCGTGGTCACGCCCTGCGTGGGCGGCGCCAGGCTCAGCAGTTCGCCGCCGCGATACGGCACGCGCAGCGGCGCCTCGTCGCGCGCGGCCGTGCGGGCCAGGTCCTGCAGCCTGAGCGGCGATCCGGCGACTTGCAGCCCGGCGACGATGCGCTCGGCCAGTTCGCCTTCGTAGAATTCACGCGAACCGAAGTTCGCGATGCGGTCAAGACTGCGTGCCAGCGCCGGCTGCCGCAGGCGGTCGCCCGGCCGGGGCAGTCGACCGTCGGGCATGAAGACTGAAGCGAAACCGGGCCAGTCCGCCAGTTCTTCCTGGCGGAAGGTCTGCCAGAAACGCTGCGACGGCGTGACGTCGAAGCCTTCGTGCGCCAGCGTAATCGCCCGCTGGAACAGGTTGGTCCACGGTTGCCGGCCGCCCCACTGGTCGCGGCTGATGGCGAAGGCGCGGTCCCAGGTGTCGACGGTGGCCGCCGACGTGATTGCCGAGGCCGCGCCGCGTGTGGGGACGGCATCGCCATAGTCGGGCAGGTCGGCGGCGGCCTGTCCGATGCCTGACAGCGCGCGGACATTGCCAGCCTGGTCGCTGACGATCCAGAAGGCATCGCCGCCGAGCCCGGTGAAATGCGGATAGGTGACGGACAGCGTGGCGCCGATGGCGATGGCGGCCTCGATGGCGTTGCCGCCGGCCCGCAGGACTTCCAGGCCCGCCTCGCTGGCCAGTGCATGCGGGCTGGTGACCATGCCCGCCCGTGAAGTGGCCAGGGGCGTCATGCGTGCTGCCCGCCCAGGTAGGCCTGCACCAGTGCTGGATCATTGGCCAGCGTCTCGGCATCGCCGCTGGCCACCACGCGGCCTTCCTCGAGCACATAGGCGCGGTCGGCCAGGGACAGGGCCAGCGCGGCCATCTGGTCCACCAGCACGATCGTGATCGATGCCTCGCGCAAGGCGTCCAGCGAAGCAAACAGTTCCTCGATGACCTTGGGCGCCAGTCCCAGCGATGGTTCGTCGAGCAGCAGCACCGACGGGTTCGACATCAGCCCCCGCGCCACGGCCAGCATCTGCTGCTCGCCGCCGGACATCAGCCCGGCACGCTGGTGCTGGCGCTCGCGCAGACGGGGCCAGCGCGCGAACATCGCTTCCATGCGCCGCGTCGTCTCTGCCCGCGAAATGCGGCCTGACGGGAAAGCGCCCAGCCGCAGGTTGTCGAGGACGGACAGTTCGGGGAAGACCTGGCGGCCTTCCGGCACCAGCACCACGCCCATTTCTGCGATCCTGGCCGCGTCGAGCCGGGCCAGGTCGGTGCCGTCGAACGTGATGCCGCCCTGTACCGGACGATGCAGCCCCGACAGCGCCCGCATCAGCGTGGACTTGCCCGCGCCATTGGCGCCCAGCAGCGCCACCATCTCGCCTTCGCGGACCTGCAGGTCGACATCATGCAGCACGGGTGCCGCGCCGTAGCCGGCCCGCAGCGCGCTGACGCCCAGCACTTCCGGCGGCATGACGGCGCCGGTCTGGCGGTTGCGGCGGCGCACCGGGGTGCCCGATGCCTCGCCCAGATAGGCGCGCCGCACCGCGGGGTCCGCGCGCACGGCGTCAGGGGTACCGGCGGACAGGTGCTGCCCCGCGTCGATCACCACGATGCTGTCGGATACATCCATCACCAGCGACATGTCGTGCTCGACCAGGCCGACGGCGATGCCGCTATCGGCAATCCGGCGCAGCAGGCGGCCCAGCGTGGCCTTGTCTTCGCGGGACAGCCCAGCAGCCGGTTCGTCCAGCAGCAGCACTGCCGGCCGCGTGGCCAGCGCCCGCGCGATCTCCACCAGGCGGCGATCCACGTGCGCCAGGTCGGCCGCGCTGGCATCGGGATTGCCGGTATAGCCGCACGCGGCCAGCAATGCGCGGGCTTCGTCGCGCACGGCTGGCGCCCTGAATCCGGCAATGCCGAGCAGCGTGCCCAGCTTGCCGCGCGTGAGCGCGATGGCCACGTTGTCGGCGGCACTCATGCCGGTGAACAGTTGTGTGGTCTGGTAGGTGCGCGAGATGCCGTGGCGCGCGCTGTGGCAGGCGCCGCGTGCGGGCAGGGCGTCCGCGCCGAGCCGGCGCCCGCCGGCGCGTGGCCGGTAGTAGCCGGACAGCATGTTGAGCACGGTAGATTTGCCCGCGCCGTTCGGGCCGATCAGGCTGGTCACCTGGCCCGGCGGCAGGTCGAACGACAGGTCGTCTACAGCGCGCACGCCGCCAAACACCATCGACAGGCCCAGCGCCGACAGCCCCCGGCGTTGGCCGGCTTCGCGCTGCGGCAGCATGGCGCCGGCCACCGCGTCCTGGTCGGCAGGTTTGGCAGGACGCAGGCGGCGGAACGCCGACGTCACCACGCCGACCATGCCGCTGGGCGCCACCCAGAGCACCACCAGCAGCAGCACGCCAAAGCAGAGCAGGCGCAGGTTCTCCAGGCTCGACAGAATTTCGGGCAGCAGGCCCACCACGACCGCGCCCGCCACGGGGCCCGCCACCGTGCCGGCACCGCCGATCATCACCACGAGCACGAACAGGATCGACTGCAGGAACGAGAACATGCCCGGCGTGACCATGCCTTGCAGCGGCGCGAACAGGCCGCCTGCCAGGCCGGCCAGCGCCGCCGAAAAGGCAAAGCCCACGGTCTTGACGACCAGCGGATTGACGCCGATCGACGCCGCGGCGGTTTCGCTGTCGCGCACCGCCCGCATGGCGGCGCCCCAGCTGCCGCGCGCAATCCGCGCATAGGCGGCCAGTGCCAGCCCCAGCACGGCGATAGCGATCAGGGCCAGCGCCCGCTCGCCGCCATCCACACCGGGCAACGACGGCTGCGCGATGCCCATCAGGCCGTTCTGGCCACCGGTCAGGCCGCGCCATTCCACCGCGCCATGCTCGACGATAAAGCCGAACGCGATGGTCACCATCGCCAGCCCCGGTCCCTTGACCCGCAGCGCGGGCAGGGCCAGCAGGGCGCCCAGCACGGCCGCCACCAACGCGCCGACCGGCCACGCCGCCCAGAAGCTCCAGCCAGCCTGGCCGGTCAGGATGGCCACCGCGTAGGCGCCAATTGCATAGAAACCGACGTGGCCGAACGACACCTGGCCGGTCAGCCCGAGCAGCAGGTTCAGGCCCACACCGCAGATGGCCAGCATCGCCACGCCGGCGATCACGAACACGAAGTAGCCGTTCAGGGTCAGCGTCAGGGCAGCCGCGCCGACCAGCGCCGCGCACATCGCGCCGATCTGCAGCGGCGTGCCCAGGCCCAGCCACGGCGTGGCCTGGCGTGCCGGCCCGGCCGGCGGGGCGGCGGATACGGTGGATGTCATGGTCTTGCTCGAAACGGGACTCATACCTTGGCTCATACCTTGCGTACCTCCGCGCGTCCGAACAGGCCATCGGGCCGCAGCGCCAGCAGGGCGATGACCAGCGTGAACGTGATGATCTGCGTGTAGCTGGAGCCCAGCGATGCGGTCACCAGTGCCTCGGCGACGCCGAAGATCAGGCCGGCCACCATCACGCCCCACGCGCTGGACAGCCCGCCCAGGATGGCGACGGCAAATGCCTTGAGGCCAAAGACCGTGCCCATGTCGGCCTGCACGTTGAACAGCGGGGCGATCAGCACGCCGGCAATGCCGGCCAGCAGCGTCGACAGCGCGAACGCCCCGGCAATGGTGCGGCGGATCGGAATGCCCATCAGGCGCGCCGCGTCGCGGTTCTGCACCACCGCGAGCATGGCCACGCCCCACCGCGACTTGCGCAGCACGAAATGCAGCACGGCAGCCAGCACCAGCCCGACCACCGGAATCACCAGCTGCAGCGGGTACACGCCCACGCCAGAGTTGCCAAGCTGCACCGACTGCGTGGCCAGCGGCGACGGCAGGCTGCGTGGCTCGGTGCCGAACCAGAGCATCACCACGTTGTCGAGCACGATGCCCAGCGCCACGGTGGCCATCAGCCAGGCGTTCGATCCCCGGCTGGCGAACGGCCGCACGGCCAGGAACTCGACGGCCAGGCCGTACAGCGCGCACAGCACCAATGCCAGCACGATGGCCAGCGGCATCGGCCAGCCCAGCGTCTGCGCAAACGTGTATGTGAGCACGGCGCCCAGCATCATCGAACTGCCCTGCGCGAAATTGACCGTGGCAGAGACCGCGTAGGTGATGTGAAACCCCAGCGCCATCAGCCCGTACATGCTGCCCAGGCCAAGCCCGCTGATGAGGGCGGATATCCATAACATGGTGGTGTCCTTCGTTTTGGGTTTTCTCCCCTCTCCCGCTTGCGGGAAAGGGGCGGGGGAGAGGGCAGGTGTCTCAAGATGCGATGGGCGGCATTTGGACCGCCGCGCCCTCACCCCAACCCCTCTCCCGCCATGCGGGAGAGGGGAGCTAAACAGGCGTGAAAGTCCGCCTTACTGCTTCACCGGCACGATCCGGTTGTCGATGAACTGGGCCCAGACGTAGTCGTTCTCGGTCAGCGCGTCGTGCTGCTGCGGCGAGAACGGCTTCACGTAGGTCTTGATCAGGCCCTCGTAGCGGTCGATCTTGTAGAAGCCCTCGCGCACCGCGTCGCCCTTGGTGCTGCCGGCCCTGGCGATGGCCAGCGCGGCCAGTTGCGTGGCGTCGTAGGCGTTGGCCACGCCCACGGCCGGCGTGATGTCGTCCGGGCCCTTCACGTCGCTGTACTTGGCCTTCAGGTCATTGACGACGCGCGTGCTGACCGGCGACGGCGCGCCGAAGAAGCTGTACGTCTGCACGAAATGAACGTTCCTGGCGTTCGGCCCGGCCAGTTCCGTGAAGCGGCCGCCGGCCGGCCCCCAGTGCGAGACCACCGGCACCTTCCAGCCCATGCGGTCGAGCGACTTCACCACCTGCGCCGACGGGCCGACGTTGCCCACCATCAGCAGCACATCGGCGCCGGCTGCTTTCAGGCGGCCAAGCTGGGGCACCACGTCCACGTCGTTGGCCTCGAACTTCTCGACGCCCACCGGCTTGCCGCCCTTGGCCGCCATGGCTGCCACGATGCCTTTCTCGTTCGATTCGCCCCACGGGTTGTTCACCAGTATCAGGCCCGGCTTGCTGGCGTTGAACGCCTTTTGCGCGTACTGCAGCATCGCCTTGTCCACGACTTCGTCCACGGCCGAGACCCGGAACGCGAAATTGGGATTGGCGCCGTTATGGGTGATCGGCGTGCCGGCGGCCCACGGGCCCATGAACGGGACTTTTTCCTGGTTGGCGATGGGCACGATGGCCATCGACACCGGCGTGTCCAGCCCGCCAAACAGCACGGCCACCTTTTCCTTGTAGATCAGCTCGCGCGCGGCCAGCACGCCCTTGGCGGGGTTGCCTTCGTCGTCGCGGCGCACCAGTTCCAGCTTGCGGCCGCCCAGCAGGCCGCCCTTGGCGTTGATCTCGTCGATGGCGATGGTCATGCCGCGCGTCAGCGATTCGCCGGCCCGGGCCGACTGGCCCGACAGCGCCGTGATCAGGCCGATCTTGATGGTGTCGGCGGCATGGGCAGGCAGGGTCGTCATGACACAGGCGGCCGCTGCGGCAGCGATCAATGCACGGCGTTGGGGACGAAACATGGCAGATCTCCGAGATGGGTGAGGGTCGGGGCGCTATCTCGCAAGAGCCGTGCCACGCGTTGACGAATCACCGCGAAAGTCCCGGACATACGGCATTTCAATACGTTGACGATCTGGCCCGCAAATTGCGAACGATTACGCAACGTCAATGCATACGATCGGAAACGGGGCATCACGCACGAAGGCGGTGCCGGCCCCGGCGATGGATGCACCAACCAGAAGAAAGGCACGCGTTCATGACCTTCAATCCGAGTCCGCTGGCGGCGCAGGCTGCGGCCCCGTCTTTCGGACTGTTGCGGCACCACGGCCGCTTCCCATACCGGCCCATCACCGATGCCGACGGCTTCCGCTGGCCCAACGGTGCGCGGCTGGCCGTCTATCTTGGCTTCAATATCGAGCACTTCGCGTTTGGCGAGGGCCTGGGCGCCAATCTGGGCCCGGTATCGCCCCAGCCCGACGTGCTGAACTACAGCTGGCGCGAATACGGCAACCGGGTAGGCGTGTGGCGCTGCCTGGAGCTGTTCGACCAGCTGGAGATGCCCACGGGCGTGATCCTGAACACGGCGATCTACGACCACTGCCCCGAGGTGCTGGACGCCTGCCTGGCACGCGGCGACGAACTGATCGGCCACGGCCACACCAACGCGCACCGTCAGAGCGAACTCGACGAGGCCGGCGAGCGCGCGCTGCTGGAGCACTGCCGCGACCGCATCCGCGAGCACAGCGGCCGGGCGCCGGGCGGCTGGCTGTCGCCTTGGATCTCCGAGACGATGGTCACGCCCGATCTGCTGGCCGAAACCGGCTACCGGTACACGCTGAACTGGGCGCACGACGACCGGCCGGTCCGCATGCAGACCCGGGACGGCGGGGCGCTCTGGTCAATCCCGTATCCCCAGGAGTTGAACGATATCCCGATGATCATCGCGCGCCAGCTCGACGGCGCGGCGTTCGCCGACATGATCATCGACCAGTTCGACGAAATGCTGCTGCAGGCCAATCACCCGCAGCATCCGCAGCCGCTGGTAATGGGCATCGCGCTGCATCCGTACCTGGTGGGGCAGCCGTACCGGCTCAGGCATTTGCGGCGGGCGCTGGCGCATATTGCCGCGCGGCGCTCGCATGGCGACGTCTGGTTCACCACGCCGGGCGCGATCTGCGATGCGATGGACGCCCAGGCACCTCTCCAGCGCGAAATCGCCGCCGCGGGCGCGCGCTAACATCATGGGCATTGTTTCCCTGACCGACGCCATGTCAACCAAAGCTGCAAGGAAATCCGCCGCCAAGGTGGCGGAGCCGGCCCCGCCGGTCGAGTCCGACGAACCACTGGACGCCGACGCGCGCATCTACCAGGCGATCTTCGACGGCGTGCTGAACCATCGCCTGACGCCGGGCACCAAGCTGCCCGAACCCGAGCTATGCACGCTGTTCGGCGTAGGCCGTGCCGTGGTGCGGCGCGTGCTGGAAAAGCTCGCGCATGACGGCATCGTGGCGCTGCGGCCCAACAAGGGCGCGGCAATTGCCGAGCCGACGCCCGAGGAAACCAGCCAGATATTCGAGGCGCGCCGTGCCATGGAACGCGTGCTGGTCGAACTGGCGGTGGAGCGCGTCACAGAGGCCGACATGCGCGAACTGCGCCGCCAGCTGGCCGACGAGCACGACGCGATGCACCGTTTCGACCAGCCATCGTGGGCGCGGCTGGCCAGCGGCTTTCATCTGCGGATTGCCGCGCTGGCGCGCAACGCGGTGCTGCAGCGCTACCTGACCGAACTGGTGTCGCGCTGCTCGCTGATCGTGGGGCTGTACGAGCCGCCGGGCCACGCACCCTGCGAACACGACGAGCACGCGGCCATCGTCGCCTGCATCGAGGCGCGCGACGCCCCGGGCGCCGTGGCGCTGATGGAAGCGCACCTGCGCGAACTGGAGCAGCGTATCGAGACATCCCGCATGCAGGGCGAGAAGAGCCTGGCGCAGATGCTGGGGCTGCCGCAACGCTAGAACGAAACCCCAAGGAACCCGATGGAAATCGATTTCAGCGCGATCACCGAGTATCAGCGCTACAAGCTCATGGCCAGCCTGATCGTCCCGCGCCCGATTGCGCTGGTCACCACGCTCGGCGCCGACGGCACCGCCAACGCGGCGCCGTTCTCGATGTTCAACATGCTGGGCGAGGAGCCGCCGATCGTGATGATCAGCGTGAATCGCCTGGGCGATGGATCGCTGAAGGACACGGCAGCCAATATCGTGCGGACGCAGGAGTTCGTCGTGCACCTGAGCGACGAGGCCATGGCCGAGAAGATGCATCGCTGCGGCGAGCGCCTGCCGCCCGATATGAGCGAACTGGCCCACGTGGGGCTGACGGCCGCCCCGTGCACGGACGTGGCGCCGCCCCGCATTGCCGAGGCCCCGGTGGCGTTCGAATGCCGGCTTTGGGAAACGCTGGAGACGGAAAGCCGCCAGATCTTCATCGGCCGCGTGCTGCGGCTGCATGCACGCGATGGCCTGATCGATACCGACCGCTGGCGCGTGCGGCTGCAGGAATACTTTCCCGTGGGCCGCTTCGGCGCCAGCTTCTACGTGACCACGCGCGACCGCTTCTCGCTGGAGAAAGATGCCGGCGTGGTCACCGCGTCAACCGCGATCGACGAGATGTGAGCCCAGCGGCGCGGCCGGCTTGCGCCGCGCCTTCCATTGGTCCGCCACGCCAATGATCTCCCCTACGATGCCGCGCCGGAACGTCAGCACGCAGATCACGAAGATCACGCCGGTGACCATCGTGACCGACTCGCCGAGCGTGCTGAACCAGTCCACGCCGGTGATGCTGGCCAGGAACGTGCCGAGGTCGCCAAGCTTGTTTTCGAGCGCGATGACCACGAAGGCGCCGACGATGGGGCCGGTCAGCGTGCCCAGGCCGCCCACCAGCGTCATCAGGATCACTGCGCCGGACATCGACCAGTGCACGTCGGTCAGCGTCTCGAAGCCCAGTACCAGCGCCTTCAGCGATCCGGCCAGGCCGGACAGCGCCGCCGAGAGCACGAAGGCAACCAGCTTGAAGCGGTCGACGTCATAGCCCAGCGACACGGCACGCGGCTCGTTCTCCTTGATCGCCTTCAGGATCTGCCCGAACGGCGAGTGGATCGTGCGCACGATCAGCGCGAACGCGGCCACCACGATCACCAGCACCACGTAGTAGAGCGTCAGGTCGCTGTCCAGCGGCAGCACGCCCAGCAGCTTGCCGCGCGGGATGCCCTGGATGCCGTCCTCGCCCCCGTGAAGGGCGCCTGCAGGCAGAAGAAGTACAGCATCTGCGCCAGCGCGAGCGTGATCATCGAGAAGTAGATGCCTTGGCGGCGGATGGCCAGCGCGCCCATGACCAGGCCGGTGAGCGCCGCAAAGACGGTGCCCAGCAGCAGCCCAAGCTCGGGCGTCAGGCCCCATTCCTTCATGGCGTGGCCGGCCACGTAGCCGGCACCGCCGAAGAACGCGGCATGCCCGAACGACAGTAGTCCGGTGTAGCCGATCAGCAGGTTGAAGGCACACGCGAACAGGGCAAAGCAGAGCACCTTGAGCACGAATACCGGGTAGGCGCCCAGCATCGGCGCCAGCAGGGCGGCGAGCAGCAGCGCGCCGTAGACCGCGAACTGGCCGCGGCGGTTGGAGTCTTCCAGCATTTACTTTTCCTTCCCGAACAGGCCGGCGGGGCGCAGCATCAGCACGATCACCATGATGAAGAACACCACGGTGGACGATGCCTGCGGATAGAACACCTTGGTCAGGCCTTCGATGACGCCGAGCGCCAGGCCGGTGACGATCGATCCCATGATCGAGCCCATGCCGCCGATTACCACCACGGCGAACACGACGATGATCAGGTTCTGGCCCATCAGCGGCGACACCTGGATCACCGGCGCCGCCAGCACGCCGGCGAACGCCGCCAGCGCCACGCCGAAGCCGTAGGTCAGCGTGACCATCAGCGGCACGTTGACGCCGAAGGCCTCGACGATCTTCGGGTTTTCGGTGCCCGCGCGCAGGTAGGCGCCAAGCTTGGTCTTCTCGATGGTGAACCACGTGGTTACGCAGACCACCACGGAGGCCACGACCACCCAGGCGCGATAGTTCGGCAGCACCATGAAGCCGAGATCCGTGGCGCCTTGCAGCGCGTCGGGCGGCGAGTAGGGCAGGCCGGACACACCGTAGGCCGACCGCATCACGCCTTCGATGACCAGCGTGATGCCCAGCGTCAGCAGCAGCCCGTAGATGTGGTCGAGCTTGTAGATCCAGCGCAGCATCGACTTCTCGATGATGACGCCGATCACGCCCACCACCAGTGGCGACAACAACAGCATGGCCCAGTAGTTCAGCCCGGCGTACTCCATGCCGGCCCAGGCCAGTACGGCGCCGAGCATGAACAGCGCCCCGTGCGCGAAGTTGATCACGTTGAGCAGGCCGAAGATCACGGCCAGGCCCAGGCTCAGCATGGCGTAGAACGCGCCGTTGACCAGCCCCAGCAGCAGCTGGGACAGCAGCGCCGGCAGGGGGATTCCAATATCGAAATTCATGAAACGTGGGTCCCTTGTTAAACGCCGAGCAGTTCGTTCAGCACCGGCATCTTGGCGTGCAGCTCGCTGGCGGCAAAGCGTTCGACGATGGCGCCGTGCTCCATCACGTAGAAGCGGTCGGCCAGCGGTGCGGCAAAGCGGAAGTTCTGCTCCACCATCACCACGGTGTAGCCCTTCTTCTTCAGCATCAGGATCATGCGCGCCAGCGCCTGCACGATCACCGGGGCCAGGCCCTCGGAAATCTCGTCGAGCAGCAGCAGGTTCGCGCCCGTGCGCAGGATGCGGCCCACGGCCAGCATCTGCTGCTCGCCGCCTGAGAGCCGCGTGCCCTGGCTCTGCTTGCGCTCGCGCAGGTTCGGGAACATCTCGTAGATCTCGGCCTCGCTCATGCCCGGCGTGTCGCCGCCCTTCGCGCCCTTCAGCACGGGCGGCAGCAGCAGGTTTTCCTCGCACGACAGGCTCGAGAAGATCGCCCGCTCTTCCGGGCAGTAGCCGATGCCGTAGTGCGCGATCTTGTGCGTCGGCAGGCCGATGGTCTCGTTGCCGTTGATCTTGATCGATCCCTTGCGCGCGCCGGTCAGGCCCATGATCGCGCGCATGGTGGTGGTGCGGCCGGCGCCGTTGCGGCCCAGCAGCGTGACCACTTCGCCACGGTTCACGGTCAGGTCCACGCCGTGGAGAATGTGCGATTCGCCGTACCAGGCGTGCAGGTCCTTGATCTCCAGCGCGGGAATGTTCGTGGACATATCAGTGCGCTCCCTGCAGTTCGGCGTCGGCGGTGCCCATGTAGGCTTCCATCACGCGCGGGTCTTTCGACACCTCGGCGTACGGGCCTTCGGCCAGGATGGCGCCACGCTGCAGCACCGTGATCTTGTCGGCGATCGACGACACCACGTTCATGTTGTGCTCCACCATCAGGATCGTGCGGCCGGCGGACACCTTCTTGATCAGTTGCGTCACGCGGTCCACGTCCTCGTGGCCCATGCCCTGCGTGGGCTCGTCCAGCAGCATCAGCTCGGGCTCCATCGCCAGTGTGGTGGCGATCTCCAGCGCGCGCTTGCGGCCATACGGCAGGTTGACGGTGGTGGTTTCGGCGAACTCGGTCAGGCCCACCTGTTCGAGCAGCTCCATCGCGCGGGCGTTGAGCACGTCCAGCGAGCGCTCGCTGCGCCAGAACTGGAACGCGGTGCCCAGCTGACGCTGCAGCCCGATGCGCACGTTCTCGCGCACGGTCAGGTGCGGGAACACGGCGGAAATCTGGAACGACCGGATCACGCCGCGCCGCGCAATCTGTGCGGGCTTCTCGCGTGTGATGTCGATACCGTTGAAAAGGATGGTGCCCGTGGTGGGCTCCAGGAATTTGGTGAGCAGGTTGAAGCAGGTGGTCTTGCCCGCGCCGTTCGGTCCGATCAAGGCATGGATCGAGCCGCGACGCACCTGCAGGTTGACGTCGCTGACCGCCGTGAAGCCCTTGAAGGACTTGGTCAGGTTGCGGACGTCCAGTACGTTGGTAGTCATTCGATAGAGATACAGAGGACGTGTGTTTTCTCCCCTCTCCCGCACGGCGGGAGAGGGGACAATGCCGGCGGGAGAATTACTTCTTCACCAGCGGGCAGCGCGATTGCGACAGCGGCTGGAAGGCTTCCTCGGCCGGCACGGTGGCGACGAGCTTCAGGTAGTCCCACGGCGACCTGGAGTCGGCCGGCTTCTTCACTTCCATCAGGTACATGTCGTGCATCATGCGGCCGTCGGCGCGGATGTAGGCGTTCTGGGCGAAGGCGTCGTTGATCTTTGCCTTCTTCAGCGCGGCCATCACGGTGTCCGAATCGTCGCTGCCGGTGGCCTGTACGGCCTTCAGGTACTGCAGCACGGCCGAGTAGGTGCCGGCGTGCACCATGTTCGGCATGCGCTTCATGCGCGAGAAGAAGCGGCTGCCGAAATCGCGCGTCTGCGGGTTCAGGTCCCAGTACCAGGCGTCGGTCATCTTCATGCCCTGCGTCAGCTTCAGGCCCAGGCTGTGCACGTCGCTGATGGTCATGAGCAGGCCCACCAGCGTCTGGTTCTTCGGCAGGCCGAAGTCGTTGGCGGCCTTGATTGCGTTGATGGTGTCGCCGCCGCCGTTGGCCAGCGCCACCACCTGCGCCTTGGACGATTGCGCCTGCAGCACGAACGACGAGAAGTCCGACGCGTTCAGCGGATGCTTGACCTGGCCCACCACGCTGCCGCCCGAAGCCTTCACGACGTCGGCCGTGGCCGTTTCCAGCGACGCCCCGAACGCGTAGTCGGCCGTCAGGAAGTACCAGCTCTTCAACCCCTGCTTGACCATCGCCTTGCCGGCCACGTTGGCCAGCGCGTACGTGTCGTACACGTAGTGCACGATGTACGGCGAGCATTCCTCGTTGGTGTGGCGCAGATTGGCGCCGCCCGTGATCAGCGAGATGCGCTTCTTCTCGGAAGCAATGCGCGACACCGCCAGGGCCACCGACGAGTTGGGCAGGTCGACGATGGCGTCCACGCCGTCGCGGTCGATCCACTCGCGCGCCTTGGCGCTGCCGATGTCGGCCTTGTTCTGGTGGTCGGCGGTGACCAGTTCGATCTTCTTGCCGGGCAGGCCGTTGCCGAAGTCCTCGATGGCCATTTTGGCGGCTTCGACGGATCCCTTGCCGGCGTAATCCAGGTAGACGCCGGACAGGTCGGTCATCACGCCGATCTTGACGACATCGCCTGAAATGGCGGCGCCGGCGGCGCCGGCAAAGACGGTCAGGCTGGCCGCCAGGGCGGCAGAAAACAGGGTGGCTCGCTTCATCTTCTTATCTCCGTGTGGTGTGGCTTGAAAGCGGTGCAGGGCGGTATGGGGTGACGTCAGGCCGCCATGTGCGGGTAGCGGTAGTCGGCCGGCGGCACGAACGTCTCCTTGACCGTGCGCGGCGACACCCAGCGCAGCAGGTTCAGCGGCGAGCCTGCCTTGTCGTTGGTGCCGCTGCGGCGCGCACCGCCAAACGGCTGCTGACCCACCACGGCGCCCGTGGGCTTGTCGTTGATATAGAAGTTGCCGGCTGCGAAGCGCAGCGCTTCGGATGCTTGCCCGATGGCGGCGCGGTCGGTGGCGAAGATCGCGCCGGTCAGCGCGTACGGGCTGGTGCCGTCCACCAGGGCCAGCACTTCGGGCCATTGGTTGTCGGCGTAGACGTACACGCTCAGCACCGGGCCGAACAGCTCGGTTTCCATCAGCGTGTGGCGCGGGTTGTCGACTTCGAGCATAGTCGGGTCGATGAAGTAACCCACGCTGTCGTCGGCCTTGCCGCCCGTGACCACCTTGACGCCGCTGTCGGCGGCGGCGCGTTGCAGATGGCCGGCGATGCGGTCGAAGGCGCGGCGGTCGATCACGGCGCCCATGAAATTGGTGAAGTCTGTCACGTCGCCCATGCGGATCGTCTCCACCAGTGCCACCAGGCGTTCGCGCACCTTCGGCCACAGCGAGGCCGGCACGTAGGCCCGCGACGCCGCGCTGCACTTCTGGCCCTGGTATTCGAAAGCGCCGCGCAGCAGCGCCACGGCCAGCGTTTCCACGTCGGCGGACGGATGCGCCAGCACGAAGTCCTTGCCGCCGGTTTCGCCCACCAGGCGCGGATAGCTGCGGTAGCGCGACACATGGCGGCCGACCTCGCCCCACAGCATGTCGAACACTGCGGTGGACCCCGTGAAGTGGATGCCGGCCAGTTCCGGGCGCGCGAGCACCGCGTTGCTGACCGCCACGGGGTCGCCCGGGACGAAGTTGATCACGCCCTTGGGCAGGCCGGCGGCCTCGAGCAATTCCATGAACAGGTAGTTCGACAGCGACGCCGTGGCGGCGGGCTTCCACAGCACCGTGTTGCCCATCAGCGCCGGCGCGATGGCCAGGTTGCCGCCGATTGCCGTGAAGTTGAACGGTGTGACCGCGTAGACGAAGCCTTCCAGCGGACGGTATTCCAGGTGGTTGCGCAGGCCCGGCGACGAAATTGGCTGTCCGGCGGCCAGCTCATGCGCGAACTGCACGTTGAAGCGCAGGAAATCGATCAGCTCGCAGGCCGCGTCGATCTCCGCCTGGTAGGCGGTCTTGCCCTGGCCAAGCATGGTCGCGGCGTTCAGCTTGGCGCGCCACGGGCCGGCCAGCAGGTCGGCGGCCTTGAGGAAGACGGCCGAGCGGTCGGCCAGCGACGTCTGGCTCCAGTCGCGCTGCGCCGAGATGGCGGCCCCGATGGCGGCGTCGATGGTGGCCTGGTCGGCGTTGTGGATACGGCCCAGCCGCTGCGCATGGGCGTGCGGAGCGCGGACGTCGGTGATGCTGCCGCTGGTAACGCGCTCGCCGCCGACCACGGCGGGAATTTCCTGCACGCGTGCCTGCTGCGCGTCCAGTTCGGCGCTCAGTGCTTGGCGTTCGGCGCTGCCTGGCGCATAGGACAGGACGGTTTCATTGGTGGTTTTTGGATAGGAATTGTTTGCAGACATATACGACGTTGTCGGTATTGGATATGTAAATACGAAATTGGATCCAATATAACAGCGCGCATATTCAGGCACAATAGGGACCTCACTCGAATCGCACACCGATCTCCAGCACTTCCCATGTCCACGCAAACGGGCCGCGCAAGCGCCCCTACCAAGGGTTTACCCCAGATCATCCGCGACCAGCTTCGCTTCGAAATCCTGAAAGGCACGCTGCCGGCAGGCGCGCAATTGCGCCAGGACGCACTGGCGGAGCGCTTCAACGCGAGCCGGATTCCGGTGCGCGAGGCGCTGCGGCAGCTTGAGACGGAAGGGTTGGTGACCTACCAGCGCAACCGTGGCGCAGTGGTGTCAGGGATGGATGTGACGCAGATCTGCGAACTGCTCGATATCCGCGTGGCGCTGGAATGCCATGCGGCGCGGCTGGGCGTGCCGAACATGGTCCAGCACGACTTCCAGCAGATGCAGGAGATCCTCGATGCGTACTCGCAGTCGGAATCGCTGGTGGAGTGGGCCGAGTACAACCGGCGCTTTCACCTGGCGCTGTGCGCGCCGGCCAACAACCGGAAGCTGCGCCGCCTGATCGAGGAGTTCTGTCTCAATACGGACCGCTATACGCACGAGCAGATGTCGCTGGCCACCGGCAAGGACGGGCCGCAGGCCGACCACTATCGCATTCTGGAGGCGTGCAAGGCGCGGGATGCGGAAGCCGTGGCGAAATTGCTGGAGGAGCACATCCTCGAGACCAAGCGCAACCTGCTGGCCAGCGAACGGATGAAGGAAGAGGATTGAAAGGCTGAGATCGCCGCTCGCTTAGCTGGGATGCACCACCACCAGCAGCGCCGTCGCCACGCTCTTGCCCGGATTGGCGATGGCATGGGCCACATCGGCACCATAACGCGCGGTTTCGCCATGCTTCAGCTTCTTTTCGTCCCCGCCTGACCGCACGGTCATCGCCCCGCCCAGCACCGACAGGTGCTCTTGCGTGCCCGCCTCGTGCGGCTCCGATGCCAGTTCGCCCCCCGGCTGGATCGTCAGTTCATACCATTCGAATTTCCCGGCCAGGTCTATCGGGCCGAGGATGCGCAGCTCGCAGCGCCCGTCCGGGCTCTTGAGCGCCGGCACCGCGTGCGCCTGCACCACCGTCACGGCCGGCGCCGGGGCGGCGCCCGAACCCTGGGCCAGAAAATCCGTCAGGCTTACACCGAGCGCGTTGGCCAGCCGCCAAAGCACCGCCACGGTGGGATTGGCCAGGTTCCGTTCGATCTGCGACAGCATAGACTTGGAGACACCGGCGCGGCGCGACAGGTCGTCCAGCGACAGCTGCTGGCTTTGGCGCAGCGCCTGCAGCGCGCTGCCTACCGCCGGCGGGCCTTCAACGGCCGCGGGCGGCTTGGCGGGTGAGGGTTGCGTCATCGACATCTGTTCGTTATAGTGCACGAAACGTTCGTTATACAGAACACGTTCGATTTATCGATCGAACGATCCGAGACACTACCACCGGGAGTCTGGCCATGTCGAGTGCCGAGGCTTTTTATGCATCGATCCGCGCGGAAGTCGATGCGATCCGCGAAGCGGGGCTGTACAAGCGCGAGCGCATCATCGCCACGCCGCAGGGCGCCACCATCCGCACGGCGGACGGGCGCGAGGTCATCAACCTGTGCGCCAACAACTATCTGGGCCTCTCGTCGCATCCCAAGGTGATGGAAGCCGCTCACGAGGCGCTGCGCACGCACGGCTATGGCCTGTCGTCGGTGCGCTTCATCTGCGGCACGCAGGACCTGCACAAGGAACTGGAAGGCCGGCTGGCCCGCTTCCTGGGCACCGAGGACACCATCCTCTACGGCTCGGCGTTCGACGCCAACGGCGGGCTCTTCGAGACGCTGCTGGGCCCCGAAGACGCCGTGATCAGCGACGAGCTGAACCATGCGTCGATCATCGACGGCATCCGCCTTTCCAAGGCGCGCCGCTACCGCTACAAGCACAACGACCTGGGCGACCTGCGCGCCCAGCTGAAACAGGCCGATGCCGATGGCGCGCGCTTCAAGCTGGTGTTCAGCGACGGCGTGTTTTCGATGGATGGCACGGTGGCGCGCCTGGACGAGATCCGCAAGATCTGCGACGAGCATGGCGCGCTGCTGGGCATCGACGAATGCCATGCCACGGGTTTCATGGGCCAGCGCGGCCGCGGCACGCACGAGGCGCGCGGCGTGTTCGGCAAGATCGACATCATCACCGGCACGCTGGGCAAGGCGCTGGGCGGGGCATCGGGCGGCTTTACCTCGGGCCGCAAGGAAGTGGTGGAACTGCTGCGCCAGCGGTCCCGTCCGTACCTGTTCTCGAATACCGTGGCGCCCGCCATCGTGGGCGGAAGCATCGCCGTGCTGGACCTGCTCGAAGCCAGCACCGAACTGCGCGACAAGCTGGAACAGAACACGAACTTCTTCCGCGAGGGCATCGTGAAGCTGGGCTACGACATCAAGCCTGGCGACCATCCGATCGTGCCAATCATGGTGTACGACGCCGAGCGCGCCCAGAAACTGGCCGACAGGCTGCTGGAACTGGGCGTCTACGTGGTTGGCTTCTTTTATCCGGTGGTGCCCAGGGGCCAGGCGCGTATCCGCGTGCAGATGAGCGCGATCCACGATGAAAGCACGTTGCGTCCGGCACTGGACGCATTCGCCCAGGCCGGGCGCGAGCTGGGACTGATTCCATGACTGATGCGGTAAACAATGTGGCGCCGAAGATCCTGATCATCGGCGCCAACGGGCAACTGGGGTCGGAACTGGCGCTGGCGCTGGCCGAGCGCCATGGTCGCGAACAGGTGGTGACGTCCGACGTGGTGCCGACCGGGCGCCACGTTCATATCGCCCATGAAATGCTCAATGTCACCGACCGGGGCGAACTGACCACGGTGATCGAACGCCATGGCATCACGCAGATCTACCTGCTGGCGGCGGCGCTGTCCGCCACCGGCGAGAAGGCGCCGCAATGGGCCTGGAACCTGAACATGACCGGGCTGCTGAACGTGCTGGAAGCGGCGCGTCATCATGGCATCCAGCGCGTATTCTGGCCCAGTTCGATTGCCGCGTTCGGCCCCACCACGCCGCGCGTGGACACGCCGCAGAAGACCGTCATGGAGCCCACCACGGTCTATGGCATATCCAAGCAGGCGGGCGAGGGCTGGTGCCGGTGGTATTTCGAGAACCACGGCGTGGACGTGCGCAGCGTGCGCTATCCGGGCCTGATTTCGCACAAGACGCCGCCCGGCGGCGGTACCACGGACTACGCGGTCGACATCTTCCACTATGCAGTGCGCGGCGAGCCCTACACGTGCTTCCTGAATGCCGACGAGCGCCTGCCGATGATGTACATGCCCGACGCCATCCGCGCCACGCTGGAGTTGATGGAAGCCCCGCGCGATGCGGTGCGCGAGCGCGGCAGCTACAACCTGGCCGGCATGAGCTTCACGCCGGCCGAGATTGCCGAGGCCATCCGCAAGCGCGAGCCGGGTTTCGATATCCGCTACGAGGCCGACTACCGGCAAGCCATCGCCCAGGGCTGGCCCGATTCGATCGACGACCGCGCCGCGCGGCAGGACTGGGGCTGGCAGCCGCGATTTGGCCTGCAGGAGATGGTGGACGACATGCTGGAAAACCTGCGCGCCGCCACAGCCGTCGAGGTGTCGTAGGAGGCACAATAAGGCGCACAAAGGCGGACAGCGGCGATTGCGACACGCCACACGCATGTGCCGAATGCAAGTCATGAACTAGTTTGCAAAGAAATCATTTGCATCCTAATTAATTCACGTCTATCATTCGGCCCATGCCACAGATCGATGCCCTCCGATTCGCCTTTACCGGACAGCTGATGCTGTCGGGTCGTCAATGGCGACAGATCAGCCAGGCCGCTGTTACCGCCCACGGCATTTCCGCCGCGGCTGCCGCGCCCTTGCTGTTTATACGTCGCCTTGGCGGCGGCGTCCGCCAGGTCACGCTGGCCGACTACGTGGGCGTCGAAGGCGCCACGCTGGTGCGGCTGGTCGACCAGCTTTGCGCGGCCGATCTGGTGCGCCGCGAGGTGGACCCCAGCGACCGCCGCGCCAATGTGCTGTCGCTGACCGAGGCCGGCGAGCGCATGGCCGAACGCATCGAGGTGGAACTCAAGCAACTGCGCGCGGAAGTCTTCGCGGACGTCAGCGAGGCCGACATGGCCGCGGCACTGCGGGTGCTGGACGCGCTGTCGCGCGCTGCGGCGGCCGCTTCGGCATCGGGCAAGCAGGAGTCCTGAGCGCCATGATGAGTTGGCCGTCCGCCAGGGACTGGGTGTTTTCCTTCAAGGCTTTCATCGCCGCGATGCTGGCGCTGTATATCGCGATGTACCTGGGCCTGCCCCGTCCTTACTGGGCGATGGGCTCCGTCTATATCGTGGCGCACCCGCTCACGGGCGCCACGCGATCCAAGGCGCTGTACCGCGTGCTGGGCACGCTGCTCGGCGCCGCGGCCAGCATCGCCATGGTGCCGCCGCTGGTGAATTCCCCGCCATTGCTGATGGGCGCCGTCGCCATCTGGGTGGCTTGCCTGCTCTATGTGGCGCTGATGCACCGCACGCCGCGCAGCTATCTGTTCATGCTGGCGGCCTACACGTTGCCGCTGATCGCGCTGCCTTCCGTCGACAATCCGGTCGGCGTCTTCGATCTTGCCGTGGCCCGTTCGGAGGAAATTTGCCTGGGCATCCTGTGCGCGGCCGTGGTCGGCGCCGTCGTCTTGCCGACCAGCGTGGCCAACGTGCTGCGCGACAAGTCGCGCCAGTGGATGGCCGATGCCACGTTGTGGGCGTCCGACATGCTTTCGCCGGCGCCCGGTGCCTCCGTATCGCGCCACCACAGCCGCCATCGCCTGGCTGCCGATATCCTGGCGCTCGACCAGCTCATCAGCCAGTTGAGCTACGACGCCGAAAGCGCCACTCGGGTGCGCGCCGCGCGCGAGCTGCGCGGCCGAATGACCATGCTGCTGCCGGTGATGGCGTCGCTGGCGACCATCGTCGAATCGCTGCAGGCGGCGGGAGGCTTGCCCGCGCCGCTGGCCGCGCAGATGCAGGCGGTCAAGGACTGGATCCAGGGTGGCGCCGCCGCCGACGCGCGGCCCGTATTGGCCGCCACGCCGGTGCAGGCGGGCTGGGATGCAGCGCTGGTCACGGCGGCCGAAGACCGGCTCCAGCAGATGCTGGCGCTCTGGCATGACTGCGTGACCTTGTGCCGCCGCCTTGGCGAGAAGCACATCGAAGGCCCGTGGGTACCCGAATTCCTGCGCTGGGACGTGGGCCGTGCCCGCCACTACGACCACGGCATGCTGCTGTTCTCGGTGGTGACGGTGGCCATGGCGATCTACGCGATGGGCATGGTCTGGATCCACACCGGCTGGGCCGATGGGGCAGGGGCCGTGGCGCTGGGCGCGATCTCGTGCTGCTTCTTCGCCGCGCTGGACGAACCCGCGCCCATGATCCGCTCGTTCTTCAACTGGAACGTGGTCTGCCTGCTGATCTCGCTGGTGATGCTGTTCGCGGTGCTGCCCGTTGCGCACGATTTCGAGATGCTGGTGCTGATGTTTGCCGTGCCGTACCTGATCATCGGCCTGCTGGTGGCGCAGCCGCGCCTGGCGATGATCGGCATGCCGCTGGCAGTGGTCACGGCCAACGACATCGGCATCCAGGGTGCGTACAGCGCCAACTTCCAGTCGTTCTTCAACAGCAACGTGGCCGGCATCGCAGGCATCGCGTTCGCGCTGGTGTGGACGCTGGTGGTGCGGCCGTTCGGCACGCGGGCCGCCACGCGCCGGCTGGTGCGGGCCGGCTGGAGCGACATTGCCGACAACGCGCTGGGCAAGCACCCCGATTCGCATACGGTGCTGCGCGCCCGGATGCTCGACCGCCTGGCCCAGCTGGTACCCCGGCTGGCTGCCAGCGACAGCGAGGTGTCGACCGATGGCTTCAGCGAAGTGCGCGTGGAACTGACCGCGCTGGCCCTGCAGCGCGAGATGGCCGGTATGCCGGCCGACGAACAACATGCCGTGCGGCGCGTGCTGCGCAGCATCTCCACCTACTACAAGGCGCGCCTCGACGGGTCCGCCGACGCGCCGCCGGCCGCGCTGCGCACGCGCCTGGCCAATGCCCAGGACAAGGTGCGCTCGCGCGTGGCGCTGGCCGCGCTGGTCGACATGCAGGTGGCCCTGTTTCCGCCGGCGCTGCCGGCAATCGTTTCCGGAAAAGCATGATGCCCGGTGAAATCAGTATCTACGGCGTGTTCATCCCCAGCCTGCTGGTGTGGATGCTCGCGGCCTTTCTCATCACGAGTGCCGCACGCGCGGTGTTGTCGCGCGTGGGCTTCTACCGGCTCGTGTGGCACCGATCCCTTTTCAATCTGGCGCTGTACGCGATCATCCTCGGTGGGTGGTTGCCATGGTGCCGTGGCTGCAATCATGAAACTCAGACTCTCTTCGCTCGGGCCGGTCGTGTTGACGCTGGCCGTCACCGCCGTTGGCGCGGTCGTTGTCAAACACCTGTGGGACTACTACACCGTGGCCCCTGGACCCGCGACGGGCACATTCGTGCCGACGTGGTGCAGGTGGCGCCTGACGTTTCGGGGCTGGTCACGCGCATCGCCGTCAAGGACAACCAGCACGTGAAGGCCGGCGACATCCTGTTCGAGATCGACCACGAACGCTATGCGCTGGCGCTGCGCCAGGCCGAAGCCACCGCCGCGGCGGTGCGTGCCAACCTGGCCCAGGCGCGCCGCGAGGCATCGCGCAGCCAGAAGCTGTCCGACGTGGTGTCGAAGGAAATCATCGAGGAAGGGCTGGCCAAGGTGCAGCAGGGCGAAGCCCAGCTCGCCCAGGCCGACGCGGCCATCGGCGTGGCAAAGCTGAACCTGGAGCGCACGAAGGTGCTGAGCCCGGTGGAAGGCTATGTCAACGACCGCCTGCCGCGCCTGGGCGACTACGTGGCGACCGGCAAGCCGGTGCTGTCGATGGTGGATGCGAAGTCGTTCCACGTCGAAGGCTACTTCGAGGAAACCAAGCTGCAGGGCATCCATATCGGCAGCCCGGTCGACATCCGGATCATGGGCGAGAAGCGCGTGCTGCAAGGCCACGTGCAGAGCATCGCGGCCGGTATCGAGGATCGCGACCGCACCAATGGGTCGAACCTGCTGCCGAACGTGAACCCGACGTTCAACTGGGTGCGCCTGGCCCAGCGCGTGCCGGTGCGTATCCAGTTCGACCAGATGCCCGAGGATGTTCGCCTGGTGGCGGGCCGCACCGCCACGGTGTCCGTGAAGGGCGATGCGCAATCGAACGAAAAGCCTGCCGCGCCGGCGGCAGTCAACCCGAATGCCTCGCATGACAAGGTCGCGCTGGCCGGCAAGGGCGCGTCCGCAACCGGAGTGCTGCAGTGAAACGCTTTGCCCGTGCCACGCTGGCGGCGATGTTGCCGCTGGCGCTGGCCGCCTGCATGACCGTCGGCCCCGACCACAAGGTGCCCGACGACGCCGCCGTGAAGTCTGCCGCGGCCAATGGCCCGTTCGCGCACAGCGACAGCGACGCCGTGTCCATCGGCGACGTACCGGACAACTGGTGGCGCCTGTACGACGATCCCCATATCGACGAACTGGTGCAGCAGGCGCTCATCGCCAATACCGACCTGCGCGTGGCGGCGGCCAATCTCAAGCGGTCGATCGCGGTCTACCACGAGGTGGAAGCCGAGAACCTGCCGGAGGCCAAGTTCAAGGCCAGCGCCGAGCGCGGCCAGATTGCCGGCGAGCCGCTGCTGCATGAAGAGAAGATCCCGGCGATGAACTTCGGCGACATCGGTTTCCAGGTGTCGTACCTGATCGACTTCTGGGGCAAGCTCAAGCGCGCCGACGAAGCCGCGCTGGCGGCCGCCCAGGCCAGCCATGCCGCACTGGACCAGGCCCGCGTGGG
Organism: Cupriavidus sp. EM10; assembly: GCF_018729255.1. Lineage (NCBI taxonomy): Bacteria > Pseudomonadati > Pseudomonadota > Betaproteobacteria > Burkholderiales > Burkholderiaceae > Cupriavidus > Cupriavidus sp. EM10. Next base: position 2,259,270 of record NZ_CP076061.1, read on the forward strand.
CGTGGTGGCCGAGACCGTGCGTGCCTACGTGCAAGGATGCACGGCCACGCACGAACTGCACGTGGCCCAGCACCAGCTCGACCTGCAGGAACGCGGCGTGCAACTGGCGCAGAAGCTGGTCGATGCTGGTCGCGGCCAACCGACCGATCTGCTGCGCGCCCAGGCTCAGGCCGACACGTTGCGGTCGGCACTGCCGAAGTATCGTGCCGAGCAGGAAGGCGCCGCGTACCGCCTGGCCGTGATGCTGGGCAAGCCGCCCATGGCGCTGGATGTGCAGAGCGTCGCCTGCGAGCACGTGCCGGCGCTGAAGCAGCCGCTGCCCGTGGGCGACGGCACGGCGCTGCTCAAGCGTCGCCCCGACGTGCGGCAGGCCGAGCGGGAACTGGCTTCGGCCACGGCCAAGATCGGCGTGGCCACGGCCGACCTGTTCCCGCAGATCCGCATCGGCGCATCGGCGGGTTTCACCGGTATCCTGGATCACCTGGGCCAGGCGCCGACCGCGCACTGGGGCTGGGGTCCGGCGCTGTCGTGGACCATCCCGACCAGCGGCACGCGCGCGCGCATCCACAATACCGAATACGGTGCCGAAGGGGCGCTGGCGCATTTCGATGGCGTGGTGCTGAAGGCGCTGCGGGAAACGCAGACGGCGCTGTCGGCCTACACGCATGAGCTGGAGCGCAACCAGTCGCTGCGCTCGGCACGCGACAAGGCCGACGAGGCGGCGCGCCAGAACCGCGTGCTGTGGCAGGCCGGCCGGTCGCCGTACCTGCAGAGCCTGGATGCCGACCGCACGCTGGCCAACACCGACGCCGCCCTGGCCGCGTCCGACGCCCAGGTGGCCATGGACCAGATCAACCTGTTCCTGGCGCTGGGCGGCGGCTGGCAGAACGCGCCGGCCATCGCTGTAGGGGGACAATAAAGATTGAGAAATCTTGCCAATAAAGTTTGAGAATCCGGTAAAGCAATCGGTGGGAAAGCCGCATCGTTACAGGCTCTACGGTTTTTTTGTCGGCGCAATCGACACATCACGGCCAATCGTGACTGTCTTCTGCGTGCTGTCCGCTTCTCATGCCTATTGGCCGTCTTTTCGGTGCAGCGCTCACCTGAACCGCTTCCGTCTCTGTGACCCAGAGAGCAAGACTAGGCAGTCAAGACACTCTCCACTCTCCCTCCGGCATACCATGACCACCTCGACCGCAATCGACTCACTGTGCGATTTGGCTAGACTGGACTAAGTCGATAAGGGGTGGGAATGAAAACTATTCATTTTTAGAAGATGAACTTCTCTCGACTCGTCGACGCCGCTGCCGGTGGGAAGAAATAGTTATCGCCAAGGCGGGTAAGCCGGCGGCGGCGCTGGTACCAACTAAGGCTGCTGTAAAGGTGCAACGGTTTGGAGACCTGAGGGAGAGATCAAGATCGCGGACGATTTCGATGCGGCGTTGCCGGACGACGTGCTGGCTTCGTTCGAGGGGAGTTGATGCGAGTAATTCTCGCCGGCGAGGGCATCGGCAACTGGGCCCAGTTTTTCGGAAGTCGAAAAGCAAAGTGCGGCAATCACTGCACCGGAGAAAACCTGCCAAGCAACCCGCCCTCTCGAAGCTTTCTATAGTCCGTGTGACGTGCGAGGGACCACGTCTTTAGCCTCATCTGTTCAGCAAACTGGGCAAAATGTTGGAATGTGCCTAGGATACTGGACATATGGAGACGTTACGCAGCACAACCCCCGTTCTCGAGCGCCAATTGCTTCTGCAGTTGGGTGATCGAATCAAACGCCTGCGCAAGGCGAAAGGCCTGACGACCATCGAGATGGCTCGACGAGTGGGGGTGTCGCGGACGACGCTCACTTCAGTCGAAGCTGGAGATCCGACTCCATCGATCGGAACCTACCTGCGCGTGATGTCGGTACTGGGCGTCGCTGGGGATCTCGCGATGTTGGTGTCGGATACGTTTCAGCCCGCACCGCCGGGCTCAGCCAGCGCGAACACTCGGCGCGCTACCCCGCAGGTTCAGGTCTTCGTTCGCTCTGATCCGGATCGGCATCAAGCTCAAGATCTGCAAAGCCTGGCACTACATGAGGAAGCGGTGCGGTTGCTACGCACCAACCCAGAGCTTGTAGATCGGGTAAGGGCGACGCTGGCTAAGTGGCTGGCCAATGGACCGAGTCGCTCCGAAAGCTTGTGGAGGGAATGGGAGAACATCATTGCCCATAACATGTGGCGGAAGGCGCTTGGGCGTACCAAGCGGGCTCAGGAGCTGAGGCAGGCGTCGCCGCTACCGACGGTGCTACCGGACGATGTGCGGCAACGCGTCATCTTTCAGGTTAGAGCGCTTAAAAAGGGGGGCGTTCTTGGGGATGTTGCCGAAGCCCTATCGGCTGAGGGGGCGCGATGAAGCGCGAGGACTTGGATCACATCATTCGCGCGTCTGGAAATATTTGGGACGAGTATAAGATCCGCTACGGCTCGGACTATTTCGACAGTCGTCCGCTCCTGGCAGGGCAGAGCGGTAGCCGACAATGAAATCCTTATTAATCTGGGGCCGTCATTTGACCGAACTGATTTAGAAAATCGAGTAAATGCAGCAAATCTTCGGGAATCGTCTCTCGCGAGAATTGATTGGCGATAACTCCATCGCTCAGTGTCACCCCACAGGATTCTTGCAATTGGCGGTTAAGATTGGCAAGAATCTCCTTTCCAGGCACCATGGCTTCGCGCCCCTCGACCTGCGACCACCTAGCTTCAAATTCCCTAGATAGCTTTGCGTTAACGGTCGCTGAATCTAGATTGCCTGCGGTACGTTTCTTGAAGTCAGAATAGCGAGCAAGTAGTTGCGCAAAAACCTCGTGGCGTACATCTTCCATATTCGCATTAAGTAGAGCTTCAATATTCGGAAGCATGCCAACAAATTTACCCGTTCTTCGCTCCCTCTCTCGCAGGCGAGCTTGAAGGGCTAGAGTAAGTGGTTTGACTGTGAGTAAGTAGTTTTCGATTTCTTTGCGCTTGTGTATGTGTACGTAAAATCCGTTCTCTTTAAGCTCTCTCTCGATTTCGGATATTTCTTCGTCGCACCGATAGTCGCGATCGAGAATTACCGACCGCAGAATCTTCCCTCCGACTGTCTTCTCGATGCCAGCAGCGAGATCAATTGCCCTTCGAGGATTGAAACCTTCTGTCTGGATCACCGCAAAATCACTGCGGTTTGCGAGTTTTTGCATTCCCAGCGTTCGAGCTAATGGCGCAAGAATCTGAAAATCCAATCCTTCCACGAAAACGGCACGCCGAGTTTTTGCAAGCTGCGTTAAGGTCGGGTTGAGGTTCGACCCTAGGGCTGAAAAAACCCGCTTTAATTGAGAAACATCTCGAACTCGGCTAGCCGAACTCTTTCGCTTGTTGATGTTTAAGAGACTAGTTGGTTCGCATTCTGCGATAATCTCTGTAGAGTGAGTTGCTAAGACAATATCTGGGCCCAGTTCCCGCAACAAGGAGACCAACTGTCTTTGAAGATCTGAGTGGAGGTAGATGTCCGGTTCATCAATGACCAAGAGGCTGGCCGAGGATGATTTGACGATAAAAGTCAACATTTGGCACCAAACTTGGAAGCCGTAGCCAGACCAGCAGATTTCGCGAGGAAATCGTTCCTCGGGGCAAAACATTAACAGAAATTTACCGTCATCGCTCAATTCCGGCCGTTCGATGTCCATCCCTGGCCAAGTTGATTGCACTAATTCACGAAATCGGGAAAAGTCTTCTGGGTAGTAATACCAAATATTTCGAAAATTACGAGACGCCCCGCTTGCGAGTAAGGCCTTTCGTGCGGCTTCTTTTTGATACCGAGGTTCGTGCTGCTCCACAGGGCCGAGAATCAGGACAAATCCAATATCAATGTCGTAAGCATTTCGAAATTGACTGGGACTTCGAATAGCGCCATTTTTGGCTCGGCCACCAAAACACAAAGACCACGCTCGGGAAAATGCAAATACAAAATATTTCATTGGATAGACGGAAGACTATTGTCGCAGTGCGACTGTCGTCATAGTCATGGAATATGTTCTCCGATGCGACCGGCAATCCATCAATATTAATCTTGTAGCCCTGCATGGCGATGCCATCGACAGTGACTCGTTCTGGATTCTTGGCGCGAGCCTTCCGTAAGCCTTCATGCAGAATCCGGAAGGCTCCGACAATTGTAGATTTCCCGGAATTGTTAGGTCCGGCCAAAACATTGAATTCTTGAAGATTTATGGAAAAATTTTAAATGCTTTGTAATGAGTAAATTTTACAGAGACGACTCTCAATAAAGCCATAATTCACTCGCAATTATTTTATATTGAACACCAGCTCTCAGCGACTGGCATTGCCAGGCCGCCAATGGTGGAAATGGGGCGAAGCTCTGATTTACGGATGACCGCGCTATGTTAGCTTAGCTGGTCGAGTGTCGCCCCCCCTGTCGAGGGCGGAAGCACATGCCTATGGAACGTTTTAGACGACCCACCGAAAGATGTCCGTAAAAGGTGTCTGGACCATGCATGGGGAAGCATGTCGATTCGCTCCAAAAGCGAGTGGCAAATCTCGGGACCTCCCTTTATGCCCCTAACTGTCCACGGTTCAGTTTTGCGAACGGAAGCCGTAATTCAACCTCACAGCGCTGTCCGCGAAACCGTACGTGTTGTTGGGAACAACAAAGCATAAAAAGGAGTTGAATGGTCAAAAAGTACAACAGCGGGACTCTAAGGTATTACTGGCTCGCGACGAAGAGCGAGAGCTTTTACCGAGAACATTGGTCCCTGCACAGGCGTGGCAGGAACGGTTGACGGTGGCGGGGCAGGCTTCCTCTGGCACTGTGATATGCCAGAGTCCAGTTTGAAGGACATCGCAACCAAGCTAGTCGCGGATGGTGTGGACCTCAGGAAGATGAGGATTCAAGTTCACTCGAACGTGGCCGGCTGGTTTTTCCCTGCCTGGTGGCCAACGAAAGCTTCCATCTACCTTCAGCTATGGCGCTGTGGCTTCCGGCTTCCCTGCCCAAAAGTGTCGTCATGGTTCCCTACCGGCAGAATTGGGCTGCATGTGAATGCCAACACTGGCGAAATTACGCCCACCGAGGTGCACCGTCACTGGATAGACAAGGATGAGTACGATCCCCTACGAGAAACTCATGTGGTGGGAAAAGATATTAAAGCGCTTAGGTGGCAAGAAAAGCAAATAGCTTGAATGCCGACACAAGGTCCGCTCCGGAAGGGCGGGCCTTGCCGTGTGACGGACGTCGCGCTGGTGCGACAATGCGGCGTGGACAAGACTGTCCATTCCAACGGACAGCACGGAGGAACAGTGTGACGTGCGATTCCGCGACAAGACGAACGAGGAGCGACCGTGTGTGGCAATCCAGAAGTCGCTGCACGGGCTGCAGTGCTTCCGGAGCCTTCAGGGCCGCTGGCTGACAGAAACTCACGTTGATTGGCGAGTTCCCGGTTGCCACGCCGGTGCATAGCCAGTATGCACCGGCGTGAGCTATTGACGCGCTAACTCACAATTTGCGATCATCGATCGGTATGGGTGTGGAGGCGTTTGCACCCTTTACTCCATCGAGCGCCAAGGTTGCCGCTTCCTTGAGGCATTCGGACAGAGACGGGTGAGGATGGACGGCGTGCGCCAATTCTTCGGCAGTGGCCTGCAGTTCCATGGCGAGCGCTGCTTCTGCAATCAGATCAGACGCATTTGGTGCCACGATGTGTACACCCAGGATCTCCCCAGTCCTCGCGTCGGCATAAACACTCACGAAACCATCGGTAGAGCCGATGCCCTGCGCGCGGCCGTTCGTCTTCAACAGCACTGAGCCGGTTGTATAGTCGCGCTTTTGATCGATGAGCTCTGCCTCTGTCTTGCCGACCCACGCAATCTCGGGGCTGGTATAGATTACTGAGGGGATTGCGTTCAGATCGACGAGGCGCTTCTTCCCTGCAATACGCTCCGCAACGGCGGTACCCTCGGCTTCGGCCTTGTGGGCCAGCATCGGGCCACGCACCACGTCGCCGATTGCCCAGATGCCAGGCACCTTGGTCTGGCAGTGGTCGTCGACTTCGATGACGCCGCGCTGATCCACGCCCAGGCCAACCGCTTCCAGGCCCAGGTTGTCGGTGTTCGGCACGCGGCCGACTGACACGATCAGCCGATCGACTTCCAGCGTCTGGTCCTTGCCGTCCTTGTCGGTGTAGGCAACGGTGACGTTGTCCTTGCCGGTCTTGACTTCGTTGACCTTGACGCTCAGGTTGAACTTCAGGCCCTGCTTGGTCAGCAGCTTCTGGGCTTCGTTGGCCACGCCTTCGTCGGCGGCGCCCAGGAATGCGGGCAGCGCTTCGAGCACGGTCACGTCGGCGCCCAGGCGGCGCCACACCGAACCGAGCTCCAGGCCGATCACGCCGGCGCCGATCACGCCCAGCTTCTTCGGCACCGTCTCAAACTTCAGCGCGCCTTCGTTGTCGCTGATCAGCTTGTTGTCGACGGCGATGCCCGGCAGGTGGCGGGCCTTCGAGCCCGTGGCGATGATGACCTGCTTGGCGGTCAGCGTTTCGCCGTTCACTTCGACCTGGAAGCCTTCGGCTGCCTTGCCGGCGAACTTGCCGTAGCCCTTGAACAGGGTCACCTTGTTCTTGCGGAACAGGAACTCGATGCCCTTCGTCATCTTGCCGACGATGTCGTCCTTGCGCTTGAGCATCTTGGCCACGTCGACCTTGACGTCACCCACGGTGATGCCGTGGTCGGCCAGGTGGTGCGAGGCGTTTTCGAACTCTTCGGACGAAGCCAGCAGCGCCTTGGACGGGATGCAGCCCACGTTCAGGCAGGTGCCGCCCAGGCGGGCTTCGCCCTTGGGATCGTCATAGGCGTTGCCTTCCAGGCAGGCCACGTTTAGACCCAGTTGGGCGGCACGAATAGCCGCGATGTAGCCGCCGGGGCCGGCGCCGATCACCATTACATCAAATCTCCCTTCGCTGGCTTCTTCGATGTTCACTGGGAACAACGAAACGTTGGAGAAATCACGTTCAGAAATTGAATCGGCGGCGGCGATAGAGTTCGCAGCCGACGCCATGGTGCCGAGCACTTCGTTGGGCCTAACAAGATCACCGGCTGCCCGATCGATGCTCAGCAAAACGCCGTCGGTTGGGGAAAGGATCTCGATGACGGTCTTCTCAGTCTCCACTTCGACGAGAATCTGATCACGGGCGACTTCCTCGCCGACGTTGACTCTCCAGCTAAGCAGGGTTGCGCCCTGGTCGAGGTCGCCGTTGTTTGGGACAGTTACGTCGATTGTTGTCATGGCTTAGAGTTGGACCTACGGTTGCTGATTGCAGCTCTTTCGCGACACCTGATTCCGTCGCGGTGCTGGGCCAGCGAGTGAGGGCGGTGCGGTCAAGTACGCTGACGCACAAGAGGACAGCGTATGGAAAAAGAGGGCGGTGCAGAAGCAGCGCCCCTCCTTACTGCTTACGAGACTAGTTAGCTCGCAACGCAGCTACGAACCGCACCGTTACCTGCGTTACCCGCTGCGGCAGGCTTGGCTCCGGGTTCGACGATGCGTACAGTTGCGACCTTGTTCTGCGTGAAAAAGTCGATCGCATCCTTGCCCTGAACCTTGTTGTTGCCGACCAGGGAACCCTTGATGCCACCGAACGGCAAGTACGGGTGCGGAGCACAGATCCCAACATTCACGCCAACCATGCCGACGTCAGCTTCGGAGATGAACTTTCGGTGTAATAGGTGTTCTGCGTGAAGATGCAGGCGCCATTGCCCAGCTTATGCTTGCGGATGGCGTCGAGAGCTGAATCGATGCAACCGATCTTGATGACGCTCAGTACCGGCCCGAAGATCTCTTCACGAGCGATCTGCATGCACGGCGTAACATTCGTGAAGATCGTGGGGCCAACGAAATAGCCTTCCTTGTTGCCTTCGGAAACCGACGGATTCCGGCCGTCGAGTGCCAGCGTGGCGCCCTCGGCTACGCCAATGTCAACGTACCGTTCGATGCGTTCCTTGGCCTTTGCGGAGATTACCGGACCCATAAAGACCTCGGGATCGGTCGCATCGCCTACGCGGACGCCCTTCGATGCGGCCACAAGACGTTCAACGAATTCGTCGTAGATTTCTGGAACGACGGCAATGTTCGACACCGCCAGGCAGCGCTGGCCGGCCGAGCCGTAGCCCGACATCAGCACGTTCTCGATGAGAAGGTCCATCGGCGCGTCTTCCATTGCGAGCAGGAAGTTCTTGGCGCCGCCGAGCAGCATGGTCTTCTTGCCGTTACGGCCGCAGCCTGCGGCAATGGCTTGGGCGGTTGGCGTGGAGCCCACCAGGCAAACGCCGGAGACATTGTCGTCGTCATACCAGGCTTCGACGGTCTCGCGCTCGCCGTGCACCACGTTGACCACACCCTTCGGAAGGCCGATATCCACGAGAAGTTGCATCATCTTCTGCATGAACAGCGGCGATTCCGTGGACGGCTTGTAGACGAAGGTGTTTCCGGTGCCGATTGCGAAGGGGATAAACCAGCCAAAGACCAGCGCCGGGAAGTTGAACGGGGCAACGCCACAGAAAACCCCGATCGGGGCCTTAATCACGCGGCCATTGATGTTGTTTGCGATGCCCTGGATCGTCTCACCTTGAATCAGCGCAGGAATCGCGCACGCCATCTGAACGATCTCGATGACACGGCCGACCTCACCTCGCGCCTCAGCGATGTGCTTACCTTGGTCGACGGCAACGGCCTGGGCAAGGGCTTCCAGATTGTCCTTCAGGGCCTGATGCATGAGGTGGATGTAGTTCATGCGCTTCGGCAGAGGCATGGCTTTCCAGGCGGGGAACGCAGCCGCGGCCGCGGCAACCGCGCGACGGGACGTCTCGGGCGAGGAAATCGGCACCTCACCGATGACCTGGCCGGTGGAAGGGTTACGGAGCGGGACATACTGTCCACCGACCTCGTCTTCCCACTCGCCATTGATATGGTTCTGAATACGGATGGCTTGAGAGTTCACTTTCATTCCTCGTGTGGTTGGTTCTAAAACTGGCTATGAATTGCTGGGGAAAATGGACCGGGTGCTGGACGGCCCGACGGGAGACGATTGGCGGTTACCCCATTCGAACTGCCGATCGTTGCCCTTGATCGATGACGTCGGACCGCTGGGCACCTTGCTGAAACCTGTCGATATCCTGCTTGGGGCGAATCAAGAAGATGGCTGTGAGGCCGCCCAAGAGAATCAATGTGCCGGCAAAGGCGAAGCCGGAGCGAAAACCCGCATACGTGTCCACGCCAATATCCACTGCGTGTCCCATGACCCACGGTGCGCCGATGCCAGCCAACGTATAGACGGCGTTGTTGATGCCGAGCATTGCACCCCGTTGCGTGGAAGGGCTGATTTCTGCAATGAGCGCTGCGCCAAGGTTGATCATGACGCTGCCGGTAGCGAAGCTCCCGATGATCAGCAGGATCTGCAAGAGGCCACCATCGATACGGGAAAGCCCAATCATGGAAAGGCCTGAGACCATGACGCAGCTACCGCCGAGCAAGCCTCTGGCGGCCCGACTGCTCCATCCACGTGCCAGGAGACGCTGTGAAGCAAAGCCTATAGACGGCGCCAGGAAGATCTGCGCCACGGAGGGCAGGGCCACAATCCAGCCTGCCTGCGTGGCCGAATATCCAACGCCCTTTACCAGAAACACCGGTAGCCAAATCACCGCCAGTGTGAGCGCCCAGTACGCAGAGAACGAACCCAGCATTGAGCCGACAGCGGTGCGACAGGTCAGGAGCTTGCGATAGGGGATTCGCGGAAGTTCATTGCATCCCACTCCACCTGCGCGGGTCCCACAACCTGTGCCTTCCTTGCCGAACACCAGCCAGAAAACGAGCCAGACCAGGCCGACCACGCCGAGAAAACCGAAGGCGGCGTGCCAGTCGTAGCTGACGATGATCCACGTCAGGAGCGGCGCCGAGATGCCTGTGCCGAGGACTGATCCGATACCGACTAGTGCGGAAGGAAAAGTCCGCTGCTTGTCGGAGAACCACTTGTATACGGCGTGTAGCGCGACTGGGTAGGCTGGACCTTCGCCCGCGCCGAGGATGACCCGATTGGCGATAAGCATCGGCAGGGTCACCGCGCCGATCATCGGGAGCTGGACAATGGCCCAAAGCAAGGCCATTGAGGCGATAACCACCTTGCTCGACACGCGATTGGCGATGAATCCACCAAGGATGGCGGAAATGGAGAAGAGCAAAAAGAAAGAGCTGCCTACGCGGCCAAACTCCTCGTGGGTGAGATTGAGCTCCTTGATGATCGGCACCGCGGCTAGGCCAATGATCGCCTTGTCAGCGAAGTTGATCATCATGAAAACGGAAAGCAGGGCTACGACGACCCATGCTTGCCGAGGGGGCGTTGTTCGAGTGATTCCGGGACTGATGCCTTGCCAGTTGCCACGAGTTGTCTCCAGTGCTGTCCTGTCGCCCGTTCATCTTTGTGAATGGGACCATTGGTCTTTTTTGTGAATGTTATAAGCCAAAACAATGGAACGCAACGTTTCATTTCTAGGGTTTACCCTTTATAAATGAGCTCACGGCAACCACAGAGTGTCCTGACGAGGACTCTGCGCCGCTTTAGTGGCGAAAGTTCGGGTAAACGGTAATGAATGGAACGAAATGTTCCACTATGCTTGAGTGTGTGGGCGCGTAAGCGCAAACTCTGTCCCCAAAAGCGAGGTCCAGCGATGCTTCGACATTTCAGTCGGTGGCGGGAAGTACTGCGGCGGCTTGGTGCCTTCAGGGTGGCGTCCCGGCACTGGTTAATGCTCATCTATCACGCGTCTGCAACCTGCGCGATCCAGTGGGTTATCGACGATTCGCATTCCGCGGCGCACGACGAACCGTCTCGGAGGTCGCCCTGGTGGGGACCTAGCAACGCGCGAACCCGCAGGATCTTTATGGCTTATTGCGAACAAACTGAGAATGGCAACTCGTCCCAAGACGGAAGTCTTGTGCCAAACGCGACTTCCGCCGATTACACCCTGCGCATCCTGGGTCTCGTCGCAGGTGCTAGTCGCGGCGCCACTGCCGTAGAGCTTTCCAGCCACCTCGCGCTGTCGAAGTCCACCATTGAACGAATCTGTAGTGGCCTCGTGACACAGGGCTACCTTGCGCGAGACTTGGCGGACGGCCACTATGTTCGGGGCCCGGCGCTTCGGCGTCTGGCGCTGAATGCACTCAATCGACGGGAACTCCGGGCCAAACGACAAAGCGTTCTGATGGAACTCGTCGCTGAGGTAGGGGAGAGCAGCAATTTCACTACCTTGGACGGCGCAAGTGTGCTTTACCTGGATCGCGTGGAGGCGCCGTGGCCTTGGCGCCTGACTCTTGAGCCAGGTGCAAAGGTCCCATTGCATTGCACGGCAAGCGGCAAGCTTTTTTTGGCCCTGATGCCGCATGGACGGCGTGAACAACTGATGGCGCAAAGCTGCATGGACGCGCTCACGCCGGCCACCATCGTCTCGCTCGAGGCACTGCGACGTGAGTGTGCGGAGATCGCCGGATACGGATATGCGCTGGATCGTGAGGAGTTTGTCCCCGGCCTGGTTGCGATTGCTGTTCCAGTCCTAGACGCGGCAGGAAAGGTCTGGGGGGCCATATCCGTTCATGGTCCCGCGGTCCGCATGACCGCCACGGATGCTGTGGCCAAATTGCCGGCGCTCCATCGTGCCGCGAAACAGATGGCGGATCTGCTGTGAACCCTGCGTAATAGTTGATAGCGAATCCGCCCGTGATACCATTTATTCAACATTGGAGCGTCCTGACCCGTTGAAATGGAACGATTTCATCGCACGGGTCCAGTGGACGGTACTCGACGGGCGGGATGGGCCTGCCCCTCAGTTCACCAAGACCAAGCCATGGAAACTCAACGAATCGGTCGGAACACGAAACCTAAGAAATTGAATGGGAGGGTTTCGGCGCCCGCCAAGAACACGCCCGCGGCTGACGCTGCCGTATCGGGCGCACCGTCGCTTGGCGGTGCCATGGCCGACCGAACGCTGAGGCTGCTGCATGCTGTAGCGGGGGCCAGCCGTGCGATGACCTTGGCGGATCTTGTCGCAGAGCTGGGCCTGCCGAAGGCGACCACCCATCGATTGTGTGCGCAGCTCCTCGCGAGTGGATACCTTGCGCGGGATGTTGATGAGCGATTCTATGTGGTGGGCCCAACGCTCCGTCGGCTTGCACTCGATACCCTGAACCACGACGGATTGCGAGGACTTCGCCACGAGGTTCTCGCCTCTCTGGTACAAGAGGTCGGTGAGACATGCAATTTCACCACGCTGGATGGCGCCAGCGTGATGTATCTGGATCGCGTGGAAGCCCCGTGGCCTTGGCGCCTGACGCTTGATGCGGGAGCTCATGTACCTCTCCACTGCACCGCCAGCGGCAAGTTGTTCCTGGGGTTGATGGCGCCGGCTCAGCGAGAGGCACTGTTGGCCCAGTTGCCATTGGAACCGCTTACGCCGACTAGCATCACGTCTACGCAAGCTTTGCGCACAGAGTGCGAGAAGATCGCCGTCAATGGGTATGCATTGGATCAGGAGGAATTCATTCCTGGCTTGGTGGCTATTGCCGTACCTGTGCTTGACGGACAAGGGATCGCGAGGGCCGCAATCTCCGTTCATGCGCCATCGGCACGCATGAACGTCGAATCCGCAATTGGTAAGCTGCCCGCCTTGCGCGAAGCCGCGGCAAGAATGCGAGGCCTTCTGTAGATTCCAGGACGCCGGTACCACACAAATGGTACCGGTCTTCACGATGCGTGGTTGTCGCTACTCGACCACGATGCCTGCTGTCTTGATCAGCGCGGCGTAAGTCTTGATGTCACTGTCAAGGCGCGTCTTCAGATCTTCTGCGCCACTAATCCGCAGATCTGCTCCCTGTTGGCGTATCGCTTCGGCGGTAGCCGGTGTTCGCATCTTGCTCAACGCGGCTTGCAGTCGGTCCAGGATGGGCTTCGGCGTGCCAGCCGGTGCCATGAGTCCGTACCATGCCCCTGCTTCGTAGCCGGCAACGCCCGATTCCGCAATCGTGGGAATGTTGGGCAGTACCGGCCACCGCGACTTGCTTGCAACGGCCAGGATTTTCACCTTCCCGGCGTCATACGCACCGCGCACTGCGGCGAGGTGGGAAAACACAATGGGAACATGTCCGGCGATCACATCTGCCATCGCAGGACTGGCGCCTTTATAGGAGATGTTCCGGATCTGCACACCCGCCATGCGATTGAACATTTCCGCGGCAAGGTGCGCAGGGCTGCCTGGACCTGCGGAGGCGTAAGCCAAGCCGCCCGGATCGCTTTTGGCCGCTTTGATCAGATCGGCGACGGTATTCGCCTTGAAATCACGATTGACCACCAGGCAGTTCGGCACGTCGGCAATGATCGAGATTGGCGTCAGATCGCGGGTCGGGCTATAGGTCAGCTTGGGAAAGAGCGTGACGTTCACGGCGTTCGTGCTACTCGCCAAGAGCAAGGTGTAGCCGTCCGGGGCTGCTTTGGCGACAGAGTCCGACCCGATATTGGTCCCAGCTCCCGGCTTGTTTTCCACGACAACGGGTGTGCCCAGCTCCGTGGACAGAACGCGACCAATGTAGCGACCCAAATAGTCAGAAATGGCTCCCGCAGGGTAGGGCACAACTAGCTTGATGGGCTTCGAGGGCCAAGCTGCCTGGGCGTTTCCGAGTTCGGGGAAAAGTGCGCACGTGGTGCTGCCTGCGATCGCCAGCATGGCGCGTCGTCGATTCATGATGCCTTGTCTCCATTTTTGTTTGTGCGGGCGAGTACCGGCAAATGCTCGTCCGTGGACAGGATCATATCTCGGATGAAGTGGAACGAAAAGGACCAAAAAGAAATGAACATAGCCAGTAATAGGTACAATATGTTCCATAACATGGTGGTGCGATGACGTCAAATCGGGATTTTGGGTAAGACTTAGCGATATATCCAGTTTTACTGGTCAAGTGGCGGCGCTTAGGCTGACAACACAACTGTCATTCTCTGAGCTCTCCTATGTCGACTGCGCCGGCCCCTTCCACTGCTTCATCCATCGCCCCTCCGTCGGGATTGACCCTATGGCGGCAGCGCATCCTGACGCTGATTCCGTTGGCCGCAATCGCGTGGCTCGCGCAATCGTTGGCGAACCATCCGACCATTTCGGGATACGGTCTCTCGGCGTTGACGCTTGCCATTGGCGCGGGCATGGTGGCAGCTAACACCATGCCCAAGGAGTGGCTTATGCCACTGGCGCCGGGGATGCAATTTGCCCGGCACTACCTGCTGCGCTGGGGTGTTGCCCTCTATGGGCTTCGCCTGACGTTTGGCGCGATTGCGGCCCTTGGGGTCGGTGGTGTGGTCCTGCCACTGGCGATGCTTGTTGGAACCCTGATTGTCGGAACCTGGCTAGGATCCAGCGTGTTGGGTCTGAGTCGGCGTGAAGCCATACTGGTGAGCGCCGGGAGCGCGGTGTGTGGTGCAGCGGCAGCAATTGCGGTGTCGTCCGTCGTGAGGACCAATGACCGGCAAACCGCAGTGGCGGTCGCGACGGTCGTGCTGTTTGGTACTGCGGGAATGTTCCTTTACCCTTGGATGTATGAACTGCTGACCCAGCACTGGCACCTGGCCATTAGCGAGAAGAGCTTCGGCATTTTTACTGGTGCAACGCTGCATGAAGTTGCCCAGGTGATCGCGGCAGGCAAGATGGTGAGCGACGCCACGGCCGATGCGGCTGTCGTCACCAAGATGGTCCGGGTGCTGGCATTGGCGCCGCTGCTGCTAGTCATGGCGCTCTGGCCGAAGACCAGTTGGTCGCAGGAATCCAGCGACTCGCGAAATCTGCGGGGCCTGCTTAAGTCGGTCCCCTGGTTCGCGATCGCATTCGTCGCCGTGATGGGTGTGAATTCCGCTGAGTTGGTACCGTCGGCCTGGAAACCCGGGCTGACAGCGCTGGACAACTGGATGCTCGCCTGTGCGATGCTGGCCATTGGGCTGCAAACACGCATTGGTGATCTCCTCCGCGCGGGACGAGCGCCATTGGTACTCGCGGGTCTGCTGTTCGTCTTTCTTATGGTGGCCGGTGCGGCGCTCGGCATGCTCCTCGTCTGAACCTGCCTGAAGGAGTAGACGACTACTGGGCAGCGGGATAGCCGGCATCGCACTTCACGATATGCAGTCTCGTGTAGCGCCCCACGCTTCGTGGGGCGCTCAGCATTGCGCGCCATGTTCGCCTCGAACGCGGCGGTCGGCGAGACGCAAAGGGCTCGCCCAAGGCCGTCGAGCCCTTTGCCTCGGCCTCGCCGAGAGCAGGTGGCAGAACGCTGCCACCTCGCTACATCCGAATCTTCAGTACGTGGCCGGACCCAGCTTCGGGTCGATTTGCCACGTTTCGCTGACGATCTTGTTGTCGCGATACGTCAGCACGTAGCGGACTTTAATAGGCTGCTTGCCCTGAAACGTGACATTGGCCGTCACGCTAGAACCCTTCGGATTCGAGGCTTCCTCGACCTTGTCCACCGCGACCTTCATGGTGCCCTGAGACTTGGTGAATTTTCCCAGACTTGGCGAATGGCGTCGACGCCTGTATAGGTCCCGTCCAAAGGCCCACCGACCCAGACGAAGTGCGCTGCGTCTGCGTAGCCGTGCATCACCGCTGCGACATCTCCTGCAGCGATAGCTTGAAAGTGGGTCTGGGCGTCGGAAGCCGCGGGCGCAGCGACTGCGCTCAATGCCGTGAATGCCATTGCCGATGCGACGAAAATTCTCTTGAACATATGGGTCTCCATGAGAGGTTTGCGATGGACTGCAAAGCGGTAAACCTTTTCACGAACCGATTTATTCCACTGTGCCTCGCACATTTGCGCTGACCCGGACGAGTTGGTAGTGCCGACGCTCCGACGGGTCGTCAATGCTTCGGTGCGCGGCACCAATACCTGCCCGCCGCGGAGGCGCTAGGCACTCCGGGTTGCGCGATCCTGGGAAAGGGTTGAGTTCATCCGCGCCGTGCCGCCAGTTCGGCGATCCACTGAATGCCGGCGCGCATTGCAGCGACATCCCGGGAGCGGTGAGTGGTCCGCATTTGGCACCCAACGATGTGCGTTTTGGAACTCTCCCGCCCGATGCATGCTGGCTTCGAGGGTTAACCCCTGTACTGTTCCGGCTTCATGAGGGTAGATATTTAGAAATGGAACGTTGCGTTCCAAATAAACATTGTCTAAGATGCTTTCACTACGATCACAACACGACAGGCGAGTGAGACATGTCTGAAGAATTCGATTTCATCATTGTGGGAGCCGGCTCCGCGGGAGCCACGCTCGCAGCGCGTTTGACTGAAAACCCCAATACGCGCGTGCTTCTGCTGGAAGCGGGTCCGCCAGACAAGTCGATGTGGATTCATCTCCCGATCGGTTACGGCAAGACGATGTGGGATTCGCGTGTCAACTGGCGCTTCGAAACGGAGCCGGATCCGGGCATGAATAACCGACGGATCTACTGGCCGCGCGGAAAGACGCTCGGTGGTTCAAGCTCGATCAATGGTCTGATCTATATCCGGGGGCAACGCGAGGATTACGACCTGTGGTCGGCGCTCGGCAATGAGGGATGGTCTTTCGACGAAGTTCTGCCGTACTTCCGGAAGTCGGAAGGCAACCAGCGTGGCGCGAGCATGTATCACGGTGGCGAAGGCCCGCTCAAGATTTCGGATGTGGGCAAGAAGCACGAACTGATCGAGGCATTCATTGCGGGGGCAGAACAGACGGGTGTTCCGCGCAACGACGACTTCAACGGCGCGACCCAAGAGGGCGCTGGGTACTATCAGCTCACAACCGATCGTGGCCGCCGCTGCAGCACGGCGCGCGCCTTTCTGACGCCGGCACGGAACCGCCCGAACCTTTGCGTCGAAACGGAAGCTCAGGCGACTGGACTGATCTATGAGGGACGCCGGGTCGTTGGCGTGAACTATATGCAGGCCGGGGTCAGGCGCTCGGCTCGCTGCCGCGCCGAGGTGCTGCTGGCAGCGGGTGCCATTCAGTCACCGCAACTGTTGCAATTGTCGGGTATTGGCCCGAAGGATCTGCTCGCAAAGTTCGGGATTCCCGTCGTGCAGGATCTGAAGGGCGTTGGCGAAAACTTGCAGGATCACCTGCAGGTACGGCTCTACTACGAATGCACCAAGCCGATCACCACGAACGACGAACTCAATTCCTGGATCGGCAAGGCCAAGATTGGTCTGCAGTGGCTGCTATATCGCAGCGGTCCGCTGGCAGTGGGTATCAACCAAGGCGGTTGCTTTATGCGTGCTCTCAAGGATGAGCACGGTCGGCCGGTGGCTGCCACACCCGACATCCAGTTTCACGTCTCCACACTGTCTGCTGACATGGCCGGCGGGAAAGTTCATCCGTTCTCTGGCTTCACACTGTCGATCTGCCAACTGCGCCCCGAATCGAAGGGCTACGTGCGGATCTCTTCGCCGGACCCGTTGGCCGCGCCAGAAATGCAGGGGTACTACCTTGCGACGGAGCTCGATCAACGGACGACCATTGCTGGCGTCCGGGCCGCTCGGGAAATCGCCAATTCGGCGGCAATGCGTCCGTATGTAAAGCGCGAGTTCAAGCCTGGCCCGGAGACCAACTCTGACGAGGAACTGCTGGAGTTCTGCAGGAACCACGGCGCGACCATCTTTCATCCGATTGGCACGGCAAAGATGGGAACCGACGACATGTCGGTGGTCGATTCACGCCTGAGGGTGCACGGCGTCCAGGGCCTGCGCGTAGTCGACTGTTCGGTGATGCCGACACTTGTGTCCGGCAATACGAATGCCCCAGCCATCATGGTGGCGGAGAAGGCCGCCGACATCATTCGCGAAGACTATAGCGGTAAGGGAACGGGCCGGTCCCGAAGCATCAATACAGGGAAAACCATGGAGATTGTCTCGTAGTTGTTCCCTCCCCATTAGGTCCAGAATTAACCTGCTACATCCGAAACCCAAAACATGCTATCCACGAAAGGAGACACTGGAATGCGCCGCCCGAATATTATTCTGTTCATGGCCGACCAATTGACCGCCAACGCGCTGACGGCGTATGGCAACGACGTGGTCAAGGCACCGAATATTGCTGCGCTGAGCGAGCAGGGTGTCACGTTCAAGAACGCGTATACCAACTCGCCGATCTGCGCACCGTCGCGTTACGCCATGCTTAGCGGTTGTCTGCCGTGGAGCATCGATGCATTCGACAATGCTGCGGAGTTGACGGCGTCCACGCCGACGCTGCTGCATTACCTGCGTCGTCTCGGCTATGCGACGACCCTCTCCGGCAAGATGCACTTCGTCGGGCCGGATCAGCTCCATGGGTACCAGGAGCGGCTGGTCACGGATATCTATCCTGCTGACTTTGCATGGGTGCCGGACTGGAAAGCCGGCCCCCGCAATGCACCGACCGGCATCAACATGCGTGCCGTAGTCGAGGCGGGACCTTGCTTCCGCAGCCTGCAGCTCGACTACGATGAAGAAACCACCTTCATGGCGAATCAGAAGATCTATGATCTGGCGCGCCAATCCCGTGACAAGCCGTTCTTCCTCACGGTGTCTCTGACACACCCCCACTCGCCGTTCACCGCATCGCAGGAACACTGGGACCGCTACGATCACGATGAGATCGATATGCCGAAAGTCGGCCCCATTCCGCTCGACCAGCTTGATACGCATAGCAAGTGGCTCTACTACTCGCATGGCCGCGATCGCCTCAAGGTCACGGATGAACATACGAAGAATGCTCGTCACGCGTACTACGCCATGATCAGCTATGTGGACGACAAGCTTGGCGAGATGATGAAGATTCTGAAGCAGACGAAGCTTCTGGAAGACACCATCATCGTGTTCACGGCCGATCACGGCGACATGATGGGTGAGCGCGGCATGTGGTTCAAGCAGACGTTCTTTGAGAACGCCACCCGGATTCCTCTCATTATCGGCGGCCCCGGCCTGCCCAAGGCCAAGGTAGTCGAGAAGAACGTCTCGCTCGTGGACTTGATGCCGACCCTGATGTCGGTTGCCGACGACGGAAAGGTCGACACCGTCACCGAGATCGATGGCCGCGATATGACTGGCCTGATGACCGGCACGGGAACCGGCTGGAGCGACCGGGCTTTCTCGGAGTACAGCGACATGGGCGTCTGCGCCCCTTGCCGTATGGTGCGCGAAGGGAGCTTCAAGTACACCTACACGCACGGGCACGAATCCATGCTTTTCGATCTGGAATCGGATCCGAACGAGCAGAAGAACCTGTGCGGCGATCCGGAATTTTCCGAAATCGAGCGCCGTATGCATGACACGGTGCTCGAAGGATGGTGTCCCGATGCCCTCAACGAGCGCGTGCTGCGCAGTCAAGCCTCGCGACAACTGCTGTGGTCGCTGGTGAAGAACGAGAAGCGCGACAACTGGTCGTTCGAGTTCCGCCACGGTGACAAGTCGCGCTACGTGCGGGGTGGTGGCGATGCGGAAGGAACCAACGCCGTCAAGGGGCGCGCGCGTTTCCCCTACTACGAGCCGGTCGTTCAGGCTGAGCCCAAGCCGCTCACCGACGAGGAGGCGAGCCTGATTCCTAATGCCAAGCGCTAGGCGATAGACGTCAGATGGGCGTCGGCCGCGCCGGGCGCGGCCGACAGTTCGGTACAGATTAGTGTGACTTCCATGTTCGACAATCAAGACCTCGCAATCACCGTAGAGAACTCCACCGCCCTGGCCGCTTACAACCAGGCGATGTCAGACCTTCTGGAGTATCGGCTGACGGCCATGCCCAGCGTCAAGCATGCGTTGGAGATCGAACCATCATTCTGTATGGCCCATTGTCTGCGTGGCTACATGCTGATGATGTACAGCAGCTTCAACGTGTACGACAACGCCAGTGTCGCGCTGGAGAATGCAAAGCGATGCGCTCAGAATGCGTCGCTACGGGAGCAGCGACACGTCCGGGCGCTTGAATTCTGGCGGCTGGGAGACCTGCATTCCGCCTGCGCGCAGTGGCAGCAGATCCTGATCGACCATCCGCATGACATTCTCGCGCTGCGTTTGCACCACTTCGTGAGCTTTTGGATGGGGCGAACCGAAGTCCTTCAATCGGTGCCGGCTGCAGCGCTTCCGGCATGGACGCCGGAAATGCCCAACTACGGCAACGTCCTGGGCATGTTGGCCTTCGGTTTGCAGGAGAACGGTCACTTCACCATGGCGGAGGAATACGGGCGAGATGCCGTGGCGCGCTGTCCGGACGACCTGTGGGCCGTGCATGCAGTCGCGCACGTGTTCGAGATGCAGGGCCGCCATGCGGAAGGGCGCGAATGGTTCGCGGTACCCCTCGACAAGTGGGACGACCGCAATCCGTTTCGCGGTCATCTCTGGTGGCATCTCGGTCTCTTCACGCTGGAGGCGGGCGATATCGAGTCGGCCTTGGCGCTCTACGACAAGGCCATCTACACCGGCGACTCGGACTTCTACCTGGACATTCAGAATGCCGCGTCTTTCCTGGCGCGCGTCGAATTCAAGGGCGCCAAAGTCGGCGCGCGTTGGAAGCTCCTCGCAGACTATGCAGAAGCGCATCGCGATGACCATGCATTGGTCTTCACCGATCTGCATTCCGTGATGTCGCTTGCCCGGGAGCGGCGATTCGGCGCGGCCAGAGCCCACATTCAGTCGATGAAAGACTATGCAAGCGACAGCGATATGCATGTTGCCCAAGCGATTCGACGTGTAGGCTTGGACGCATGCGAAGGCATTCTTGCTTTTGAGGAAGGGGAGTTCGATAAGTGCCTCTCCCTGATCCATAAGCTTCGTCCGCTGCTGCAGGAGGTGGGGGCAAGCCACGCCCAGCGCGACATCGTTGTGCAATATGCCAACGAAGCAGCCAGACGCTCGGATGCACAACGGACCCTCGCCTGGCTGGCAAACCAACAAGACTTCGACAGCCGCCTCGCCCAGTCGTAGTCCATCGCGAGGCGATGATTCATCGGGACATCGCCTCGCTAGATACGTGCATCAACTATCGCTAGTCCTGCCAACCTATTTCATCGGGTTGGTGAGCGAAACGTCATTGCTCGGCGCGCCGACAGCGAACTCGCGCCGCATCAGAATCGACTTATGTAGACATCCAGCGTGAATGTGAAAGAGCGCCCACAGAGGCGCCTTTACCGGAGACAAGACATGCTCAAGAAAATCGCCCTTGCCGCAGTGATGTTCTGCGGGGCAGCCGTCTGTACGGGTGCCATGGCACAAACAAAATGGCCGGAAAAGCCAATCCGAATGATTGTTCCGTGGGCCCCTGGTGGCGTGGCGGACGTGCTCGGGAGGCAGGCGGCGCGTGTGATTTCGGCCAGCGTCGGGCAGCCGGTGGTGGTGGAGAACAAGCCCGGCGCGGGATCGAACATTGGTGCGGACTTGGTCGCGAAGTCCAAGCCGGACGGCTACACGCTGCTCTTTGCGAGCAGCACGAATGCCATCAACATGACGCTGTTCCCCAAAATATCATACGACGTTCAAAAGGACTTGGCGCCGGTGGCGGTGCTGTTTTCAGTGCCCAATGCGTTGGTGGTCAACAACGCATTCCCGGCTAAGACCGTGACGGAGTTCATTAGTTACGCCAAGTCCCAAGCGGATGGCATTGCCTATGCAACGCCTGGCCCGGGTAGCCCGGCACACTTGGCCGGGGAGCAGTTCGGACGGATGACCGGCATAAAGATGCGGCATGTCGGTTATCAGGGCGGCACCCCTGCAATGTCGGATGTGATGGCGGGACACGTGCCGGTCGCATTCATGAACCTGACGGCCATCCAGCCTGCCGTGGAGTCGGGCAAGGTTCGGGTATTGGCGGTAGGCAGCGCCAAGCGGGTACCGTCGCTGCCGAATGTGCCGACGTTGGCCGAGTCAGGGGTTACGGGTTTTGAATCCACGTCGTGGATGGGGCTTATGGCGCCCGCCGGCACGCCGCCACAGGTGATCGAGCGTATTCAGCAGGCCCTCGCTGGCATGCAGGCACCAGCCGTCCTGGAGTTCGCGCGAAAACAGGGCGCGGAACCGGCGGTTTCCACGCCCGACCAAATGCGCGCGATCCTCAAGGCCGATGTGGCCAACTACGGCAAGGTTATCCGACAGGCTGGAATCTCTGCCGAGTAACGCGACACGCTCCTCGGAGCACCCCTCCATCGGTTTCCAACGTGCGATCGTGGAGTTTTTACCCCAACCATAGAAGGTAGACAAATGCTGCAAGACTGGATCGAATCGTTCAAGAAGAACAAGCAGGCGGGCGCAGCCCTTGCCAAGGCCGCGCCGAAGCTGATGGCTGCGTATCAAGGATTCAACGCTAGCCAAAACGGCAACGGCGCTCTGGATCCGAAAACGCGGGAATTGATCGCGCTCGCGGTTGCTGTGACGACGCGTTGCGATGCGTGTATCGCCGCGCATGCCAACGCCGCCAAGAACGCCGGCGTCACCGAAGCGGAGATTGCAGACGCACTGGGTACGGCGATGGCGCTGAACACTGGCGCGGCTTACGTCTACTCCGTCCGTGCTTTCGAGGCGTATCAGCAATTTTCCGCGCAGTGATTGAGGGGCGGCGATAGGTCTTGTCATGGGTATCCAGGTTGCCATGACGGGCTTCATTGCCGCGTTTTCGTGAATCTCTGTTGATCTCTTCCTCTTATCGAAGCGAACTACATTAGTAGGAAATCAATGCAGCGCAATGATCAAAACGTGCCGTGGTATCGGGAGGGGCAAGACCCAGACTATCGGTTCTCCCTTGCCAATGAACGTACGTTCCTGGCGTGGGTACGCACGGTGCTGGCGCTTCTCGCTACCGTCGTGGTGATCGAGCAGATCGCCACACACGCCGTTAATCCGGCTCCCCTTAAGATGCTGTGCGTTGCGTTGTCACTGACTGCATGCATTGCCGGTGGGGCCTGTTACTTCCGTTGGAAGGCAAATGAAGTTGCCATGCGCCATGCCCGAAGTCTTCCTTCCAGCATTCTCCAGTCGCTGCTCGGCACGGCAATTTTTTGCGTCAGCGTGACAGTCACGGTGCTGTTGAGCATATGAGGGATCCAGGAGTGCAGCCAGAGCGGACATCGCTCGCTTGGGGGCGAACAGGCTGGGCGAGCGCCGTCATAGCCGTGGGCTGTGCACGGGCGGCTGTAAGTGGGCAGAGCACCTTCCGGGCGCTGGCGATCCTGGTCGGAGTTGCAAGCCTTGCCGTTGCGCTGGCTTGCGGATTCAGAGGAAGAGAACTGAAAGCGAAGGGTATGCGGGCTCGGCCACGACCGTTGGTCATGATCTGGATCAGTGCGTGGCTGACGCTACTCTCGGCATTCGTTGCCCTATATGTGAGTCATCTGCCGCGGGTCGCCTTGTAGAGCTCGGGCGTCGTACGCTCGAAGGAGAAACTGATGGAAAGGCCGGATCTGAAGCTTTCAGTGCGCGATACGTTCGGGATTGAATCGAGCCTTACGGTACCGGCCTTTAGCGAGCGAGACGATCACGTGCCGGAGATCGATCCGGTCTATCGCTTCGATCCGGAGGTCACTCTCGCAATTCTGGCGGGATTTTCGAATAATCGTCGAGTCATGGTCCAGGGCTTGCACGGTACCGGCAAGTCGACGCACATCGAGCAGGTGGCAGCCCGGTTGAACTGGCCCTGCGTGCGGGTCAACCTTGACGGCCACATCAGCCGACTGGATCTGGTCGGCAAAGACACGATCGTGTTGCGGGACGGCCTGCAAGTCAGCGAATTCCAGGAAGGCATAGTTCCGTGGGCGCTTCAGCGCCCGGTGGCGTTGATCTTCGACGAGTACGATGCTGGCCGGCCGGACGTTATGTTTGTGATCCAGCGCATCCTTGAGCGAGAAGGGAAGTTCACGCTGCTGGATCAGAACCGCGTCATCCAGCCGCATCCGCTGTTCCGGATGTTTGCGACGAGTAACACAGTCGGGCTCGGCAACCTCAATGGCATGTATCAGGGCACGCAGCTACTGAACCATGCCCAGCTCGATCGATGGAGTGTTGTCGCCACGCTCGATTACCTGGAGCGCCAACAAGAGATCGATATTGTTGTGGCGCGCGTGCCGCAGTTCGCCACAGAGTCTGGTCGCGAACTTGTCGAATCCATGGTCGCGTTGGCAGAGCTGACCCGGAAGGGATTTGCCTCGGGAGACATTGCGGTGCTGATGTCGCCTCGCACTGTCATTACGTGGGCTGAGAACTGCGAGATCTTCCGTGACCCGCTGATGGCCTTCCGCTTGAGCTTTCTCAATAAATGCGATCCTGCCGAACGGCCAATTGTGGCCGAGTATTACCAGCGTTGCTTTGGCGTGGAGCTCGAGGATACGGGTGTCGTTGACTGACCCGGGCTACCGATATGATGTCAGAACGGCAGTCGACTCGCATCGAGCAGCAACGCACATTACTGTGTGCTGCAGCGGTACGTGCTTTGACCGGCGACGGCAGATTGCATTACCGTTCCGGACGCCTTTTTCGCGGGCATGCGGCGTTGCCAGCGCATGCGTTGACGGTCCAGGACGCATCGTCTGCGAAACGCGCGGTGCTACGGGGCGACGCGGATGCGCTTGCACTTCGGGAAAAATCCTCGGACAGAATCCTTCACCGAAGAGTTCGCCCCGTTGATCCGACCGCCAGAATGCTGTTTGAAGTCCTGGAACAGATTCGATGCGAATCTCTCGTCCCAATGAGCTTGCGTGGGGTCCGGCAGAATCTGCAACTCCGCTTCGAGTGCTGGTCCAACGAGGTCGTGAGGTCGAACCTTGCAGACAGTCAGTTCGGGATCCTGGTGTACACGGCGGTTCAGATCGCCTGGTCACGACTTCTCGGCTATCCCTTACTTGTGAATCGGAAGATCTGATCGAAGCAACGCGCGCCGGCATCTCTCATCGCATTGGTGGCTCGCTCGCTGCAATGCGGCGCCACCGCGCTTCGCAGGCCCAGTTTGCGATCCATGCCAAGCAGTACGCCGAGGCGGTAGCTGGGATGATGGAGGAGGAGTTTCGTGGCAGTGCAAACCGTGATGGTAGCGATCAGACTACTAGCTACGCTGCGGCGAGGGCCATTCTTGCCGTCGAGTCGGATAGTGACGTCGAGAACCTGAATCCGATCGAAACCGTGGACACTGGATTGAGTAAGGTATTCGATGCGTCCGCCGACGGCTATCGCATCTATACCCGGGCTTACGATCGGGAGGTCAACGCTGGCTCCCTGGTACGGCGTCCACTACTAGCCGAGTTGCGGGCGCGGCTCGATCATCAGATCGCATCCCAGCACATCAACGTCGGCAAGCTGTCGCGGCTGATGCTCCACCTGTTTTCGACGCCGAGACGGGACGGATGGTCAGATGGGGAAGAGTCGGGGCGCATAGATGGACGTCGATTGCCCCAGATCGTCTGTTCTCCTGGGGAGCGCCGGGTATTTCGGCGCGATCTGGACGTGCCGCGCCCAGATTGCGCAATGACTTTCCTCGTCGATTGCTCCGGTTCGATGAAGCAGCATGGCGCGAACGTTGCCGTCATGGTTGATGTCTTCTCCAGAACACTTGATCAATTGGGCGTGACCAATGAGGTCCTAGGATTTACAACCGGTGACTGGAATGGAGGTAAGGCGCGTCGCGACTGGATGGCGGCCGGCCGGCAGTCGCACCCTGGCCGACTCAACGAAACTTGCCACTTGGTTTTCAAGGATGCGGCTAGTGGCTGGAGGCGGTCGCGAAGCGATATTGCGGCATTAATGAAGGCGGATCTTTTTCGGGAGGGCGTGGACGGGGAAGCGGTGGAGTGGGCGTGCGGCCGGCTCCTGGCTCGGCCTGAAACGAGGCGTTTCCTAATGGTCATCTCAGACGGCAGTCCGATGGATTGCGCCACAGGGCAGGCGAATGACGCCTACTACCTCGACAATCATCTGAGGGCGGTGGTGAGTGCGCACGAACAGAAGCGCGATGTGCGCATCATGGCCCTTGGCGTTGGTCTGGATTTAGGCCCGTACTATCGACATAACCTTCCTGTAGATCTGACCGAGGTGCCTGGCATGAAGCTGTTGCAGGAGATTGTGCAATGGATGGGACGAGCGCTGGGCTAAGGTGCCGGCCGGCGTTCGGCCACGTTGGCTTGGGGAAAGCTACCCCTGTGGAGGGCAAGGAATGGAGTTCCTGCGCGCACGGCCGCGTTCGGACGCCGATCGAAAGTTCAGTTGAACACCGAAAGGACGGTTGGAAGCATGAGGTCGGCCCCAATGAGCATGAGTACGCCATAGGCGAGCCGTCGCGACGCCTTCAGTGACAAGGGTGGTGGCCAGGCGCGGGCAATCAGCGTGGCGAGCGCGACGACGGGGACCGCCACCAATGCTAGTGTCAGAGTCTCCCGGGAAATTTGACCTTGCCATGCATTGAACGCGGTCCGGGTCGACGAGGTGACAGTGAAGATGAAAATCAACGCGCAGCGGATCCCGACGAGCGGAAACGGCTGGCGATAGAACTGGAAGATCAGCGGCGGACCCGAAACACCAAACATTCCGCTCAGTACACCGCCGAAGACCCCGCTCATCAGGAAGCTTCCATTGCTTGATCTCTCTTGCAATGGCGCGGGACGAAACGCTGCCGTTATTCCACCATACATGACCACGGCGCCCAGAACAAAGTGAAGCATTCCGGAGGCAGCACGGCTCAAGTACTCCAGTGCCAGCACGCCTATGACTACGGATGGAAGGATGCCGATAGTAGCAAACGCCACGGCGCGCCAATCAATGTGGTGCAGTTTGCCGGGCAGAGCCATTGCGCTGTTTGCGAGTGTCACAAGGCTCGCCAGCATCGCGATGGTGGCCACCGGCGCAAGATGAAGACCGCTGGCGGCGCCCACAGCGATCATGCCCAAACCGAATCCGGTGATGGTCTGGAAGTAGCTCGCCGCCGCCATCACCGCCAAGATGGGAAGTGCTGCCTCTAAAGTCATCGTCCTAGAACGTATTCGCCAACTCGGCGGCCGCACGCTGCAATCGGGGCACGAGCGACAAGGATCGTGATAGCGGAGATCGCACGGCGGGGGCATGGACGGCAAGGGCGGCAAGGACTTGGCCATCTGCATCGTAGATCGGGACGGCGACACAGGATATGCCTGCGATGAACTCTTCGTCATCGACGCCGATTTGCTGCTCGACGCAGCGCTCGAGTTCAGCCTCCAGGCGGCCCATGTCCGTGATGGTATTGGCCGTGAAGCGGTCCAGTCGCAACTGTTGCATGAGCGCGGTGCGTTGATTCCGGGGGAGCGCCGATAGCAGTAATTTCCCGCTGGCCGAACAATGCAAGGGCACACGGGAACCCGGTTGCAGGTCCAGGCGCAACGGCCAGGGTGCCTCGATCCTGTCAAGATACAGGATCGAGCTCTCGTGGAGCACGGTGACGTTGACGGTCTCCCCGATATCCTCGACCAACTTTGTCAACACCGCGTGGCGGAGTTGTTTGGGGCCTGATCGCGTGACGATCGCCAATCCGAGTCGCGCCAGCCGCGGCCCGACCGTATAGATATTGCGCGGGCCGGGCTCGCGCACCACGAGACCGCCTGCCACCAACGCAGAGAGCATCCGGTGCAGGGAGGCCTTGGGGGCATCGAAACCCTGGAGGATCTCCGCGGGACTGAGCGGCCGATCGGCTGCTACGAGAAATTCGAGCAGTGACAGCGCGCGCAATGTTGGCGTTTCCCTTTCAAAGGAAAGCTCCGGGGAAGGAGGGGTGAACGCCAGGTCCTGCTTGCCCGGTCGATGCGATGGTTCGGGGAGATTTATCGCCGTCATAGCGCGCTTCTGGTCTATTTGAGCAAAGTGGATTCGAATGCTGCGATTAGCCTATCGGCGTCCCCGGTTTCGAGGGCCCCCATGGTTGAGATCCTGAACAGCGTCTTGGATAGATCGCCCTGGCCTGCATAGATCACAAAACCGCGCGCTTTCAGTGCATGATGGAGGTGGACATATTCCAGACCGATTGGAAGTGCATAGGCACGTAGAACCACCGAGCTCATGGACTGTGGCAGCAGCTCTCGGACGCCCAGGGCAGTCAGGCCGCGGCGCACCTGGCCCGCCAACGCACCATAACGGTGATGCCGTGCCGTCCATCCACCTTCGTCACTGTGCTCGCGGAGGGCTTCCACCAGCGCGTAAAGGGCGTGCACGGCCGGCGTGAAAGGGGTGTTGCGCTGGTCCTGTAATTTGGCATGACGCAACACGTCGAGGTAGTAGGTGCGGCTTGTCGCGCTCGCGAGGGCCGTTCGGCGTGCAATGACGAAGGCAATCCCCGGGACGCCGTGCAGGCACTTATTGGCGGTGGCGGCGACGGCGTCGATGCTGCCACTGAAATCGATCGCCTCCGCGCCGAAGCTGCTGACGGCATCGACAAGAAGCCGCACGCCATGCGCCTGACACAGGCTGTCGATGGCCAGGAGGTCGTTCAGGCGGCCCGTGGTGGTTTCGTGATGGATCACGGCCACGTGCGTGATGCCCTTGTCTGAATGGAGCGCAGCCTCAATGCGTCCGATGTCCGGCGCGTCCATCCAGGCGTGTTTCACAATAATGTGCGGGATCTGGTATTGCGCGGCAATCTGCGCGATGCGTTCGCCGTATACACCGTTCTGTACGATCAACAGCTTGCCGCCCGCCGGCACAAGGCCGGCGATCATGCTTTCTACGGCGGCCGTGCCGGATCCCGTCAGCAGCACCGAGGCCCATTCATCGCTGTGGAGTCCGTACACGCCGCCGATACGCTGCCTGGCCTCATCCTGGAGGTCGAAAAACTCGCTCTCGCGGTGGCAAAGATCCGGCTGCAGGAGACTACGGCGAACACGCTGGGACAGTGTGACGGGACCGGGGTTGAGAAGCAGCATGGGTGATCCGGGTAATGATCGGGTTGGAAAAGCTGGCCTCTTCCTGTGGAGAAGCCAGCCGGAAAGATCAAAGGGACACTTCGATGGATGCCAGGCGCTTTGCGGCCTGTGCTTGGACGACGGTCACCGCAATGACGTGAAACACGTCGTCCGCACTGCATCCGCGCGACAGATCGTTGGCTGGCTTGCGAAGGCCTTGGAGTAGCGGTCCGATGGCCTTCGCGCCGCCCACGCGTTCCGCGAGCTTGTAGCCGATGTTGCCGGCCTCGAGGCTGGGAAAGACCAGGACATTGGCATGGCCTTGAACTTGGGAGTGGGCAATCTTCTTCGCCGCGATCTCCGCGACGATGGCTGCATCGAGCTGCACGTCGCCGTCGATGGCCAGCGCTGGCCGCCGTTGGCGGACCATCTCGGTCGCCCGGACCACCTTGTCGACGGCAGGGTGATGTGCGCTGCCGCTGGTTGAGAAGGAGAGCATCGCCACGCGTGGCTCCTCCAGCAACAGGGTTGACGCACTATCTGCGCCAGCCATCGCGATTTCGGCGAGCTGACAATCATCGGGGTCGATCACCAGACCGCAATCGGTAAAGATGACGCCGCCTTTGACCGTATGAAACGGTTCGCAGAGCATCATGATGAAAAAGCTGGAAACCAGCTTGCACGCGGGGTCGAGGCCGATCAACTGAATGGCGCTGCGAACGACGTCTGCCGTGGTGTGCTCGGCACCAGAAACAGAGCCATCCGCATGCCCCATCCGCACCAGCATGTTGGCAAAGCATAGAGGCTTGCGGACCTCCGTCGCGGCGGTGCCGCGCGACATCCCTTTTGCCTCACGCAGGCGGAAAAGTTCCTCCGCGAAGGGTTCGGCAAACTCGGCGCCCTCCGGGTCGAAGAGCGTGATGCCGCGGAGGTCGACGCTGGCGTCGTCGGCGCTTGCGGTAATCCTGTGGCGATCGCCCACCAGAATGGGATGGGCGACGCCTTCGGCTATCGCGCGCTGCGCGGCAAGAAGAACCCTGGGATCTTCCGCTTCGCAGAGCGCGATGCGTTGGGGATCCGCACGGGCACGATCGATAATCCGGTGAATCGCTTTCATGATGGAATCCCCAAACCGAATCAGACGAAGTCCTTGTACTTGTCGAGCAGGCGCACTGGCTTCGACAGGGCATCCCGACGGAACGGATCGCCAAGTTCGCGCGTACACATGATCTCGATGATCGTGGTCTTGCCATGATTCATCTGCAGATCGACTGCTCGCTTCAGCGCAGGGCCGACATCTTCGAGTCGATCGACAACAATGCCCTCGGCGCCCATTGCCTTGGCAATGCCGGCAAAGCTCTGGTTGTCCAATTCACCGGCCACGAAGCGGCGGTTATAGAAGTCCACCTGATTCTTCTTCTCGGCGCCCCATTGGCGGTTGTGGAATACCACTGCGGTCACCGGAATGTTGTGGCGCACGCATGTCATGGTCTCCATCAGGCTCATGCCCCATGCGCCGTCGCCCGCGTAGGAGATCGCCGGACGATGCGGCGCCGCAACCTTCGCGCCAATAATGGTGGGGAAGGCGTAGCCGCAGTTGCCCCAGCTCATGGCTGCGAAGAAGCTTCTCGGCTTTTCGAAACGCAGATAGCTGTTTGCCACCGAGTTGATGTTCCCGATGTCAGTGGACAACATCACGTCCGCCGGCATGGCGCGTTCGAGCTCGCGCAGCACCTGACGCGGGTGGAGGTAAGTGCCGCCTGTCGGCGTACGCTCGTGTTGCTGCTCCTCGATCATGTCGAGGCTGTAGGGATCGCGTTCGTGCGTCCACTCATCGAGCTCCTTCTCCCACGCAGCCTTTTCGGCAGCGATCTCGGCCGCCCGGCTATCGCGACTACTGTCACAGGCGAGCGCACGATTCGCCAGTCGCTGGGTGAGCGCCACGGCGGCGGCCTTGGCGTCGCCGCAGATGCCGACCGAGATTTTCTTGACGAGGCCGAGCATCTTGTGGTCCGCGTCGATCTGGATGATCTTTGCGGTCTTCGGCCAGTAGTCCATACCGTGCTGCGGAAGGGTGCCGAAGGGGCCCAGGCGGGAGCCAAGCGCGACCACCACATCGGCGCGCGAGATCAGCTTCATGGCGGCCTTCGAGCCCTGGTATCCAAGCGGGCCGCACCAGAGCGGATGGCTCGCCGGGAACGAATCGTTGTGCAGATAGCTGTTGACGACCGGGGCGCCCAGACGCTCCGCCAAGGCCTTGCATTCCTCGACGCCATCCGCCATGACTACGCCACCGCCCGAAATGATGACCGGGAACTTCGCATTGGCCAGCAGTTCGGCCGCTTCATTCAGACTTTGCTCTCCACCGGGGCCGCGATCGAGTCGTTGCGGCTTGGGGATCTCCGCCTTGATCTGCCCGTAGAAGTAGTCGCGCGGAATATTCAGTTGGGTGGGGCCCATTTCGGCCATGGCGCGATCGAAACAGCGTCCAGTGAACTCGGCCATGCGCGCCGGATGCGTGACGTGGCCTTGATACTTGGTGAATTCCTGGAACATCGGAAGCTGCTTGGCCTCCTGGAACCCGCCGAGGCCGATGCCCATGGTGCCGGCTTCGGGTGTCACGATCACCACCGGGCTGTGGGCCCAATAAGCCGCCGCAATCGCCGTCACACAATTACTGATGCCCGGGCCGTTCTGGCCGATGACGACGCCATGTCGACCGGAGACACGGGAGTACCCGTCGGCCATATGCCCAGCGCCCTGTTCGTGAACCACCGGGATGAGCCTAATGCCGGCCGGCGCGAAGATATCCATCGCATCCATGAACGCGGAACCCATGATGCCGAACATGTCGGTGACGCCGTTCGCGGCCATGGTCTCAACGAAGGCTTCCGACGGCGTCATGGCCTGCGGGCCCGTATCCGTCGAAGCCGCGGCACCACCTTTGTCGCCAGCGGCAATCGTGTTTTCTGAGTCTCGCATCGTTTGTCTCCTGTCTCGAAAAACGGAACACCACGTTCCGAAAAAGCCGTTTGTGC
The DNA here is from genome assembly GCF_018729255.1 of Cupriavidus sp. EM10. Taxonomy (NCBI): domain Bacteria; kingdom Pseudomonadati; phylum Pseudomonadota; class Betaproteobacteria; order Burkholderiales; family Burkholderiaceae; genus Cupriavidus; species Cupriavidus sp. EM10. The sequence goes on from NZ_CP076061.1 coordinate 2,291,250, forward strand.
AAAGTTAGGACGAAACTTGCGAGAAGTCAACACTCGATGTCGAGAAATTGCAGTCCTTCGGCTCGAAATCTAAATTAAGCAGTTCAATAATGAGACATATTGTTCAGAAAGACGGTTACTAGGCGCAATTTCCAACCGCGGTGCCCCTGGGAATACTGCGGTTAACACTAGTAACGGAACGTTTGGTCTCAACTATGATGTGTCTAACGTCGCAAATATGGACGTTATTTACCGATCTGCCGAGGAGCGTTAAGCGCGGCACCGGGCGAGCGAGGAAGGACTACAACTAAATTTGAGTTCATCGATAGGCGGCTTGCGATCGCCTACAGAACACGGAGACAACGATGTCACGACGTCAACTGGTTGCTGTACTGGCCGCAGCATGTGCATTGCCGGTCAGCTTTTCCGTCTGCGCTGAAAAGGCATGGCCGCAGAAGCCGATCAAACTGATCGTTCCCTATCCTGCGGGGGCGGTCTCCGACTTCCTCGGCCGCCAGGCCGCTAACGTGATGTCGCAGGAGCTTGGTCAGCCCGTCGTCGTGGAAAACAAGCCTGGAGCCGGCACCAATATTGGTTCAGAGAACGTGGCGAAGGCTGCGCCGGACGGCTACACGCTCCTGCTGGCCAGTACCACCAACTCCGTCAACATGACGCTGTTCCCCAAGATGACGTATGACACGCTGAAGGACTTGGCGCCGGTGTCGATTCTTGCGAACGTGCCGAACTGGCTGGTAGTGAACACCAATTTTCCCGCGAAGAACGTTTCCGAACTGATTGCCTACGCAAAGCAAAAGCCGGGGGAGGTGGCGTATGCATCGGCCGGTCCCGGTAGCCCCGCTCACCTCGCCGCAGAGCAGTTCAATCGCATGGCGGGGGTCAAGCTACGCAATATCGCGTACAAGGGAGCCTCGCCCGCCATCACCGATGTCATGGCAGGTCACGTGCCTGTGATGTTCACCAACTACGCCGCCGTCCGCGGCGCAGTCGACGCCGGCAGGGTCCGAGTTCTGGCCACCGGCGGGGCAACACGCTGGCCATCGATGCCAAATGTACCGACAGTCGCTGAGTCCGGTGTGGCGGGCTACGAAGCGGGCGCATGGTATGGGCTGATGGCCCCGGCGGGGACGCCGCCGGAGATCATCGCAAAGATCAATCGTGCACTGGCGGGCCTTCGGTCACCGGCGATGGAGGAATCATTCCGGAAGCAGGGCGCCGAACTTGTACTGTCCACACCTGACGAGATGAAGCAGAAGATTCAGGCCGAGATTCCTTATTTCGCAAAGTTGATCAAGGACGCAGGCATTACGATCGAATAGGATAGGCGGTCAGTTTCTTGTCTGTGAGCGGCGGCCCCTCAGGGGCCGCCGCTCTTTGTCAACGCTTGGAGATTTCGAGACCGCGTTCAGGAAGGGTAGGTACGTTGGAGGGTGGAGAGGAAAGCTGGCGCGGGCTTGTAGCCCACGACGCGTTCCGTCTTGAGCTTGCCATCCGCCCCATAGAAGATCGTCGACGGCGGGCCGAAAATTCCGAACCGTCGGAGCAGTGCCCGATCCTCCTGCGAGTTCGCCGTTACATCTGCTCGCAACAGTACGAATCGTTGCAGTTTATCTTTCACGCTGGCATCCGCGAACGTGAAACGTTCCATCTCCTTGCAACTCGTACACCAATCGGCGTAGAAATCCAGCATGACCGGACGCTGGTCGCGCGCAGCCTGCGCGAGCCTTGCATCCAGCTCGTCAACATTCCTAACCGATTCGAAGTGCAGATCAGCCCGATGCGGATCAATCGCACCCGAATCCCCAGCGGCGCTTGAGACGATGGTGAACTGACTAAGGGGTTGCAGTACGTCCCGGCCGCCCGAGCTAACCCCAGGATCAGCACCACGCTGAGCGTCACGGCGAGAAGGCCAATCGCCTTCCTCACCTGCGCGAGCGGTGCGGACACCGGGATGGGAGCCAGTGCTCCTAGTGCGACGCCTACTGCCAGGAGCAGGGTTGCCACGGCGAGCATGAATATCCAAGACGGCATAATTGGATTTGCCATCCAGAGCGCCAGCGCCAGGAGCATGTACCCAGAGGCCGTCTTCGTATGTACCATCCATCCGCCAGTGCGAGGCAGCAATGCGCCGGCGCCCGCGCCGACGAGAAGCAACGGCGTGCCCATTCCCAGAGCCATCGAAAAGAGTGCGCTGCCGCCAATCATGGCATCCCCGCTCCGGGCGATGTAGGCAAGGGCACCAGCAAGTGGTGCGGTCACGCAAGGACCAACGATCAGGGCGGACATTGCGCCCATGAGCGCTGCACCGATGAACTGTCCACCGTGGAGCTTGCCAGAGGAAGCCTGCAGGCGAGACAGCCAGGACTGGGGAAGTTGCAGTTCATAGACGCCGAACATGGCGAGTGCCAAGACGGACAGCAGCATGGCGAAGCTGGCGAGGACCCATGGCGCCTGGAGAAACGCGGTCAGGCTCTCGCCGATGATGCCTGCCGTGACGCCCACGCCGGTATAGATGACCGACATGCCCAGCACGTACGCGGCCGACAATCCCAACGACCGCCACCGTCTCGCTTCGGCACCTACGACGATGGCCGATAGAATCGGGACCATTGGAAGTACGCAAGGCGTTAGGGCCAGCAGGACCCCAATCCGAAAAACAGCGAGACGACCAGCATCAGACTGCGGCTGGAGAGTGCCTGGTCGATTCGCGCGGAGACGTCCGGCGGCGATGAAGACGCCAGTTCGGAATCTTCCATCTGCGGCGTATGCTCCGCGACCGTTGTAGCGCCGCGATTGATGACAGGGGCAGCATGCTCACCCGTTAGCGCGGACATCGGCACGGTATGCTGCTGCGGCGGATAGCAGATCCCGGCGTCGGCACACCCCTGAGACGTGACTTGCAGCACCCAGGCACCAGGCGCGGATCCTTCATCGAAGGGGAGTTCAATAGTGACGCCCTTGCGATAGATGTCGACGTCCTTGCCGAACGTCTCATCAAATTTCCGTTCCGCAGCGGGATACGCTGGCGCGAGCAGCCGGACGTTGTCCGGGCTTGCGGAGAAGGCAAAGCGCTCGCGATACATGTAGTAGCCGTCTTCGACATCGAAATGGACAGCGACAGTGTGAGCGTCGACGCGATCTGCTGTGAATCGGAATGCCTGGTCGGGCGGCAGGAAATCCGCGCCAAGGGCGAACCGCGGGGCCAAGCACAGCAATGCCCAAATCAGACCCGGACGTGTGCCGGGGAGGGGCAGGCGACCCATCAGGCGAACGATCCAGCTTGCCCAGAGCTGTGCAGACCGAGACAGCGCAGCGACCCTGCTTGCAACCTCAATGGCCGGCGTCATCACTGAAACCTCGCGAGTTCGGGGTCCGAGATTTTCTGTCGCGGCAGCCCCGTGATCCGCGTGAGCTCGCTCAACTTTGGCATGCCGGCTTGCAGATGCACCTCCCCCTTTTCGTCTTTCCAGACGAACCCGGGTGTTCCACCAAACTTGAAGCGCTCCATCAGGATGGCGTTGCTTTCCAGCCCCTTCTGAATCGAGGCAGCCTTGCCAGGTTCCATCTTCAGCGTCGCGGTCCACGGCTTGCCGTGATTCGACTCCATCGAGCGGAAGGTGGCAGTTTTGTCTGCCGAGCCCAAGATCTCGACGGCCTTGGGCAGGCTAGATGGCTTGATGACGGCAACCATTACCCATCTGACCTGCAGGCCAGCCGCCTCATAGGGTTGCAGCGCCTTCCACGCGAGGTGGCAGTATGGACATTCCGGGTCGGTAAAGATGTAGAGCACCCGCTTCGGATTGGCTTGCGTTCCCTCTACGACTTGCGGCGTCTTTTCCAGTTCTGCATACAGGCCGGAGAAATCGGCTTTCGGGATGTACCGATCTTCGTACTCGGCCGAGAGGATCTTCCCGTTATCCGTCACAAGATTGCCAATGAGCATCGTTTTACGGTCGCCGGTCGTGTAAACGATGGAGTGCTCACCGTCTCGCTCGAGTACCCAGCCCGTGAGGCCCGAGGCCGCAGGGAAGCTCTTTACGATTATGATCCCGTTTTTCACGGCGTCTTGGATGACGCCAGGGTATTCGGATGCGCCGCCTGCCATCGAGGGTTCGGCGATGCAGAGGAACGTCAGCAGTGTGCCCGCACACGCGGCGCTGAGGACGGCAATTTTTGGCTTTCGGAAGATTGGATTGGACATCCGCAATGGAAAGGTTTCATTGGCAGAACTCGGATCGCCGCAGCAGGTCGCACAGAAGCGCCTGGTGTTCACGATGAGAGACAGTCCGTGGGCTTGCACGGATCTGGCGGATGCTAGGATTCAATAATTAAGGCGTAGTTAAGGCATGGACTGCCTCGCCACGTGCGTGCCTGGAGCCCGGACGACGCTGTGAGGGATGCCCCCAAGTCCGAGTGCTCCTCGCTTGATCAGCCGTCAGTGGCGATCGGGAATTCGAGCCAGACGGTCAAGCCGGTCGACGGGCTTTGCAGCGTGAGTTTTCCTCCGTACTCGGACGCGATGGCCTGGACGATGGCGAGTCCGAGTCCGCTTCCCTCGACGGACGGATTGCAGCGCCAGAAGCGCTCTGTCGCGTGCTTAATCTGATCGGGCGAGAGACCTGGTCCACGGTCCACCACGAATAGGCGGACCCCTCGGCTGCCGGTCAGCTCGATGCCCGTATCTACGACGGTATCGAACGGTGCATGTCGCAAGGCATTTTCCAGCAGGTTCCGTATTGCCGACGCGAGGAGTGCTGGGGGACGTTGACACTGGCTGAGCTGGAGTCGGACGGTGGAGTCACGACGACGCGGTCCATGGCGCCCATTGACGAACCCAGTTCCCGCACTGACTGGCGAAGCGTGTCCAGAACGTCCGTCATATGTGTGGCCGAATCGTCGTCCCCGGCCTCGACCCTTGCGAGAAGCAACAGGCTTTCCAGGGTGGCTTGCAGGCGCGACGCGCCCGCTTCGGCGTTGGCCATCGAGCGCTCTACTAGCGGAAGCGGTGCGTGATTGCGCAGACCAAGCAACGCCACCTGGATGTTAGTCTTGATGGCCGTCAGAGGTGTGCGCAACTCATGCGCGGCATCGTCCGAGAACTGCCTCTCACGCTGCAGCGCATCCTGAACGCGAATTAAGAGATGCTGCACCGTGCTGATCAGCGGGCGGAGTTCGCTAGGTGCTGCGATGGCGGGAAGCGGGCTGGTGTCGCCCGGAACGCGCTGTGCGAGGAGCAGTCGTATGCCTTCGAGTGGAGCAAGTCCCCGGTGAATGGCCAGCCACAGGATCGCGAGACTGCCCATCACCGCGGCGAGAAATGGCACGCCCCCGGACATCGCAAAGTCCCGCAGCAATCCACGCCTGACGTTTTCCGGCTCGGCCGTCGCGATCCGTATCCCATCACGTTGCAGCACGTAGACGCGCCAGGCCATCCCGCCGATCTCGTAGGTTCCATACCCCGGCTGGGCATGCATCAGACCGGGACTTCCCGTAGTGCGCGCCAGCAAGGTCGGTACCACGGTAGCTCGGGCAAGGCTGATCTCGCAGACCAAGCCGCCAGACGCGTCTTTGTCGAGGGGGAACGTCGGGGCAAAAGGCGCGTCGGGATGGGCTGTCGGAAGCCTGTCCATCAGGCTGGAGACCATCCTTGCCGATGCCTGCAATCGGGCGTCCAGCACCGATCGGACCTCGCGGTTGAAATCCCGGTACATCCATAAGCCAACGGCAGTCCACACCAGCGAAAGCGAGGTGCCGATGATGATCAGCAATCGGATCCTAAGGCTCATGCGAACGCTTCCACTGGTCCCAGCCGAAAGCCGAGTCCGCGAACGGTTTCAATTGTCCTTGGCCCGAGCTTTCGCCTCAGGTGGTGGATGTGAACGTTGACGGCGTTGCTCTCCACATTCGTGTCCAGCCCATAAATGCTGTCCTGGAGCTGAGAGGTCGTCAGAATCTGCTGCGGGTACTGGAGAAACGCCTGGAGGAGTCTGAACTCGCGGCGCGTGAGTTCGATCAAGATACCATCGCGGTGTACCTCCCCGCTGTCGGGCGCAAGCGTGATCGCCCCCAACGATAGCGATTGACGATTGTCCCGTCGAGCGTCTGAGAACGCTCTGCATCCTGGCGACCAGCTCGTTGAGGTCAAAGGGCTTTGTCAGGTAATCATCGGCGCCGGCCTGTAGACCCGTGATCTTGTGCCTGACGGAATCGCGCGCCGTCAGCGCGATCACCGGAAAACTGACACCGTCCGCGCGCCATTGCCGCAGGAGATGGACCCCATCGGTGTCGGGCAATCCGAGGTCGAGCACGCAGAGATCAAAATGAGTGGATCGTCGTACGCTCTGGGCACTGCTGGCGTTACCCACGGGCGTCACCTCGAATCCATGCATGCGCAGGCCGGTCGCGACCCCGTCGCATACCAGCGGATCATCTTCGACAAGCAAGACATGCATTTTTCTTCACTTCCAATTCAACTGCGACAGATTCTTCCGTCTCGATGTTAACGGTCTGTTAACGCTTGTCATGCAATCTCGACGCGCGCCGCAGACCTCCCGGGTGCCTTTCGCCGGGCTCGGATACATCATAGGCGCGGCATCCTCATTACGGACCTGACATCGACAGCATGCCCCGCAAAGGGTTCCTTCCCACCATCCTCCTTTCCGCCCTGATGACCGCTACAGCCGCCACGCCCGAGGAATCCCGACTTTTCGACGTTCTTCGCAAGCAGGGCGTGGCCGTACTGGGGCCCATTGCGGCGCAAGGCGGGTTGAACGCCTGGGCGGCGGAAAGCGACGGGCGACCGATCGCCATTTATCAGGCCCAGACAGGAAGCACGTTGTGATCGGGACGATGCTCGATATGGCCGGGCGGGAGGCTGGCAAATCGGACGTGGTCGCGGCAGTACGTGTCAGCCTGTCCAATGCCGTGATGGAGCAGTTGGCGAGCACGACCTGGATTGGCGAGGGCAGGGCCGATGCGCCACGCATCGTCTACGTATTTACCGATCTGAATTGCGAATCGTGTTTCAAGTTCTGGCTCGACGCCCGACCTTGGGTCGACAGCGGTAAGGTGCGACTCCGGCATATCCTTGTCGGGTTGCGCGGGCCGGAAAGTGCCGGTCGTGCCGCGGAAGTCCTGACCGCCGCTGACCCTTCCTCCGTCTTTCTCAAGCGAGTGGACGAATGCGCGATGAAGGCGGCCCACCCGCATCTGCCCTGGGCGTTCCGTTGCGAGATGCCGACAGCCTCCGCTACCGAAGTCGTCCAGCACCAGATGGATGGCAACATGCGCGTGCTGAGGCAGTTCGGATTCAATCAGCTACCTGCGCTCGTCTGGATCGACCAGCACGGTGAGTTGAGAAAGCAGATCGGGGTGCCCGAGGACACGCTCATGAGCATCTTCGAGCAATGACGGCCAGGATCGCACGGCCGGCCATGGCGCGAAGCAGTGTTCTGCGCAAGGTCGCGGCCGGCACTGCCAGGGACGGGCGGCTATCGGTCGGTCTTTCGAGAAGTCGCCGGTACGGCGCGGACCCGCCAAGTGGCGAAGGCAGCCAGCGACCGGCCCGTTTTCTTGCTCGCCTGTCTATTGGGGCTGACCTAAAAATAGCTCGTAGCCAAACAGTGCGGCACTGCCTCCCGTATGGACGAAGATGACGTTCTCATGCTTGGCATAGCGACCCGATCGAACGTAGTGAATCAGGGCGGCCATGCTCTTCCCCGTGTAGACCGGGTCCAGCAGAATGCCTTCATGGCGTGCCACGAGATCAATCGCCTCTCTGACCGCGGGCGTCGGCAGGCCGTATCCCGGCCCAATGAATTCGTCATCGACCCGTACCCGGGCAGGAATGTCCCCGCGGGCAGTTCGAGCTCGCGGCAGACGGCAGCGGCCAGATGTCCAACCTTTTCCGCCTGGACGGATGACGGTGCGCCCACGCTGATACCGGACACCGTACAGGAACTCCCCAGGGCATCAAGGCCCACGATGAGCCCCGCATGGGTGCCTGCGCTGCCCGAGGCCACGACGAGGTGATCCGCGGGAACCTGTAGTTCGGCGGTCTGGGCCAGAATCTCCGCCGCGCACTCCACGAAACCCAGTGTCCCGATCACGTTTGATCCACCAACCGGAATCACATAGGGCGAGCGGCCGGCATCGCGCAGGCGCTGCGCAACGTCTGCCACCAAAGCGGGCATGTCGGCGCCCGACGGCACAGAAACAATCGAGGCGCCCAGCACTTTATCCAGCAGCGCGTTGCCCGACGCACTGTATTGCGGGTCCATGGACGGTACACGCGCTTCGAGTACGACCGTACATTGGAATCCCATCTTTGCGGCGGCGGCCGCTGTCTGCCTGGCGTGATTGGATTGCGTCGCACCACTTGTGACAATGGTGTCAGCGCCTTGCCGCTGCGCGTCGCCGAGAAGAAACTCAAGCTTTCGGGTCTTGTTTCCGCCCGTGGCAAGTCGGGAGCAGTCCTCGCGCTTGATGAACAAGGAGGGTCCCCGAGCAACTTTGTGAGTCGGGGCAAGTACTCCAATGGTGTATGCGTTCCCCCAAGAACATTCGCGGGTATCGCTGCAGATCAAGATGATGCATGGCAGGGCGACCTCGGCTAGTGGGTAAGAATCTTCGACAGGAAGTCTGCAGCACGGCTGGAGCGCGCGGACGCGCCGTCGAAGAATTCGTGCGTCGCGCAATCCTCGACAATTTGGCCGGCGTCCATGAACACGACGCGGTTACTGACACGACGAGCGAATCCCATCTCATGGGTCACGCACATCATGGTCATCCCTTCGCTGGCCAATTGACTCATGACATCCAGTACTTCGCCGACCATCTCCGGATCGAGTGCCGAGGTGGGTTCGTCAAAAAGCATGACGATGGGGTCCATGCTGAGGGCTCGGGCGATCGCCACGCGCTGCTGCTGGCCACCGGAAAGTTGCCCAGGATATTTGTCCTTGTGCGCAAGCAGCCCAACGCGGTCGAGCATCTTGAGCCCTCGGGCGTGTGCCTCCGACTTGCTCCGGCCCAGCACCTTGATTTGTGCAAGCGTCAGGTTTTCCGTCACGGAGAGATGCGGGAAGAGTTCAAAGTGCTGAAAGACCATGCCGACGCGGCTGCGCAACTTGGACAGATTCGTGCGCGCGTTGGTGACGGATGTCTCCGCGACATGAATCTCGCCCTTCTGGATTGGCTCCAGGGCGTTGACCGTCTTGATGAGCGTGCTCTTGCCAGATCCCGAGGGACCGCAGACAACGACGACGTCCCCTTGGCGATACGCGTTGAACAGTCGGTGAGTACCCGAAAGTCACCATACCACTTTGAAACATTATCGATACTGATCATGGCGCAACCTTATTATCTAACGACGGCCAGGCGGAACTGGAGTCGCTTAACCATCAAGCTGAGTGAATAACAAATGCAGAAATATGTGACGCTGGCGATCAGGTAGGTTTCAACCGGCCGATTGAAGTTGACGCCAACAATTGAGAAACCCTTCAGTAGGTCATAGGCGCCGATGGCGTAGACCAGCGACGTTTCCTGAAACAGGACGATCGTCTGCGTCAACAGCAGTGGCAACATTGCGCGGAAGGCTTGGGGAAGCACGACGAGTCGCATGCATTGCCCATATGTCATGCCCATGGCGTAGCCGGCGTTGATCTGCCCGCGGGTGACGCTTTGTATGCCGGCGCGCATAATTTCGGAATAGTAGGCCGCCTCAAATGCAATGTAAGTGATGATCGCCGATAGCTCGGCGCCGATCGGGTGCCCAACGAAGAGTGGGATCAGCAGATAGAACCAGAGAATGATCATCACCAAGGGAATCGATCGCAGCGTGTTGACGTACGCCGAGGCTGAGCGCTCCAACCAGCGTCGACCCGACAGCCGCATCAGTGCCAATACCGTGCCCAGAGCAATACCGCACAACATGGCGATCAAGGTGAGTTTGACCGAGAAGAAAAGTCCCTTCTTTATGAAAACGAGGAACGTATCCCAGTTGAAGAAAGAGAAATCGAGAGTGTTCATTTCTTGAATCCGAGCATGCCAGGTATGCAGAATCGATTCTCGATGCGTCTTGCGGTCAGGTTAACCGTGAACGTCGATGCGAAATAGAGAAGGGTGACCGCGAGATAGATTTCAATCCCCCGAGACGTCTCTTCCTGCGCCTGCATGGCGAACATGGTCAGTTCGGAAACGCTGACCGCAAAGGCGACGGAAGAGTTCTTGACTATCGTCATTGCCTCGCTGGTGAGCGGCGGTGCGATGATGCGAAACGCCACGGGCAGCAGAATGAATCGATACGTTTGCCACCGGGTGAGACCGAGCGCCTGGCCGGCAGCCCGCTGGCCTTTGGGGATCGCCTGAATGCCGGTACGAACTTGCTCCGCTATCCGCGCGGAAGTGAACAGTCCCAATGCGGTGACGACAAGCACGAATCGGGGCGTGCCTGACAAGCCGGGAATCAACTGCGGCGCAACGTGATACCAAAGAAAGACCTGCAGTAGCAAGGGGATGTTCCGGAACAGATCGATCCAGATGCTGCTTGCCCGTAGGATGAGCTTGTTATCGAACGTGCGAATCACGCCGATGATCGTTCCCATAATCACGCCGACCGCGAGGGCGCAAGCAGCAACGGAGAGGGTCCACCCCCAGGCGGAAAGCATCCAATCCAGGTACGTAATACTGCCATTCTCACCGAAGCATCGTGGCGAGATCTCGCCACTGATCGTGTCCGTGCAGAAAACCTGCCAGTCCCATAGATTCACAACAAATCCCACACCTATTGCTGAATGATGAAAGCTCATTCATGGTTCGCAGAACATTCTTGAAAAAACTGAGAGAAGGGGGACTGTTTCGAGTCGTCCCCTATTCCGCTGAGGTGAGAAGAATCTACAGCGCAGGCTTGTCCGAGAGCGTCTTCATGTTGTCGCGCAGCGGCTGACTCATCGGGACATTAAGCGTAATGCCCTTGGGCGGGATCGGCGTTTCGAACCACTTCTTATACATCGCATCAAACTCGCCGCTTTTCATGAGGCCGGAGATCGTGTCGTCCACGAGCTTCTTGAATTCAGGATCGTCGCGGCGGAGCATGATGGCAAAGGGTTCGACCTGAATGGCATCGCCGATGATTGCGTAATCGCCCGGGTTGCGCGATCCGGCGCGTTGGCCATAGAGGAGAATGTCGTCCATGCCGAAGGCAGCCGCCTGGCCGGACTGTACGAGCAGCATCGCCTCGGCATTGTCTTTGGCGGCGATGATCTCCATCCCCAGATTTCGCTCCTTATTGACACGACGGAGTACCAGGAGATTCGACGAGCCAACGGTCGAGACGACCGTTTTCCCCTTCAGATCGGCGATGGAGCCGATGCCGGCGCCCGACTTCACAAGGAATCGGGTTCCCGTGTAGAAGGTGTTCGTGGCAAATGCGACTTGCTTGGCGCGTTCCTTATTGTTGGTAGTGGAGCCGCACTGCAGGTCGATGGTGCCGTTTACAAGCAGGGGGATTCGGTTTTGGCCAGTCACTGGCTGGCTTTTGATGGCAATGTCATTGCGCCCGACGGTCTTCTTTACGGACCCGACGATCTTCTGGCAGATCTCCCAGGTGAAGCCCGTGGGCGCTGCATTGTCCCCGAGATACGAGAAAGGAACGGCCGTTTCCTGGTAGCCGAGCGTGATCGCACCGGAGCTCTTGATACGACTGAGCGTATCGGCATCAGATGCATAAGCGTTGCACGCGATGAGCGTCAGCGTAGCGATAAGAAGGTGCGCGGATTTCATGGTCGTAGGCTTCCTGGTGAGGTCGGTGCATGGTCGTTGTTGGATTCATTAAAGCAAATTGGAAATTTACCGAGAAGCGCATTATGTTCATGAGACTTTTGAGTTCTTGTCTAAAATCAATATGGTAATTCCAAAATACAACGACAAAAGCCACGACAAAATGTCGTGGCCATCCTCCTGTGGATTGCCGATGGAGGCTACGCGATGTTTGATATGAGGAACTTAAGCACTTGCAAGTGAATAGAGTTCCCGAGGATATTCCTTGGCGTAGGGCATACCGGATGCTGCAAGGGCATCACGCTCCCAAGGTGGCGTGTCGCCAAATTCATTTGCCAGAAAATCGATAAAGCTTCTAATGAGTGGATTTTCGTATTTGGAGCGGTAGTACATGGCGTACAGCGTATGGACAATCGCTGCCCGGTATTGAGGCACCACGACGCGGAGATGGCCTTTGCTGATGTCGGCCGCCACCAGATAGGTTGGCAGGCAAGCAATGCCCCGATGCTCGAGTGCGGCTTCTCGTAGTGCCAGACTCGAGTTGGAGGTCATGCGCGGCGTGACTTTGATGTGTTGCGTATGTTCGTCTCGCCGGAATGTCCAAGCCCCGTCGAGCGTCATGGCAGGATAGACCAAGCAAGCGTGACGCGTGAGATCCTGGGGATGATCGATGTCGGCGTGATTGGCCAGATATTCGGGTGAGGCGCAGTACAACCAGCGGATGCAGGCCAGCTTTCTTGCGGCATAGCCCAGTGCGTGTCCGCGGTGATACGAAGCGCGACGTCGAAATTCTCCTCAGAGAGATTGACGTAGCGATCGTCCAGAATGATGTTGGCGTTGACCTCGGGGTACGCTTCGAGATATCTACCGACGATATTTGTCAGTTGCTTGGTGCCGAACGCGATAGAGCTGCTGAGCTTGAGATTTCCATGCGGGTGCCCAAACTGGCGCGCGGTATCGAGGGTGTTCTCCACATCGGAGAGGATCGATGTTGCCCGCTCAAGGAATAGCCGTCCTCCCTCGGTAAGGGTGAGGCTGCGTGTCGTGCGTTTGACAAGCAGCACGCCCAAGCGCTCTTCGAGCTGAGCCAGGCTTTTGCTCACGGCAGAGGGAGACAGGTGGAGGTCCCGCGCGGCGGCTGACAGGCTTCCTGATTCGGCGATTCTTGCGAATACCGTCATTTGGGTAAGTGTGGCAAAGCTCTTCATCTCATACCCTATCTCATCGCGGCCATCGTCTGGCTGGCATCCGGATTCAGAGCAATTCCCGGACCAAGCTAAAGACCTTCCCGGAACCTTCCGCCACGGCGAACTGCACCGAAAAAGCGTCTCGTCGTCACGCATGCCCGAATGCAGGCAAAGCCGTCGCCTGGATGGCGCAGGGGCGGCTGGCAGCTCTGCGTCTCGTGAGACGCTAATACATAGTATGCAAATGGAACTATTTGTTCCATTCGGGTAAATCCCATGCCGGGAAATGGGCAATGATTCGGAGGTCACATGGCCAGCCCGATCGACCGTGCAGGGAGTGCGATACGGCTCGATGTCGCTGTGCGCCGAAGTCGAGGGCGCGTACGCAAATGGGGGAGTATTGCTGGGTGCCGCGTGGGGTCCAAGATGTCGGCAAGCCGGTGCGGGTACTCAGGACGTCGCCTGCAACCCACGCGTGCGGCGGTACGGGCAGTCAGGGGAGGGGGCTACAGGGGGGCGGCAACACGCGAACATCCGTGTCAGGCGGCGCGACCCGCATGGAGCGGGTCGTGAAGGTGCTAGCGAGCAAGCCTGACGGCGAGTCCGGGCGCTGCTTTACTTTGCTTCGAATTGCTGGAATGCCTCAAAGGCGCGTACGGAATAGACATACGCAGCGCCGGCGTTGAGGGCCATTGCCGTGCCAAGCGCATCGGCCAATTCAGCTTCGGTGACACCGGCCTGACGCGCGGCGCTGGCATGGGAGGCGATGCAGCCCTCGCAGCGGGTCGTCACCGCGACGGCCAGTGCGATCAACTCGCGCGTGCGTGCGTCGAGCGCACCGTTGCCATTCTGATTGGTGTTCAGCGCCACGAAGCCTTCCATCAGCTTCGGCGAGGCCTTTGCGAATACTGCGCCTGCGGCACGGTTCTTCTTGAGTTGCTCGATCCAGTCCTTGATCATTGATATATCTCCATTGGGTGACGACAAGCCGTGTCATGCATGCGCTTCTGCGTGCGTGTACGGGAATGCCCCCCAATTCTTAGCCACAAGCACGTGGTAGCGAAAGCGCAAGTTCGTCCAAGCACCTATGAATCGCATTCAAAGATCAAGGCGGTGACGGGAAAGCGGCGGTTCGGTGGATGACGTGCCGAGGCGGCATGTCGCGCCATGCCGCCGCGATCCCCGGCGCTGGATTTGCCAGCATGCCAATGAGGGGGCTATCCTTCAATCACCTGCTGCTCCCGGCGTGCATGCAGGAGCACCACGGCAATGGCGGCCACCACCACGGGCGGCAACACATACAGACACACGGTGGCCCAGCTTCGGGTAGTGACCAAGGAGCCGGAGGTAAACGACCCGACGACCATCGCGGCGAAAATGACGAAGTCATTCAGCGACTGCACACGTGTTCGCTCTGCCGCTGAATGGCAGGTGAGTACCAACGCGGAGGCCCCGAGAAATCCGAAGTTCCAGCCAATGCCGAGCAGAACCAGCGATAGCCAGAAATGGTTGATCGTCAGCCCACTCATGCCGGTCAGCGCCGCCAAGCAAAGCAGGGCGAGGCCTGTGAGAATGATGCGGGATGTGCCAAACCTTGCAATCAACCGGCCGGTGAAGAAGCTGGGAGCGTACATCGCGATCACGTGCCATTCAATGCCCAGGTTGGCGGCCTCGCGAGGGATGCCGCATATGTCCATTGCCAAGGGCGCTGATGTCATCACGAAGTTCATCATCATGTAGCTGACGACGCCGCAAAGCACCGCGATGAACAAGGGGGACTGCCGCAGGATGATGCGCAATGGCCGTCCGCCAGTGGCCGCTTCTGCGATCGCGTGCTCGAAGCGAACGCCGCGAAGGACGATGGCGGAGAGGGCCGCCGCCACGGCGGCTGCCAAATACGTGGCGGCGTATGTATGCGGTGCCCAAAGGGTCATGGTGGCCGTGGCTAGCTGGGGCCCAAAGACTCCCGCAGCAACGCCACCCGCCAGCACCGTTGAGAGGGCCTTAGATCGCAGTTCGGGCGTGACACATTCCGCGGCGGCAAAGCGGAAGCTCAGGACCACTGCCGCATATGCGCCGCCGAACAACATCGCCAAGCAAAACAACGCAAAGGAGCCGATGACAATGGCCAGTGCGGCTAGCAAGCCCGTGAAGACACCGCACGCATTGCCGACAAGGAAGGCAGTCGGTCGACCATAACGCCTCGCGGTGGCACCGACCGGAAGCGTGGCCAGGGCCATGCCGGTCACAAAGACTGAAATGGGTAACGTAGCCAATTCGGGACGCGGGGCCAATGTATGGCCGATGATCGCGCCGGTGGCGTACACGACCGTGGAATTTGCACCGGCGAGTGCCTGGGCAGCGGCCAGGCGCAAGACACTGGCATTCAGTCCGCGAGAGCGCATCGTCAGCGTTGGGGTGCAGGGGTTGAGGCGGCGACCTGCAGACCGGTCGCCAGTCGTCGGATCGCTTCGTCCACGGTGCTGCGTGGGCAGGCGAGATTGATGCGCATGTAGCCGTCTGCCGTGGCGCCGAATTTGGAGCCAGGGTCGAGCCAGAGACCTACGTGCCGAAGCATGTAGTCGTGAAGCTCGGCGGGCGCGAGACCGAGTGCCCGACAGTCCATCCAGGCGAGGTAAAGTGCACCAGTCGGTACCACGTGAATTGGCAGCGCATGATCGCGAACACTAGCCGCGAAATGGCGTTGGTTTTCGCCAACGTAGTCGATCATCGCGTCCACCCACGACTCGCCAAATCGATAGGCTGCCTCACAGGCAGCGGCACCCACTGTGTTCACCAGGTTCAGGCCGCCGCGTTCACATTGCGAACGGAAGGCTTCCCGGAGTCGTGGGTTGGGGATAAAGATGTTGGCGCACTGCAGGCCTGCTGTATTGAACGTCTTGCCGGGAGACGTGCAAACGATGCAGTGGTTGGCAATCTCGGGATCCAGCGAGGCGAACGGTATATGTTGCAGGTTGCGGTCAAAGATCAGATCCGCATGGATTTCATCGGAGACGACGAGGATGCCGTGCCGCTGGCAGATCGCGGCCATTGCCATCAGGTCTTCGCGTGACCACACGTTCCCGGTCGGATTATGGGGATTGCACAGGATAAAGAGCTTCGTGCCGGGCCGAATTGCGGCTTCAAACGCCTCGGGATCAAATCGGTAGCCGTCGGCCGTGCGCGTGAGGGGGACTTCCAGCAACCGTCGGCCGTTGATGACGATGTCATGATGGAAGTGGATGTACACCGGGGGTTGCACCATGACGTAGTCACCGGGGTGCGAGAAGGCCTGGATTGCCATGTTCAGCGCATTGACGACGCCGGAAGAGGGGACCAGCCACTCGGAACGCACTGCCCAGTTGAAGCGCCGGCGTTGCCAGTCAACGGCCGCCTCAATATAGCTCTCCGACGTTTGACCATACCCGAACACACCGAATTCCGCTTCGCGGTGTATCGCGTCGAGAATAGGTTGTGCAACACGAAAATCCATGTCCGCAACCCACATTGGGAGCGGATCGCTCGCTTGCTGTGCCGGTGTCAGCCGGTGCCTCATACCGTCCCATTTCATCGAATTCGTGCTGGTCCGGTCAATAATCTGGTCGAAGTTGTACATAAGCGATGCTCAAGATGAACTGGCTTCAATCTTGGGCACGTCCGCCGCGCAGCAGAAGCGCAACTTCCTACAAAGACCTGTGACTGTCGTTCAAAGATGAGGATTCGGGCCCGTGTTACCGTGAGGGGAGGTCGCCAATCCCGTCCGCCGGCGGCGCGTTCCGTGGGATCTGACCGGCAGGCCTCGCGACGGCCGGGCCGCGTTGGCAAGCCGCCGTCGTGGCGACGCAATGCGCGGAAGCGGCTCTCGGGGCGGAGCAATGCGGGGCAAGGGGGGCGCGACGGGTTCATCTGCGGACCGCGCCCCGGAGCTAGCCGCTTGCCCCTGCGGATTTAACGCTGTGTGATGAACTTGGTCACCAGATAACCATCGAAGGTCTCAGCGCCACCCTCACTGCCCATCCCGGAGTCCTTGACCCCGCCGAACGGCGTTTCGGCAAGCGAGATCCCGAACTGGTTGATCGCCACCATACCGGCTTCCAGCGCATCCGCCACCGTTGTGGCGGTCTGAAGCGAATTGGTGAAGACATAGGCGGCCAACCCGTAGGGCAGGCTGTTCGCACGCTGGATGACGTCGTCGGTCGCGTGGAACCGAACGATGGGGGCAACCGGGCCAAAAGGCTCTTCGACCATCAGGCGTGCAGTATCCGGCAATCCGGCGACTACCGTCGGTTCGAAGAAAAAACCATCCGTTCCGATGCGATTGCCACCGAACGTGACCTCGCCACCCAGCTTGCGGGCGTCGTCGAGAAAGTCCGCCATGGCTTCGACACGGCGGCCGTGCGCAAGCGGCCCCATTTCCGTGGTGGGGTCGAGTCCATCGCCGACGCGCACGGACGCCATCGTCTCCGTGAACTGCGCCACGAAGCGGTCATAGACTTTGGCATGCACGTAGAAGCGTGTCGGTGCAATGCAGACCTGGCCAGCATTGCGGAGCTTGAACCTCGCCAGCGTCTGGGCCGCCTGCGCAACATCGGCGTCGTCAAACACGATGACCGGCGAATGACCGCCCAGTTCCATGGAGACCCGCTTCATGTACGTTCCAGCCATCGCCGCGAGCTGCTTGCCCACGGGCACGGAACCGGTGAAGGAGACTTTGCGCACCACAGGCGACGCGATGAGATGTGCGGAAATGGTGGGCGGGTCGCCCCAGACCACATTGAGCACGCCGGGCGGAAGACCGGCGTCGTGAAACAGGTGGGCGAGCGCAACGACGGCGCTGGGGGCATCTTCCGGCCCCTTCAGGACCATCGCACAACCCGCGCCCACGGCGGCAGAGATCTTTCGGATGGCCTGGTTGAAGGGGAAATTCCATGGTGTGAACGCCGCGCAGACGCCGACCGGCTCTCGTACCACCATTTGTCGAATGCCGGGTTCTCTTGGGGGAATGACGCGCCCGTAGATGCGACGACATTCTTCCGCGTGCCATTCCGCGTGCTCGGCGCAACGCAGGATCTCGGACAGAGCCTCCTCTAGCGGCTTGCCCTGGTCGCGCGTGAGATCTCTGGCAATGTCGTGCGCCCGTTCTCTTGCTAGCGTGGCGACTCTGCGCAGGATCGCTGAGCGGTCCAGCGGTGAACTTTTGCGCCAGCTCTGAAATGCCCGCTCAGCGGAAGCGAGGGCATGGTCCAGATCCGCTGTGGTCGCAACCGGCAGTTTGCCTAGGACTTCGGAGGATGCCGGATTCAAGACGTCAATTGTCTGCCGGTCCTGAGCACTGATAAATGTGCCGTCGATGTACAGGGAGAGTTCGCGGTACGGAGGCAGGCCTTCACGCGATGTCTGATGGGGGGTCGTTGTCATCGTTGATGCGGGGTGGTCTAACGCCATGAGGTGGGGGCGAATCGCTCAGCCAGTCAATCCAGGAGCGTTTCCCGGAGACAATAAGCTGCCTCGCGGCAAGCCAATGGCCGGTCTCCGGGATGCGGGCATGGAAAGGGCGGCGCGATCGTGCGCCGCCCAGTATGGCTGCCGAGCGTGTTGTCGGCTATTTGGGGAAATGGATGCGATCTTGTCCGGGTGCCAGCTCGGTTGCGGCCGGCACCTCGGAAGGATCCAGAACCCGGATGGACTTGGTGGCGGGGTCCACTTCGACAAAGCTGCCGTGCGGGATCACGGCCGTGATGTCGACGTCGAATCCGGCCATCATCGAGACATCTCCGAGGGCAGCGCCCTGAACCAGGATCGTGTTCACGGTGTTGAACACAATGGCTTTGGGTACCATGTTGCGCGATTGCATTTCGTGCAGCATCCAAGCCGTGGCGACCCCACCCTTGGCCGTATCCAGGATCAGGATGCGATCGACGTACGACTGTCCGGCGAGCTTATGCGCGGGACGGGAGAAGACCCTTGCAGTCGATTCAGGTCATAGCGGGCCGAGAACCCGTCGTGGGCAACCAGGGCCTGGCCGACGACCTTCTTGCCCATGGCATGGCGCGCGATGTAGGGATCGGTTTTCAATTCAGTTCTCCGGTTTCGGCTGCAGTGACACATTCCTCCATGGTGGCGAGCATCGGCACGTAGCCGTAACCGCCGAGGATGTTGACGAGCTTGGCGCTGTTGGTGGCGAGGCGCGTCCAGCCTTTGGCTTCCTTCATTTCGCGGGCGTAGGACTGGTAGAAGCACATGCCGGACAGTACGGTGCCGCCGGCTTCCTCAATGGTTTTCGTATATCCGAAACGATCGCAGTCCGGTTTGACCTGGGGGCTCGTCACGGCGAGGAGCGGCTTCTTCAGACGGCGCCCTTTGCACAGGCGGGCGATTTCACGCAGTTCGAACAGGCTCAATTGTGGAGCGGAGAAGACCACCACATCGATCCCTTTCTCCACGGCATAGCTGTCACGCAGGCCGCGCAGATCCGCCTGCCCGATACGCTGAGCGACCGGCAGCTTGTCGCCGCCGACATCTTCCAGACGAGAGGCCTCGGGTGTGATGCCGATCAGATGAAACAGGGCGGAGGAGCCGAAGCTTGCCATCGCCGCGCCGAAGTGTTTGAGTTCATCGGACGTGGGCGCGCGGTCCAGCCCTTCGATGACCGGCACCTGCCAGTAATTGCCGGACAGCTTGCCCACGACGCCGCCCAGCGCGCCCCACTCGCTGAGGTCACGGGGCGTCCAGTCCGCGCGCAGTCGGAGGGTAGCCTGACGTTGGGCATCCAGGTGATAGCCGTAGCGCGGCGTGCGACCGGTGAGCCCGGCAGAGAGCGCCGACGGGCCGCCTTCGAAGTTGGAACGCGCGCCACCGACCGAGTTCGAGTAGATGACGACGCCCGTATCACCAAACGCCACATGCTCGCCTCGTGTTGCGGCGAGGACCGTCTGATAGTTGATGCAGGTGTCCGTCATGCTGACGCCGAGCCGCGAAAAGGCTTCGATGGCACGGCGCTCGAGTTCGACCATCCATTCGGCCTGACCGAGATCGGAAGCCTTGGAGAAATCGGTGCCGCGCGGATCGGTAATGGTCGGAATCCGTACGCCACCCTCGTTGGCATCCGCCAGGCGCTCTAGCCACATGACGCCCGCCTGCCCGAGGCTCTCGGTATCCGCCATGATGTGGGCTTGCGTCACAGGGACAAAGTCCTCGGCACCAAAGAATTCGCCGACCTTGATCTGGTGTTCGATGGCCAGTTTTGCCACGGTGCCGGCTTCACCGGCCAACATGGCTTTCTCTTCCTCATTTAGTCTCATGATTTCACTCGATGGTAATGCCGGTGGCACGTACGGCTGTGCCCCATTTGGTTGATTCAGACTGCTGGAAACTTGCGAGCGGGACGCTCAAGGGATGCAGGCCCTGACTACTGATCTTGCTGTTGAACTCGGCGGACTGGACGATCCGCTGCGTCTGCGTGACCAGTTGCTTCGACACGGCGTCGGGGAGGCCGGCGGGCCCATACAGCGCCCACCATGCGATGGCTTCGAAGTCGGGGTAGCCAAGTTCTGCAACGGTGGGTGTATCGGGCAGGACCGGTGAGCGCTGCAGGCTGGTGACCGCAAGCGCCTTGAGCTTGCCCGACTGGATGTGGGGCAGTACCGATTGCAGCGGGTCGAACATCACGGGAATCTGCCCGCCAATCACCTCGGTGACCGCCGGGGCGCTACCCTTGTAGGGAACATGGGCGAGGCGAATCCCCGCCGCGGTACAGAACATGGCGGCCGTCAGGTGGCCGGGTGTGCCATTGCCTGCGGAACCGTAGTTCATCGCGCCCGGCTTCGCCTTGGCCTGGCTGACGAGGTCGGCGAGGGATCCGATGCCGGTCGCGGCATTGACGACGATCGCGACCGGGGCACTGGCGATCGTCGCCAGGGGCGTGAGGTCCTTCTGCGGGTTGTAGCTGAGCTTCTTGTACAGATAGGGATTGATCGATTGCGTCCCCACGGTGCCGACCAAAAGGGTGTATCCATCCGGCGCTGCCGATGCAACCGCTGCGGCACCGATCGAGCCGCCCGCGCCGCCGCGATTGTCGATCACAACGGACTGTTTGAGCGCATTGCCAAGTAGCAACCCGAACGGGCGGGCCACGATATCGGTGGGGCCCCCGCGGGAAACGGCACCACCATCCGAATTGGCTTGGAAGGGTAACGCTCTGCGCCTCTTGCCAGTGAGGTTCCGAGCGCCGATAGCCCTGCGGCGATCGGGAACAGAACCATCTGGCGGCGCCGCTGCTGCGAGTGCATACGCCTGTCTCCTGTGGGTTGTGTGGTTGTTCTTTTCTATGACCGCCAGTGGTCTGGCGGGGAATGCTAGGCGGTGGTTGGCTGCAGGGCCCTGGCAATTTCGAGCGGCCCCGGCAGGCTCAACTTGAATGAATAGCGGTCAGGAATGATGTGGATGCGCATGTGCTCGCATGGCTGGCCCGTGCCGCTGAAGGACGTGCGGTGCATGACCAGGACATTGGTGCGCTTGGGCAGGCCCAGCTCGTTGGCGATCTGGTGACTCGGCTGCCGGCATTCGATGGCCACGTCGGCCCGTCCGATCCGGAGCCCAAGATAGTGCTGCACGATGTCGTAGACGGAGAGCTGACGGACGCGCTCTTCACCGAGTGCGCCGACCTGCGCGGGCAGATAGGCCTCCACCAGTGCGAAGGGTTCGCTGCCGACGATGTATCGGCGACGCAGGCGCACCGGAAGATCGAGCCCAGCGGGAAGATTGGGATCGAGCCGGCCGGCAGAGGCGGAGAATTCCAGTAATTCTGTCTCCGGCTCGATCCCCTGACTGCGCAACGCATCCTGAAAGCCTTGCAGGGTATTGAGGTCGTGCTGCACGCCTACGCGGGCGACAAACGTGCCTTTGCCGCGCCGGGCTACGACCTGACCGGTGCGTGCAAGCATCTGGATCGCCTGCCGGACGGTCACGCGGCTCACGCCGTAGGCCGACATCAGCTCGGCTTCGGTGGGTAGCTGCTGGCCTGGAACCAGCGTCCCATTGGAAATCTCTGCGGCCAGCCGACCGCCGAGCTGCACGTACAGCGGTTCCGAGCTGTCGGGCTCCAAGGGCGTGTGCGGAAAGTCACCTGTATTGAGGGTCATGATCGTGTAGAGGCTAACTTGTATTGAGTTGTTCTATAACATCCTATACAAGATGCTCGAAACAGCAAGAACTGAAATGTGCGGCAGTCATCGCTGTCCACCGGTTCTTGATGTGATTTAGCCTTTTTACTATCAAAAAGTCATCGCCAACCAAGAAAAATGAGACGAAATAAGGAGAATTGGCTCATTTTTGCCGCCCTGGAGATTTGACCTTGCACGCCGGCGTTGCCTAACATGACCTATATCGTATTAATACAAGATAGGTCCCCCATGCGCGTCATAAGTAGTCAAAACACCACTTCATTGATCGCCAATCTGGGGCGATGGGTGCCGGCATGGGTGCAGGGCGTGACGGTGGGGACGGCCCGGGCCGATTTGCTTGCGGGGCTGCTTGGCGCCGTGCTCGCACTGCCCCAAGGGGTGGCGTTCGCCACCCTGGCCGGATTGCCGCCGCAGTACGGCATCTACAGCGCCGTGGTGCCCTGTGTGGTGGCCGCGCTGTTTGGATCGAGCCGGCATGTCGTATCCGGACCAACCAATGCCAACTCGCTGGCACTTTTCGCCATGATCAGTCCGCTGGCGGTGGCCGGCAGTCCCGAATATGTCGGGCTTGCACTGGGCGTCACGGTGCTGGTCGGTGCGCTTCAGCTTGGCATTGGCCTGTTCCGTCTGGGATCGCTCGCAAACTTCATTTCGCCCTCGGTGCTGCTCGGATTTACATGCGGCGCGGCAATGCTGATTGCGCTCTTTGCACTGAAGGACATTTTCGGGTTGCAGCTTCCGCCAGGCACCTCCGCATTTGGGGTGCTGCGATTCCTGGCGACCCATGTCGATACCATCAACTGGAGTGCCAGCATCGTCGCCGGGGGACATTGCTGGCGACGTTGCTGGTCAAGCGGCTGATGCCGCGGATGCCGTTCATGCTGCTCGGGCTGATGACCGGATTTGGCGTGGCCTTTCTGCTCAATCATTCGCCGGCGTCCTGGAGTCAGCACGTCGGCGTTGTCGGCCCGATTCCCTCGGCGATTCCGCCGTTCCGGGTTCCCCAGCTTTCCTGGCAAGCCCTGCCTGATCTGCTGGGGTTGGCATCGGCCCTGACCATCGTGGCGATCGGGCAGTCGATCTCCATTGCCAAGGCCGTCGCGCTGCGGTCCGGGCAGCAGATCGACAGCAACCGGGAGATCATTGGTCAGGGCTTGTCGAACATCGTCGGCGGGTTCTTCTCCTCCTACGTGTCGTGCGGATCGCTCAATCGCTCGATGCCCAACTATGAAGCGGGCGCGAAGACGCCCTTGGCGTGCGTGTTTGCCGCGATTTTGCTCGTGGCGCTGGTGTCCGTCAGCGCGGCAGTGCTCGAGCAGATTCCACTGGCCGCGATCGGGGCCATGCTGCTGCTCGTCGCGTGGAGCCTTTTCGATGTCGCAAGACTGCGGCAGATTTCGCGTCTGAGCCGGATCGAGTTCGGTATTGCCATCGCCACGCTGCTGGCCACGTTGCTACTGCGCCTGGAGGTGGCGGTGTTGCTGGGCACGGCGCTGTCGCTGGGCGCCTATCTGTACCAGACATCCCGACCGGCCGTCCGCGATCTGCTCCCGGACGCTGAGAGCGGGGCGCGACATTTCCGGCCGACCGATGAGTTGCCCGATACCGCGCTGCAATGTCCCCAGCTTCGCCTTGTACGCATCGAGGGTGCGTTGTTCTTTGGCGCCGTGCCCCATGTGAAGCAGAAGTTGCAGAAGGATGAGGCGCCTCAGCGTCGACATGTTCTCGCCATGGTGAAGAGCATGAACTTTGTTGACTTGGCGGCCGCTGAGATGTGGGACAAGGAACTGACAGACCTGCGCGCTGCCGGCGGCGACCTGTATTTTCACCGCCCCAGACGGCAAGTCATGGAGACGTGGATGCGCAGTGGCTTCCTTGCCAGACTGGGCAGGCAGAACGTCTTCGCAACCAAGCACGATGCACTGCAGCATATTGTGCCGCGGCTGAATCCCGACATATGTGCGACGTGCAAGGCACGAGTCTTCAAGGAATGCAGCGGGGCGCCGGCCCCGCGTGAAACGCGTCAGACGGGGGAGGCGTCCTCCGCATAGAAAAGCGGGTAGAGACGCTGCGCGGCCTCCTGCAGCAGGGGCAACTGCGTCCGCAGTTGCGTGAGGGTGGTCCGTGCGGTCGCCGCGTGGCAGACCAGTGCGACATTGCAGCGTTGGCCGGGAAGCGCGATCGGCACGGCCAGTCCCACCATGCCCGTAACGAACTCTTCCTCGTCCAGTCCGATACGCTGCGCCGCCAGCTTGTCGAGCTCGGCCGTCAAGGTGGGGCGACTCACAAAGGTCTGCGGTGTCATGCGATTCAACGTAATGCGATCGAGCAGCGCTTCTCGTTCGAGCTTCGGAAGCTGGGACAGAAACAGCTTGCCGCCGGCGGTGCAGTGCAACGGATGTCGGGAACCGAGCTCCAGATGCATGCGCAGGGGCTGGCTGGTTTCGACACGGTCCAGATACAGCACCCGATCTCCGTCGAAGGCGGACAGGTTACACGTTTCGCCCAGTCGATCCACGAGGCCGCGCAGCACGCTGCGAGACAGCCTGCGGAACGCGCTGTTGCCCAGGACAGCCGTGGACAACTGCGTACTGCGGGGCCAGGGATCAGGCCTCGTTCGCCGGGCATCCGCACCAGGAATCGGTTGGCCACAAGGACATCCACCAAGCGGCCGGCAGATGCCTTCGGGATGTCCAGTCGCATGGCTATTTGCCCGATGGTTACCGACTCAGACGCGCTGGCGACACATTCCAGCATGCGCAGGATCCGCAGCATCTTGTGTTCGGGGGAGATCTGTTGGTCGTCGTCCATGACTTGGCTTTCGGGGGCGATAAGCGAATACGAGCCGTGATTGCGATTTTCGGCTCAGTTTCTGCGAGTTTGGGTGGTTCTTCTTGAGACGGCCGCCGCGGAAGATAAAGATACTAAGACAAGCACCTCTGCATCGCAACGCGTCTCAGAGGCAAGCAAATCATAACGGAGACAACAGCCATGCGGACATTCGACTACGTCATCGTCGGCGCCGGTTCTGCCGGATGCGTCCTTGCCAATCGCCTGACCGCCAACGGTCGGTACACAGTGTGCCTGCTCGAGGCCGGTCCCAAAGACAGCTACCCGTGGATCCATGTACCCATCGGCTACGCCAAGACGATGCAGCACGACGAGTACAACTGGCGTTTCTATACCGACCCCGAGCCGGAACTCGGGAACCGGCAGATTTATCAGCCGCGCGGCCGCACGCTTGGCGGCTCCAGTTCCATCAACGGCCTGATCTACATCCGGGGTCAGCAGCGCGACTACGACGAGTGGGCCTCGCTCGGCAACGCGGGTTGGTCGTGGGCGGACTGTCTGCCGTACTTCCGCAAGCTCGAGACCAACGACCTCGGTGGTTCGCAGACGCGGGGGATGCGGGGCCGATGCATGCGACGAGCGTGCCGCCTGGCAATGAACTGGTCGACGCCTTCATCGCTGCGTCGCAACAGCTTGGCGTCAGGCGCGTGAATGACTTCAATACCGGTGACCAGGAGGGCGTCGGTTACTTCCAGCTCAGCACGCGCAAGGGCTTCCGTTGTTCGACGGCGGTGGGCTATCTCAAGCCGGCCATGCCGCGAAGCAACCTGCATGTCGAGACCGAAGCGCAGGCCGCCCAGATCCTGTTTGCGGACAAGCGGGCGGTTGGCGTGAAGTATCGCCAGGCGGGGCAGTTCAAGGAGGTACGCGCTCGGCGGGAAGTGTTGCTGTGCGCCGGTGCCATTCAGTCGCCCCAGCTTCTGCAGCTTTCCGGCGTGGGTCCCCGCGGGTTGCTCGAGCAGTTCGGCATCCAGCCGGTCCACTACCTCGAAGGCGTCGGGGAGAACCTGCAGGATCATTTGCAGGTGCGCTTGATGTACGAGGTGACCAAGCCGATTACGACGAACGATCTGATGCGTTCGCCATGGGGCAAGGCGAAGATGGGGTTGCAGTGGCTGTTGACCCGGAGTGGTCCGCTTGCTGTCGGGATCAACATGGGCGGGATGTTCTGTCGCGCGCTGCCGGAAGAGAATGCGACGCCGGACATCCAGTTTCACTTCGCCAATCTCTCGGCCGACAGCACCGCGGGCGCTGTACATGACTTCCCCGGCTGCACCTACTCGATCTGCCAGCTCCGGCCGGAATCGCGTGGGCACGTGCGCATCAATTCTCGGGATCCCTTCCAGGCCCCCAGTATTGTCGCGAACTACCTGACCACCGAGACAGACCGCCGCACCACGATTGCCGGCGTGAAGTTTGCGCGGCGGGTCGCAGCCGCGAGCGCCATGGCGCCATATATGAAGCGGGAGTATCGGCCGGGTCCCGATGTGGTGACCAACGATGAGATCCTGCAGTTCTGCCGTGAGTACGCCACCACCATTTTCCATCCGTCCGGGACGGCCAAAATGGGCCTGGCGGAGGATCCAGGTGCCGTGGTGAACAATCGACTGGAAGTGCATGGGATGTCCGGCCTGCGCGTCATCGACTGCTCCATCATGCCGACCCTCATCTCTGGCAACACCAACATCCCGACGGTCATGATCGCTGAGAAGGCCGCCGACATCATCCTGGATGCGGCCGCGAACGCCGATCGGGCCATCACGCTTGAGACGCTTGCGAAGACATCGTCGGCCGCGCATGCGGTGAAGGAGGAGGTCATCGCCAGCATTCGCTCGTAAATGTCAGGTAGTTAGGATCAAGTTCATTCCGAAGGAATAGCGTGGGACACACCACGCGTCCTTCAGACGAGGAGACAAACATGAAAACCAACCCCAAGGCACTTCGCCGTGTCGCGACTGCTAGCGTCATCGGCGCCATCATCGAGTGGTACGACTTCTTTCTCTATGGTGTCGTCGCGAGCCTTGTGCTCAACAAGCTGTACTTTCCCAACAGCGACCCGGCCACGGCCACCATGCTCGCCTACGCGACCTTCGCGGTTGGTTTCGTGGCCCGTCCGCTCGGTGGCATCATCTTCGGCCACTTTGGCGACAAGGTCGGCCGGAAGAGCGTACTGGTCATCACGCTTATGATCATGGGGCTGTCCACGGTGGCCATCGGCCTGGTGCCGACCTATGCGCAGATCGGGTACTGGGCTCCAGGGATCCTGCTGTTCCTGCGTGTGCTCCAGGGGATTGGACTGGGCGGGGAGTGGGGCGGTGCCGTGCTGATGGCGTACGAGTGTGCACCGGAAGAGAAGCGTGGCTTTTATGCCAGCCTGCCGCAGATTGGTCTGTCTATTGGGGTGCTGTTGTCCGCCGGCATCATCGGCGCGCTGTCGGTCGCGCTGACCGACGCGCAGTTCATGGCCTGGGGCTGGCGCGTTGCATTCGGCATTTCATTCTTGTTCGTGCTGTTCGGCATGTGGGTGCGGCTGAACGTGATGGAATCGCCGGAGTTCGCCGAGATGAAGCAGAGTCACGGCGAGGCCCGCGTGCCGTTTGTCGACATGCTCAAGCGTTTCCCTGGCAACGTGGTACTGGGCCTCGGCGCCCGGCACATTGATGGGGTGTTCTTCAACATCTTCAGCGTCTTCACGATCAGCTACCTGACGTCCAAGATCGGCATGACCCGCGAGGATGCGCTGACCGGCGTCGGCATCGGGGCCTTCGTGCTGACGATCTTCATCCCGATCTTCGGCTATCTGTCGGACCGACTGGGACGCCAGCGCCTGTATGCGGTCGCGGCCATTCTGACGGCGCTGTCGGTATATCCCGCATTCTGGGCGTTCACCCATTCGAATGGTGATCGCACGCTGGTGTGGGCCGCCATTGCGCTGCCGTACGGCATCTTGTACGCCGCGGTGTATGGGACGGTAGCGGTATTCCTGTGCGATCTGTTCGATGCACGGGTGCGTTACACCGGGATCTCGTTTGTCTATCAAGTTTCAAGCATTACGGCAGGCGGTATGACGCCAATCATCGCCACCTATCTAGTCACGATCAATGGCGGCGATCCGTGGTACGTCTGCGCCTATGTCGTGATCTCGGGACTGCTCTCTTCGCTGTGCGCGTTCGCCATCGGCCGGCGCATGAAGAAGGCGCACGACACCTTCGAGCAGGAACGGGCCCGCAGTGGACGTCCGGCGCTCAAAAAATCCATCAGCATGTAACGAATTGGTGAATTCAAATGGACATCCAACATTCTCGATACTCGGTCACGGCCGCATCGATTCTCGGTGAATTCAAGCGCTGTGGTATCACGCATGTGGTCACGGTGCCGGATATGCTGCAGATCGCGCTGCATAAGCTGCTGGAAGATCCGGCGTGCGGCATTACGGTCATTCCAACCACGACGGAGGACCAGGCCATCGAAGTCGCCTCGGGTCTCTATGCGGGCGGCAAGCGGGCGGTGGTTCTGATGCAGAACCAGGGCCTGTTCGCCTCGATCAACAGCATTCGCGCATTGGGTCTGGACTCGAAGATTCCGCTGCTGATGCTGGTCGGTCAGTTCGGCCGGGAGTTTTCGAATCTCGGCGACGACCCCAGGAAATCAAAACGGCGCATGGTAAGAATTCTGGAGCCACTTCTGGAGACGCTGGACATTCCTTACTGGCGGTTGGAAGGCCCGGCGGATGTTGGTGGCGTATCGAAAGCATGGGATGCCGCCCAGGCGCGCAGCGGTCCCGCCGTGGCCATCGCGGGGCATTTTGTCGGATGGTCGCAACCCAGTGAAATTGCGTCGGCGTAAGGGCGAAGGGGAATCAAGATGAACATGAAGACAATCGAGGCCTGTGAGGTCATCCAACAGACCGCGCCGGACGCCATCTATGTCACGACGATGGGTGCCATGAACGGCATGGACAAGCTCGAGGTTGATGTGCTCAGCGTAGCCTGTGTGCCGCTGATGGGCGGTGCCGCGTCCCTGGGTCTCGGCATCGCATTGGCCAGGCCGGACAAGACGGTGCTCGTGCTCGACGGTGACGCCAGTCTGTTAATGGAATTGGGAGGTCTGGTTACCGTCGCGCAGGCGGCTCCCGAGAACTTTTTGCATGTGGTGTTCAACAACAGCATTCAGTTCAGCGGGTTGGGCAATCTCGAGACTCCTGGGAGCGCGGTCGCCGATTTCCCGGCCATGGCCAAAGCCGCCGGATATCGTTCGACTTGGCGCTTCGCTAGTGTCGACGAACTGACACAGCAGCTTCCCGGCATTCTTGCCGGCCCGGCGCCGGCGTTTATTGAACTCGCGGTCGAATCCGAAGTACCCAAGCTCGGCACCGATTTCCCGGCGGTGGAGATGACCGATGCGCGCTTCACGCGGATGGGAGACGAGCTGCGGCGCATTCGCGCTGCACTGGCCGTCGTCTGACCTGCCCCGGAAAGTTTGCCCGCCTCCTCTGCGGTGTGTCGATGCGTCCGGCAACTCCGTCCCGCCGGACGCATCCTTTTTTCGACAGACAAAGCCATGAATGCTCCAGCATCAGAGCGGGTCGTTGCCACGAAGTCAGCCGCCGCCCTTCTTAAGAAGCTTCAGGATGAATACGGCCCGTTGGTCCTGTATCAACCGAAAGGGTGTGTTGGTCGGACGGGGCTGGCGTGCTTTCCGA
Organism: Cupriavidus sp. EM10; assembly: GCF_018729255.1. Classification (NCBI taxonomy): domain Bacteria; kingdom Pseudomonadati; phylum Pseudomonadota; class Betaproteobacteria; order Burkholderiales; family Burkholderiaceae; genus Cupriavidus; species Cupriavidus sp. EM10. Next base: position 2,320,943 of record NZ_CP076061.1, read on the forward strand.
TCCGGGAGTTTCTACCGGGTGCGAACGAACTGAAGATCGCCGAAATTGCTGGCGCGGCGTTCTACATCCGCCACGATGACCTCGGCGATCTGAAGACGAAGCAGATCGTTGTCGATGCGGGACCGGGGAGCGGGGGACTGTTCGCCTTGGAACGACGGTTGGGGGTCCGCTTCTTTGCGCGCTTGCGCCGGGTTGCGCCATCGCGTGGTCTGGCGGCGTAGCTTAGCGCATCCGGGGGTGCCCGCATCATTCGATCACGGGCGACTTCTTTCACACACCGAAGTCGTCTTCTAGACCTCCTTGGTGTCGAATATGAGTAGGTCGGCGCCGGCCTGGGCAAAATTTGCGAGATCTGCGGCAGCGGCAGCGCCTTCCGGCGACGACATCCCCTGTTGGATGGCAGCCAGGGAATCAAAGCTTAACAGGGCCACCAAATGGAAGGGGGATTCACCCGTTGGACTCGCTACCGGCCCACTGCTGATTTCATAGCTGCGCAAGCCCGGAATTTTCTTGGCGATCGGGACGTGATGAGCAAGGTAATAGGAATCGAAGGCCTGCTTGTCCGCAGGTTTCTTGTACAGCGCCATCAGCTTTGCCATTTTCGTCTCCTGTTGTGAAACACTACTGTACGCGCGCACTGTTTGTTTGTCCGCGCGACACCGATGTAGAGCGGCTTTGTGCGGCACGTGCTCCCCGATACGCTCAGGTTGGCAGGAAGCGTCTTACCAAGTTTGTCCAGAACAGTGCGCCAACCCAAAGATTCTCATCGTTGAAATCGTATTTGTTATTGTGAAGCGGTGCGCTCTCGGTGCCGTTGCCCAGCCTAATGAAGCAACCCGGGCGCTCCTTCAGATAGAACGCAAAATCTTCGCTTCCGGTTACCTGCGGAAAATCCTGAATAATGTGATCCGCGCCCATGGTCTCCGCCGCCACGTCCAGTACCAGTTCGGATTCGCATTGGCTGTTGATCAGTACCGGATACCCGGGGCGATGAACGATCTCCACTTCCGCGCCATAGCAGGCTGCCTGGGATTCCAGAACCGTTCTAACCCGTTGGACCATCAGGTTTCGGACATCTTCCGAGAATGTTCGGACACTGATCTTGAATTCGCTGGTCTCCGGAATGATGTTGGGCGCCGATCCGGCGTGAAAGGCGCCGACGGTGAGGACGGCAGATTCTGTCGGGGCGACATTCCGGGAGACGATGCTTTGGAGAGCAACCACCATGCTGCATCCGGTTAGGACGGGGTCAATCGACTGATTTGGACGTGCGGCGTGTGCACCCTTTCCCCGGACGGTGACGAAGAATGCGTCGCTGGACGCCATGAACGGCCCTGGGCGGACGCCAAACGTACCCACCGGAATTCCCGGATGGTTATGAATGCCGAAGATTGCATCGCAGGGGAAACGATCGAACAAGCCATCGGCGATCATCCGCTGTGCCCCGCTATTGACGCCAACTTCCTCGGCGGGCTGGAAGAGCACGTGTACGGTCCCATCAAACTGGCCCTTTTGCGCTATTTCTCTGGCGCCGCCTAGCAGCATGGCGGTATGCCCATCGTGGCCGCAGGCATGCATGGTTCCTGCGTTCACGCTTTCATAAGGCAGGCCGGTGTTCTCTTGCATTGGAAGTGCGTCCATGTCGGCGCGCAACATGATGGCGCGCTGACTGGTTCCCTTGCGGAGAGTCCCGACAATTCCTGTGCAGCCCACCTCTCTGGTAACCGTATAACCCCACAATTCGAGCAGTTCCGCGACCTTTGCTGCCGTGGAAACTTCCTTGAACCCAAGCTCCGGATGCTGGTGGAGGTGATGCCGAATCGCTTTCAATTCCGAGAGCTCTGCGTGAGAGGGCGGATCGCCGATGTAGGTCGATGCGGGATTCGTCATGGCGTCGAGATGGTAGGGCCACGCGACCGAAAGCACTGGACGGTGGCATTTGGGAGAGTGGTTGAAATTCTGCCATATCCACTTGTGAAATAAAGTGCAAGCTAGCTTTCGTATAACTACAAACTAGATGTCATCGCGCTGTGATGAAATTGATCCTTTGGTGTTTTTGATTATAAAAATACCAGCGGTGGCGACCCCTGGTTTGGAAGGGGCGACGTGATTCTATAGCATGAAAAAGGATTGTTAGATTTCAATCTAAAGGGGTAGAGTGGAATTGTCTGAAAGTCGGCCGACAAACGGGCAGTGGCGAGCGATGTTCGCCACGATGTTCGGTAACATATTGGAGATTTATGACTTTGTGGCATACGGGATTTTCGCGGTGCCCATTTCGAAGACATTTTTCCCGGCCGGCAACGATCTCTTTGCATTGATTCTCACCCTGGTGACGTTTGCCGTCGGATTTCTCGCGCGTCCGATCGGAGCGCTCGTCATTGGCCGCTATGCGGATCGGGTGGGGCGGAAGAAAGCACTGTCTCTCACCCTCAACATGATGGGACTGGGGACCCTCGTCATGGTGGCAACCCCTCCTACGCGGCAATCGGCTTCGCTGCGCCGTGCATTATTCTCATGGGCCGTCTGCTACAGGGTTTTTCGGCGGGTGGTGAAATTGGAAGTGCCATCACATTTGCCATCGAAAGTGTCCCAAAGCATCGCAGGGCGTTCGCATCCTCGATCCAGAAGGCGGCGCAAGGCGCAGGGGTTCTGTTGACGGCGCTCGTCGGCTTGTCGCTGTCGTCGATCTTTACCGATGCACAGATCAATGCTTGGGCATGGCGCCTGGTGTTCGTGGTCGGATTGCTGATTGTCCCAGTCGGTCTTTACATCCGAAGATCGCTGCCGGAAACGTTCCATGCAGGCACACGCGGGCGCGAAACGGGCTTGCTTTCACAGCTTGGAAAGTTCAAGGGGCTGGTTGCCTATGGTGTGTTGGTTGAAATCTTCGCCACGGTTTCGGCATATGTGGCGAACTATTTCACGACCTATGCCACCCACGAACTCCATATGCCCCTCGCTAAAGGGTACGTTGGTCAAATTGCATTCAGTTTGACGGTGATGATTGCAACCCCAATTTCGGGGATCATTGCTGACCGATTCGGTTATCGACGGATCATGCTGATCGGGGCGGTTGCCACAGCGATGTTCATTTATCCGTTGATTGCATATTTGAATGCCAACCCGACAGTGCATGCGTTGATCGGGGTGAGAGTAGCCATTGCGATCATGAGTAGCCTGTATGGAGCCTGTACCGGCCTGGCCTTGGCTAGCATCTTTCCCGAGGATTTCCGGGCAACGGGCACTGGGCTGGCCTATTCCATTGGCGTGACCTTCTTTGGCGGATTTACGCCGGCCATTGTTGCGACGCTGATCGGATTTACCGGAAACAAGCTGATTATCGGCTACTACGTGATGGCCGCTGCTCTGATCAGTTCGACGGCACTGGTGTTGGGGGCTCGGCGAAACAGGACGGCGAGCGCTGAGCGGGCCTACGGTGCGAGATAACCATGGTCAGGGTGCTTGGATAGCGAAACGATGCGACCTGTTGGGTGGCCTATCCATCAACCCGAAAATGCTCCACCGTCTGGCCGGCATGCACGGCCCGCTGCAGCCAGTCCGGCAGAGCCCCGCGCCCGTCCCAGACGTGGCCTTGAGCGTCCCGGAAGCGCACCGGCCCGGGCGCTTCGGCGACAGGGCGGGTGGTGAAACAACCTGCATTCTCCAAGTCGACAACATGGAGGCCAAACTTTGCCATCTGGGTCTTGATCCAGAGGATCGTCTCGGCGCGATCCCGCAATAACTGGGTATTGGATGCCGGAGTAAGAGGAGGGCGCATGCAGGACGAAGGCAGGGTAGGATCGCAGAGATGGAACGGGGCGCTCGGGGCGACCAGGGAGAGCGCGTTGCGCGCGGAGCAGATTCTAGCGTGCAACGCCGCCCACAACGACTTCGCTAGGTACCGGGATTACCCTTCCTTGGTCGCCGGACATTGAGGCAATTGGTTCCACTTCGACGGATCTTGAGGTTCCGGCCATTCCGTTCATCTTCCATTTCGGCGACGTATTTCCGCTCCCCCGCACTCCATAACATGACAGCGAGATGGGTGCCATACGGTTGTCGCGGCGAATTGACCGGGTTAAGCGCGGAGCGCCCCGACGGCTGGTACTCGCTTCCGGGAAAGGCGGAACAGGCGTGGAACCCCATATCGTCCGGGCTTGACAATGATGTCCACGATCTAGCAAGCCGGGCGGAGGGCGTCGCGCCATCGGCTTGCGTCTTGCTGGCAGGTGGCAAAGTCGTCGCCGGGCCAATTCACGAGCGGCATCGATATGGGAAAGCGCGTTTTCGTGTCGCCTTCCTCTCGGCCTTCATTTTGAGGGTCAGTCAGACCGCGTGGGTGGGGCGGCCTGTGAACGGCGCAATTTCCACGTCGGATTCAGTTCGCCCAGGCTTTGGGGCGGCCCGTGGCGCGGATGTGCTTTCTGATAGATCTCTGCGTGTTCAATCAGCTCTGGCGTGAGAAAGGCATACGTGCGGATGATTTCTTCATTGGTCGCACCGGCGGCTCGTGAGGCCGCCACGGTGTCGACAGGCAGACGCGTCCCCACGAAGACCGGCGTGCCACCCATGACTTCCGGGTTCACAGAGACGCATTCGGTGGCGCGCGCCAGGCGGGCCATGCGTTCCACAACACCCTGAACGATCTCCCGCAAGCGCACATGACTGAATGGCGCCGGAGCCTTCCAATCGAAGTGGTCTTGTCGGCTGCGGTCCAAACGCAGCGAGAGGATGTCGGCGGCGTCCCGCCGGCGGAGCACCCTGTCCAATACAGAGGCAATAATCCAGAGACGCGCCGTCTTGCTCAGTTCGTCCTTGGTCGATTCGTAAAAGCTGGCGAAGACGCATACGATCGGCGCAAATCGCTCGCCCTCATCAAGATTCAAGAGACCTGGGGACCGCACCTGTGCTTCCACGGCGCGGATCGCTTCTTCGACGGTGACGCCGGCAAAAAACGCCACTTCGGTTATCGAGATGCCGGTGCATGCGTTTCGGATAGTAGGCATGGGGAACAAGACTCGTTGCTAGGGCCGACGTCACTCATAACAGAGAGGGCGCAGGACTCGCGCGCGCGCCGCTATGTTCAGGCCCGCACATACCATTCGTCTGGCCCATACACGCGCCGCATGGTGTCGATATCCCGCTTGTAGCCAAGTTCCTCCGTAAAGCCCGCCGCGCGCAGAACGTCACGTACGGTCATGAGGTCCGCACGGTCGTTCCAGTTTCGTGTGTAGATGCAAATGACATGGCCGTCGTGGTAACGGCGGCCAATCGCCGTCGAGACTTTCGCAATGAGGATTTTCTCCTGAGCGGCAAGCGCTTTGATCGTTGTCCAGGACTCGTCGATCTCATGCTCAGCGCGGAAAATGCACCACTTTCCAGTGTGCTCATCGGATGCGAAGGACGTCAGCGACGGTGCTGCCGTGTTAAGCCACACGTCTTGTTCGTTTGTGGAAGGGCGCTCGTCTCTCATAGAGGTCTTGTCAGTTTGCTGTGAATTTGGCTGGCCGGGTTGCCAATGCCTCGTCCCGCTGGGCAAAATCGGGCACGGCACCCGTCGTTGCGTCGCGCGCCATACGTACGAGGCGGACTGCGCTGCCGCTGGGTCAGCACGCGTGCCCGATGCAAGGCATTCAAAAAAGTATTGCGTTGGCATCCCTCAGCCCCTCGTCGATCTCGGCACGCCATCAAAGGCGGCATCCGAGGGGCCGATCCGCGCGATCCTGAAACGCGCCATCGCCCGTGTTAAGGCGTGGTTCGGCCCTGCGGGCGCATCGAGCCGCGCCAAAAAGCGCTGCGTTTCGGTGGCGTTGAGCCGGATCGTCGGGGTGGGCGCGCCATGCGTCCCGATCCATGCCGTGGCGCGCTGGCGCGAGGCGTCAGGAGCGCGCGGCATAGTGCGATCGGACCTGGTCCAGAATCCAGTTCACCTCGGCCTCGCCTAGGGCCCATTGGGTTCGCTTTGCCCGGACCCCGTTACCCACCCAGGTCAACAGGCGGTCTGCGCTCCACTTTGGGTATTGCGGCTGCTTGCGATGACAGTAGGCAACAAGCTGGACGACCAGGTCGTGGCACATGGCATAGCGCTGTGCACGCTCGTCGGCAGTCAAGCCGATGACCAACCGGCCATCGATGAGTCGTCCCGCCAGCTTCGGTTGCGTGCCGCCGACAACCGTAGGAAACGGGTCCCGTGGGAAGTCCTCGGGGATCTCAATCATCGACGGCCCCTGGGTTGCGGGTCCGGTTTTCCCAAACTTCGTCGGCATAGCCCATCCGTCATTCCAGTCTGGCAAGTGGCTTTTGATCAAGCGTCGTACGGCAAGTGCGCGCTGTGCGTGCTGAAGCGCTTCCGCCGGGGAGATGTCGGTCCGACCGGCTAGTCCGTGAGCACGCAAGACATACATGGACGGCGGAATCGCCGTCATACGTGCCATCCGACCGGAAGTTGCCACCAGCGGTACCGAGAAGGGTCGGACGGCCATGGGCATGTCAGGCTTGAACAGGATCTGGATCAGGCCGTCATAGAGAATCTCCGCAGTCGCGCCCTGCGCATTCTTCAGATTCAGTCGACCCTCTGTGGCCTGCGAGGCGATGAACGTCTTGTCCGCAGCGAGCAGGGCGGCAAGCGCCATATCTTTCGCCCGCGCATCGGCCGCCAGGATTTGCACGTGGATGGGTTCGCAGTCATGGACCTGGCCAGCAGCAAGCCACGATTTGACCCTGGCCTGGGCCGCATAGGCGAGGAGCGCGCAGTCGCCCGCGATTAAGGTGCTGTCTCTTAGCCCAATCCGTTCCATGTTCGTGAGAATCCGCACCAGCAACGCTGGCGCATCGCCGACCTGCAAGGCGCGGTTCTGCCGGTCGGCGAGCGCCATCTCGTGACGCAGCCGGCCCAGCGTTTCCTGCGCCTGGCGCTTGCGCGAAATGAACGCGGTGTAGATGGCCTCGGTGTGGGGAGATCGCGGTCCGAGACTGCGCTGGCGGTTGTCCTTGCCTGTCTGGATCAGATACTCGCGCCCCTTGCTGGTGCGCCAGATCATCCCGCCGCTGCATTCCTGGACGCGTGCCCGGGCCTTCTCCCATTCCGCGAACACGATCGTGGCATCGGCATACTGGCGCGACGCCTGATCATTGAGCTCAATCCAGTCGGTCATACCATTACAGTGCAAGGAAGCGGTGAGGGCGGCCATCTATGGCCCCACGTGGCACGGTTCAAGTGCCCCGAGCACGACCGCACCGCGAAAGAAGTCGCGGACCCGGCGGCGTAGGACCGCGCCGCGCACATCCAGATGATCCGCGATGGCGTGACCGTCATCGTCGTCCATCGGCGTGGGCGTCAACTGCGGGAGCTGCGTTTCGACGAGATGGCAGATCAAGCCGACTTCGTCGTCTGTGAGATCCGTTTCCTCGAGTTGGCGCCGCTGGTGGGCCAACAGCGCCGGCCTTTCGTCACCGGCCACGGCACGCATCAGCGCCAGCATGCGGTCGGTGTGGTAGCGCAGGTAATCCGCACGCAAGCCCGTCTCGCCTTCGACTGGCGCGGGCGAGACGGCATACGTTTCTCCCAATATGGACACGCGGACATGGATCCCCAAGCTGTGGCTGAGTCGGCGCAGGTCGACTGATAGATATTTGCCGGGCTGCAAATGCACCGTGTCGGAAACGGGCCAGGGGAAGACGCTCATGGTGGACGACGGAAAGCTCCGGCCTTGCCACGTGGTACTCCACCAGCACGAAGCTCACAAATTGCTCAAAAAGCGACATTTATGATGGCTAAGACGCGCCGAGACCACACGTAGGCCGTAAAAATAAAGTTGGGAAACTCTAACTTTAGTCAGAGTTTCAGTGCAACAGCGGCGTGAAAATTCGCTCCAAATCACTTGAGCGAATGCATGGACCGGACCGAGGCACTCAGCCACGTGCTGAAAAGGATCAGAGAGGACAAGGAGCTCACGCAGCTCGTCGTCGCCGGTCTTGCCAAGATGTCGGCCGCATCCGTTGGCAACATCGAGACCCACCGCAAGGGTCTGCGCATCTCGACGTTCTTCGACCTGTGCGATGCCTTGGGCGTCCGGGCTTCTGACGTGCTACGTCAGGCCGAGGACGAGGCGGCTCAGCATCGCGGGCGCAGCCGACCACAAAAGGCGCGCACGGGGCGTCCACCCAGCAAGAAGCCGGCCCCATGACGATCGCCGTCTGTGCATTTATAATCACAAAATAGCATGGGTGGCTGACTCGGTCGGCAACGTCGGCAGGCCTGGCGTTCGACAGTCTGCCCGCATCCCGGGCGAAGGTTGGACCATCGCCCTGGCGCGGGCCGGCACGCCAGCCACCGCCCCCAGCGCATTGACCATGAGCTTGATATCCCATGAGGAAAGCCGATCCCGCCGGCGTCAGATCCGACTTTCAGACGTTCGCTGCCGAACGTCTCACCCATTTGGCCCGCCTTGAGGCGGCCCTGACCGGGTCGCCCCACGAGAAGCGGGATCTCAGTATCCTGGCCGAAACGACCTTGCATTCGACCTACGTCGCGTTCGAGGTCTTTCTCTCCGACCTGATGCTGGCCTACATCAACCGGGATTTCTCTGCATACCAGGGGACGCTAAAGGGCGACATCGAGCGGCTGGTGACGAGCAAATTTGGGGCCGGCGCGGCTGCCAGGACCCAGTTCCAGGTGGCCAAGCACATCAACCTTCAGGAGCTGGAGGAACTGATCGACCCCACGGGGTATAACCTCACCTTCAAGTCGGCCGCGGACCTGAAGTCCCGCTTTGTGGCCTGGGTATCGGCGGCAAACGGCACGGGCGTCGCGGCCCTGTCCAATCCGGATGCCAGACTCATCGACACGACGCGCGCCATTCGGAATTTCATTGCCCACGGCAGCGTCAACGCCAAGACCGCGATGAATGTTCTGCTCGCGAGCGTTTCGACGGGACCAAGATGCCCCAACGCCCCCTTGGCGCGAGGCAACCACAAGATCGATAACATCGGTGCGTACCTGAAGTCCTCCGTCAATGGGAAACGCCGGGTCGTGATCTACATCGAGCGATTGCAGGCGATTGCGGCAACACTATGAAGACGAAAGACAGTCCGTCTTACCTGCCCGATCTGCTCTTCATCAAACTGCCGGCGCTCATCGCGAAGGACCTGTTGCCTGAAGACGCCGACGGTAACGTGTCGCTCGATCTGTCGCATTGGCGGCTCAACGGCTATCTGTTCCACGAGTGGCTTCACTACGTTCACAATACCTCGACGCTGAACGGGCTGTACGCGTTTGCCAGCATGATCAGCATGTGGGCCAATTTCAGGCACAAGCTGGACCACCGGGGGCAATCGGTGGTCGGCAATGTGCTGACGGACTATGCCGCGGCGTCGGTCAAACGTACCCACCTCTATCGCAGGGATGCGGCGCGACGCGAACGCAATATGGGCAGCGTACTGCGGAATCCGGATGCACGGGTTACCGTCGTTTCCGTTGCCGAGCAGACGGAAGTCTTGCCGGCAGCGTTGCCCGGCCATGAGCCCGAACCGGTGACGGTCATCGTCGGTGCGGCGCAGACGCTGCCGGATCAGTTGGCCGTTTCGTTTGAAGTGGGCACGGTGGAGATCATCGAGGGCGTGGCATTTCTGCTGGAGGAGAAGCTGCTGATGACGCAGGGCCTGCTCGCGCAGAACGTGCGAACCGCCCCTTACAAACTGCTTCAATTGGTGGCTCGTCACATGGTTGACGATATCCCGGACGAGTTGGTCGTCGCGGCCGGCATCACCGCCTTGCAGACCGCCGATCCGGCGCTGGCGTTGATGCGCATGCTGCGTGAGATGCCATCCATGCCGCCGGCGGCCAGGATGGCGTGGCTGGAGGCCTCGGCGAAGGCCTCGTTGTGCGACTACGAACCGTTGATCGCCGACGTGATTCAAAAGACCGCGGTGCTGTTTCCCGTCGAGGAGCCGATGGGGATTGCCGTGAAGGAACTGCTGGACCTCATTTCCAGCAAAATGGTTTTGCGTCGGCACGTGCCATTCTTTGAGCTCACGGCACTCAAGGAACTCAAGGCGGCTGCCTGCGAAGACCATCGGGCCGACTTGCTCGAAATGATGCTCGCCGAATACTCCTGTCCGCGCATACTCGCCGAGCGAGAGCGCGCCGAGGACACCATCGGCAAGGATCGGATCTACGGCTTCGGCTGGCCGTCGATGTCGGAGGCGTCCTTGTTTGGAGCGCAGATGCTACACGGCGCGCTCCACTACCTGTCGCTGCACCTCAACGACGAGGGATTTGTCGCCACCGACCAGATGACGGCCGGGGGGAGCGCAAGCGATGCCCCTTTTATGATGCGTGCGAGTACGACCTGCGGCGTACGCAGCCAACGCTTTGTGCGCATCGACCGTGGGACTCGCTGGCCGTGCCGACGGACCCGCGGGAGGCTTGCTGGTACCGCGCCGGCGTAAGAGCCACGCGACCGCCCCAGCACGACCTCGACGAACTTCGCTGATGTGCGGTGGATGCGGGCCGACGGGGGCGCTGCGGGGTGTCGCGGCGTGTCGTCAGTGGGTCACGGTTCCAGGTGGCGCAATGGAAGCGTCAACTGGCCATCGTCGACGCGATCGTGGCCCCGTTTGTGGGAGCGTCGCACCTCCGGGATGCCATCCAGTTGTTGTGCCTGGCTGGTCCCCGTGGCCGACAACCGATACTCCAAAGACCGGCCTCTGCCATCGCGTTCGCGGAAGCGCACTTCGTAGTAAGGGTGGAATCCCTGGTTGAAATAGCGGCTGACATTGTTCTTGTTTTTCTTCTCGTTGAAGCGCTGGTTCAAGGCCGCCGCGATTTCTGTCGTGGTTAACCACTTCTCCGTGCATTGCTCCGCCAGTAGCGTGCGAAGAATCAGGCCTTCGAGCTGATCGCGATTGGATTGGTCCTGACGGCTTGGGTTGCGCGCCTTGCCAGAGGCGTAGACCTGCAGGGCATCGCGATACCGGTCGTGGAGGGCCCGTGGAGGTCTTCGAGACTGCCCTCATTGGCCTGTTGCGCGACCTCGGGCAGCCGGGCGATATCGGCGACGCCCATGCGGATCTCTTGCGCTTCGCGCTGCTTGAATTTGTCGCGCGTCACGCCATCCCGGCCACGCGCGATCGCGCGCGCGAGCCGGATCGATTCTGACGCCGTCAGGTACATGACGGCGGTCTCGGTATGGGATCCCACGGTACGTAGGAAGACTTCAATTTCCCGCGGCGACCGGAAGCCTGTCACGACCGCAGCGGGGGAGCTGGAGGCCTGGAGAAACTGCGCAATTGGCTGTGCCACGATGCCGGGCTGGGTCTGGAGGGCCGCCTCCGCAAAATCGCCGATGCGTACGGTGGTCCCAAGGCCGTGACGTTCCCAGAAGGCCTTGTGCATGAAGTCACTGGCTTCAATATGCAGGAGGTTGTATTCCTCACGCATCCAGGTTGCCGTGGTGGTCTTGCCGGCACAACTTGGTCCACAGATGATGAAAATCGACGGGTAGGTCGCGATACTGGGAAGCTGCAACTGGTCCGCTCCGTGCTCTTGACGGGGAGACAGAAGGCTCAGTTTGCGCAGTTTCTCCGCAATCTTCTCGAAGGCCCGGGCCCGGAAATCGGCGAGATTGGCCTGTTCGATATCCAGCGTACTGATCGGGCCATTCGCCCCGGTCGGTACGAACCATTTATTGAACGTCTTGTCGTCGAGCCAGGGATACACCAGATTCGGCTGAATCTTGCGCTCGCGATTGGCAATCACGCCGTGGGTTTCGCCCGAGACCCAGAGATACGGCGCGCTCTCGCCCAGCGAGGCCCGCCAACTTTGCGGCAAGTGCATCACGATATCCGAACGCACCACCACCTTGCGGTTGTTACCGGCGCGCTTCAGCAAGGCGTCCAGCTTGGAGAACGTCATCTCGCGCATCCAATACTTGACGTTGACCCCGGGTACCTCCGCGTGCTTGCTGAGGGCTTCGACCACGACCGACGTGTCTTCGAAGAAGAACGTGCTGTGACCATCATCCTTCGCGCCCTGGCGCTTCATCCACTGCTCCAGCGCGCTTTCATAGCTGCGCCGGAGCAACTCCTCTCGATCGTCAATCTCCGGCTCGTCGTAGCTGGCGTAATAGGTGGTCTCGTGAAATCCCTTGACGCGAACGCCGGCCTTATCACCCAGGTACCGGAAATGCGCGAGCTTCGATCGATTGGTGGAAAGAAGACGATCTCAATCATGGGAGAGAATGCGGCCCGTGTTGTCCGGGCGGGTCCGGAACACCGCGGACGGTCCATACTGGCGTGTGGCTGCGGCGAACGCGGCGTCAAAGTCGCGCGCCCAGAATATCAGGGCCGGACCGATACTGCTCATCGCCACGGCGTCGCATCCGATCGACGCGAGATGGGCGGCGCATGCGCGAACAGTCGGCCCGTGGAGATCGATCTCCGCGCGTTTCCATGCGCAGCGTTGCAGGGCGTTGATCGAGGCACAGAAGGCCGCGTAGTCGCAGGCGTGGATGGCCGCCAGCGTGCCGAACAGCGCGTGATACGTAATCTCGAAGACGTCTGCGTCCGGCAGCGGTAGCCGCTGGGCAAAGAACGCCTGCTCTTGCGCCAGAGAAATCGCCGAGGCGCCGGGCGGAACCAGGACCCCATGGGCCAGTCCGGCATGGCAAGGCGCGCCATCTCGAGGGCGGTTCACGCACCTCGTCGGTGGCGTCTGACCCGACGATGGGCGCGGGATTGAACCGTCGCCCGGCATCGAAGATGAAGCCGCCCTGGAAGTAGCTGCTCAGCCCGATGCCCGACGCGCCGCCACGCCCACAGTGGGCGCGCAGGTACGCCGGACTCACGCTCACGTCGTTGAGCAGAAAGAGGGATTCCAGGCTGGCCAGTGCCACCGCGGTGCCGGTGCCGAACCCGGCGTGTCGTGCCGGTAGCTGGACTTCCACGAGACGCAGCCCCTGCGTCAACTGCCGCTGGCCCATGAGGTGTTCCAGGCGTTCGGTGAGCGACGCGATTTCGGCGGGGAGATAGCTGCATGATGCCAGGGCGCGCAGATCGACGCCGGGGTGGGGCGCAAAGGCGAGGGTCGAGCGCGGCGCGGCGATGCCGAAGCCCACGCCGCCATTGCGGCGATAGCCTGCGCGCCCGAGGTCGATCAGCGTGAGGTGTACGCGTGACGGGACGCTCACGCGAACGATCACGGCGTGGGCCCCGCTGGCGGCATCGGGCCCAACGGCGCGGCGGTCGCCCAGGTCTTTTCGAAGTAGTTCAAATACGATGCCGCGTAGGGACTGTGGTTGAACACATGCAGTGCTGGCGTGTGCTTGCTCTCCACCCCGGCAGCAGCGGGCCCACCACGAGCTCGTTGTCCGCACGTACGAACGAGGCGAGAGGTGTGGCATCGAAGTAGCGGACTTCGAAGTGGCTCGGATATTTTTCCGCGATGGCCTCGAAGAGTCTGCGGGCGATGGGACATTTCTCGTTACGCTCACGGTCATCGAGGCGCGCGGGGGCGGCCACGAGGATGCGGACCGCCACACCGCGTTTCAGGGCCTCGATCAGGGACTGCTTCTCGGGCTTCGGTGAGCCGGCATCGGCGAAGTCCTGCATCAGGCGTGTCGCGGTCGAGCCCAGAACATCGATGTTGGCTCGCGCGGACTGAATGAGCCGGCCATAGTAGGCTTCCTCGTCGCGGTTCGACAGGACGTTTTCAACGCCCATGCGCCGAAAGCGATCGATGGCGCGGGCATCGGCCCAACTGAGACAGAATTGGGCGAGCGTGACGACCAGGCCTGAGGCCATACCGGACGCAAAGACCCACAACGGCCCCTCTTTCGCCAGAAAGGGCTTGTCGGCCAGAATGATGGTTAGCCAGCCGAGAATCGCCAGCAGCAGGCCCGTGACGACCACGATGGCCCAGGGCATCGAGATGGAAAGCTTCTTGTTGTAGAGGCTCATGGCTCACCGATCAGCAACAGTTCGAAGAATTTTGCTTGGACAACGCGCGGCCATAGGCGCGACGGGACAGGCGCACGCGGCTGAAGCTGTCGCGGAACAAGGCAAACAACTCCGCCTCGGAGGGATGTTCGCCCGAGACGTAGGACAGCGCGAACTTGGCCTGGCGATGCGTCTGGATCAGTGCCGCGATATTGCGCGTGAGGGCCGCCTTGTCCGTCCATTCACTGACCGTCGACGCGTCGATCCGCCGCAGACGGTCAGCGTCGTCGAGCAGGCGGGCCATTCCTCATACCGGGCCAGGCCCTCGAGAAAGTGATAGCGCGACAGGTAGGAGTCGGCGGCTCGCGCGCGCTTGAAGTAGGGGGGGTCGACGTAGACGAAGTCGTAGCCCGGGGGATCGCTTCGGCAGACTGGCCGGGGGAGACTTTGACCTTTCCGCCCAGCCCCCGCTGCATCCGCCGCACTTCCTCGAAGGTGCTCAGGATATGCTCGGCGAAGCTTTTCTCCCAGGTGGTGCGGTTCCCGAACTGCACCGCGACCCGTGACTGGCGCAACTTGAGGTTGGCGCGATGAAACAGGTTATAGGGACGCTTCTTGAGGCAGGCCTGGAACAGGCAATGGAGCAGCAGATCCTTGCAGGCCGGCTCGACATGGGCGAGCGTGGCCATGAAGCCGTCGAGCCAGGCATTCTCCTCGTCGGTAAAGTAGAGGCCGGCGAAGTTGGCGGCGATGAAGCCGGGGCGCGGTCGGACCGCACGCAGGATGGACGCTACGCCGGCGGCCGAGAGCTGCACCGTGGCCGAGGAGAACAGGGCGCGCGCCGAAATCGTATTGAACTGGAAGACGTCGTTGTAGGTGACGTCCCAGCCCAGTTGGGACAGCAGGTGCGAGACGGCGCCCGTCCCGCCAAAGGCGTCGAGCGCGGTGCATCCCTCGAGTCGCCCAAACTCCTCGCGCAACCAATCCATTTGCCGCCGTTTGCTGCCGTAGTACCGCGTGGTGGGAAACGGACTCGGCTGACCGAACGTCGTGGGGGCTTCCCGCGACGGCAGTCGTGCGTCATCGCGGGAGCGCCGCGATAGCACGCTCGACGCCGGGATGATGGAAGACACCTCGTCGTCGAGGGCGAGGTCTTCGGCCTCCCATGGTTCGGCTAGTTCGGTCTGCATTGGCATGGCCTTCCCGGATGCGCCTGCCGCCGGGCCATCGGCGTGGGCACGACGCGGGGAGGCAATGGATTCCTGAGGATTGGTTCGGACCAAGAGTATTGCACAGGTCACACCTGGCGAAGACCCTGCCGAGGGGGCGTATGCGCCGGGCAACAGCCGGACCGGGGCGGTCGCCGCGCGCGGCGCGTATGGCTGCGCGGGAGGTTGCAGGACGGCGCAGACGGGTGATGCCGTCGCCGGTTTTGCGGAACTGGATAGCAAAATAACCCGCCTTATTTTGCTATCCTAAAACGACCGACACCACGGGCTCTGCGCCATCCACGGCGACGGCCGCGCGGGCGGTGGGTGGCACGCGGGACGCTTTTGAGGCTCGCCCGTGGCGTTGGCGCCGCCCGGTGTGCCGAGGTGCGTCATTCCCTCGGCCCACCCGCGCCGGCATGGCGAGCCAGCGGCCCGACACCGTGTGTGTCCCAATGCGAGGAGGGCGCATGCCTCCCGTCCCTGTAGACCCTGCCGCCGAAGCCAGGCCGGACCCAGCGCCTTCGGACGCCGTCGGAACGGCTGTGCCGCCGGCCCTACGTCGCGACGCCCCCAAGCCATCGGCCCTGCTGGACCGCCTGCTGCATCGCCTGCCCGTGGTCACGCGACGCCGGCTGCACCGCGGTCACTTCGCCTACCTCCGGGCCGTGCTCCAGGGCGTCGCCCCACGCATCGCGGCCCCGCTGTACGTCCCCGAAGCCGCAGACCCCGACGCGGCCTCGGCCGCCGACGCCACGGCCGCTGCCGGTGCCGGTGCCGGTGCCGCTGCTGCCCGTGACGAGGCGGACCTGCAGCCCGTGCACCGCCTGACCGGCTGGATCCGCGCCGAGCTGTGCGCGGCGGCCGCGCGCGGTGGCAACTTCGCCCGCGCGACCCTGCTGCGCCTCGATCTGGCGCCCGGGGCGACGGCGCTGCCGACGCTGGCCGCGTTCGCCGCAGCGCAGGGCCTCGAGGAGTTCAGCGAAGGCGAACAGCTCGCCGCATACCAGATGGCATTCGGGACGGCACTCGACCAGCAGCGACGTCGCACCGCGCTGCTGCGCCGGCAACTGCTCGCCATCCACCAATTGGAAGCCACCATGGCGGCACCGGTCGGGCTCGACGACGGCGTGCAAGCGTGGTTCACCGATGCGATCGCCGCCCGCCTGACCGCCCACGGCCTGCGCACGCTGGCCGAGCTGCACGCGCGCGTGGCGGCGGACCCGCGCTGGTGGCGTGCTGTCGCCGGGATCGGCGCGGGCAAGGCGCGGGCGATCCGGCAGTTCCTGTCGGCGCACACGGCCACCCTGGGGGCTTGCCGGAAGCGGCGCCAGGGCGCGCGCCAGCGTCGGCCCCGGCCGGGCGCCAGGCACCGCCCGCGGCGGACAGCGGAACGGCAAGCGGGGTAACAGGTCGGCCGGATGGCACGGCGACAGCATTTGAATTACCCGCACCGTCGCCGCTGATGCCGATGACGCGGCTGGTGCTGCCTGCTGAGTTGGACGGGCGGACAGGGCGCTTCCGGGCACCGCGCGAACTGTGCTTGATCGACGCGCCGGACGATCGCGCGGCCATCGCGAGCTGGCTCGCGGTCCGGGCGCCGTCGCTGCAACCCAGTTCGCCGGAAGCCAGTTCACCGGGTGCGCCGGCGCGTCGTTCCCATACCTATGAGGCCTACCGCAAGGAGGCGGAGCGGCTCTTGCTCTGGTGCGTGATCGAGCGCCGGCGCGCGTTGTCCTCGCTCACCCCTGAGGATGGCGCGGCCTATCTCGCCTTCCTGCAGGCGCCGCCGCCCGCGTGGTGTGGACCGCGCAATGTGCCCCGTTGGGCCGTTGGATGGCGGCCGCTTGAAGGCGCGCTTTCGGCGCGCAGCGTGGGGTACGCGGCCTCCGTGCTCGGGAACCTGTTTGCCTTCCTCGTCACCCAGAATTACCTGGTGGGCAACCCGTTCCGGGCGGTGCGCGTGCCGGTGCGGATCCCGCGCGGCCCCGATCCCGGCCGAGGCTTAAGCCATGAACTCTGGGCGCACGTGGCCGCCGCGCTCGACCGGCTGCCGGCGGGCCTGGCGAGCCAGCGCCTGCAGGTGGCCCTGCACCTGCTGTATGGCGGCGGGTTGCGCCTGGCCGAGCTGGTCGCGGCGCGCACCGACGATCTGGAGCACGTCACCCTGCGACAGGCCGACGGCACGCCGGTTACCGGCTGGCTCTTGCGCACGGTGGGCAAAGGGCAGAAGGTGCGCCTGGTGCCCGTGCCGGACGCCTGGATCGATCGGCTCGGGCGCTACCTGGTCGCGCGGGGCCTGCCCGGCGATCCGCGCCTGGCCGCGCAGGTGCCGATCCTGGGCGTGGTGCGCGGCGTCGTCGCCGCCGATATCGGGGTGACGGGCAGCGCGCTACACGGCCAACTGAAGCGCTTCTTCGCCGGCGTGGCGCAGCGTCTCGATGCGTCGGAACCGGCGCTGGCGGCCCGGCTGCGCCAGGCCAGTGCGCACTGGCTGCGGCACACCTGTATCAATCACAGCCTCGACGGCGGGCTACCCGTGGAGCTCGTCCAGCAGAATGTGGGCCACGCGTCGCTGGACACCACGACGGCGTATGTGCGGACGGAGGACGCGCGGCGGCTTGCCGCGATGCACAAGCTGTGGCAATCGCCTCCCGCATCCGCGTAATGCGGTGCGGCACGCCGGCCAACATAATCGGTACGCGGTAATCCCCCGCCCGCCCCGTCCAATCAAGGGATGGCGGGAAAAATCCTGCACCAAAAATCGCCACAAAAATACCGGAAAATCGCCAGGAAGGATTATGCGAATCGCGTGAAGGGGTATTTGGCGCGATTTCGTGAGGCACATGAATCACTTTGATGGGTGTGGGCGGCGATTTTAAAGCGTCTTTAAAAATATTCGGAGAGTAGCGGTGGTAATTCTCTGATTGTAAAGGAAAAAAGCGTGGTGATTTTACTATGAATATGGCAAATGGAAGGCCAGGGAAGGACGATGCGCAGCGCGGAATTGCTGCGGGGAGCCGACTCGTCAGGAGCGAGGGGTGATGGAAAATCGTGGGCCATAAAAAAACGGCCGCCCTTGCGAGGCGGCCGTTTCTCTCCTATATCCTTTCTACGCCCGGCTGGCGGGTAATCGAAAAGGAAATCCAGGAAGAACTGAAACCCATCCCCCACGTAGGATCCGGAATGCCAAGGACGCATCCAGTGATCTCGCGCGGTCTCAAGGTCGATACAGGCGGTGTGGTGCCCAAAGTATTGATCGAAAGCCCGCAAAAGATCAAGGACGCTGCGCGCCTGTGCCTCCGGAATCTGAAAAATGAATTTCGGAGCACATCATGGCCACACGCACCAAAGCATTGCCGGCGACCGGATCGCCGGAACCGCACACGACGGCCCGCGACACCACGCGGCCTGCCCGCACCCGCACTCGCACCGGGAAAGACCGCGACTGCATGGATCGGGATCGCGTGGACCTCGATCCCGACCACAAGCTCGATCCCAGTCTCGCCCCGGCCGCGCTGCCCCCGGCCAATGCGCCCGGGCATCCGCTGCCGCCGGCGCCGACGCGCGGCAGCGAGGACTTTCCGGGCATCGGGGACGGCGAGGTCGTGACCGATCGGCGCCCCCGCATCGTTGGCGACCGGCAATTTGACCCGCGACTCGACCTGCCACTGCCGTCCGACGATGCGCATTCCCCGCGCCCCTCGCGCCGCCATAGGGAGCGGATGGCGCGCAGGCTGGGAGATCTTGCCCACCTGTCCGGGGTCGAGACGTTGCGCGGCCGCCAGATCGTCGCGTCCGGGCTGTCAGCGACACCCCGGCAGGATCTGCCCATCCTGCATGACTGGCTGCGTCCTGTGGATGGCCAGGGCCAAGCCGGACAAGCGGTCGATGTGACGTCCTCGCGGCCGACCGCGCCGGAACTTTCGACTGACGAGGTCGAACGCCAAATCGCTGCGGTGTATTGGGACGCCTTATGTGTCAGATCGGGTCTGCGGCCGGCCGCCACGGGCGAACGGCCGTCGACTTCCCCGACGGCAGAGCCGCCGGCGGATGACGCGCCACGCCGTCGCCGGACTCTGCATGCCCGCCAGCCCGCAGCGCATGCGCGGACCGATGAGGGCGAGTCCTATGCACCGGTCAGCAAGGCCGAGGTCGAAAAAAGCATGCGGCGGCTCCAGCGACAACTCCAGTCGGCCAACGTGCCCTGGGACACATCGCCGGTGAACGTCGTCCTGGTCGCGAACCGCGCCGGCCATAAGGGCTGGGTAGAGGGCCGAACTGCGCCCCGGGACCGCACGCTTGAGCGGGCGCCGGTCGACGTCGCTTCCCGCAACGGCGAGGCGCGCCGCGACACGACCGAAGCGGTACGCGGTGCACCCGTGGCGAGCGTGGGCCACTGCGTCGCGAGCCATGACCCGGCGAGCGGCACGCTGCTGCTGCATCTGATCAGCATCCACCTGACGCCTACCCCGAATGGCTCGTTGGAGCGGCGCGAAGTCGTGCGGAGCTGGCGCATTCCCGCCGCGCCAAGCCCGTCGCACCCGGGGCCGGATAGCTTCGACCGAATCGCGAAGGTGCTCGACATGGTCTTTGCCCGCGTCGGCCCGCGCGGCTGACTTCCTGTTTGCACTCCTGTTTGCAATAGACGCGGTGCGGGACCGCCATGGCGCGGTCCGCGCCCCCAAGCGTTCTGCCGACGCAGAGGCGCTGTTTTCGAAGGAGACAACCATGCGTACACCTGCTCGAGCCAGCCAGACGCGGCGCGTGCACCTGGCGATCCGCCGCGGTTTTCTGGTGGAAGCCCTGCCAGCGCCACTGAGGAAGAGTGATCTGCTAGAGGCGCTCAGTCACGCCGATGTCCTGGAGGATTCGTCCCTGCGGGGCAAGGCCCGTTCCCGTCTGGCACGGGGACGACTTGATATTGAGGGCGGCATTCTTCCGACCTCAGAAGAGCTCGATATCGCGGAGCTCATCATCGAAATGGTCGAGACGCGGACGCAGGCCAAGGGCGATAGCCTGGTCCAGATCCGGCAGGACACCACGCGGGCGATCTACCACGCCCGCTACGGGATGCAGGAGCTGTGTTCGCGCGAGGCATCGGAGCGCGCGCGCCGCGTGCTGATGGTAGCGGCGCCCCTGTCGCTGGACGCCGCCAAGCTCGCTTATGCCGTGCAGGCCCATTTCGGTGTCTGTCGCCAATATGACCGGGTCGACGAGTTCGACGAACGTGGCCAGTCCATTGTCACGCCCGGTCGTCTGTACCACTGGCCGTTCCTGGTCGTCCGGGTGAGTATTCGGCTCAATGAGACTGCCTTCGTCCCGGCGCTCTTGCGCAGCTTGGATGCCTACTTGCACCAAGGTCTCGCCCAGGCCTACCGAAGGTCGAACATGCCGGCGCTGGAGGTCATCATCCGCACCTTGTCCGCGCTGCATGTGGGTGCCATCGCGATCGTTGGTCTGGACTCGCGGCATGCCGCACGCGTGCAGGAGTTTGCCGATTTCGTGCAGACGCTTGGCAACGTTGCCGATGCCGGCTTCGGCGTCGTCGTGTTCCTGGCGTCGGGACTCGCGAGACCGGGGACCGCCCGCGACGCGCTCGACTTGCTGTCGGTGGGCAGGGTGCACGAGATCGTCCCCATGCCGACAGCGACGTCGAGCTATCCCAGTATTACTGGGGCAAGCTTCCGACCAGCGCGCCGATGCCCGATGCATTGCTCCCGCTTATGCAGCAGGTCGGAGGGCACCGCATGGCTTATCCGCTGATGTTCTGCGAAATCAACCGGCGCCTGCATCGGCAGCGCAGCTATAACCCGGAAAAACTCCTGGACGACCTGCTCGAGGAGGCATGCCCGGCGTTGCTGAAGTACGTCAGGTTGTATGCGAAAGCGGAAGTGGAGTTCCATGAGTCCGTGCGCTATGCGGACTGGCTGTCGTACCGCGTACCGGTCAAGCCCAAGGCGGAGCGACAGGCCCAGGGGTGCCGAAGCAGGCGGCCTCAGGTCGCTGACGGTTGAGGATGTCGGTCATGGGCAGTTGTCGCTGCGGCGGCTGCCCGCCGGCTGACCCGGAACCGATAGGTCTTCCGATGCCGCGCGCCCTTGCGACGCGCCGATTTCACTTTTGACCAGGAGCCGATCATGTTGGAATTGATTGCCCCACTACTGCCGCGCCATCCATTCGAGATGGCGAGCAGCCTTGCCAATGAGATGTTCGGCATGCTTCCGCCTTTGGCAAACAACGAGCGCCGTGCAAGGCTCGCGCACGGAACGATATCGTGGCCGCTGAACAAGCTCGCAGCCTTAGGCGATGGCTTCTATGGTGATGTCGGGGAACTCGTAAATACGCGTACTCTTCTAAACTATTGCCGATTTTCCATGGCGCCAGTTCGGTTCGAGCGCCTGAGGCGTCGCGCTATCGATGGCACTGTCAGTTGCCATACAGGCGACGGAACGGTTATTAGCGACTATCGTCCGCCGATGGTTTGCCCCTTGTGCGAACAAGAAGCGCTGCAAGACTTCGGCACCGTGGCACTTCTTTGGCCACACCAAGCGGCCTTGGTTGACGCCTGTTGGAAGCATGGGGTGCTACTCGCTGAGTTTCATGGTGCGACTGACTACGGCATGGCAGTGCGCAACGTGAAAATAGCTTCAAAAGAAGAGGTCGAATTCGCGTGCGACATCGTCGCACTGTGCGAATGGGGCCAGGACATCGAATGCGCCATAGCCAACATCAACGAGCGTGTTCGCAATGCGGGTTTCAAGTACGGAAATGGTAGTTTTTGCAGAGCGAAATTGATAGAAAGCTTTCAAGCCCATGTGCGGAAGAACGTTCGTAGCCCGATGCTGCACCAAATCGGTATGGGGCCTTATACCATACATCGCATCGTACGATTTCTGACGCAGTGCTACGGTTATATACAACCTGTCTTGCTGGCGATCTTTCTCCGATTCCTGCGCCAAGTAAGCCCGATGGCGGTTGCGTCCCTGCCGAATCCGAGTTACGCGAGAAGCCCATCCTCGCCGGCGCACGCCTGGAGTGCATTTGACGAACCGACGCTGAAGCAACCTGAGTGTCTTGATGCTGTTGCACTCCGCTTAAAGGGATATAGCGGAACTGCGGTGGGGGCGATCAAGGGATGAAACTCAGTACCGTCAATCAGCGCGTCTACCAGTCTGGGCGCCAAGCGGAGGTGCGTCGGGCTAGAGTTCTGTTCTTGCGGCGTACTGCACGCGCGGCATGGAAAAGTGCTTACCTGAAGCATGGCAGAGTGGCGGTGGGCATTGTGGCATCGGCGGAACCGCGCGCGTATGTCTGGCTCATGGCGCATGACCGAGACTGGCTGTTGTCGAACTCTTTCTATGCCCCGAGAAAGACTAGACTGCGCGGCGTCTACCGCCTGCCTGAACAACAACGCCGCGTTGTCGCCCGTCTAAACGCGCCGTGGAGGTGCTGGCCGGTGCAGGTCAAGTCTTACCGCTCCGGTATCAAGCGGTCCTCGACGAAGCGGGAATGTCGAATGCTTTTTGTCGTTTTTGGATTCTCTCTAGTCCAGAATTTGCAAGGGCGGTCCGTCCTTTGTTCCATGCGAATAACATCCTCGTGCCGCCCTCGTTGGAGGCTCGGTTCTTGTCGCTATAAGGGCCGAGGGCTAAGCGCCGGACGCGAAGGAGAACTGCCGTGCTATTGGACAGTATTGGTGTTGCTTTGCCCCATGATCCCTTCGAAGCCGCATCGAGCCTCGCCACGCATGTAATAGGCAGCCTGCCGTATATCCGATATGGAGGATTCGAACGAGATGCCGATCTCGCCTATGGCACCGTCACCGTTGCGTTGGCACAATTGGCCGCCTTCGCGTCCGGATTCTTCGGGACTGCCGACGACATTTTGGCGCAGCGTACGCTCACCAACTATTGCACGTTCCAAATGATGCCGCCAATGCGCGAGGCGTTCCGGCAGCGCGTTAAGACGGGACAGGGCGTTATCCGACCATCGGGTCGCGCGCCGTGGATGATCGCGACCTATCCGGGCAATCTGGTTTGCCCCGTGTGCGAGCCCGCAGCATGGCATGAGTATGGCACGCGCGCCATCTTCTGGCCGCATCGTGCACCGATGGTGCGGGCCTGCTGGCGTCATGGCGTTCAACTCGTCCCGATGGCCTCTGGCCCCGAACCCAACTATCCGGCCGAGTGCGTGCGCGAGGCCGGCCCGGCGCAATCGCAATTCGCGCGGGACACGGTAATGCTGTGCCAGCTCGGGGCGGATTGCGGACAAGCGGCGATAGGGTTCGAGGCACAACTCGCCGCGGCTGGCGTCCTGCGGGAAAACGGCACCTATGCCACGGCTCAGTTCTGTCGCAGCTTCCGCACGTTCTGCAAACACGCGCTCGATGCCCCGGCACTGCAGGGCGTGTTCGACCGCCCGTTGTTCGGACAGAACGTCCTCCACTGGGTCCGCTGCAGCGGGGAACGCTATATTGCGCCGTTGCTGCTCGTGCTGCTGCTGGGCTGGCTGCGTCTGGCGGCGCGCTCGACTGCGGTCAGCCCGTTGCCTGCGCCGGCACACCCGCGACGTGGTCGGATCATTAAACGAGAGACAAGCGGGTGGGCCGGGCGCTACAGCGTGACGCCATTGTCTGTGGACGGCCGCAAACACTATGGCAAGGCGGATATCGAACGCCTGCTACGCGCTCACTGCACCTATCTGCAAATCGCGACGCTCTGCCGGATGAGGCCGCGGGCCGTGCACCAGTTTATTGCTGATGCAGGACTGCGGCCGCTCGCGGTAGCGACGCGTTTCGCCGAGCGACGCGCCGCAGCGCGTCGTGCCTGGCAGAGCGCTTGCCAGCGCCATCCCGGCGGCTCCCAACGTGCCATCCGCAAGCTCGAGCCGCGCGCCTATGGGTGGCTTGTCACCAACGACAAGGCGTGGCTGCTGCAGCAACACCAGAAGACCGAGGCGGCAAAAGGGTGGCGGCGGGCGCTTCTGCCTACAGCCGGCAGCGCAGCAACCATCGCCGAGCAGGTGCGCCAGGCTGGCCGGACGCTGTCGGCGGCTTCTCGGACGGGACGCTGCTCGAAAGCGGGGCTGTGCCGCGCGCTTGGGGTCACGCCTTACTTGCTCGAGCGCTGGCGCTCGGCGTCGCCTCTGATCGCCACCGCCATCAAGCGCGCGCTCGAAGGAGACGCATGATCGTGTAGTCGCCCTCGGAGTCGACAAAGTGGAAGGTCTATGTCTTGAACTGTTTCCGCAGTACTGCGTGCCCGATCCGCAGTTGATCATGCCCGAGCGCGACGCGCTGGGCAATCTGACGGGATCACGATATGTACCCGGGCGGTTCGTCAATATCCGGAAGCGTCGATTCTCGACGGTCGCGATCACGAATAGTCTGACAGGTACGCAGCGACATGTGTCGCCCGGTGTCTCGCTGACGGCCCTTGACCAGCTTCTGAAGCTCAACCCCTATCTTGTCGAGGCGCGTGGCAACTACGCGGTTGTCAACCCGTTCGCAAAGTTGGGGCGTGCGCTCCCGCCGTTGGTGGACTGCATGCTGACGGTCGAATTGCTCGCCAATCGGGGCCAGCCGCATCTGCATGCGGTTTTTGTCAACGAAACGCGTATGACAAGGGTTCAGACACAGCTTCTGTCGCGCGGCGTCACGGTGGAACTGGTGGCGGACCGATCGGTATCGGCGCTCGCGCTGAAAATGCCGCACGCTGCTACCAGACGCTGCTCGGGCTCGACATCCGGGCGTTGCGTGCGGCCGCCCAGGCGTTCGCCGGCTTGCTGCTGGAGAACTACGCGTCGTGGCAGGAGGAAGAACTGACCCTGGACCAGTGCCTGGAAAAAATGGAAAAGGTGGCTCGCTGCACAGCTATCGACGCTGCCAATCTGTTTTGCACGGCCCATGCGTATGGCTACCTGCGTGTCGATCCGGCGCATGAACTGCACCCGTATCGATCCCTGATTCTGGAGGTGCCGCATCATGAAGCTTGAACCCTTTCCCTTCGAGTCGTTCAAGTCCACCGTGCGCTGCGATCTGACCGGCGCGGGGGCACGCTGCTATCGCTTCGTGCACGCCGATCCGGACAAAAAATCATGGCATTTTTCGACCTCGACGACAAGGGTTTTTCCCTAGGCAAACAACTCCTGGTCAAGACCTATGAAGAGCTACAACGGTTGCCCGACGAGGCTGTGGCAATCGTACCGGATCCATTTCCCCGATAACGATTGAGCTGACCGACGACGCCAAGACGCAGGCGGCGATTCGCCAGAAAAAAAGAAGGCGCCGAAAAGGGAGGGCGACTGGGTGACCCGCTGGAAAAAGATAAAGGGCCTGGTGTCGCGCGAACATATTGACTGGTCGCTGCTTGGCGATCACGGGTTTGGTGACCTATATGTCGACCCCTGTGGCGACATGAGCTGATTGACCTGCTTATCGCGGACTCAGAGACGAAGCGCTATGAGGTCGAACGCGTGTTGGGGATCTACCTCCGCTTCGGGGGAACCTACGACGCGTTGCGACCGAGGACACAAGCCTGTGGCAAGCGAGGCTTTCCAAAATGGCAGCTTGCGGAGGCAATGAAGTCCGGAC
Organism: Cupriavidus sp. EM10; assembly: GCF_018729255.1. Lineage (NCBI taxonomy): Bacteria > Pseudomonadati > Pseudomonadota > Betaproteobacteria > Burkholderiales > Burkholderiaceae > Cupriavidus > Cupriavidus sp. EM10. Next base: position 2,346,683 of record NZ_CP076061.1, read on the forward strand.
GACCTTATAAAGATCCGATTCTTCGGGGACGCGCGAACTGTCCTCGCACCAATCGTGCCGATGCCTTCTGGATCAAGCGTTTGCGGGAGGCGATTGACGGGATCGTCAAGGAGTACGACGCCGAAGCAGCTAAACGGGTTCGCGACCGGGGCTTCTTTCTGAATTACTTCTATGTGAACTGTTGCTATTTGACAGAATTAGAAGATGGGACCCGCATTCCCGTTGATGAGGCGACCATTCCCAGCCCACGCGCGCTTATCTATCACCGGGACTTGCTCCTCCTCGAGTATCCCACCCTAAAGCCGCTCGTTGGTGCGCTGAACGGTGCCCGAGGCGGCAGCGGCAAAGCCCTCACCTTTGGAGTGTTGGACACCGCGGATCTGGATGGTACGCTGCTCCCCGAGGCGTGTCTTGTCGTGGCCGATGATGACAGACACGATGTCACGCCCGAAAACTGCCGGTACTGTGGGCCGGCGACCATCATGCTTGGCATCTGCCGCAAGAGCAATGCTTACGCGGGGTGGCTAGTCACTGCCGGGGAGGAGAGCAGGGAGCACTATCAATATTTGATGTACAACATCCTGACTCCGCATGACGAGCGGCTGCGACAGCTCGGGCTGGATCCCGCCGACTATCCTGGCATTGTCAACGGGCAGTTCGACCAGATCGTGATGGACCGCGGTCCTGGCGCTTCGCACAAGATGCTGGACTGGACCGTCGATGGTATCAAGATCGATGTACGTCTGACCCGGGCTGGAGCCCCGCAGGACAAGGGCGGCATCGAAGGGGGCATCGGGCGAGTGAAGCAGGCGATGCGCAGCGACGGAACCTTGCGTGCCGCCGGGCCCATGGGAGAGCTGTTGCGTGCCAAAATTCTGGAGCGACTGAAGGCGCTGCCTCCCGGGGTGGCCACGGTGAAGTCCATCCAACAGGCGGCACAACGCAAACAGCGCAAGCGCGACTCGAAAGAAATACTCCTGATTACGCCGAAAGCGCTTGAGATTGTCGTGATCGAGGTGATCAACAAGTTGAACCTGAAGCGGAGCCGGAAGCCGACAGTTCTGGACGAGCGGATGTTTTTGGCCCATGTCGAGCCGATCCCGGCGCGCTTGCTGGCGGAACATCAAATGCTGCGTCGGGGCAATGCGGCGCTGGTCCGACGGCCCGTCGACCTGCTCGCGTCGATCATCGAGCCCCGGTATTGCACCGTGGAAGGCGGCAAGATTACGGTTGGAAAATTGTCCTATGGGAGTCCTTCCAGCGTGCCAGAAGGGGACGAAGGGGCCCGCGCCTTGCTGCAATACGGTGGGTCCTCGCCGCTCGCGGCATCGACGCGAAAACGGCCAAGATCGAGGTCTATGTCAAGCCCTACAAGAATGTAGTCTGGTGGCGGCGGGGCGAAGGGGACTGGTTGCGTCTCGCGCCGACTGTGGAGTCGGCCGAGCACTGCAACCCGAATCGAGATTGGATTGAGATTCAGGCATTCGAGTCTGGCTGGAACCGGGACGAGGAGGCGGCCAGGCTGAAGGCACTGAAAGAGCTAATCAGCCAGAAGCCGAAGCCGGCAAAAAAGTTGCCCGCAGAGATGGTGGACGAGCTCGAGAAGATCAGGGATGCGCAGCTCGCGGCATGGCACGGGCCGGCGCCGGTCGATAGAGATGCCCGGAAGGCCTTGCAACAGGACGAGAAGCAAAGACGCCATGAGGCCGCTAGCGCAGCCGCAGGCGTTCCAGACACTTCGCCCCTGTTGACGGTGCCCGCCGAACAGAATACTTGGCGGACGAAGGGTCGTTCGCTTAAGGACTACCTCGCAGACGACGATTGAGGGCTATGTTAGACATTTTCTCAAACATTATTGTCATCGGGCCCAAAGCGACATGCGACGCACATCCGGTGGGTGAGGGCAGCAATCGTGCGCTAAGTTGCTGATCCACAGAGTATTTTGAATTCTCCATCTATGTTGTACGAATTTCTCAATCTTTGTTGTATTGCCACAATCGCCAGCCATCCGGTAGTCCAGGAGCACTGAACGGAACGCTGCCCGGTGCCGGCTTAGCGCACGCCATCACGTGCCGCGGCAAAGATGCAGGGCGAGATTTACCTGTGTCAGCAACTGCTCGCGCTGGTAAGGTTTGCGCAAGTGGAGGACGCTCGGGTCGATGTCCGGAAGCTCGGCATAGCCCGTGGCCAGGATGATCGGCAGGTGAGGGCGCAAGGACCGCGCGGCGCTGGCGAGTTCGGCGCCGCTCATGTACGGCATCGAATAGTCGGTCAGCAGCACATCGACCGCCGCGCCGCTTTGCAGGATTTCGAGGGCCGCATCCCCCGAGTCGGCCGCGACCACGGCGTGGCCCATATCTTCCAGCAGCAGGGCCGTGCTGGCCGCTACCAGGGAATCATCGTCCACCACGAGGATCGTCCCCGATGCCTCTGCCTGCATCGGGGCGGCGGCCGGCTGGTGCGGCTCTGAGAGCGCCGGGGAGGCGTCAGGCGCGAGCGCCGGCAGCCATAACGTGGCTTGCGTGCCCTGACCCGGCGTGCTCGATATACGCAGGGCACCACTCAGTTGGCGCGCGAGTCCGTGGATCATCGACAGCCCGAGCCCGGTTCCCTTGCCTACCCTTTCGTCGTGAAAAACGGTTCGCCGGCCTTGGCCAGCGTGGCGGCGTCCATCCCGATACCCGAATCCCTGACGGTAACGCGCACATAGTCGCCGGCGGGCAGATCCGGGTCGCCCGCCCACGTCGTGCTGTCCGTGGCAATCGTCAGGCGCCCGCCTCGTGGCATGGCGTCGCGGGAGTTCACGACCAGGTTCAGCAGGGCAAGCTCGATCTGATTCGCATCGACCAGCGTCAGCGGCAAATCGTCCGGAATCTCGGTGTGGAGATGAATGGTGGGTCCAATGGACCGCTCCACGAGATCGAGCATGCCGAGCACGAGGTCGGACAGCCGGGCGGGCGCCACGTCGAGCTCCTGTTGCCGTGCGGAGGCCAGCAGCCGCTGGGTCAGCGTGGCGCCGCGCCGCGCGCCCAGCTGGGCACCTTCGATCAGCCGGACGAGCCGGGGATGGCTCGAAGCCTCCTTGCGCGCCAGTTCCAGATTGCCCAGGATGGCGGCCAGCAGGTTGTTGAAGTCGTGCGCGATACCGCCAGACAGCTGCCCGATCATCTCCAGCTTCTGCACATGCCGGAGCTGATATTCCGTCTCCTCGCGCCGGCGCACTTCCTCCAGGACGACGCGATGCGAATGTTCCAGTTCGGCGGTCCGTTCCCCTACCTTCATCTCGAGCAGTTCATTGGCGCGGCGAAGCGCGTCCTCGGCGGCGATACGCTCCGTGACATCGAGGCAAACGCCCACCAGCCGACCCGTTCCATGCGCGTCGCCCGGGACGAACCGCGCGCGGAAGTCGACCCATCGCAACGTGCCATCGGGCCAGCGCAGGCGGTGCTCGATCGTGTAGTCCACGCCAGTCTGCACACTGCGCGACATCGCTTCGCGCATGCGCGCGCGGTCGTCGGGGTAGACGCCGTCCATCAGGTCGGCGCACGTGAACGTGTCCTGTGGCTTTCGACCGAAAATGGCCTTGCAGGTCTCGGACGCGGTCAGTTCCTGCGTGACGACGTCCAGTTCCCATGCGCCGAGGTGGCCCGCAAGCAGCGCAGTGCGCAAGCGGGCTTCGCCCTCGCGCACCGCTTCGATGCTGCGGCGCGCCTCGTACTGGCGGTGCCGGGCCCGCACCGCCGCGGCGATCACGCTGACAAATGTGGAAGGATGGAACGGCCGCTCGACGAAGGTCACATTGCCAAGGCTCTTGGTCATGTGCGCCACGGCCTGGGCGCGATCTCCGTCCACGGCGACGCGGCGGGTCAGGACGATGAACGGCAGGTCCGACCAAGCAGGCTGCGCGGCGACCCACGACGAGATGGGCTCCAGGTCTGCCCGGAGCTCTTCCTCGGTCACGATGACGCAGCAGACATGATCTCCAAGGGCGTGCGCGAGAAACCGCAAGTCCCGGCAAATGACGGCGGGCGTGCGCGCCTTTTCCAGCAGGGCAATCGCGACAACCGCGTCGCGGCCCTTGGGCGCCAGCACCAGAGCCGGGCATTCAGTCATATTCGGCATCCGACGCTGCCTTCAGCAGCGGGCTGGCGTTGCCGACGAACGTCGGTACGCCTCTCAAGACGCCCTGGAACTCCTGAAGCGGCTCGCCGACAACCAGTCCCGTCCTGCCGATCCGGAATTCGCGGATCAGATCCTCGTGCTGGCCGGTGCGCTTCTTGATCACGGACACCGCCCGGCGAACCCGGCCCAGTGCTTCGAAATAACGCAACAGGATGACCGTATCGGCCAGGTACGTCACGTCGACAGGGGCCTTCATGTCGCCGACGAGCCCATGCTGCGCCACCGTAAGGAACGTGTTGGCACCCTGCCGATTCAGGTATTGGAGCAGTTCGTGGATATGCAGCGTCAGCGCGTTCTCTTCCGGCATGGCGGCCTGGTATCCGTTCACGCTGTCGATGACCACGGTCTTGGCCTCGAGCAGATCCACGCTGCTGCGCACCCGATGCGCGAATTCCCCGGGCGACAGCTCGGCGGCATCAACCTGCTCGATATGCAGCGCGCCGGAGGCCTTCATGGTCTCCAGATCCAGGCCCAGCGGCCGCACGCGATCGAAGAGCAGGCCCAGTTCCTCGTCGAATACGAAGAGCGCGGCCTTTTCGCCACGCCGGACCGCGGCGGCGACGAACTGCAGGGCGAACAGGCTCTTGCCCGTGCCGGACGGCCCCAGAATCAGGACGCTCGAACCCTGTTCGATACCGCCGCCAAGCAGGGCATCCAACTCGCCAATGCCGGAGGTTCGCTGCTTGCGGTCGAAACGCGTCCGATGCTCCGAGGCGACCAGGCGCGGAAAGACCGCAACGCCCCGGTCTTGATGGTGAAGTCGTGATAGCCGCCGCGAAACGGCTGCCCCCGGTACTTGGAGATCTTGAGCCGGCGCCGTTCGGCGCCATAATTCGGGGCCAGCTCCTCGAGCTTGACCACACCGTGCGCGATGCTGTGCACGGTCTTGTCCTCGATGTCGGAGGTGCGGTCGTCCAGCATGAGCACGGTCGCGTCATGCCGGGAGAAGAAATGTTTCAGGGCAAGGATCTGCCTGCGGTATCGCAGGGACCCCTGCGCGAGAAGCCGGATTTCCGAAAGACTGTCGATGACGACCCGCTTGGGGTTCACCCGCAGGAACTCCGCCAGGATGGCGTTGGTCGTTTCCCCGAGCTCCAGATCCGACGAGTAGAGCAGGCTTTGCTGCTGATCCGGCTCGAGCAGGCTTTCCGGCGGCGTCACCTCGAAGACCTCGATGTGCTCGTCCAGATGCCAGCCATGCGAGGCCGCGCCCTCGCGCAATTCCGATACCGTCTCCGACAGCGTGATATAGAGCCCGGTTTCCCCAATTCCGCCCTGCCATGAGAAAGCGAATGGCAACCGTGGTCTTGCCGGTGCCCGGCGTGCCCTCGACCAGGAAGAGGTTGCCCTTCTTGAGCCCCCGTTGAGCACGTCGTCCAGGCCAGGAATGCCGGTGCTTGCAAAGGATGTCTGTCGAGATGCGGCGTCCATATGCGCTCCTTCCTTACCACGGTCTGTCATCGTTGCGATCCCACCCTGTACGCGAGCCCAGCATGTATTTTGCCTCGCGCCAGCTTAAAGCGGCACGGGCGGTTCCGGCACCGGGCGTTGTCTGACAGGGGAGGTTTTTCCGCGCGCTGCTGTTGCGGCGCACAATAGGCCATGACGTGGGCGGCTGGAAGATGGGACAGCGCGTGGGCGTGGGCTTGCTGGCCGGCGAGGACCCGCAGCTCGCTTGGGGAATTCCCGTCGCAGCAGTCTGCGGGTAGATGCGATTGACTTACTGGAAGCGGTAACGGGCCGTCAGCATGGCGCTGCGCTTGTCGCCCGGGAGGGCGCCCGAGAACGTGGGCGACGTGTAGTACGTCTTGTCGGTCAGGTTGCGCAGGTTCAGCGTCACGTCGAACTTTTTCTGGCGGTAGTAGATCGCCGCGTCCAGCACCACATACGACGGCACCTGGTACAGGTTCAGCGAATCGGCGTAACTGTCGCCCTTGTAGGTCAGGCCCAGCCCCACGCCCCAGCCGTGCAGCGCCTGCTGCTGGAAGTCGTAGGTAGTCCACAGGCGGCCGCCGGTACGCGCCACGCCAGCCGGCCGCGTGCCCGCGATGCTGCGGTTGTTCACGCCCATGATCGCGTTCGATGCCAGCGCGTTCGACTCCACCTCGACATTCTGCAGCACGAAATTCGCCAGGATGGTCCAGCCCGGCAGCGGCAGGGCGGACAGTTCGAGTTCCACGCCACGGCTCTTGTCGCGGCCATCGGGCGTCGGGCTCAGCGCGCCCGGCAGGGTGATGTAGTAATTCTTGCGCGTGGTCTCGAACAGCGACACATTGGTGTTCAGCTTGCCGTCCAGGAACTCGGCCTTGACGCCGATTTCCTTCTGCAGCGCGCTCTCCGGTTCGGTGGACACCGAGGCCGGCTCGGTCGATACGTTGATGAACTTGCTGGTCGACACGCCCGCGTAGAACGACAGGGCCCGCGTCGGCTGCCACACGCCGCCCAGCGAGCCCGAGGTCAGGTTCTGCGTGGCGGAAATCGACCGGTAGGTGGTGCCTTGCGTGCCGACGTCGCTGAATTTCACGTTATCGGTCCGCACCGCGCCGCGCAGCTTGAAGTGCTCGCCAAAGGCCAGTTGGTCCTGCAGGTAGACGCCAAAGTCTTCCTGCTTCAGCACACGGTTGAAGCCCTGTGCGGGCACGGCGGGAATACCGGCCAGCGTGGTTTCCGGGACGACCGGCGCATTGATATTGAGGATGTTCGGCAGGTTGTAGCCCGTGCGCACGGTGTTGATGTGGGTATCCGAATACTCCAGGCCAAACAGCACGGTGTGGTCCACGGGCCGGTGCGCGTCTTCCAGACCAGCTCGTTCTGGGCCAGGATGAAGTGGCCGTCGTCGAACTGCGTGCGGGCCGCGCGGCCCGTCATCTGGTTCTGCGCGTTGCCGCCGTTGCCGCCGGCGTTGCGGGTCATGTCGAGCGAGCGCTCGTCGTAGATGAAGGCCGTGCGCATGGTCAGCGACGGATCGATGCGCCAGTCATGGCTGACGGTGACGCGGTCGATCAGCTGGCGCGTGTCGTTGAACGGGCTGTAGTAGCGCGCGTCGCGCGGGGCGCCGGCGATTTTCCCCTGATTATTGAAGACGATGCCGTAGTTATCGGGGACGATGCTGATGTCGCGGTGGTCGTAGTCGACCGTCAGCGTCTTGTTGGTGTCGTAGGCCCAGCTGAACGACGGCGACACTTCGCGGATGTCGCGGCCCAGGCCCCGGTAGCCGTCGCTCTTCTCGTAATCGGCGATCAGGCGGGCATTGACCTGCGAGCTGACCGGGCCGCCGACGTCGACATAAGTACCCCAGGTGCCGAAACTGCCCTCGAACGCGCCGATTTCCGCGCCGAACTTCGGCTGCGGCTGCTTGGTGGCGATATTTACCGTGCCGCCGGGCTGGCCCGAACCGTACAGCGCCGAGCCGGGGCCTTTGAGCACCTCGATACGGTCCACGTCGTACATGGTGCGGTAGTAGCCGTTCTGGCTCGGGCCGTCGGGGTAGCCGTCGCGCAGGAAGCGCATTGCCAGCCCGCGGATCGTGTAGTTGTTGGCAAAGCCATAACCGCCCGCCAGTTGGGCCTGCACGCCGGCAGAGTTCTGCAGCGCGTAAGTCATGTCGATGGCGCCCTGTTCGCGCAGCACCTCTTCCGGAATGACCGTGACGGCGGCCGGGATGTCGCGCAGCGGCGTGTCCGTCTTGGTGCCGGTGGTCACGCTTTCGTTCGGATTGCCGGGCAGCGTCTTGCCGCCGGACACCGTCACGGCGGGCAGGGTCTGGTCGGCGGAGGTGGCTTGGGCCAGCACGGCCGCTGGCATGCCGGCGATCAGGGCGGACGCCAGGGTGGCGATGACGGTGGGGCGTGACGCGTGGCCGCGGCGGGCAGGACGGGACATTGGCAGGACGTTCGGGTCGAAGGTTTCGTGGCGTCGAGGCTGGAGGCGTCGACGTTTCTTGCACGTTGCCCGGCGCAGAGCCGGGGGCGGCAAGGAGAAACCTAATGGGAATCATTCGCACCAACAATCCGATTTGGGCTGTCCCTGGACGTTTGCCCTGCGAAAACGGGCTGTTTGTACAGTCAGTCTTGATGAACTTCCGGGGCCCGGGACAGATGTCCCATGGTGTAAAAGCGCTTGAAAAGGCGCTTCATTTGTAAGCGCCGCGCGTGTGAGGCAAGCGAGCACAGCGCCGTTATTTGCTCCCGGCTACCCGATGTCGACGCGTCGGACGTTCTCGTGGTAGAAGACTATGCAGGTGCAAGTCGAATAACTCGCCGTGGTCTTCGGCTCGTTGCCGACCCTGCAGTCAGCTTTGCTTGGTTCAACCGATTTCAGCCGGCTCAGCGTCGGTTTGCAAGGAGTTCAGGCATGTATAGCGTCGCCGCATCATCCAGTTTCCTGTGCACGCTGCCGGGCGCGGGCAAGGGGATTGCCTACCATATCGCCGTCAGTTTCGTCGATGCGGGCCAACCGTCAGGCGTCAGGTTCACCAGTTTCGTCGGTGACGGCCGGCGGTCATTCGGACTGTTGACCGAGGCAGCGTCGCTTCACGGCGCGATTGCCTCGGGCGGCGAGGCATTGTGCCGCCTGGCGATCGGGCAGGCCGTCCGTGACCATCTCTACGAAAAGACCACCGAAGGCGACTTCATACTGGACCTGGATGCCGAGCCCTGGGACGGAGAACTCCGGCCCGTAGGAGCAGGCGTGTCCGCAGGCAGGCCCTGACGGCCCGCACAAGCCTGATCATCCGTCTGCTTGCGCCTGCCGCGCGCTGCGCCATGTCCGGTCCAGCACCATCCGGTAGGAAAACCGCTCGGCGGGATGCACCGACCACGCCATCTCGATCAGGTTGCCGCTGCCGTCGCGATACTGGCGGTTGATCCACAGGCCGGCGGTGCCGGCCGGCATCCCCAGCAGTTCCGCGATGTCGGCGGGTAGTGCCGCCGCGTGAATGACCTGCTCGATGCGGGACACGGAAACGTTGAACTGCTGCTCGATCAGGTGAAACACCGAGGCCTCGATGTCCTGCTCTGCACCACGCACGCCCCGGTAGTCCGGATGGACCCATACTTCGTTGTAGCAGATGGGGTTGTCCGAGCCGTCGCCGGTGCGCACCCCCGGATCACCAGCCAGAGCTGGCCCTGGTACGGATGAAGTACCGGGTCGGCATCGGCGCGCACTTCGCGCAGGTCGCGCGACAGCACGTGCATGCGCGTGGTGGCGGCGTACTGGAGCAGGTCGCCCACCTGGCCCACTGCCAGTTCGTAGCCTTGCCTGGCACGGGCTGCGGTCACGACCGTGCCCACGCGCGGCGTGCGCTTGATGAGTTCCAGCCTGACCAGCCGTTCGATGGCCGCGCGTACCGTGTGGCGGCTGGCCCCGAACTGCTTGCACAGGTCCATCTCGGTCGGCAGCTTGCTGCCCACCGGGTATTTCCCCGATTCGATTTCCGCGCGCAGGCTGCGGGCCAGGGCCAGGTAGCGCGGGCTGGCGTCGGCGCGCACGCTGGCGGCCGCGTCGCCGAACTCGTCTGGGAGGGTGCCGCCTTGTTCCATGAATTGCGTGCTGGCGTCAGGTTAAGTATCGGAACGGAGCATAGCCGGGACGCGTCGTGGCCGGCAAGCGCCGTCGCGCTGCGGCGTCATCGTCGTCAGCCGCCGAAGTCATTGGCACGGATGGCGGGCTTCGCCCGGCCGCCCCAGTACAGCAGCGCGGCCGCCAGCACGGGCACTCCCGCCAGCGCCATATAGGCCAGGCTCAGACTGTCCACGCGTTGCGCGAAATAGCCGAAGGCGGCCGGGCCCGCTACCACGCCGAAATACGTGCAGAACAGCGCGCCGCCCGTGACCGACGCCACGCGCCCTGGCGGGGCAAGCCGCGCGACCTCGCCCAGGTAGACGCCGTTCCATCCGATGGCCGTCGCGCCCAGCAGGGCCGCCACCAGGCACAGTGGCACCAGCGTCCATTGGGCCGTAAACATGCCCGTTGCCACGGTACCGGCGCTCATCAGCACGGCCAGCAAAATCAGCACGCCGCGCGGCGCGCGCGCCAGGTCCGCGAGATGGCCCCACGCCAGGCGCCCGGCAATGCCCGCGCCCTGGGCCACCGCATAGATCAGGCCTGCCTGCGTCAGCCCGATGCCGATCTCGTGGGTCAGGTACGCCATCAGGTAGCCGCTGACCGATAACTGGCAGGCCGAGAACAGCAGCGACACCGCCGCCATCGAGCGCAGGCGGCTGTCGCCCAGCACATCGGCGAACATCTGGCGCAGGTTTGCCGCCACCACGAAGCGGCCGGTCGTCGCATCGTCATGCGTGGCCCGCAACGACTGGCTCAATGCGGCAACGGCCAGCGCCGCAGCGGCCAGCGCGCCGAATGCAGCCTGCCACGAGGCGAAGGCGGCCAGCGGCGGCAACAGGGCGCCGGCCAGCAGTCCACCCAGCGGCACACCGGTCTGCTTGAGCGAGAACACGAAGCCCATGCGTCCGGCCGAAGTGGTGCGTGCAAGGATCTGCGAGCTGGCCGGGGTGATTGGGCCGTAGCCCAGTCCGCTGGCCAGCGCGGCCACCGGACGCAGTTCGGGCACGCCGGTGGCCAGCATGCCCAGTGCCGCTGCCTGGGCCAGCAGGCCAAGCTGCGAAGCCCGTACCGGCCCCATGCCGCGACCATTCCCGCGCCGGCCAGGCTGCCGGCCATGCCGCCCAGGTAGACCAGCGACAGGAACAGGCCGACGCTGGTCAGCGCGATGCCCGGCATCACGGGCGCCAGCACCGCGAAGGACAGCGTGGCCGCCGTGGCCAGCATCTGGATGGCCAGCGTGCTGGCCAGCGTCAGTGCCGGCCGTCCAGCGGCGGGCAGGGCAGCGGTCATGAAGCGTGGCGCTTGTCGAAGTCCCACACCGACTCGAAATCCATCAGCGTGTTGAAGCGCGGGAAGTCATAGAGCCGATCGCCGATGCCCAGCGACGTCCGGTTGGCTTGCAGGTGGCCGTACACATCCTCCAGCGCCTTGCCCATCGCCAGGAAGCCCACCGCCGGATAGATGGCGATGGCAAAGCCCATCTGCTCCAGCATTGCGGCGGGCAGCACTGGCGTGCGGCCGGTCTCCACCACATTGACCAGCAGCGGCAGGTCGAAGGTACGGCCGATGATCTCCAGCTCCTTCTCCGACTCGGGCGATTCCACGAACAGGATGTCCGCCCCGCCTTGGCGTACGCCTCGGCGCGGCGCAGCGCTTCGTCGAGTCCCAGCGTCGTGCGGGCATCGGTACGGGCCAGGATCAGGAAGTCGCGGCTTTCGCGCGCTTCCACGGCCACCTGGATCTTCTTGACCATGTCCTCGGCCGGAATCACGCGCCGCCCCGGCGTATGGCCGCATTTCTTCGGGAATTCCTGGTCTTCGAGCTGGATCACGCTGGCACCGGCGCGCTCGTAGCCGCGCACCGTATGCGCGACATTGAGCAGGCCCCCGTAGCCGGTATCGCCGTCGCAGATCATTGGCACCGTGGCGGCGGAGCAGAATGCGCCCACGCGGTTGACCATGTCGGTGTAGGTGGCCAGCCCGGCATCGGGCAGGCCCAGATACGACGCCACGGTGCCGTAGCCGGTCATGTAGAGGCAGTCGAAGCCCATGCGCGTGGCGATGCGCACGGAAATCATGTCGAACACGCCCGGCGCGGCGATCAGGCGCTTGCGCGCCAGCAGTTCGCGCATGGACGGACGGGCGGCGGGCTGCGAGGAGGTGGTGGTCATCAGGCGGCTTCCTTGACGGGATAGATGCGGAGTTTCATGCCGTGGGCATTGGCCATGCGGGCTTCGAAGGCGCGGATCTCGGGCGTGATGCCGGTGCCACGGAATCCGCCGCGCACGCAGGCGGCGTCCACGTCCTTGTAGGCATCGAGCCAGCCCAGCGGCAGCGGCTGGGCCTGCGGCAACGACAGCCACAGGCGGAACAGGTGGCGCTTGCGCTCGGGCTCGGGGTGGTCCTCGTACTCGGTGCGCGAATGCAGCACGATATGGTTGTTCAGCAGCTGGATGTCGCCCGGCTGCAGGTCCATGTCGTAGCGCAGGTCCTCGCGCGCCAGCAGCGTATCCAACAGGTCGAGCGCCTCGGTCTGTTGCGGGGACAGGCGCGGTACATCGGGAAAGCTGGCCTGTGCGCCCTTGATGTGGTTGCGGATGTGGCGGCACGCGAAATGCCCGTCGCGCACGCCGAAGACCGGTGCCGCGTACCACGGCGCTTCCTCGGGCGCCTGCTCGCCTTGCCGGCTGAAGATGAGCGGCCGGTACAGCTCGGCGGCCAGGTCCGGGCGCAGCCGCACCATTTCGTTGTGGGCGGCGATGGAGCTGGTGATCAGGCTGGAACCGCCCGCCTTGGCCGTGCGCACGCAGAACAGGCCCACCATGTCGCTGCCATCGGCATGGAAGTCCAGGCCCGAGCGCGTGTTGTACCCGCGTCCGGTGCTGGAGCGATAGGTGCCGCCTGCATCGCGCACGTCGGACACGAACTGGCTCAGCTTGCCCTGCGGACGCGGCACGCCCAGCAGCAGGCCGATGCCCCAGAACAGGTTGCGCAGCGCATCGGCGTCCCAGCGGTCCACCGGAAAGCCGCGCAGCAGCTTGACGCCGAAGCCGCCCTGGGTCTCGTCGATCAACGCCACCAGGCGGCGGCGCACGCGGGCGTCGAGCGGGAAGTCCTCGATCGACATGTCGAACATGTCCTTGCCGGTGGCCAGCGCATGGCGCAGCGCGTCTTCGAGCGCGGCGACTTCGTCGTCGTCCAGCACGTGGATCCAGCTCTGGTCGCGCTCCATGTCGGCGCGGATCCAGGCGCCCGGCACCGGGCGGATCGTATCGATGGAGGGGGTGTCGTGGGTCGTGTTCATTTGCGCGTCTCTCATTCGTCTGTCACTCCGCTTGCAGGTTGACTTCCCTGGCCAGCCGTTGCCAGAACTCGAAATCCTTCTTCACCTGGACGTTGAATTCGTCCACCGACTGTGCCACCGGCGTGGCGGCCTGCTCGGCCAGGATTTCCTTCATGTCCGGCGCCATCACGATGTCGTGCACTTCCTTCTGCATGCGCTCCAGCGCGGCCTTGGGCGTCTTGGCCGGCGCATAGAGGCTGTATGACGTGTAGACCTCGAAGTCCTTCATGCCCGATTCGATCATGGTCGGCACGTTGGGCAGGGCCGAGGAGCGCTGCGCGCCGGTCACGGCCAGCGGGCGCAGCTTGCCGGACGTGATGAACGGCTTGGCGGTCAGCACGCTGGTGACGCCTACCGTGGTGACGCCGCCGATCACGTCGGTCATCAGCGGCGCTCCACCCTTGTAGGCCACGTTGACCATGTCCAGGTGCTGGTACTTGTTGTACATCTCGCCCACCAGGCGGGTCATGTTCTCGGAACTGCCATACGAATACTTGTCGGGCTTTGCCTTGACGTGCTTCGCGAATTCCACCGCGGTCGTGGCCGGGAAGCTGCTCTGCGTGACGAATACCAGCGGCGACTTGCACACCATCGTCACGCCGACCAGGTCGGTGAACGTGTCGTACGGCATCTTCTTGTAGAGGATCGGGTTCAGCAGGTGCGTGTTCACCACCAGCACGTAGGTGTGGCCGTCGGGCGCCGACTTGGCGACGAAGTCGGTGCCGATGATGCCGTTGGCGCCCGGGCGGTTGTCCACCATCACCGGGTGCTTGAGCCGTGGCGTCAGGCGTTCGGCCAGCCGGCGGGCCACGATGTCGGTGCCGCCGCCGGCCGAGTACGGCACGACGATCCGCACCGGCTTGTCCGGGAATTCGGCTCGAGCGGGGAGGGCCAGCACCGCCAGGCCCAGGGCCATCAGCGTCAATTTGTGTGGGGCGAACATGCGTTTGTCTCCTCTTTCTGCGACGTGAAGATGCCGGGCCGAGGGCCATAGCGGAATCGTCGTGTCCGTATTTATTATTTTGTCCGGACAAATTGTGAGACAAGCATAGGCAGCAGACCCCGTCCCCGCAAGGCCGGGGTGGGTCGGTGCTTTCCCTATGGCGCGGCGAGACAAGGCTTCTCCGGGAAACCCCTAGTTTGCATACGAATGCAAGAAAACTACTCTGCATACGTATGCACAACCCCAAACGGAAACTTCCATGATTCGTTACCTCAAGCGTGGCCGCGACATTCAGGCGCGCGCCGACGACGATACCGCCGTCCGCAACACCGTTGAAGGCATCATCCGCGACATCGAGACGCGCGGCGATGCGGCCGTTCGCGAATACAGCAGGAAGTTCGACAACTGGGAGCCTCAGGACTTCCGCCTGTCGGACGCCGCCATCGAGCGAGCCATGAAGAGCCTGTCGGCGCGCGAGCTGGAAGACATCCGCTTTGCCCAGGCCCAGGTCCGCAACTTCGCCCAGATCCAGCGCGACTCCATGCTCGACGTCGAAGTCGAAACGCGCCCGGGCGTGTTCCTTGGCCATCGCCATGTGCCCATCAATGCGGTGGGCTGCTACATCCCGGGCGGCAAGTATCCGCTGCTGGCCTCGGCGCACATGAGCGTGCTGACGGCCAAGGTGGCCGGCGTCAAGCGCGTGGTGGCGACGGCGCCGCCGTTCCACGGCGAGCCGCATCCGGCTATCGTGGCAGCCATGCACATGGCGGGCGCGGACGAGATCCTGGTGCTGGGCGGCGTGCAGGCCGTGGTGGCTATGGCGGTGGGCACGTCCAGCATCGCACCCGTGGACATGCTGGTCGGTCCGGGCAACATGTTCGTGGCCGAGGCCAAGCGCCAGCTGTTCGGCCGCGTCGGCATCGACCTGTTCGCCGGCCCCACCGAGACGCTGGTGATTGCCGATGACTCGGTCGACGGCGAGATCTGCGCGGTCGACCTGCTGGGCCAGGCCGAGCATGGCCTGACGTCGCCGGCCGTGCTGCTGACCGACAGCGAAGCGCTGGCGCACGCCACGATGGCGGAGATCGAGCGCCAGCTCAAGATCCTGCCGACGGCGCAGATTGCCGCCAAGGCCTGGGCCGATTTCGGCGAGGTGATCGTCTGCGATTCGCGCGAGGAAATGCTGCAGAAGGCCGACGAGATTGCCTCGGAACACGTGCAGGTCATGACCCGCGACCCCGACTGGTTCCTGAACAACATGACCAACTACGGCGCGCTGTTCCTGGGCCCGCGCACCAACGTGGCCTATGGCGACAAGGTGATCGGCACCAACCACACGCTGCCCACCAACAAGGCCGCGCGCTACACGGGCGGGCTGTGGGTCGGCAAGTTCCTGAAGACCTGCACGTTCCAGCGCGTGACCACCGATGCGGCCAGCGCCGAGATCGGCGAATACTGCTCGCGCCTGTGCCACATGGAGAACTTTGCCGGCCACGGCGAGCAGGCCAATATCCGCGTGCGCCGCTATGGCAATCGTCCGGACGTGCCCTGGTACGAACCGGTGCCGGAGCAGCAGCCGTGACAGCCGCATCGCCACTGCCGGCATTCGGCGGCTTCCGCCTCGATGGCAAGCGCGCGCTTGTCACGGGCGGCGGCCGTGGGCTGGGGCTTGCGGCGGGCGTGGCACTGGCGCAGGCCGGTGCCGAAGTCACGCTCGCGGCCCGCTCGGGCGCCGAACTGGAGGCCGCCTGCGCCGCCATCCGCGAGCAGGGCGGCAGGGCCGACTTCCTGGTGCTGGACGTGACCGACCCGGCAGCGGTCCGGCAGGCCATCGGCAGTCGCCCGCCGTTCCAGGTGCTGGTCAATAACGCGGGGATGAACCGGCCCAGGCTGCTGACCGAAACGCCCGACGAAGACATCGACGCCGTTTTCGCGCTGAACGTGAAGGCCACCTTCTACGTTTCGCGCGAGGTGGCGCGCGGCCTGCAGGCGGCGGGGCTGCCAGGATCGATCATCAATGTCTCGTCGCAGATGGGGCACGTGGGCAGCCCGCGCCGCACGCTGTACTGCGCCAGCAAGCATGCGGTGGAAGGCATGAGCAAGGCGCTGGCATGGGAACTGGGCCCGGCGGGCATCCGCGTCAATACGCTGTGTCCCACCTTCATCGAGACGGCACTGACCGCGCCGATGTTCGAGGATGCGACGTTCCGGCGCTTCGTGACGGACAGGATCGCGCTGGGCCGGCTGGGCCGGATCGAGGAGGTGATGGGTCCGGTGGTGTTCCTGGCCAGCGATGCGTCCAGCCTGATGACCGGCAGCGCGCTGATGCTCGACGGTGGGTGGACGGCGGCATGAAGAAGGTCACCGCCCACGACGTGGCTCGCCTGGCTGAAGTCTCGCAGTCGGCCGTCAGCCGCACATTTACACCCGGCGCCAGCGTGGCGCCGGAAACGCGCGAGCGCATCGAGACGGCGGCGCGCAAGCTCGGCTATCGGCCAAACGCCATCGCGCGCAGCCTGATCACGCGTCGCAGCCGCATCATCGGGCTGGTGATGAGCTACCTGGAGAACCAGTTCTATCCGGTGGTCATCGAGCGCCTGTGCCAGGCGCTGCAGCAGGACGGCTATCACGTGCTGCTGTTTATCAGCCAGACCGAAGACGCCGACGACGTGCTGACCGACATCCTGCAGTACCAGGTCGACGGCATCGTGATGGCGTCCACGACGCTGTCGTCGGCGCTGGCCAACGATTGCCACAATGCCGGCATTCCCGTGGTGCTGTTCAACCGCGTGGCGCAGATGGGCGCCATGGGGGCCTATGCCACCAGTTCGGTGACCTCGCAAAACCGGGAGGGCGGACGCCTGGTGGGCGACATGCTGGTGCGCAGCGGCCATCGCCGCATCGCCTGGCTGGCCGGCGCGGAGAACGCATCGACCAGCCGCGACCGCGAGGCCGGCCTGCGCGACGCGCTGGCTGCCGCCGGTCTGCCGCTGCATGCCCGCGCGGTGGGCCACTACGACTTCGGTGAAGCGCGGCGCGCCGTGCTTGCCCTGTTTCAAGACCCCGAAGACCGGCCGGACGCGCTGTTCGCCGCCAACGACCACATGGCCATCGCGGCGCTTGAAACCCTGCGCTCCGAACTGGGCCTGCAGGTGCCGCGCGACGTTTCGGTGGTGGGCTTCGACAACGTGCCGCAGGCCGCATGGCCGTCGTTCGACCTGACCACCGTGCAGCAGGACGTCGAGAAGATGGTGGACGCCACGCGCACGCTGCTGTTCGACCAGATCGGCGGCCAGGTCATGGCGCGCAGCGTGGATGTGCCGTGCGTGCTCATGGAACGCGGCACCGTGCGTCGGCCCTAGCCCAGCGGATGTTCGGGGGAAGTGGAACAGCAACGCTTGCGGGAGGTGTTCGCGACAAGGCGGACGCGTGGCGCGCGTCCGCCCCGGGGACGTCGGATATCCCGCTATAGCGGCAGGCGTGGATTAACGGCGCTGCTCGCGCTCGTCGCGGCGCTCTTGCTGTCCGCCTTGCTGGCCCTGCTGACCGCTCTGCTGGTTCTGCTGGCCACTTTGCTGACCTTGCTGGCCTTGCTGGCCGCCCTGCTGGCCCTGCTGGCCCTGCTGCCCGCTCTGCTGATTCTGCTGCCCGCTTTGCTGGCCTTGCTGGCCTTGTTGACCGCCTTGCTGGCTTCCCTGGTTCTGCATAGTCATGATGCGCTCCATATGGTGGTGTGGGAAGGGCGTCTCGCCATTCCCACGTCGGGTGGCGCAACACCCGTGCCACTAGCGCCGAGCTCGACAAAACCGATATAAGTGACGGAAGGCGATCTGCCAGCGCGTCGGCGGGCGACTGCCGGAACCAGCCGCTTACAACGGCGTATGAAACATGCACAACGGATTTTCAAAACGCCGTGCCCGTCGCGCCATGGTCATCGTCCGCCACCGCCCGCGCCACCGCCACCCGCGCCACCGGCCCCGCCTGCACCGCCCCACCGGATCCACCGCCGGAGCCGCCACCGGAGCCGCCAGTCGGCCCTGTGCCGGTCGGTCCTCCGCCATGCGGCCCGCCGGATGAACCACTGCCCATCGCGCCGCTGTTGGCGGACCCGGTTCCCGACGGCCCGCTACCGGACGGAAACCCCGTGCCGCTGCTGCCGCTGCCCGGGCTTGTGGGGCCCGAGCCCATCGTGTTGCCAGACGTGCCACCGCCCGACGCGCTTCGTTTGTTGCTTCCGCCATGGCCCCGTTGCTGAGACGTGCTCCCCGTCGAACCGGAGCCGGTTGCCGTGGTTCCGCTGCTTGTGCCTGCAGTGCCTGCAGTGCCTCCGGCGCCGGTCTGCGCAAAGGCGGCGCCTCCAAACAGAAGGACGACGGCTGACACACATAATCTATTGGCGATTGACATGATGCTCTCCAGGTAAATGGTCCGCGCGGCAGGCCTGGCCGGCGAGCGAATCCGCTCGGGTAGTGTCCCGCCAGGGGTGCGCCGCAACGGGCGTGCCAGCATGCCCAGGACAGGAACTGCGCACAGGGCGCCAGCCCGGCACAACGTGATGCATGTCATTTATTCGATGTCTCCCTAC
The DNA here is from genome assembly GCF_018729255.1 of Cupriavidus sp. EM10. Classification (NCBI taxonomy): domain Bacteria; kingdom Pseudomonadati; phylum Pseudomonadota; class Betaproteobacteria; order Burkholderiales; family Burkholderiaceae; genus Cupriavidus; species Cupriavidus sp. EM10. Next base: position 2,365,300 of record NZ_CP076061.1, read on the forward strand.
GTTTTCTGCATTCGGGCCGGGCACTGTGCAACGGCTGTGCCAATGGTGCCCGGGCGCGTGCTGGATGACTGGTGGCTGGACAGCTGCCCCGGAGACAGGCGCTTTGACCGCCGCGCTTCAACCGGTTCCGAAACTTGCAGCTGCAAATTTCAAAAGAGAAGGCATGGAAAACGCAATCGTCGATGCCGGGCGCGCATTGCGCGGCATGGTATGCAAGTTGCAATCGTGCTCGGATTGGGGCCTTGCATCGCGGTCGCACCGGCGCCCGATGTCCCAATTCAAACAGCCAGACGGAAATTCCATGGGTATCTCTGCGATGTTCCCCGGGGTGTCGCAAGCCAATCGCCAGCGTGCCAGAACGGTCTGCAGTGACGCTCCCACCGGCCCTGATGCGCGTGCTGCGGACGCGGTTTGGCGTGACGCGCTTGCGCCCGGGGCAGGCCGAGGTGCTGGTGAGCGTGCTGAAGGCGCGCGACACCATCGCCGTCCTGCCGACCGGCAGCGGCAAGTCGCTGTGCTTTCAGTTGCCGGCGTTGATGCGCGAAGGGTTGACCGTCGTGGTTTCGCCGCTGATAGCGTTGATGCAGGACCAGGCGGAGAAGCTTGGCCAGCTCGACCTTGCGCCCGCGGTCCTCAATAGCGCCGTGGGCGATGCGGCGCTCGATACACTCGCGCGGCGCGCCGAGCGCATCCTGCTGACGACGCCGGAACAGCTGGAGGATCGGGACGTCCTGGACGCGCTGCGCCGCAATCGTGTGGCGTTGTTCGTCGTGGACGAAGCGCATTGCATTTCCCAGTGGGGCCATGATTTTCGTCCCGCCTATCTCGGCTTGCGAGACGCGGCGGCCGCGATGTCCCGGCCCCCAATACTGGCCTTGACTGCCACCGCCACTGACGCCGTCATCGACGACATTGCCGATGAACTTGGCCTGCGGGGTCCGTGCGTCGTGCGCGCGCCGTTGTTTCGGCCGAACCTCGCCTACGCCGTCGAGCATGTGTCCGGCGATGCCGCTCGGCTTGATGCCGTCAGGCGGCTGGTATCCGCGCAACCGGGCGCGGGCATTGTCTATACGGCTACCGTCGCCGTGGCTGCAAGTTTGCATGGGGCCTTGCTGGAGGCCGGACATCGCGTGGCGCTCTATCACGGGCGCCTGACGGCGACGCAACGTCGTGACGCGCAAAACGCGTTCATGGCGGGCGACGCGGACGTGATGGTGGCCACCAACGCGTTCGGCATGGGGATCGACAAGCCCGATGTGCGCTTCATCGTACATGCCCAGACACCGGGCAGCCTCGACGCCTACTACCAGGAGTCTGGCCGGGCCGGCCGCGACGGCGAGCTGGCGCGCTGCACGCTGGTGTTCGACGAAAAGGACAAACGGATCCATCAGTTCTTCCTGGCCGGCCGGTATCCGTCTGCCGCTGACCTGCGCAGAATGGCCACGGCAGTTCGCGGCACCCCGATGGACATTGCCGCGCTGCACACGGCGCTGGACGATATCGGCGTTCGGCGCCTGCAGGTCGGCATGCGGATGTTGCGCGAGTTCGGCATCGTGCAGCGCGATCGCCGGGGCCGCTTTTCGGCAAGCGAGCGCAGTGAAGGCGGCGTCGATCAGATCGCCGGGCAATACGCGGCCCGCAGCCGCGAGGATCACGCCACGCTGCAGGCCATGCTCGACTATGCGCGCAGCGGACGTTGCCGGTGGACGACGTTGCTGGCGTACTACGGCGAATCGGACGGCCCGGAGCACTGTGGCATTTGCGACAGTTGCCAGCGACTGGCCGAAGTGTCCGGCCATGCCTCCGACGAATCCACGCCGCAACCGGCCAGCCCCGCGCCGCCGCCGTTTGCCAAGGGGACGCGGTAACCGCCCGGCGGTTCGGGGCCGGCGTGGTGGCCGAGATCTCGGAGGAGTGGATCGAGGTCCGTTTCCCGGACGACAGCGTGCGGCGGTTCCTGCCGCAGTTTCTGCGGCGCAAACGCAAGCGGGCGGCCTGACGGCGCCTTGCCCCGCTCCGGGTAAACATTGAGGTAAGCTTGCGCCTCGGCGGCACCTATCCGGTGCGGCCGCTCCTCGATTCCCAGGATAACAATACCTATGAAGATGCTCTCGATCACGAAGAGCCTGGCTGCCGCTACCGTGGCACTGGGCATGGTGGCTGCCGGCAACGCGGCAGCGCAGGAACAGACGGTCCGCGTGGGCACCGTCAGCGGCCCGGATGCCGAGGTCTGGCAGGTGGTGCAGAAAGTGGCGAAAAAGAACGGTCTGAACGTGAAGGTCGTGGAGTTCAACGACTACGTGCAGCCGAATGCCGCGCTCGATGCCGGCGACCTGGACGCCAACAGCTTCCAGCACCAGCCGTATCTGGACAGCCAGATCAAGCAGCGCGGCTACAAGATGACCAGCGTCGGCTACACGTACATCTCGCCGCTCGGCATCTACTCGAAGAACCTGAAGTCGCCGAAGGACCTGCCGCAGGGCGCCAAGGTGGCCGTGCCCAACGATCCGTCGAACGAGAACCGCGCGCTGCTGCTGCTGGCCGCCCAGGGCGCGATCAAGCTCAAGCCGGGCGCGGGCGCCAACGGGGTGAACGCCACGCCGCTGGACATCGCCGAGAACCCGAAGAAGCTCAAGATCGTGGAACTGGACGCCGCCCAGCTGGCCCGCGCGCTGCCTGACGTGGCCGCCGCCGTGATCAACACGAACTATGCGCTGGCCGCCGGGCTGCAGCCCACCACGAACGCCATCGCGCTGGAAGATATCCACAGCCCGTACGCGAACATCATCGTGGTCCGTACGCAGGACAAGGACAAGCCGTGGGTGAAGAAGCTGGTGGCCGCCTACCAGTCCGACGAAGTGCGCCAGTTCATGAAGGCCCAGTTCAAGGGCGCGATGGTGCCGTCGTTCTAAGCCGGCCCGCGCCAATTGCGCAGTTCGCGCAATAGCGGAAGGCATTGCTGCGCCAGACGAAACGGCAGCCCGGGTTCACGCCCGGGCTGCCGTTTTTTGCATCTATGGATATCTGAATTGGTTCGTTCGCATCGTCCGGCGCCGGCGCTAAGGTACGAGGCAAGCCCTTTTTGGCCGGTTTTTTGGCCTTTTTGCCCATTTTGCCCCGGAGATAGATTGTGTCCACGCCGCTGAAAGTCATCGCCGTCAATGGCAGCGCCCATCAACCGTCCCGCACGCTGGTACTGATCCAGGCGCTGCTGGCCGAGCTGGAGCAGCGGCTTGTGCTAGACACGCAGATCGTTGACCTGAGCGAGATTGCCCGCCCGCTGGGCGCCGCGCTGACACGCCAGGAGCTGCCGCCGGAGATCGAGGCGCAGGTGGCGGCCATCGAATCGGCCGATCTGCTGATCGCTGCGGCGCCCGTGTATCGCGGTTCGTTCCCCGGGCATTTCAAGCATCTGTTCGACCTGGTGGGCATGGATGCCCTGGTCGACAAGCCGGTGCTGCTGGCCGCCACCGGCGGCAGCGACCGCCACGCGCTGGTGCTGGAGCATCAGCTGCGGCCGCTGTTCAGCTTCCTGCAGGCGCTGACGCTGCCGATTGGCGTGTACGCGTCGACCGGCGATTTCGATGGCTATCAGGTCGGCAGCGGCGCGCTGGCCGACCGCATCAAGCTGGCCGCCGAGCGGGCCGCGCCGCTGTTTGGCGCTTCCGCGCGGCAACTGCGGCGCGCGGCCTGACGCGTTTCGCCATCAGCCGTCGATGGCCGGCAGGCAGCCGGTCGTTGACGTCATGGCGAAAGAAGTATGTGTTTTCCCCTCTCCCGCACGCGGAAGACGGGAGCCGATGGCAGCCGTGTCCGCGCTCAAAGCCGTTCCGCGTGATGCCGGATATGGTCGGCGATGAAGGTCGAGATGAAGTAGTAGCCGTGGTCGTAGCCGGCGTGCCGGCGCAGCGTCAGCGGCTGGCCGACCTTCGCGCAGGCGGCTTCGAACGCTTCCGGATGCAGCTGTTCCGCCAGGAATTTGTCGGCCAGGCCCTGATCGACGAGGATGCCGGCCGGGAACGGGGCCGACGCCTGGCCGGCCATCAGGGCCGTGGCGTCGTGCTGCGCCCAGCGGCTGCGATCCTCGCCCAGGTAGCCAGTGAACGCCTTGACGCCCCATGGACACTGCGACGGCGCGGCGATCGGCGCGAACGCCGAGACCGAGCGGAACCGCTGCGGGTAGCGTTGCGCCAGCACCAGCGCACCATGCCCGCCCATCGAGTGGCCGAAGATGCCGACGCGCGCCGCGTCGGCCGGCAGCTCGGCGGTCACCAGATGGAAAAGCTCGTCGGCCACGTAGCTTTCCATGCGCCAGTGCATGCGCCACGGCGCCTCGATGGCATCGACATAGAAACCGGCACCCACGCCGAAGTCCCAGGCATCGGCCTCGCCGGGCACATGCGCGCCGCGCGGACTGGTGTCGGGCGCCACCAGGATCAGGCCGTGCTGCGCCGCGTACTGCTGCGCGCCGGCCTTGATCATGAACGTCTCCTCGGTGCAGGTCAGGCCGGCGAGGTAGAACAGCGTGGGCAGCGGTCCGGCGTTGGCGGCCAGCGCCTGCGACGGCAGGAAGACCGAGAACCGCATCGGCAGCCCGATGGCCGCCGACTGGTGCTGGTAGAAGCGCTGGACGCCGCCGTGGCAGCCGTGTTCTGACAGCAGTTCCATGGGCCGTGCCTCAGTACAGGACGACCGAGCGGATCGCCTCGCCGCGCTTCATCAGGTCGAAGCCCTCGTTGATGCGATCCAGCGGCAGCGTATGCGTGATCAGGTCGTCGATGTTCAGCTTGCCTTCCATGTACCAGTCGACGATCTTCGGCACGTCGGTGCGGCCGCGTGCGCCGCCGAAGGCGGAACCCTTCCATTCGCGGCCCGTGACCAGCTGGAACGGACGCGTGGAGATCTCCGCGCCGGCCTCGGCCACGCCGATGATGATCGACTTGCCCCAGCCCTTGTGGCAGCACTCCAGCGCCTGGCGCATGACCTGCGTATTGCCGATGCACTCGAACGAGTAGTCGGCGCCGCCATCGGTCAGCTGCACGATGTGGTCCACCACGTTCTCGACGTCCTTCGGGTTGATGAAGTGGGTCATGCCGAACTTGCGTGCCATGGCTTCGCGGCCCCGGTTCAGGTCGACGCCGATGATCTTGTCGGCGCCTACCATCTTGGCCGCCTGGATCACGTTCAGGCCGATGCCGCCCAGCCCGAACACCACCACGTTGGCGCCCGCTTCCACCTTGGCCGTGAACAGCACGGCGCCCACGCCCGTGGTCACCCCGCAGCCGATGTAGCAGACCTTGTCGAACGGTGCGTCCGGGCGGATCCGGGCCAGCGCGATTTCCGGCACCACGATGTGGTTGGCGAACGTCGACGTGCCCATGTAATGGAAGATCGGCTTGCCGTCGATCGAGAAGCGCGACGTGCCGTCCGGCATCAGGCCCTTGCCCTGCGTGGCACGGATGGCCTGGCACAGGTTGGTCTTGCGCGACAGGCAGAACTTGCACTGGCGGCATTCCGGCGTGTACAGGGGATCACGTGGTCGCCCGGTTTCAGCGACGTCACGCCCGGGCCCACGTCGGTGACGATGCCCGCGCCTTCGTGGCCCAGGATGGCCGGGAAGATGCCCTCGGGGTCCGCGCCCGACAGCGTGTAGTAATCGGTATGGCAGATGCCGGTGGCCTTGATTTCAACCAGGACTTCGCCGGCACGCGGGCCGTCGAGATCCACCTCTTCGACGGTGAGCGGGGCGCCGGCTTTCCAGGCGATGGCGGCTTTGGTCTTCATGAGGCAACTCCTGTGCGAATGGGGTAGGGCGGCCAGTGCCGCCGACACGGCAAGAACTATACGGGCATCGGCCCGATGCGGCCAGACCGGCGCGCGATAATCGGCGGCCTCGTGCCATGGCCGGCATGGATGGCGTCATCCGGGCCTTCGTCGGCAGCCGTCGCGCGCCTGGCCAGCACCGGCGGCCCGGCATCGGCCTGCGCGGTGGTCAACTGGCCTTCGTGCCGACGGCCGAGCCACAGCCCCAGCCACGCCCAGCCGATTGCCAGCGCGGCGCCGGCCAGGGCCACGGTGGCCGGGTGCCCGGACAGGGCTTCGATGGCGGTGCGCACCCACGCGCTGACGGCGTCGCCGGCACGGTAGATCGCGGTGTCGATCACGTTCTTGGCCTTGTACTTGGTCTCGGGGTCGACCACCGTGAACAGCATCTCGCGGCCGGGCCGCAGCATTGCGTATTCGCCCACGCGCCGCACGATCATCGCAGCGGCCAGCACGCCAAACGTGGGCCACATGGCCAGCAGCAGGAAGCCGCCGGTTACCACCAGCGGCACCGCCGTCAGCAGCGCCGTCACGCCGTAGCGCCGCGCCAGCAGGCCCGAGAAGAAGATCTGCACGAGGATGGTCAGCGCCTGCACCGTGGCATCGAGCGCGCTGAACACCTGGGTCTGCTGCGCCCGCGTAGGAAAGGCCGCGGCCACCAGCCGCGCCTGCTCGAAGTACAGGAAGGTGCTCGACGTGGCCAGCAGGATCACGAACAGGCTGATGCCAAGCAGATAGCGCGACCGCATGACCATCGACAGGCCCGCCCAGAGTCCGCCGCCCACCGGTTGCGCGGGGTCCTGCGCGGTTGGCGAGGTGCCATCGGCCACGCCCGCGCCCAGCCGTCGCCGCCAGGCAAACAGGTAGCCGACCACCGGCAGCGTGGCGGCCAGCAGCGCCGCCGACAGCAGCATCAGCCCGGTCAGGCCGATACGGCTGACCAGCCAGCCGCCCATCACTGGCCCGGCCAGCCCTCCGGCACTGGCGCCGGCCGCGATCAGCGCGAACAGGCGCCGCGCCTGCTCGGGGCGGAACACGTCGGCCATCAGGCTCCAGGCCACCGACACCACGAACAGGTTGAACACCGACAGCCACACGTAGAACACGCGTGCCAGCCAGACGCTATCCGGCAGGGCACGCGTGACCAGCGCGAACGCCAGCAGGTTGGCGATGAAGAACGCATAGACCCAGGGCACGAAGCGCCGACGCGGCAGCCACTTGCAGCAGGCGCCGTAGAACGGGATGGCCGCCAGCATCACCACGAAGGTCGCCGTGAACAGCCATTGAAGGTTCTGGACGCCGCCGGCGATGCCCATGGTCTCGCGCACGGGCCGCAGCATGAAATAGCTGGCGAACAGGCAGAAGAAGAACAGGAATCCGGCCACCACGGCGGCGCGCTCGCCTGGGCGCACGCCCAGCAGCCGGCCTTGCGGCGGACCGTCTGGGTCGGTGTTGGAGAGCGGGTCCGGTGCGTGCATGCGCCGAGCGCGGACGAAGCCGCCGGTATCAGGCCAGCGCCGCCGCGATGCGCGCGCGCTCGCGGGTATCGGGCATGCGCCCGAAGGCGGCGCCCAGGTTGTCGGCCATGTTCTTCGGCTTGGACGTGGCCGGGATGGCCGCCGTCACGGCAGGATGGCTGACGATGAACTTCAGGAACAGCTGCGCCCACGACGTGCAGTCGATCTCCCCCGCCCAGTCGGGCACCGGCTTGCCGCGCACGGCGGAGAACAGCCGGCCGTCCTGGAACGGGCGATTCACCAGCACGGCCACGCCGCGCTGTTCGCACAGCGGCAGCAGGGTCTTCTCGGCGTTGCGCTCGCCCAGCGAATAGTTGACCTGCAGGAAGTCGAGCTTTTCGGCGCGCAGGATCTGCGCCAGTTCCTCGTGGGCGTCGTCGCGATAGTGGGTGATGCCGATATAGCGCGCCTTGCCCTGTTCCTTCCACTCGCGCAGCAGCTTCAGGTTGCCGCGCCAGTCGATCAGGTTGTGCACCTGCAGCAGGTCGACGCTGTCCGAATGCAGTTCCGCGCGCGACCGCGTGAATTGCGCCATGGCGTTGGCGGCGCTGGTGGAAATCTTGGTGGCCACGAAGACCTTGCCGCGCGCGTTGGCGTCCTGCAGCAGGTCGCCAGTCACGGCCTCGGCGCTGCCGTAGCTGGGCGCTGTGTCGATGACGGCCTTGGGAATGCGCTGCAGCAACGCGGCCAGGACTTCGGTCAGCGCGGCGCGATCCTCGCTGCCGCGTCCCACGTTGAACGTGTCGGCTGTGCCCATGCCGACCACCGGCAACGGCTCGCCCGTGGCCGGAATCTTGCGGCGCATCGGCGCGTCCACGGTGGCGGCCTGCGCGGCGCCCAGGACGGGCCCGGCGGGTAGCGCGGCCAGGCCTGCGGATATCTCCAGGAAGGTGCGGCGGTCGATTGGCATGACGTTTCGTCCCTTGGCGGCGGTCCGAATGACCTTAGCGCGTGCGGCAGTCGATGTAAACCCGACAGCCACCTTGGCTTACGTCCGCAAATCGGGTGTGCCCGGGTCGGGCCCGATTGCAAAAAAGCGGCGCCCACTGAACAATCGGCGCGGTATTTTCCGCAGCCAGCAGCGGTCTTCCCCCCATCCACTCCCATTCCGAGGACCGGATCGTGATTTCGAGCTTGCCCGGCGTGCTGTTCGACGGCGTGACATACGGCAGCCTGCTGTTCCTGATCAGCATCGGCCTGTCCGTGACGATGGGCCTGATGAACTTCGTCAACCTGGCCCACGGCGCGTTTGCGATGCTGGGCGGCTATGTGGCCGTGGTGCTGATGAACCGGCTCGGCGTGCCGTTCCTGGCCGCTCTGCCGGCGGCCTTCCTGGGTGCCGCGCTGGCTGGCTGGTTGCTGGAGCGCACGCTCTATCGGCGCCTCTACCGGGCCAGTCACCTGGACCAGGTGCTGTTTTCGATCGGCCTGACCTTCATGGCGATGGCCGGCGCCACGTGGTGGTTCGGCCCCGGCCAGCAGCCGGTGGTGTTGGCAGACTTCCTGATCGGGCAGGTCAGGGTGGCGCGGCTTGAGCTGGGCGCCTACCGGCTGTTCCTGCTGGCGGTGGTGGTCGTGATCACGCTGGCGCTGGGCTGGCTGGTGGCGCGCACCCGTTTTGGCGCGCAGGTGCGGGCGGCAGTGGACAACCAGCAGGCGGCCAGCGGCCTGGGCATCGATGTGGGACGCGTGTTCAGCCTGACGTTCGCCCTCGGTTCCGGCCTGGCGGGCCTTGGCGGCGGGCTGGGCATCGACGTGCTCGGGCTCGATCCCACCTTCCCGCTCAAGTACATGGTCTATTTCCTGCTGGTGGTGGCCGTGGGCGGCGCGGGCAGCATTCGCGGGTCGCTGGTGGCGGCGATGGTGCTGGGCGTGGCCGACGTGGCGGGCAAGTACTACGTGCCGGCCGTTGGCGCCTTCGTCATCTACGCGATGATGGTGCTGCTGCTGGTGGCGTTTCCGGCTGGCCTGTATGGGCAGAACGGGAGGCGCGCCGAATGAGCCGCCATCGTCTTGCCGACGGCCGCTGGCACGCGGCCGAAATCGTCTTCTGGCTGGTGCCGGTGGCCGCATTCTTCCTGCTGCCCGGCTACCTCATCCTTGGCAGCCAGGTTCTGATCACGGGGCTGTTCGCGCTGTCGCTGGACCTGATCCTCGGTTATGCAGGCATTGTGTCGCTGGGGCATGCGGCGTTCTTCGGGCTGGGCGCCTACACGGCCGGACTGCTGGCCGCGCATGGCTGGGGGAACCCGTCTCGGGCCTGCTGGCCGCAGCCGCCGTGGCGGCGTTTGCCGGCTGGCTCTGCAGCTTCCTGGTGGTGCGCGGCGGCGACCTGACGCGGCTGATGGTGACGCTGGGCATCGGCCTGATGCTGTTCGAGGCCGCCAACAAGGCGGCCTTCCTTACCGGTGGCGTCGACGGGCTGTCCGGCGTGACCATGCGCCCGCTGCTGGGCCTGTTCGAGTTCGATCTCTACGGCAAGACCGCCTATCTCTACAGTCTGGCGGTGCTGTTCGCGATGTTCGTGCTGGTGCGCCGCATCGTGGCGTCGCCATTCGGACTGTCGCTGCGCGGCGTGCGCGAAGGGGCGCGGCGCATGCCCGCGCTGGGCGCCAACGTGCCCCGGCGCCTGCGCACGGCGTTCACGGTGGCGGCGGCCATTGCCGGGGTGGCGGGCGGCCTGCTGGCGCAGACCACCCAGTTCGTGGGGATGGATGTGCTGGGCTTCCCGCGCTCGGCGGAACTGCTGGTGATGCTGGTGCTGGGCGGCACGGGGCGCCTGTATGGCGCGCTGGTCGGCGCCGCGCTGTTCATGATCGCGCAGGACGTACTGGCCGGTATCAATCCCGTGTACTGGCAATTTTGGATCGGCCTGCTGCTGGTGCTGATGGTGCTGTATGCCCGGGGCGGCGTGATGGGGGCCATCGACGTCTGGACGGCGCGGCGCCGTACGGCGTCAACGCAGGAACGGGGAGCCGACGCATGACCGCCACGCTGCGTACGGAGGGCTGGGCAAATCCTGGGGCGCGTTTGCAGCCAATAGCGATATCTCGCTGACGTTCACGCCCGGCGCACGCCATGCGCTGATCGGGCCCAACGGCGCGGGCAAGACCACCTTCATCAACCTGCTGACGGGCGCCTTGCCGCCGTCGGCGGGGCGGATCTGGCTGGGCGAGCGCGATATCACGTCGCTGCCGCAGCATGCCCGCGTGAAGCTGGGCATGACGCGCACATTCCAGATCAACACGCTGTTTTCGGGGCTGACGGTGCTGGAATCGGTGGTGCTGGCGGTGGCGGAGCGCAGCGGGGCATCGCGTATCTGGTCGCGCACGGTGGCGTCGCAGGCGGCGCTGGCGGACGAGGCGATGGCCGTGCTGGCCCTGCTGCGGCTCGACGGCGATGCCGATACCGAGACGCGCCACCTGCCGTACGGCAGGCAGCGCCTGCTGGAAATGGCGCTGGCGCTGGCCACGCGGCCGTCGATCCTGCTGCTGGACGAGCCGGCGGCCGGTATTCCGGCGGGGGAGAGCGCCGAACTGTTCGCGGTGATCGCCGGGCTGCCGCGCGATATCACCGTCGTTTTTATCGAGCACGACATGGACCTGGTGTTCCGCTTTGCCGAACGCATCTCGGTGCTGGTCGGCGGGCGGGTGCTGACGGAAGGCACGCCAGCCGAGATTGCCGCCGACGCGCGCGTGAAGGAGGTGTATCTCGGGGAGGCCGCTCATGGCTGAACTGCTATGCGTGGAGGGGCTCCGCGCCGGCTACGGCGACGCCGTCGTGCTGGACGGGATCGACCTGACGCTGGCGGCCGGCGACAGCCTGGCGCTGCTGGGCCGCAACGGCGTGGGCAAGACCACGCTGCTGGCCACGCTGATGGGCATGACGCGCGTGCGCGGCGGCAAGTTGGCCTGGCAGGGCCGCGATCTGGAGAAAATGCCATCGCACCGGCGCGCCCAGGCCGGTATCGGCTGGGTGCCGCAGGAACGCTGGATCTTTCCGTCGCTGACCGTGGAAGAGCACCTGACGGCCGTGGCGCGGCCGGGGCCGTGGGGCGTCGCCGGTATCTATCGGATTTTTCCGAGGCTGGAGGAGCGGCGGCGCAACCTGGGCAACCAGCTGTCGGGCGGCGAGCAGCAGATGCTGGCGATTGCGCGCGCGCTGATGGTGAACCCGGCCCTTCTGTTGCTGGACGAGCCGATGGAGGGCCTGGCGCCGATCATCGTGCAGGAGCTGCAGCGCGTGATAGCCGGGCTGATTGCCGACAGCGGCATGGCCGTGATCGTGGTGGAGCAGCACGCGCGGCTGGCACTGGCAATGACCGGCCAGGCGATGGTGCTGGATCGCGGCCGGGTCGTGCACCGGTCGGACAGCGCCAGCCTGCTGGCCGACGGCGCGTTGCTGGATCGCCTGGTGACGGTGCGCCAGGGTGACTGAGCACCCTGGCGGCCCCCGAACCTGCCGAGCTTTTCGGATTCGTCTTATTTCGAGGGCGGGGTGAGCGGTGCAGAATGGCTGCTTCGCATCGCCAGACTCACACCCGATCCACCTTCAACGGACTCAAGACCCTCAAGACCCTCAAGACCCTGACATGGAAATCCGCCCGATCCATCCGTACGACCTGGAACTGATCTGCCGCCATCGCGAGGCCATGTTCCTGGAAGCCGGCTTTGCTCCAGACACGCTGCGCACGATGACGCGGCATTTTCGTGACTGGCTGCGGCCCCGGCTTGCCAATGGCACCTACTTTGGCCTGCTGGCGGTGGACGGCGGCAGGCCCGTGGCTGGCATCGGCCTGATGCTGATCGACTGGCCGCCCCACCCGGCGCATCCCGAGCAGGACAAGCGCGGCTATGTCTTGAATGTCTACGTCGAGCCCAGCCACCGCAGGCGCGGGCTGGCCCGGCAGTTGATGGCGCTGGGCGAGCAGGAACTGGCGCGGCGCGGGGCGACCTTCACGATCCTGCACGCCACGGAGGCGGGCAAGCCCCTGTACCAGCAGGAAGGCTGGCGCCAGACCTCGGAGATGTCGAAGGTGATCGCCGCGCCCGTGCCGCCGTCACCGGGCGGGCGCGCTACGGCTTGAGGCTGCTGTAGAAGGCCGCGAGATTGGCGATGTCGGCGTCGCTGAGCGGCTTGGCCATCATCGTCATCATCTCGTCCTTGCGGGCACCGGTCTTGTAGTCCTTGAGCGCCTTGGCCAGGTACTGCTCGACCTGGCCGGCCAGGTGGGGCGCCTCGGGCAGCTTGGACTTGCCGTCGAGCCCGTGGCAGGCCTGGCACTGCACGGCCTTGGCGCGCCCGGCCTGGGCGTCGGCGGCCAGCGCGGGGGCGCTGGCGCCAGCCCACGCCGCCAACACAAGCGCGGCGATACGGAGGTTGCGGGTCATTTGGCGCCCGAGTAGGAGATCCGATAGATCGCACCGGCGTAGTCGTCCGACACCAGCAGCGAGCCGTCCTGCAACTGCTGGACATCCACGGGGCGCCCCATGTATTCGCCGTTCGGGGTCAGCCAGCCTTCGGCGAAGACCTCGGTCTCGCCCACGGAGCCGTCGGGTTTGACCGCCGTGTACATGATGCGCGCGCCAATCGGCTTGGTACGGTTCCAGGAACCATGCTCGGCCGCGAACACGCCGCCCTGGTATTTGGCCGGGAACATCTTGCCGGTGTAGAACGACATGCCCAGGTCGGCCGCGTGCGGCGCGTATTCCACCACCGGGAACACCACGTCCTTGGGCGGCTGCTGGTCCTTGTACTCGACGGTGCGCACCTTGCCGCCGCCATACCAGGGAAAGCCGAAGTTCTGGCCGGCCTTGGTGGCGTGGTTCAGTTCGCCGGGCGGCTGGTCGTCGCCCATGCCGTCCACCTGGTTGTCGGTGAACCAGAGCGTCTTGTCGGCGGGGTTGAAATCGAGCCCGACGGAGTTGCGCACGCCATGGGCGTAGACCTCGCGGTTCTTGCCGTCCTGGCCAATCCGGATGATGCCGGCCAGGCCGTTCTTGTCCAGCGCGGCCAGCTTGTCCTTGGGCGGCACGTTCCACGGCTGGCCCAGTGCGATGTAAAGCTTGCCGTCCGGGCCCACCCGGCATGCGCGGGCGCCGTGGTTGAAGCTCTCAAATTCGGCCGGGATCAGCTTGCCCTGCGGCACCACCACGGCGGCGGCCACGTCGGGGCCGCCTTCGCCGAAGAACTGGGCGGCCGGGAAGGCCAGCACGCGGTTCTGCTCGGCCACGTAGAGGATGCCGTCCGGCGAGAAGCACACGCCGTTCGGCACCTTGAAGGTGATGGCGCTGGCAAACTGGGTCACATCGTCGGCCACGCGACGCTTGGTGCGGTCGGTCACCTGCCAGACGCGGTTCTTGCGCGTGCCGACGAACACCACGCCCGTGGACGGCTCGATGGCCATATGGCGCGCTTCGGGCACCACGGCATACAGTTCGATCTTGAAGCCCTGCGGCAGCTTGATGGCCTTCAGGTTCTCGCGCAGCGCGTCGGCCTGCTTGCCGTCCTGGGCGATCTTCTCGGCGGGCGCGGCGCCGGTCTGCTTGAAATTCTGGAGCTTCTGCAGGTTGTCGGTAGGGGCTGCGAGCAAGGGTGAAGCGGCCACGACCAGCGACGCGGCCAGGGCAACGGCTGAGCTCTTCATCGTGATGTCTCCGGAGTTCTTGTCATGTGACGGCACGCCACAGGCGCCGCCAGACAAGGTTAGGTCAGCTTTTCCCGCAAGGGAAATGCACAATGCTGACTTCACGATGAAAGATTTCGACGGGGCAGGGCGCCCCTCGCCGGCTCCGGCCCGCTATTTGCCCGAGTCCTTGACCCCCTCGAACTTGTCGAACTCGACGTTGTAGAGCTCGCCGCCCACCTTTTCCACCTTGCGGATATAGACGGTCTGGATCACATCGCGCGTGGCCGGGTCGATCGTGATCGCGCCACGCGGGCTCTGGATCTTCATGCCTTTCAGGGCTGCCAGGAACTTGTCGCCGTCGGTGGCGCCGCCGGTTTTCTTCAGCGCCTCGTAGATGGCGGCCATGCCATCGTAGGCGGCCACGGCCATGAAGTTCGGGCGGCCGGCGCCCGGGTTGGCATCGGCGAAGGCCTTCAGGAAGGCCTTGTTTTCCTTCGAATCGTGCGCCGCGGAATAGTGGAACGACGTGATGACGCCCAGCGTGGCGTCGCCCATGGCCGGCAGCACGTGGTCGTCGGTCAGGTCGCCCGTGGCGATCACCCGGATCCCGGCATCGGCCAGCCCGCGCTCCCGGAAGCCCTTCATGAACGCCACCCCCTGCTCGCCGGCGGGCAGGAACAGGAAGACCGCTTCGGGTTTGGCGTCCTTGATGCGCTGGATGAACGGAGCGAACTCGGGATTGCGCAGCGGCACGCGAATCGATTCCACGATCTGCCCGCCGCCGCCCAGGAAATGGGTCTTGAACGCGGTTTCGGCATCGATGCCGGGCGCGTAGTCGGCCACCAGCGTCACCACCTTCCTGACGTTGTTGCGCACCGCCCAGGTGGCCATGGGCGCCGAGATCTGCGGCAGGGTCATCGACACCCGCGCGATGTAGCTGGACCTGGTAGTGATGACCGATGAGGCAGCGTTGAAGATCACCATCGGTTTCTTCGCCTGCTCGGCGACGGGCGCCACGGCCAGCGCCTCGGGCGTCAGGCCGAAGCCGGCCAGGATGTCGACCTTGTCGCGCACCACCAGCTCCTGGGCCAGCCGCTTGGCCACGTCGGGCACCGGGCCAGTGGTGTCCTTGACGATGATCTGGACCTTGCGGCCCGCCACGGTGTCGCCATTCAGCTTCTGCCAGGCCTTGATGCCGCCTTCCATCTGCTTGCCATAGTCGGCAAAACTGCCCGAGAACGGGGCGATCAGCCCGATCCTGACGGGATCGGCGGCGTGGGACAGCGGGGTATGAAGGACGGCAAGGGCGCCGCACGCCATCATGGCGCGCCGCAGCGGACTGAACGTCATGGAGGTCTCCCGAAAGTGCAGCATCGGACGGCTGCATCGATCAGGGAGTGTAGGAGGGCATTGGGGTTCATGCTACCCCGGGTTTTCTCCCCTCTCCGGCATGGCGGGAGAGGAGAGCAAACAAGCCGTGCTTCAGACCACCGTTGCCAGCGCCAGCGTGAAAAGCAGCGCCACCACCGAGATGATGGTTTCGGCGACCGACCAGGTCTTGAAGGTCTGGGCCACGGTCATGTTGAAGTACTCCTTGACCAGCCAGAACCCGCCGTCGTTCACGTGCGACAGGATCAGCGAACCGGCGCCCGTGGTCAGCACCAGCAGTTCGGGGCGGGTGCCCGGCACGCTGGCCGCGATCGGCGCCACGATGCCGGCGGCCGTGGTCATGGCCACCGTGGCCGAGCCCGTGGCGATACGGATCATCACGGCGACCAGCCAGCCCAGCACCAGCACCGACACATTGGCGTGCGTGGCCACGTCCACGATGGCCGTGGAGATGCCCGAGTCGCGCAGCACGCGGCCAAAGCCGCCACCGGCGCCCACTACCAGCGTGATGATGGCCGTCGGGGCCACGCACTCGTTGGTGAACTTCAGGATCATGTCACGCGTGAAGCCGCGCGCCTTGCCGAACGTGTAGAAGCTGAACAGCGTGGCGATCAGCAGGGCCATCACCGAGTTGCCGATCAGTTTGAGGACGTCGTTGGCGAACGTCTTCGGCGTGGCGATCAGGTCGGCCCAGCTGCCGATCAGCATCAGGAACACCGGCAGCAGGATGGTCAGCACCGTGATGCCGAAGCCGGGCAGGTTGCCCTTGGCCGTGTCGGCTTCCTCGGTCAGCTGCTCGGCCAGCGGGTTCACGGCCGGCAGCTTCACGTGCTTGTCGATCAGCCTGGCGAACAGCGGGCCGGCGATGATGGCGGTGGGAATGCCCACGATCAGCGCGTACAGGATGGTGTGGCCCATGTCGGCGCCGTAGGCCTGCACGGCCAGCAGCGCGGCCGGATGCGGCGGGATCAGGCCGTGTACCACGGACAGGCCGCAGACCATCGGAATACCGACCAGGATCATCGACGTGTTCGTGCGCTTGGCCACGTTGAACGCGATCGGAATCAGCAGCACGAAGCCTACTTCGAAGAACACCGGCAGGCCGACAATGAACGCGATGACCACCATGGCCCAGTGCACGTTCTTCTCGCCGAAGAAGTTGATGAGCGTCAGGGCGATACGCTCCGCGCCGCCCGATTCGGCCATCATCTTGCCCAGCATGGTGCCAAGCCCGATCACCAGCGCGATATGGCCCAGCGTGCCGCCGACGCCGGCTTCGAACGACTTGACGATGTCACCCATCGGCATGCCCACGGCAAAGCCCAGGGCCACCGATACCACCACCAGCGTGATGAACGGGTTCAGTTTGAACTTGGCGATCAGAATCACCAGCGCGATCACGGCGATCAGCGCGTAAATCAAGAGCGTGGTTCCGGTTACGGCACCCATGTCTCGTCTCCTTGTGGCGGTTGACGTCCGGCAGGACGTTCCGCTTCCGCTATGAAAAAGCCGCTCGTTCCCGGTATCGCCGGGCCATGGCGGCAGGTTGATGAAACCTGTTGGAAATCGGCTGGCTCACCGATGATTGCTGCGCGTCGCGGCTCAGGCCGTCGGCTCCTTGTACGCGATGCAGTCCACTTCGACCTTGCAGTCCACCACCATGCTCGACTGCACGCAGGCGCGCGCGGGCGGGTTGGCGCCGAAGTATTCCTTGAAGATCTTGTTGAACGACGGGAAGTCGCGCGCATCGTCCAGCCACACGCCGCAGCGCACCACGTGCTCGGGGCCGTAGCCGGCCTCGGCCAGGATGGCCAGCACGTTCTTGATGGCCTGGTGGGTCTGCGTGACGATATTGCCCTCGACGACCTCGCCGTCGACCATCGGGACCTGGCCCGAGACGTACAGCCAGCCGTCGGCCTGTACCGCGCGGGCAAACGGCATGTGCGAGCCGCCCTGGCCCGTGCCGCCTTCGACGCCGAATCGTTTGATGTCCATGAAAACTCCTGTTGTGCTGGATATGGGGGTGTTCGGGGGCGGTCAGGCGTGGCGCGCCCGAGGATCGGGCGGCACAGCGCGCGGCAGGAAGCGTCCGGCGCGCACGCCCGTGGCGGCGCGGTGCTGCCACGTCAGTTCGCCGTTGACCCAGACCGCCGCAATGCCTTCGGCCGGCTGCATCGGGTCGGTGAAGCTGGCGGCGTCGCGGATCGTGGCCGAGTCGAACAGCACCAGGTCGGCCCAGTAGCCTTCGCGCACGAAGCCTCGGTCCTTCAGGCCGAAGCGCTCGGCGGACAGCCCGGTCATCTTGTTGACGGCCACCGCCAGCGGAAAGAGTTCGCGGTCGCGGGCATAGTGGCCCAGCACGCGCGGGAAGGCGCCCCACAGGCGCGGATGGGGCAGGGGATCGTTGGGCAGGCCGTCGGACCCGACCACCGTGGCCGGGTGGCTCAGGATGCGGTCCACGTCGGCGTCTTCCATGCAGTGGTAGACGGCGCCGGCCGGCTGCAGGCGGCGCGCGGCCTCGGTCAGGTCCACCTGCCATTCGGCGGCGATATCGGCCAGCAGGCGGCCGCCCATCGCGGGATGCGACTCGGACCACGTCACCTGGATATCGAAATCGCTGGTGACCTGCTTCAGGTCCAGCGTCGACGAACTGGCTGTGTACGGATAGCAGTCGCAGCCCACCGGCTGCCAGCGCTGCGCGGCTTCCAGCGATTGCAGCACCTCTGCGCTGCGCCCCCAGTTCGGCACGCCCGCGCATTTCAGGTGCGAGATCACCACGGGCACGCGCGCATGGCGGCCGATGCGGTACGCCTCGTCCATCGCATCGAGGATCTCGGCGAATTCGCTGCGCAGATGGGTGGCGTATAGCGCACCAGCATTGGCCAGCGGTTCGGCCAGCGACAGCACTTCTTCGGTCGGGGCGCTGAACGCGTTGGCATAGGCCAGGCCCGTCGACAGCCCCAGCGCCCCGTGCGCCAACGCATCCTCCAGCTGTGCACGCATGGCCACGATCTCGTCGGCCGTGGCGGCGCGGTCGAAACGGTCCATATGGTTGCTGCGCAGCGCCGTATGGCCCACCAGTGCGGCTACGTTGACCGACGGCTGCGCCGCGTTGACGGCGTCGACGTAGGTCTTGAAATCGGGGTACTGGAAGGCGTCGGCACGCCCGAGCAGATTCATCGGGTCGGGCGGATCGCCGGCCAGCGTCACGGGCGCGGCGCTGATGCCGCAGTTGCCGACGATGACGGTGGTCACGCCCTGCGATATCTTCGGCGTCATGGCCGGATCGCGCACCACGTTGGTGTCGTCGTGCGTATGCACGTCGATGAAGCCCGGCGACAGCACCAGGCCGTGGCCTTCGACCACGTGCGAGGCGGTGTCGGGGTCGATGGCGCCAGTTTCGTCGATGCGCGCGATGCGGCCGTCGCGGATGCCGACATCGGCCATGCGGGCCGCGCCGCCGGAGCCATCCAGCAGCATGACGCCGCGAATCAGGGTATCGAACAGGTGGGGCATGGTCAGTCTCCCAGCGGCTGGCGGCTGTCGGGGCCGTCGCTGTCATGGCTGACGCCGCGATGGGCGTCGAGCACGTATTTCAGCCGGCGCAGCTTTTCCTTGCTCTGCTCCTGCTGCAGCATCGCGCACTGGGTGGCCAGCACGTCCACCACCAGCAGCATCGCGTAGCGCGACGCCGACGGCTTGAAGATGAAATCGGTTTCCAGCGTCCGCACGGGCAGCAGCACGTCGGCGCGCGCCGCCAGGGGCGATCCCAGCGCGGTCACGGCGATCAGCCGCGCGCCGTATTCGCGCGCGATATCGCAGCTGGCCAGCATCTCGGGCACGTTGCCGCTGGCGGAAAACGCCAGCACCACGTCGTCGCGCGACAACGTGGCCGCTACCATCTTCTGCAGCAGCGCGTCCTGGTAGGTCGCCACGGGCTGGCCCAGCCGCGCCAGCCGGTAGCGCGCTTCGTCCGCCATGAACGTGGACCCGCCACCCATGCCGAAAGCGTAGACCATGCGTGCATCGAGCAACAGGCGCGCCGCCTCGGCGATCCGTTCGGGGTCGATCAGCTTGCGATTGACTTCCAGCGTCGTGAGCACGTCGGCGTGGATGCGCTCGGCCATGCTGGCCGGCGATGCGTCGTCGGCCAGCGCGGGCGCCGGCTGCAGGAACCGCGTGCCGACCGCTGTGGCCTGGGCCAGCCGCAGCTTCAGGTCTCGCACGTCGCGGCAGCCGATGGCCTTGGCAAAGCGCGTCACGCTGGCTTCGCTCACCGCCGCCTTGCGCGCCAGTTCGTTGATGCTGGTGGCCGCCGCGCCGGCAAGATCCTCAAGGATCACCTGCGCCACCTTTTGCTCGGCCAGCCGCAGCGACGGGCCGCGCTCGGCAATGCGGGTCAGGATGTCAAAGGGGGCGGTCATGGCTTGGGGGGCGAGGCGCCAGTCGCCTTGGGGTCGACTTGGCTTGTTACTTTCTAACACAGGTGAAATATCCTAATTTCAAGGATATTATTACGTCAATCGAATTTTTACGAGGTGATGTCAGCCATGCGTGAAACTAAGTACCAGACGGGCATGATCGATCCGCTGAACAAGGCGCTGGGCCGTCTGGACGCGCCGCTGACGCCTGCCGAAGCGGGCCAGCCGGGCTGGCAACTGCTGCGCGAGGAACTGAGCCTGCCGGCCGCCGTGCTCTACGAAGACAGGCTGGTGCACAACCTCCAGTGGATGCGCAAGTTCATGGGCGCATATGGAGTGCAGTTGGCGCCGCATGGCAAGACGACGATGGCCCCCAAGCTGTTCGCGCGCCAACTGGCGGAGGGCGCATGGGGCATCACGCTGGCCACGGCCCAGCAGACCGCTGCAGCGGCCGCGCACGGCGTCAGGCGCGTGCTGATGGCCAACCAGCTGGTGGGGCGCCGCAATATGGAAATCGTGGCCGATCTGCTACGCGATCCGGGCTTCGAGTTTTTTTCGCTGGTCGATTCGGCGGCGCTCGTCGATCAGCTTGGCGCGTTCTTCCAGGCACGCGGCCAGAAGCTGCAGGTGCTGCTGGAACTGGGCGTGGAAGGTGGCCGCACGGGTGTGCGCGACGCCGCGCAGCAGGCCGAGGTGCTGGCGGCGCTGTCGCGCTGGCCCGATGCGCTGTCGCTGGCCGGCGTGGAGATCTACGAGGGCGTGCTGTCGCAGGAAGCCGATATCCGCCGCTTCCTGCAGCGCACGGTGGCCGTGACGCGCGAACTGGCCGGCGCCGCCCGCTTCGGCCGCAGCCCGGTGGTGATGTCGGGCGCGGGCTCGGCCTGGTACGACGTGGTGGCCGAGGAATTCGCGCGGACCGACATCGGCGCCCCGATCGACATCGTGCTGCGTCCCGGCTGCTACCTGACCCACGACGTGGGTGTCTACCGCGCGGCGCAGGAGCGTATCCTGGCCAGCAACCCGGTGGCGCAGAAAATGCGGGAAGGCCTGCTGCCGGCGCTGCAACTGTGGGCTTATGTGCAATCGATCCCCGAGCCCCGGCGCGCCATCATCGGCATGGGCAAGCGCGATGCCGCGTTCGACGCCGGCATGCCGATCCCGGCGCAGATCTATCGTCCTGGCGCCGCGGCCCCCGTGGCCGTGCCGGCCGGCTGGACGGTGACCGGCATGATGGACCAGCACGCCTACCTGCAAATCGACGCTGGCGACGACATTCGTGTCGGCGATATGATTGCCTTTGATATCTCGCATCCTTGCCTGACGTTCGACAAGTGGCGCCACATCCCCGTGCTGGATGGCCAGTTGCGCGTTATCGACATCGTGCAGACGTTCTTCTGAGAGAGAGGCGCGCGTTCATGAGTATCGACATCCTTGCCTACGGCGAACCGCTGGTGGAGTTCAACCAGCAGCCCGACGATCCGACCCGCTACCTGCAGGGGTTTGGCGGCGACACCTCCAACTTCGTGATTGCCGCCGCTCGCCAGGGCGCCAGCACCGGCTATATCAGCGCGGTGGGCGCCGACAGTTTCGGTGAACGGCTATTGGCGTTGTGGACGCACGAGCGCGTGGACACGCGCCACGTTAGCATCAATGCCGCGGCCCCACGGGGTCTATTTCGTTTCCCACGACAGCCACGGCCATCGCTTCGACTACCTGCGCGAAGGGTCGGCGGCCAGCCGGTATCACCACGAACAGTTGCCGCTCGCGGCCATCGCGCAGGCGCGCTACCTGCACCTGTCGGGCATCAGCCTGGCCATCAGCACGCCGGCCTGCGACGCCGGCCTGGCGGCGATGGAGCATGCGCGCAAGGCTGGCGTGCGGGTGTCGCTGGACACCAACCTGCGGCTGCGGCTGTGGTCGCTGGCGCGGGCGCGCGGCATCATGCGCGAGGCCTTTTCGCTGACCGATATCTGCCTGCCCAGCTGGGACGACATCACGGTGCTGACGGGGCTTGACGACCGCGACGCGATCGTCGACCACCTGCTGGAATGCGGCGTGAGCGTGGTGGCGCTGAAGCTGGGCGAGGAGGGCAGCTACGTGGCCACGCCCGAATCGCGCACATTGGTGGCGCCATATCCGGTCAGGCCGCTCGACGCCACGGGCGCGGGCGACTGCTTCGGCGGCAGCTTTATCGCCCGCCTGGCGGCCGGGGACGATCCGTTCGAGGCCGCGCGCTACGCCAACGTGGCGGCGGCGCTGTCGACCACCGGCTACGGCGCGGTGGCGCCGATTCCCTCTGCCGAAACCGTGCTGGCCCGCCTGGAGCGCGGCGTGTCGGTGATCGCCTGAACCGGACCCGGACCATCCGGGTCTGACGGCTCAGGACAATGAACATTGTGAATACTGTCATGCAAATCCAACCTTCTCCGCTGATCGAACGCCTGACCCACGTGCCGGTGATTCCGGTGCTCGAATACCACTCGGTGGACGATGCGCTGCGCATCAGCGAAGCCCTGGTCGAGGGCGGCCTGCCGATGCTGGAAATCACGCTGCGCACGCCGGTGGCGCTGCAGGCGATGGAAGCCGTGGCCAAGGCGCTGCCGCAGGCCGTGGTGGGTGCCGGTACGGTGCTGACGATCGAGCAACTGCGCGCGGTGCGTGACGCCGGCGCGCAGTTCGCCGTGTCGCCGGGGCTGACGCAGAAGCTTGCCGATGGCGCGCAGGGCGCCGGCATCTCGCTGCTGCCGGGTGTGGCCACGGCCAGCGAGGCCATGTTCGCGCTCGAGTGCGGGTTTTCGTTCCTGAAGTTCTTCCCGGCGGAAGCGGCCGGTGGCGTGCCGATGCTGAAGTCGCTGCACGGCCCGTTGTCGCAGCTGAAGTTCTGCCCCACCGGCGGCATCGACCTGGCCAAGGCGCCTACCTATCTGGCGCTGCCCAACGTGGTGTGCGTGGGCGGATCGTGGGTGGTGCCCAAGGATGCCGTGGCGGCGAAGGATTGGGCGCGTATCCGGAAGCTCGCCGAAGAGGCGGCGCAACTGCGCAAGCCCTGAGAGGCCCTGACAGCCGCAGTACGGCAGCAGCGTCGACGCCGGTAATTATTACAAGGCCGGTGCGAAGGGGCGAGAGAACGCTTCAAAGCAACAAGGGCGCCAATGGCGCCCTTGTGCGTGATCGCCAGTGGATGGCGATGAGCCGATTACCTCAGTTATTTCGATTTCTCGGCGGAATTCTCAAGTTTCTGTCCACCCTTCTGGACGTCCTGGCCGAGGCCAGACATCGTGTTGCAGCCGGCCAGCAGCGAGGCAACCAGTACACACCAGATCCATCCTTTCTTCATCAGAGGCTCCTTTCAGGGATAGTAAGAAGTGGGCACATTTTAACGTCGCCCCGAGCTTCGTCCATGCAGGATGTGTGCCAATTTGTAATTACGAAAACGTCTGACAGACAGCGGGCATCGGGGCAGGGCAGGGCTTGCGGCTTCACGATTTGAGCAGCAGGCGCGCACGTTCGGCGATGGCCGCGTGCGTCTGCAGCAGCCAGGGCGCGGGGAAGGGCTGTGCCAGCAGGAAACCCTGCATGGTGTCGCACCCCCAGCCCCGCACGACGTCCAGCTGCGCCTGGGTTTCCACGCCCTTGGCGCAGACCGTCACGCCCCGTGCCTTGGCCCATTCGCACGCGCGCCGCAGGCTGGCCGCCGTGTCGGGCTTCTGGCTGGCGTGCCCGAGGTGACGCGCGTCAAGGGTAACCATGTCCGGCTGCACCAGCGACAGCGCCTGCTGGCTGGCCGCCGAGTCGGTGAAGTCCGCCAGCGCGATGCCCACGCCGCCGCCACGCAGGCGTCGGGCCTTGTCGGAGGCCTCGGTCGAGCCGGGGACGATATCGACCGGCACCTCCACGCAGATCTGTCCCGGCTTGACGTGATGGGCGTCGATGGCCCGGCGCAGCATGCAGATCGTGTCGTCGGCCTGCAGTTGCGAACTCGTGGCCAGCAACGTGAATTGCAGGGGCCCAGTGGTGCGGTGTCGCGCAATAGCTGCAGCAGCTGTTGCAGCGTCCAGCCGCCGATGACGTTCATGAGTCCCAGGGCCTCGGCAGCGGGCAGGAAGTCTTGCGGCGCCACGCGGCCAAGCACCGGGTGCTGCCAGCGCAGGCGCACCGTGTACGCGGTGATCGTCGACGTGGCCAGCGACGCCCGGGTTGTAGTTGCAGGCTGAGTTCGCCGCGTTCGATCGCGCTCGGCAATGCCGCCAGCAAGGTCGCCATGCGCGGCGTGGCCGGCCGGCTGGCCGTGCCGATGCCGGCGCCGCCCCGGCGGTTGATCTGCAGCATCGCGTCGAAAGCCTGCTGCAGCAGCCGTTCGGTGCCGGTATCGTGCTCGTCCACGGCACTGCCGATGCTGCACGACAGGAAGGCCTCGAAGCCGCCTACCTGGAACGGCCGACCCAGTTCGCCGGCCATGGCCTGGCTCAGTGTCTGGGCATTCTCGGCGCCATCGGCCAGTACGCAGGCCACCCCAAGGTCCGCCGGCCCCAGCCACTGCATGGCCACCGGCATGCTGGCCACGGCGGTGACACGGGATTTGACCTGCGCGCGCAGAGCGTGGGCACGCTGCGGCCCGATGCTTTCGCACGCGTGCGCAAAGCGGTCGAGCCGGATTACCAGCACGGCCAGCAGATGGGCCGGACTGAAGTGCGCGCGATGTTCTTCCAGCGCGGCCAGAAAGGATACCGGCTGGATGGCGGCGAAAGGTGCGTCGGCAGGTGACCCACTGCCACCGACGCCTGGAGATGGCGTGTCGTTGGTGTCAGGATCCATCAATTACCCGTGCTGGCAGCGAGTTCATGTGTGTATTGGCCGCCCGCGATACTTCGGACTGCATTCCCGTTCATGCGTGAAGGCGCGCGTACCGCTTCCGGTTGCGCACTCGTTTTGCTTATTTTTATGATGAAGCGGCTTGTCGTCCCGGTAATGCCTCGGTAGAACTACGTAGATCTCGGGCCGCATAGCTCAGATCATACGGCAGTGCAGGACAATTTCGGAAAACGACGATGTTGACGTGGCGGCTGCGTCGCACACGTTTTGATTTCAAACAACGCTGGGCATTGTCGCCGGGTTTGTCATCTTGACCGTCAAGGGGAATGGCGATAAAGGGCGCCGCGCAATTCGGCTGTGCCAAAAGAAAACGGGCGCCTGAAGCGCCCGTTGTTGTTTGTTTTCGGCAGATCCCGGCCAGCGGCCTCAGCCCGTGGTGTCCGGTTCCGGACCGTCTTCCGGCGGAATCCGCGAGGCCAGCACCTTGTCGATACGCTTGCCATCCATGTCGATGATCTCGAACTTCCAGTCGCCCCACTGCACCGTATCGGCCGTCTGCGGCAGCCGGCCCAGTAATAGCAGCAGCATGCCCGACAGCGTGTGATAGCGCTCCTTGTCTTCTTCCGGCACCGCCCGCAGGCCGGTGCGGTCCTTGAGTTCGGGAATCGGGATCAGGCCGTCCAGCAGCCAGGAGCCGTCGTCGCGCTGGATCGCCCATTCCTCGCCAGCCGTCTCGGTCTTGAACTCGCCGGTGATCGCTTCGATCAGGTCCTGCAGTGTGACCAGGCCCAGGACTTCGCCGTACTCATCGATCACGAACGCGATCTGGCCGCCCGACGAACGGAAGTTTTCCAGCAGCTCCATGCCGGTTACGCTTTCCGGCACGAATACCGCCGCCTGCAGCACGGCCGTCAGGTCAGCCTTCTCGCCGCGCAGGCGCCGGGCCAGCAGCTGGCGCGCGCTGACCACGCCCAGGATGTCATGCATGCCGCCGCGCACCACCGGGAAGCGCGAGTGGTCGGATTCCTCGATGCGGCGGAGGTTGTCCTCCTCGGTCGACTCGACATCGAGATACACCACGTCGCCCGGGGCACCATCAGCGAGGCGAGCTGGCGGTCGTCCAGCCGGAACACGTTGCGCACCATGGTGTGCTCGTGGCGCTCGATCACGCCCGCCTCCGAGCCCTCCACCAGCAGCGCGTGGATTTCTTCCTCGGTCACGGCGGGGCCGCGGTCGGACTTCACACCCAGCATGCGCAGCACCAGTTGCGTGGAACCGGACAGCAGCTTGACGAATGGCTTGGAGGCGACGGCCAGGAACGAGATGGGGCGCGCAGCCAGGCGGGCGATGGCTTCGGGCGCCATCTGGCCCAGGCGCTTTGGCACCAGTTCGCCCAGCACGATCGAGAAATAGGTCAGGCCCGCAACGACGATGGCCGTGGCCATGTAGCCCGCGGTAGTCGACGCGATGCCGAAGCCCTGCAGCCATACGGCGAGCGGCGCTGCCAGCGTCGATTCGCCGACCACGCCGTTAAGCACGCCGATCGACGTGATGCCGATCTGCACCGTCGACAGGAAGCGGGTGGGGTCCTCGCCCAGCTTGACCGCTGCGATGGCGCCGCGGTCACCGGCCTCGATCTGGCGTTGCAAACGGGCCTTGCGGGCTGTCACCAGCGCGATTTCGGACATGGCGAACAGGCCATTCAACAAGATCAGCGCCAGCAGTATGGCTATTTCCATCAGGATGCGCGCCCTGTGCGCGCGGGAATTGAAAAGTCAAAGCATACCATCCGCATGTGACGCCGCATTGTTGCAGTGGCGCGGACATCACCCAGATGGGTGTGCAGGATTCATGCCGTGATCGGCTGCACATCCCGTTCCACGGCGGCGCCGGCGTGGGCCCGGGCCACGCGCAGGGCGTAGTTGGCTTCCAGCCGGACCCAGAACTCTGCCGATGTGCAGAAAAAGCGGCCCAGCCGCAGCGCCGTTTCGGGCGAAATGGCGCGCTCGCGCCACAGAATGCCTTCGATTCGCGTCACCGGCACGCGCAGCGCCACCGCGAGAGCGCTGGCCGACAACCCGTTGGGCATCATGAATTCGTGCAGCAGGATATCGCCGGGCGGCGTGGGTGGCACGGCCTCGCCGGTCACGTGGCTGCTGAAATCGGTGCGCGGCAGTTCATCGAGCTTGAGGCTCATGCTTCCTCCTCTTCTTCTGGCGGGCATTCCACGATCTCGACGTCCCACGCTTCGCCGTTCAGGAAGCGGAAGCACACGTGCCAGTGGCCTTCGATGCGCACCCGCCACAGCCCCCGGCGTCGGCCGCGCATCGGCTCCAACCCATTGGCCGGGGCAGCCGCAAGGTCTGGCGCGGACACCGCCGCGTCCAGCATGGCCAGCTTGCGTAGCGCGCCGGCCTGGATGGCGGCGGGCAAGGTGTGCACGTGGTGGCCGCAGAACAGCGCCGCCGTTGACTTGGTGGAGAGGGAACGGATCATGATGCGGCCCGCGTCGGGCATTCAGGTAAAGGGAAAGAGGACATGCTAGGCGCCGCCACGCGGTGGGGAAATGCGACGAATCTGAAAGAGGCCTGCCCCGGTAGGGCGATCCCGGGGGATTGGGGCGTGAATGACTGTGATTACCTCAGAGGTAGTCGTGCCGCATCCGGCCCTGTGCTGTAATGCGTCACATGGAAACCCTCACGCCTGGCTCCGAAGCCGCCCTCGACTTTCCCGGACTCCTGCGCTACTGGCGCGGCAAGCGCGGCTACAGCCAGCTGGCCCTGTCGCTGGCGGCCGGGGTATCGCAGCGCCATATCAGCTTCCTCGAATCGGGCCGCGCCCGGCCCAGCCGTGAAATGGTGCTGGCGCTGGCCGACCGGCTCGGCGTGCCGCTGCGCCAGCGCAACCGGCTGCTGCTGGCCAGCGGCTATGCGCCGGCCTACAGCGAGAACACGCTCGGCGCGCCGGCCATGCAGATGGTGCGCCAGGCCATCTCGCTGATCCTTTCCAAGCAGGAGCCGTATCCGGCCGTGGTGCTGGACCGTTTCTGGCATCTGGTCGATGCCAACGACGCCTATCGCCGCATGCTCGGGCAGTTGATGGGCAAGCGCCAGCCGGCCACGCTGGACGGGCAGGGCGGGCGGATCAACCTGATGCTCGCGGTGTTCGACCCGGACGGGCTATGGCCGGTGCTGGAGAATGCGCGGCAGATCGGCCGCTACCTGCTGCGGCGCGTCTGGCAGGAATTGCAGGTGCAGGCGCACGACCAGACCGCGCGCGAGATCTTTCGCCGTATTGCCGAATGGCACCCCGATATGGTGGACCCGAGCGGGGTGCTGCTGATCGAGGACGATCCCGCTGACGGGCCGCTGCCGCCGGTGCTGCCGGTGGTGGTGCATGCGGGGCGCTTCCGGGCGTCGCTGTTTTCCACGCTGACCACGCTGGGCAACCCGCAGGACGTCACGCTGCAGGAGCTGCGGATCGAATGCTTCTATCCGGCCGACGACGACACCCGCGCGCTGTTCGAGGCGCTGGCGACGACGCCGGTACCGGGGAAGTCGTCCTCCACATAGCCGTTCGGCCAGAAAAGCACAGTCGTGCTAACATCGCCCCGCCGTCGTGTTGCTGGTTGTTGCTGGCAGGCCGCGACGGCATCGTTACGTCTTCAGGGCGGGGTGAAAGTCCCCACCGGCGGTATGTGGCAACTGTCGAAAGGCAGTGGCGCCACGAGCCCGCGAGCGCCCGCATTCCCGTGCGGGGTCAGCAGACCTGGTGAGAGGCCAGGGCCGACGGTCATAGTCCGGATGAAAGAAGATGGGCGGAATCCGCATGGCTTTCCCGCGCGCGCACGGTGTTGTCCGTCCGCGCTGGCGCAGCGTTGTGCGCGCTTTCGCTGATCGTTCCCCTGAAACGCCCATGGAAACTTCATTGCACGGAGCGTTTCACCAATGCTGACTCTCAACCCAAGCCATCCTTCCGACCTGGCCGCTGGCGATCTCGCCATCGCCGATGCCGACCCGCGCCCGCTTGCGGAGCGCATCGCGCAGGCGCTCGACGCCATGCGCGAGGGCCGCCCCGTCGTGCTGCTAGACGACGATGACCGCGAGAACGAGGCCGACCTGATCCTGGCCGCCGAGCGCCTGACCAACGCCAACATGGCGATGATGATCCGCGAATGCAGCGGCATCGTGTGCCTGTGCCTGACGGCCGAGAAGGTGCGCGCGCTGGGCCTGCGGCCGATGGTCGAGAACAACCGCAGCCAGTACGGCACGGCGTTTACGGTGTCGATCGAGGCGCGCGAGGGCGTGACCACCGGCGTCAGCGCCGCCGACCGCATCACGACGATCCGTGCCGCCATTGCCGACGATGCCGGTACCGATGCGGTGGTCAGCCCGGGCCACGTGTTTCCGCTGGTGGCCGTGGACGGCGGCGTGCTGCAGCGCCGTGGCCACACCGAAGGCTCGGTCGAACTGGCGCGCATGGCCGGCCTGTCGCCGGCGGCGGTGCTGTGCGAGCTGATGAACCCCGACGGCACGATGGCGCGCCGCCCGGAAGCGCTGGCCTTTGCGCAGATGTACCAGTTGCCGGTGCTGACCATCGCCGACCTGGTGGCCTGGCGCGAGCAGCTGGGCTGAACGCTGACGCAATGACGGCCTGATCCCGCGCAAGCGGCGCGCGAATATCGCGCAGGAATGCCGTGCGGCGTGGCGATTTCACGTAATTCCGCAAGCCTTGGGCTGTTGTCAGGGGCGCGTGCTGTGCGAAAATCGCGGACTTCTTCCCGTCCTTACGAGGGTATCCGATGCTTTTCCGCATGCTCGCACGCACGGCCCTGCTCGCCGGCGCGTGTTTCAGTGTCGCGGCGCAGGCCGACTCCAACGGCGCGCCGTCCTTCAGCAGTCCACCCGCACGCGCTGCCGCGGCGGCCGGTCTCTACCAGTGCCAGGGCCCCAATGGGGGCACCATCTTCCGTGCCTCGCCGCGCGAAGGGTGCACGCAGGTGGTGTCGCCCGATCCGGGGGCACCGGACCCCCAACGCTGGCTGCCGCTGATGGGCGCCAATGGCGTGATTTCCTATCTGGATCAGACGTCGATTCGCCGGCGCGGGTCCGAGGTGGGGGTGGCGCTGGTCCACAATGCGCCGCCCGGGGTCATCAAGACCACCAGCGGCGACACGATCCGCTCTTCGCTGAAGCGGATGGTGCTCAACTGCGCCACGTCGATGTATGCCGTGGTCGAGCAGACGCTATATCCCAAGCGCTACGCCCGTGGCGATTCCCTCTATACGATCCGTGCACCGCAGGCCGGCATGCCGCAGCAGGCGGTGTCCGGCACGCTGGCCGGCGAACTGGTGACGCGCCTCTGTCATTGAGGGGGTCGCTGCTCCGGGCAGCGACCTTGGCCTGTGGCGTCAGTCCTCGACGTGACGCGCCTTCCAGGTGCCGTTCGACTGCTTGCAGAACCAGCCCGACCATGCCTCGGTGGCGCTGCCGCGCTTGAGGTCGGACTTGAGCCGGCGGCATGTCTGCCCCTTGTCGGTCTTCGTGGCGACCGGGCTGATCGTCCCATCGACGGCCTGGCGCCGGTTCTCGGCCGGGTAGTGCCATTCCACCACCTGGTTATCCTCGGTGTCGTTGAGCGCCTTGCCGACCGATTGCTGCAGCGAGGCCGCTTCCTTCTTGGTGAGCGTGCCGACGATGCTGCCGGACAGGTACGTCTGGAAATAGGCGAACGCGGGTTGCGCGGTGCCCAGGAGCAGGGCGCAGGCCAGGCTGGCGGCCAGGGCCGGACGGGTAAGGCGCCGAACGTGCATGACGATTTCCTCGTGGCTAAAAAGCGGTGGATGAACGGGGCGATTGTAAGCGCGGCGTCGCCGGTCCGGTGCATCGCAATGCACAGCGGGCCCCACGCATTAGCGCCTGATTACTGCCGGCTGGATCATCAGGGCCCCCATGGCGCCTTCTACCGCATGATCTATGCTTGACTTCAGCCTCGGAGCGCAGGCGCGAGGCGCCTTCCAGCCCACAGGTGAGACATTTTGTTGCAAACGTTGCGGCGGCGAAACGTGACTTTTAAGTCTCGAATTGTTAAGGTTTCGCATCGCATTGCAACAATCCCGACAAGCGTACGTTGCACACGCCTCGACTGTGCCTAATTGATACAACCGAGCCGCGCTTGATGCGCCGCACGCTGGTCCGTCTTTTGCTGTAGCCAATCGTTGAAGTTTCCTGACGTATTCCTGGGCGGCCGCCTTGTCCGGCCGCCTGTCTCCCTGCCAACCCTCCCAACGGTCTTCATGTCCGCATATCCGACGTCGTTCCGCCCGATCCAACGCCCGAGCGCCGCGCCCGCGCGCCGCTTATCCGGCAGGATTTCAGGGATCGGACGATGGCTGGGCGGCGGCATGCTGGCGGTGCTGGCGCTGACCGCGCACGCGTTCGATTTCGAGACCGTGGCCGCGCGCGCCCGCCAGCTGTCGGCATCGCCGTACAAGCCGCCCAAGGCGCAGGAACTGCCGCGCGAGCTCAAGGAACTGAGCTACGACCGGTATCGCGAGATCGAATACAAGCCCGAGCGCTTTGCCTGGCGCGGCGCGCGGCTGCCGTTCGAGATCTCGTTTTTCCACGAGGGCATGGTGTTCGACCAGCCCGTACGGATCAACGAGGTGGTCAACAGCAGCGTGCGCGAATTCCGCTTCGATCCGGCCGCGTTCAACTACGGCTCGCACAAGGTGGATCCCGCCAAGCTCAAGGGCCTGGGGTTTGCCGGCTTCCGGCTGATGTATCCGCTGAAC
The DNA here is from genome assembly GCF_018729255.1 of Cupriavidus sp. EM10. Taxonomy (NCBI): domain Bacteria; kingdom Pseudomonadati; phylum Pseudomonadota; class Betaproteobacteria; order Burkholderiales; family Burkholderiaceae; genus Cupriavidus; species Cupriavidus sp. EM10. Next base: position 2,396,683 of record NZ_CP076061.1, read on the forward strand.
CAGGGCAAGCGCAAGGACGAACTGGCGTCGTTCCTGGGTGCCAGCTACTTCCGCGCGCTGGGCAAGGACCAGTGGTATGGCCTGTCGGCCCGTGGCCTGGCCGTGGATACCGCGCTGAACTCCGGCGAGGAGTTTCCGCGCTTCACCGAATTCTGGATCGAGCGGCCGTCGGCCAACGACAGACAGCTGACGATCTATGCGCTGATGGATTCGCGCCGCATGAGCGGCGCCTATCGCTTCATCATCAAGCCCGGCAACGAGACCGTGATGGAGGTCAAGTCGCGCCTGTTCCTGCGCGAGAACGTGACCAAGCTTGGGCTGGCCCCGCTGACCAGCATGTACCTGTTTGGCGAGAACCAGCCGTCGTCGAGCGCCGATTTCCGCCCCGAGGTGCATGACTCCGACGGCCTGTCGGTGCAGCTCGGCACCGGCGAATGGATCTGGCGTCCGCTGGTCAATCCCAAGCGCCTGCTGGTGACGTCGTTCGCCGCCACCAATCCGCAGGGCTATGGCCTGATGCAGCGCGACCGCAGTTTCGACAATTACCAGGAGATCGGCTCGTGGTACGAGCGCCGGCCGAGCGGCTGGGTCGAGCCGAAGGGCAACTGGGGCTCGGGCCGCGTGGAACTGGTGCAGATTCCCACGCCGGACGAGACCAATGACAACATCGTGGCCTTCTGGGTGCCGGACAACCCGCCCAAGCCGAAGCAGGCCTTCGACTACGAGTACCGGCTGAAATGGCAGAAGGACGGCGAGAACCTGCCGCCGATGTCGTGGGTCACGCAGACGCGCCGCGGGCAGGGCCTGACGCGCAAGCAGGACGACACCAGTTTCTCGCTGGTGGTGGATTTCGAAGGCCCCGCGTTCAAGAAGCTGCCCGAGGAGGCGCGCCTGGACCCGGTGGTATCGGCGGACGCCAATGGCGAACTGCTCAAGACGACAGTCCAGCGCAACGAGGCCACCGGTGGCTGGCGCATGACGATGTTCATGCGGCGCAAGGACGAGAACAAGCCGGTTGAGTTGCGCGGCTATCTTCGCAACGGCAATACAACCCAATCCGAGACATGGAGCTACATCTTACCCCAGGCTGAAGCAGCGCCCGGCCCAGGCGGCGGCAGCATGCCAGCGCTATGTCGACCGCCTGCCGGCTTCGCCCGAACTGCGTAGCGAACTGCTGGCCGATACCCCGAAATCGCTGATGTCCAGCGTGCCGGCCGAGGGTATCGAAGTGCCGTCGGCCATGATCGAACTGCAAACGCGCCTGGCCGGTCGCGACCCGAAGGACAAGGAAGCTTCCGATTTGAATGACGGCAGCGCCCCGGGCGGGGCAACCTACGCATCGGTGGGTCGTCGCTTTGCGATGGCCTATGGCAACCCGCAGGTGGACGGCGAGCCGCTGCTGCAGCGGCACGCCGACGGTACCGTGCGCGTGAACACGGGGCCGGAACCCGAGCGCGCCTCGATGGTGCCGCGCCAGTGGCCGCCGCATATCGTCTGGGGCGGCATCCGCAATGCCTGGCGCAAGATGCTGGGCCGGCCGCCCGTGCCCGAGACGTGGGACACGCTGCACGACGGCCCCGATGCCGAGGGCAAGTGGCATCCGGCCGGATCGCACCGCCGCTGGTTCCTGCTGGCGCTGGTGGTGGGCCAGACCATCATGGCCACGTACTTCATGTCGCGCGTGCTGCCGTACCACGGCGCCGATCCGCTCGAAGTGGCCATCCTGACGCTGTTCGCGATCCTGTTCTCGTGGGTGTCGGCCGGCTTCTGGACGGCGATGATGGGCTTCCTGGTGCTGTTCAAGGGTGGCGACAAGCACCTGATCTCGCGCAGCGCGGCCAGCGACGCACCGATCGACCCGTCCGCGCGGACGGCGATCATCATGCCGATCTGCAACGAAGACGTGACGCGCGTCTTCGCGGGCCTGCGTGCCACGTACGAATCGCTGGAACGCACCGGCGAACTGCAGCATTTCGATTTCTTCGTGCTGTCCGACAGCGGCAACCCCGACCTGCGCACCGCCGAGCACGACGCCTGGATCGAACTGTGCCGCGCCGTGGGCGGCTTCGGCCGTATCTTCTACCGCTGGCGCCGGCATCGCGTGAAGCGCAAGACCGGCAATGTGGCCGACTTCTGCCGCCGCTGGGGCAGCAAGTACCGCTACATGATCGTGCTGGACGCCGACAGCGTGATGAGCGGCGACTGCCTGGCCACGCTGGCTCGGCTGATGGAGGCCAACCCGGGCGCCGGCATCATCCAGACCGCGCCGCTGGCCGTGGGCCGCGACACGCTGTACGCGCGGGTGCAGCAGTTCTCCACGCGCGTCTATGGCCCGCTGTTTACGGCGGGGCTGCACTACTGGCAGCTGGGCGAGTCGCACTACTGGGGCCACAACGCCATCATCCGCATCAAGCCGTTCATGGAACACTGCGGCCTGGCGCCGCTGCCCGGCAAGGGGCCGCTGTCCGGTGAAATCCTGTCGCACGACTTTGTCGAGGCGGCCATGATGCGGCGCGCGGGATGGGGCGTGTGGATTGCCTACGACCTGCCGGGCTCGTTCGAGGAACTGCCGCCGAACCTGCTGGACGAGGTCAAGCGCGACCGCCGCTGGTGCCAGGGCAACCTGATGAACTTCCGCCTGTGGATGAAGCAGGGTTTCCACGCCGTGCACCGCGCGGTGTTCCTGACCGGCATCATGGCCTATGTGTCGGCGCCGCTGTGGTTCCTGTTCCTGCTGCTGTCCACGGCCGCGCTGGCCAAGCACGCGCTGGTGCCGCCCGAGTACTTCACCAAGCCTTACCAGCTGTTCCCGACCTGGCCGGAATGGCATCCGGAAAAGGCGCTGATGCTGTTCTCGGCCACGGCCACGCTGCTGTTCCTGCCCAAGCTGGCCAGCGTGATCCTGCTGATGAAGGATGCGAAGCAGTACGGCGGTCCGGTGCGCCTGGTCCTGAGCATGCTGATCGAGATGACGCTGTCGGCCCTGCTGGCGCCCACGCGCATGCTGTTCCACACCAAATTCGTGATCGCGGCCTACAGCGGCTGGGGCATTTCGTGGAAGTCGCCCCCGCGGGAGGACGCGGAGACGACATGGGGCGAGGCCTTCCGCCGCCACGGCTGGCATACGGTGCTGGGTCTGGTGTGGGGCGCGGGCGTGTACTGGCTGAGCCCGGGCTTTATCTGGTGGCTGCTGCCGATCGTCGGCTCGCTGGCGATGTCGATCCCGGTGTCGGTGATGCTGTCGCGGGTGTCCCTGGGCCGCGCCGCGCGCCGCGCCGGGCTGTTCATGATCCCTGAGGAAACCTATGTGCCGCGCGAGATCGTCGAAACGCAGCAGCACGTGGAAAATGCCCAGGAAGTGCCGCGCTTCGTCGATGCCGTGGTCGATCCGGTGACCAACGCGCTGATGTGCGCCACGGCCACGGCGCGCACCATCCAGCCGGAGCCGGCCAGGCTGCAGCATGCATCGCTGGTGCAGCACGCGCTGACGCATGGCCCGGGGTCGCTGTCGCCGGCCCAGAAGCACGTGCTACTGGGCGACCCGTTCGCGCTGTCGAAGCTGCACGAGCTGGTGTGGGGATCGCCGCTGGCCGATGCCGCGTGGAAGGAAACCCGGGTGCTGCTGCGCCGCGCGCCCAACGTGCTGCCGTTGCGGCCACGGGCGGCGTGACCCGGCGGCGGTACGCGCCATGAAGAACGGCAGGCTTGCGGGCCTGCCGTTTTTTTTCGCCTGTTTTAAACGGGAGGGGGTATCGACCGGGGGCTATCGCAGTGCCGACACACAGATCGGCGCGTTGATATAGACGTCGCCCACGCGGCGCTCGCCGCGGTCGTTGCGCGTCATGTAGCGGAACATCATGCTGACGCCGAGCTTGGTCAGGATTTCCACGTCGCGGTTCGCGCAGATGTTGCGCTGGAGCGGCGCGGCGTAGCTCACCTCGAAGCTGGCCAGGTCGAGCATCGGGCCGCGATAGTTGGTCAGTTCCAGCTGGAAAAGCACGTGCTTGCCGGGGATCGACTGGCAGCGGCGCAGGCGCGTCTCGCCGTCGATCTCGATGGGCAGGATATCGTTGAGTTGCCTGCAGGCGCGTGCCAGCACGCTGTCAGGGCGACTGGTGTTGCGCAGCAGTTCAGGAACGCCGGCCGCGCCGGTGTTCTGTCCGGTGGCCGCGCCCTTGAGCATGCGTGACAGGGCCTCGGCTTCGTCGACCGCCACGGGCGCGGGGGACGATGCCGGTGCCATGGCGGGCGGCCTGCCAGGCGCGGCCCATGCGGGCAACGACGGCAAGGCTGCGAGTGCAACCAGGCTCAGCGAAGCAATAAACGGCGTGTGTCGTATGGTCATGCAGGATAACGTTGCCGGGGACGGGTCCCGTGATCCGTCTCCCGCGATGCGTCTGACTGCGTGGTCTGGGGTACATCCGTCCCGACAGGCACGCATTGTACCCTCCACCCCGCCACACGTGAAAGCAGCGCCACCCGTGATGCCGCACCGGCAGCCGGTTTGCGGCGGATTTTCCACGGTACTTCTGGTGACTTGACGCGGGGCCCGCCAAGCGCTTGCACGCTATGCAACAATTGCGGCTTGCCCTACCGGAACCCTTTCAATGACGTCCTCCGCAAGCGCTCGCACCGACGCGCGCTTTCCGCTCTGGCTGCTGATCTGCGCGTCGCTCACGGCCATCGCCCCGCTTTCCATCGACATGTACCTGCCCAGCTTCCCGGCGCTGGCAGCCGATCTCCATACCGACATCGGCAAGGTACAGCTGACGCTGGGCACGTTCCTGGTGGGCCTTGCCATCGGCCAGGCGTTCTACGGCCCTGTCAGCGACCGTTTCGGCCGCAAGGCGCCGCTCTATGCCGGCCTGACGATCTATGGCGTGGCGGCCGCCGGGTGCGCGTTGGCGTCGAGCGTGGAATCGCTGATGCTCTGGCGCTTCCTGCAGGCGCTTGGCGGTTGCACCGGGCTGGTGGTGTCGCGGGCGGTGATCCGGGACCGGCTCGAGGCGCGCGAATCCGCCCGGGCCTTTTCGTCGCTGATGCTGGTAATGGGGCTGGCGCCGATCCTGGCGCCGCTGATCGGCGGGGCCGTGCTGGCCGCCACCGGATGGCGTGCGATCTTCTGGATCCATTGCGGCGCGGCCGTGCTGCTGCTGTGGCTGATCCATTCGCGCATGGAGGAATCGCTCGATCCGCAGCGCCGCCGCTCGCTGCATCCGGGCACCGTGCTGCGCGGCTACTGGGAGCTGCTGCGCGACCGCGAATTCCTGGGCTATTCGCTGTCCGCCGGGTGCGTGCAGGGCGGCATGTTTGCCTACATCGCGGGCTCGCCGTTCGTGCTGATCGAACTGCATGGCATCGATCCCTCCCACTACGGCTTTGTTTTCGGGGCCAACGCGTTTGGCCTGATCGCGATGTCGCAGGTCAACGCGAAGCTGGTGCGCGCCCGCGCGCTGGACGACGTGCTGCGCGTGGCGCTGATCGCGCCCTGCGTGGCGGGCCTGACGCTGGCAGCTGCCACGCTGCTGGGCGTGGCGTCGCTGCCGGTGCTGCTGTGCGGCTTCTTCGTCTTCCTGGCCGGGCTGGGCTGCATCACCCCCAACGCTTCGGCACTGGCACTGGCCCATCAGAGCCATCGCGCCGGCACGGCGTCGGCATTGATGGGCACGCTCCAGTTCGGCTTCGGCACGCTGGCCGGTGCCGCCGTCAGCGTGTGGCACGACGGTACGGCGCTGCCGCTGGCCGTGGTGATGGCGGTCTGCGGCACGGGCGCCGTGTTGCTGCGTCTGTATGGGCGGGCTGGCGCGCGCCAGCCCGGCTGATCGATCTGGAACGCCGGCTCAGGCGGCCTCTTCAGGCTGCCTGATTCGCCGGCTGGGTCAGTGGCACCGCAGGAGCGTTCTGCATGACCACCATCTGGGCGGGCATCGGGGCGGCGAATCCGGCCGCGCCGAAGCTGTCGCGGATGGTGCGGTTGGTATCGAAATACACCTGCCAGTAGTTGTCGTTGTGGCAGTACGGGCGTACCGCCAGCACCGGCCCCACCAGCGTGAATTCCAGGATCTCGACGTCGACCGCCGGCTCGGCCAGCACGTTCGGGATGGCGGCCACCTTCTCCTTGAGCAGCGCAATGGCGGCCATTGCATCGGTGGTGCCCGCCAGCTGGGCCTTCAGTTCGACGCGCCGGAACGGATTGGCCGTGAAGTTCTGGATCGTGTCGCTGAAGATCTTGTTGTTGCCGACTACGGTCAGGACGTTGTCCGGGGTATCGAGGGACGTCGCAAACAGGCCAATTTCCCGCACCGTGCCGGTCACGCCGCCCACGGTCACGAAATCACCCACCTTGAACGGACGCAGGACGACCAGGAAGGCGCCGGCGGCGAAATTGGACATCAGCCCGGACCACGCCATGCCGATGGCCACGCCGGCCGCCGCGATCAGCGCCGCGAACGTGGTGGTCTGTATACCGAAATAGCCCAGGATGCCGATCACCAGCACGACGTTCAGCGTGACGGTGACAATCGATCCGACATAGCGCAGCAGGGTGGGATCGACGCTTTGCCTGGCCAGCGAGTTCTGCACCAGCCGCACCACGAAATGGATCAGCCAGCGGCCCACCACCCAGAATGCCAGGGCGGCCAGGATTTTCACGCCGAATATGGTGGCGTAACCGTAAATGACGTCGCGGATGCTTTGCAGCGAGGTGGTATCCATGAACATGCTCCTGTGATTTTACGGGCAGGAAAAACCAGGGACAGCAAAATGGCGCGTGCTGTCGATAATGTCAGGACCACAAGGCACGCCTGTGTCGGCGTTTACAGAAAGGGCAAGGGCATTATTGGGCGCCCCTGGCCAAAGTTCAAGACAATCTTTTTTGCGGGCCAAGTAAAAACGGCCGGGTAAATACCCGGCCGTCCTTTCTCCACAATGCCATGCAAATCCGTGCGTTACCAGTTCGTTTCACGCTCCGGCGTGGCCGAGATGCGATGCAGCGTCAGGTCGGCGCCATTGAATTCCTCTTCGGGGTCCAGGCGGATACCCACCAGTTTCTTCAGCGCGCCGTAGACCACGGTGCCGCCGACCAGGGCCACAACGATACCCATCAGCGTGCCGGCCACCTGGGCCACCAGCGACACGCCGCCCATCCCGCCCAGCATGCGCGTACCGAAAATCCCGGCCGCAATGCCGCCCCAGGCGCCGCACAGGCCATGCAGCGGCCAGACGCCCAGCACATCGTCGATATGCCATTTGTTCTGGGCCAGCGTAAACATATAGACAAACAGCACGCCGGCCACCGCGCCGGTGACCAGTGCGCCCAGCGGGTGCATGATGTCTGACCCGGCACAGACCGCCACCAGCCCGGCCAGCGGGCCGTTATACGAAAACCCCGGGTCGTTGCGTCCGGCCGCCCACGCCGCCAGCGTGCCGCCGACCATCGCCATCAGCGAGTTGATGGCCACCAGGCCGCTGATCTTGTCGATGGTCTGGGCGCTCATCACGTTGAAGCCGAACCAGCCCACCGCCAATACCCAGGCACCCAGGGCAAGGAACGGGATATTCGACGGCGGATGCGCGCTGATGCGGCCGTCCTTCTGATAGCGGCCCCGGCGGGCGCCCAGCAGCAGCACGGCGGGCAGGGCGATCCAGCCGCCCACGGCGTGCACCACCACCGAACCCGCGAAGTCGTGGAACGGTGCCCCGGACACCGAGGCCAGCCAGTCCTGCAGGCCAAAACGGTTGTTCCAGACGATGCCTTCGAAGAACGGGTAGACAAAACCCACCAGCACGAAGGTGGCCATCAACTGGGGATTGAAACGCGAGCGCTCCGCGATGCCGCCCGAGATAATCGCCGGAATGGCGGCGGCAAACGTGGCCAGGAAAAAGAACTTCACCAGTTCGTGGCCATTTTTCTCGGCCAGCGTCTCGGCGCCGGCAAAGAATTGCACCCCATAGGCGATGGTGTAGCCGATGAAGAAGTAGGCGAGTGTCGACACCGCGAAATCGACCAGAATCTTGACCAGTGCATTGACCTGGTTCTTCTTGCGCACGGTGCCGAGTTCCAGGAAGGCGAAGCCTGCGTGCATTGCCAGCACCATGATTGCGCCCAACAGGATGAACAAGGCATCCGTGCCTGTCTTCAGGTTGTCCATCGTTACCTCATGCTCAAAATGGGAGCACGGATAAGCAATTAGCGTTCCAGTTTTGGCTGCAAAAGGGGGAAAACGGCGCCAAATCAGGGCGCACGCCTGATGTCTGGCAATGGAATCGTCCCTGCGGGCCATGCTGGCATGCGCGACAGTGGGGCGTAATTGGTTTGCGCATGCGCCAAAACGACGCATGCCGCGTGTCGGGGTGGGGCGTATTTGGTGCGTCCTGATTTCGTGCACCGAAAATGGGCGGCACGGACTACGGCGTACCGCGTCATAACCTCGCCGTAAATTGCGCGCTCCGGTGGAGAATCGGCAACTTCCTGCCCGTTTCACAAAGTGCGTCGTCCGATACGTCCTGTTCCCGAAAAGTGATGTCCCGATTCTGGAAACAGAGGGGTAAAACCCCGCTAAGTCTTGCCAGAGAACGATTTCCGGCGGTTTTCGTTGCATCGGTGCCACTGGGGATTGCTCAAGCCGCAAAGGGCAGATTAGACTGCGCCGATCGGACTTTTGCCACTTGGCAAAAGTCCGATGACGACGACCAAACAAGGGAAATCAGCCATGAATAAAGGTGAACTGGTATCGGCCATCGCCGCGGAAGCAGAACTCAGCAACGCCGCCGCCGAGCGCGCGCTGAACGCTGCGCTGGACAGTATCAAGAAGGCAGTCGCGAAGGGTGACTCGGTCACGCTGGTGGGTTTTGGCAGCTTCAGCTCGGGCAAGCGTGCTGCACGTACCGGTCGCAATCCGCGCACCGGCGAAACGATCAAGATTCCGGCCGCCAAGACGGTAAAGTTCTCCGCCGGCCAGGGTTTCAAGGACGCCGTGAACAAGAAGAAGTAAGCGCATCGCGTACAGAGCGGTACAGAAGTACTGAAAGCGGCCTGCGGGGCCGCTTTTCTTTTTGTGCGGCCGATTATTCAGACTGTTCGACAACCAAACGGCGGAAATCGCGCCATCCGATATGCCATGACCGCGCGCACCGGGTTACACTGCCCGCGCCTCAGGCTCGATTTATGGATTTTCTGCGATGAATGATCTGTCCCACCAGCTGTCCATGACCGTGCTGATGACGCCGGACATGGCCAATTTCTCCGGCAACGTCCACGGTGGCACCATCCTCAAATACCTGGACATGGTGGCCTACGCTTGCGCCAGCCGCTATGCCGGGCGCTATGTCGTGACGCTGTCGGTCGACCAGGTGGTGTTCCGCCAGCCGATCCACGTTGGCGAACTGGTGACGTTTCTCGCCGCCGTGAACTTCACGGGCCGCAGCTCGATGGAAATCGGCATCAAGGTGGTGACCGAGAACATCCGCAGCAAGGTGGTTCGCCACACCAACAGCTGCTATTTCACAATGGTGGCCGTCGACGACAACGGCACGCCGGCCGAAGTGCCGCCGCTGCAGCCGCGCGACGAGGTGGAGCGCCAGCGTTTCGAAGCCGCCAGGCAGCGCCGCGCGCTGCGCCAGGAAATGGAACGCCGCCACGACGAGATCAAGGGGGCGACGACCGAATGACGCCCAGATCGTTGCGTATTGTCGTGGCCGGCGGGCTGGCATGTGGCCTGGCCACGCTGCTGGCCGTTGCCCATGCCGAGGAAATCGGCAGCGTTTCGACGAATTTTCGGGTAACCGGATCGGACAAGGTCGTGATCGAGGCCTACGACGATCCGCAGGTGGATGGCGTGACGTGCTACGTGTCGCGCGCCCGCACCGGCGGCATCAAAGGCACGTTCGGCATGGCCGAAGACCCGCCCGAGGCGTCGATCGCCTGCCGCCAGGTGGGGACCATCGCGTTCAAGGGGCCGCTCAAGGCGCAGGAGGACGTGTTCTCCGAGCGCATGTCGATCCTGTTCAAGACGCTGCACGTGGTGCGCGCGGTGGATCGCAAGCGCAATACGCTGGTGTACCTGACCTATTCGGATCGCATCGTCAGCGGCAGCCCGCAGAACGCGGTGACGGCCGTCCCGGTGCCTGCCGGGACGCCGATTCCGGTGAAATAGCCCCGGGACTTGCTCGACTAGGCCTACTCGAACAGCTTGCGCAGGTTCGATTTCAAGATTTTGCCATTCGGATTGCGCGGCAGCATGTCGTCGCGGACGATGATCCGCACCGGCACCTTGAACGCGGCCAGCTGCTGGCGCACGAAATCCTGCAGCTCGGCCTCCGTAGCCCGGGCGCCCGGCTTCAGGCTGACCACGGCGCCCGGTTCCTCGCCCAGCGTCCGGTGCGCGATGCCCACCACGGCCGCGTCCATGACGGCCGGATGCGCATACAGCGCGCTTTCCACCTCGATGCAGTAGATGTTCTCGCCGCCGCGGATCAGCATGTCCTTCATGCGGTCGACCACGTAGAGAAAGCCTTCTTCGTCCAGCCGCGCCACGTCGCCGGTGTGCAGCCATCCGTCGACAAAGGTCTTGGCCGTGGCCTCTGGCTTGTTCCAGTAGCCGTGGACGACGTTGGCGCCGCGCACCATCAGTTCGCCGATCTCGCCGGGCGGCAGCGCATTGCCGAAGCCGTCGTCGATCTTCATCTCGCCGATGGGCAGCGCGGGCCCGCTGGCGTCCGGGCGGTGGATGTACTCCTCCGCGCTGTGGCTCGTGAACGTGGCCGACGTTTCCGTCATGCCCCAGCCGATGCCCGGCGCGGCGTTCGGAAACGCTTCCTTGATGCGCCGGACCAGCTCCGGCGAGGCTGGCGCGCCGCCGTAATGGACGTTTTCGAGCGACGACAGGTCGAAGTCGTCACGCTGCGGGTGTTCGATGATCTGCCACGCGATAGTGGGCACGCCACCGGCCGAGGTGCAGCGCTCGCGTTCGATCAGTTCCATCGCCCGCAGCGTGTCCCAGCGATACATCAGCACGATCTTGCCGCCGCTGGCCAGCGCGCCATTCAGCACCGACATGCAGCCCGTGACGTGGAAGAACGGCACGGCCAGCAACGCTGCCTTCTGCGGGGCATCGGGATTCGGTTCTGGCACCGGCTCGCCGCGTCGCAGCAGGTTGCGCAGCGGGCTGAACTGCGCACAGACCGCCACCGAGCAGGCATTGCGGTGGCTGCCGACGGCACCCTTGGGCTTGCCCGTGGTGCCCGACGTGTAGAAGATCGTGGCGTCGTCCTCGGGGTCGAGCGGCACCTGGGGCAGCGATTGCGACGGCAGCGACGGCCAGGCATCGGACTCGCCCAGCACCGCGGCCAGCGACACGATGCGCGGATCGTCGAAGGTGGCATCGGCCGGCGCACGCGACACGTAGATACGTTCCAGCGCGGGGCAGTTGGGCAGGTGCTCCAGGATGCGGTCAAGCCGCTCGTGGTCGACGATGGCGATGCGGCTGCCCGAATCGGACAGCCCGTATTCGAGTTCCGGGCCAGTCCACCACGCGTTGAGCGGCGTGACGATGGCGCCGGCCAGCACCCCGCCATAGAGCGCTACGGGCCATTCGGGCAGGTTGCGCATGGCCACGGCCACGCGGTCGCCCTTGCTTACGCCGTCGCGCACCAGCTGGTGCGCCAGCGCAGTGGCGGCCAGGGCAAACGCGCGATAGCTGACGCGTTCGTCCTCGTAAACCACGAAGGTTTTCTCGCCCCAGGCCGCGGCGACCAGGAACAGGTCGCGCAGCGTGGGTGGCGCGTTCTTCCAGACCGTGGTGGGAATGCCCCGGATCACACGCGTCTCGGTTTCGAACGGCGCCCCGGGGGCGGTCAGCCGGGCGTGCGCCTCGGCAATCGACATGACCGGCCACTGCGGGCCGGCCTGCGAGGGTTGCTGCGGATGTTGCGGATGTTGCGACATGCGTTGCCTCCCGCGCAAAACGGATCAGATCGTGACGCCCCCGTCCACCACCATGGCCTGGCCGGTCATGAACGTGCTGGCCGCCGATGCCAGGAAGCATGCCGCGCCGGCAATTTCCACTGGCTCGCCGATGCGGCGCAGCGGGGCGTTCTCGGTCGACTGCTTGTAGCGCACGGGGTCATCCCACAGCGCCTTGGCGAAGTCGGTCTTGATCAGGCCCGGCGCGATGCAGTTCACCCGCACATTGTGCGGGCCGAACTCCACGGCCAGGTTGCGTGCCAGTTGGAAATCGGCCGCTTTCGAGACGTTGTAGACGCCGATGGTGGGCGACCCGCGCAGGCCACCAATCGACGACACGATGATGATCGACCCTTCCTTGCGCTCGATCATCTGCGGCGCCACCATCTGGATCAGCCAGTGATTCGAGATCACGTTGTTGTCCAGCACCTTGCGGAACTGGTCGTCGGACACGCCGCTCATCGGGCCGTAGTAGGGGTTCGACGCGGCGTTGCAGACCAGGATGTCCACCTTGCCGAACGTGCGGTTGGTTTCATCGACCAGGTGCTGCAGGGCTTCCTTCGACGAGATATTGGCGGCCACGGCCAGTGCGGTGCCGGCGCCGTGTTGCGCATTGATGGCATCGGCCACTTCCTGGCAGGCCTCGGGCTTGCGCGACGAGATGACGACCTTGGCGCCCTGGACGGCCATTTGCTCGGCGATTGACCGGCCGATGCCGCGCGAGGACCCGGTGATGATGGCAACCTTGCCCGACAGATCGAACAATGACATGGTGTCTCCTGATATGGATGGGCAGCGGTCATGGCCGCCGCCTGAATCGTGAATGGGCCGGGACATTATGGGCAGGCGTCCCCCTCAGTCCACAGCCCGACCGGCACGGCAGGGCCGATATCAGCAAACTTTCTGCCGGCAATTCACGCGATGCATGGACCGTGCCGCAGCGCGGAATCGTGGTTCCGGGGCCAGTCAGGCCTGGCGTGCCGCCAGCAATGCCGGCAGCCGTGCCGCCAGCGCCGCGCGCAGGTCGGCGTCGATGCGGATGCCGAAGCGGTCTGCCAGCACGTCGATGGCTTCGTTGGCGGTGGCCAGGTCGGTCTTGCACACCGTGCCGTCCGGCATCCGCTCGGTCAGGCTGCCGTTGCCCAGCGACAGCCGCGCGCCGCTGGCGTCGGTCCGGGCGGCGATCAGCATCTGCGTGAAGTGGCTGTCGGGATGCGTCGACACGTACCAGTTGCGCGCCACGTAGTCGATCTGCGGCTGGGGCGTCAGATCGAAGCGGTAAAGCACGCGCCACGCGTCTGCATCGTCAGCTTTCCCGTTTCCCACGCCGGCGGCGTCGGGGTTGCGGACGGCCAGGTCATACGCATGGAAGCCCGTGCCCGCGGTGGCTGCGGGCACGGGCAGAAGCTGGTAAGGCGAATTGGCAGCGGCCGGCAGCGACAAGGCCAGCGAGCGGTCGGGCGTGGGGCCGCCGAAACCGACGTCCGCCACATGGCTTTCGTGCGCCACTTCCACGCGCAGCAGCATGTGCGAGAGCCCCCTGGGCCGCTCGTCGGGCACGTTCCAGCGCACGCGCGCGGCCAGCGGCGTCACCGTGAATCCCAGCGCCTTGAGGCCGGCGCAAAACAGCGTATTCAGCTCGAAACAGTAGCCGCCGCGCCCCTGGTGGACGAGCTTGTCGAACACTGCCGGCAGGTCGATATTTACGCGCCAGCCCACCAGTGGTGTCAGGTTCTCGAACGGAATATGCCGCAGGTGGCTGGCAATCAGAGCGTTCAGGGTGTCCAGCGTGGGCGGCGGCGCGGTGCCGGCGCCCAGGCCGATGCGTGCCAGCCAGGCATCGCGCTGGTCGGCGGAGAGGGCGGGGATCTGGTCTGCGGGTTGCATGTCGGGAAGGATTTCCGAAATTAGTGGGGCGGCTCGAACGGCGGGTAGACCCTCTACCTGGGCACGCGGCGCATCACTAATATAAATCCACTTCAAAAACGGACCCGCGACGTGGTTTGGCGGGTGAGGGTGCCGACGGGTGCGTCGGCGCCGAAGATCCCAGAGCGGCCAGAACCGCCTGAAAACAGCCATTGGAGAGGAGACGCCCCGTGAAAACCCTGATCGATCATCTGTCCGGCTATGCCGCTTACCACCGCGACAGCCGCAACGTCGCCACGCATTTCATCGGCATCCCGATGATCGTGCTGGCCGTGACCGCGCTGCTGGGCCGGCCCGTCATGCCGCTCGGCGACGGCGCGCTGTTCCTGTCGCCGGCAATCGTCGTGTACGTGCTGGCGTGCCTGTTCTACCTGCGCCTGTCGTTTGCTTTCGGCGTGGCCATGGCCGCGATCCTGGCGGTGTTCGTGTGGGCGGGCGCCTGGATTGCCGCGCTTTCCACCATGGCGTGGCTGGCCGGGGGCATCGGCCTGTTCGTGGCGGGATGGGTGATCCAGTTCGTCGGCCACTACTTCGAGGGACGCAAGCCGGCCTTTGTCGACGACCTTGTCGGCCTGCTGGTCGGCCCACTTTTCCTCGTGGCCGAAGCCGCTTTCGCGCTGGGCCTGGCGCGCGAAACGCGCGATGCGATGGCCGCGCACGCGCACTGATTCGCGGAAACTTTTGCGCGTTCGCGGCGTCTGTCACACGCGAAAGTGGGGGGACGTAACGCTCCGCAGCGTGTTTGCTGACGCAAACCAGCGACAAAACCCGGGGTTTTCACTTGGTTTGACCTGTGGCATGTGAGAAAACCCCTTTACTTCTGGCTGTTTCCGCTATGATTCAGTGCGTGCCGGCCAGCACGATTCGCACGCGATGCCAAGCGCTACGCTGCGATGGATTGCAAACGGTCCGGGACATTAATCTTCAACTCTCGTATATCGATATGGCGACCAAAGCGAAACCGACCGCGAAGACTGCAACCAAGCCTGCTGCCAAGAAGGCTGTAGCAACCAAGGCACCCGTGAAGGCTGCCGCAAAGAAGGCCGCCGCTCCGGCCAAGAAGGCTGCTCCCGCCGCTGCGCCGACCGTGAAGCCGCTGAAGGACACCTTCAACAAGTCGAGCCTGGTCGCTCACCTGGTAGCGCAAACCCAGCTCGAAGCCAAGGCCGTGAAGTCGGTGCTGGCCCACCTCGAAAACACCATCGTCAGCGCGCTGAACAAGAAGGGCGCTGGCGAATTCACGCTGCCGGGCCTGATGAAGGTGACCGCGCAGCAAGTGCCGGCCAAGAAGAAGCGTTTCGGCAAGGACCCGTTCACGGGTGAAGAGCGTTGGTTCCCGGCCAAGCCGGCCAGCGTCAAGGTCAAGGTCCGTCCGCTGAAGAAGCTGAAGGACGCTGCGGCCTGATCCCGGTCCCCTTCGGTAGTTGGTAGTCGTCAGCCCGATGCCCGCCCCATGCGGGCGCCGGGCGGCTTAAGGCCCCGTGTCTCGCAAGAGCACGGGGTTTTTTCGTTTGGGGCGCCCGGCAGGCGCCCGGGTCGTCAGTAGGCCTTGAAGTTGGCCGCTACGCGCTGGCGCAGGAAATCGCCAGCGGTGATCGCCGGATACTGCTTCGCCGGCCCTTCGATCATGGCATTGCGGTTGGCCTGGCAGAAGAACGCCAGGCTATAGCGCGGGCCCATGTACTCGCCGGGCAGCGGATTGCGGACGCGGTGGAAGTTCGACGGCAGGCGGTCATCGCTCCAGCGCATCAGCATATCGCCGATGTTGCAGGTGATCACGTCCCCATCGGGCGGAATGGGCGTCCAGGCCTGCGCTTCCATTTCCTTGCCCGGGCATACCTGCAATCCGCCTTGTCCCTGGCGCTGGAACAGCAGCGTCAGGCAGTCGAAATCGGTGTGCGCGCCGGCACGCCAGAGTTCGAGCTTGTCCTGTGCCTCGGGCGGAATCGCGTAGTAGTGGAGCAGGCGCAGCGTGCTCTGGTAATCGGGGGCAGCAGGGTCGTGTGCACGCGTGAAGAATTCGGCGTCGAAGCCGAGCTTGTGGGCGAAGCAGGACAGCACTTTCATGCCGACTTCCCAGCATTGGCGTTCGAACGAAAGCATCGTGGCCTGGAAGCCCGCCAGTTCGGCTTCGGTGGGCCAGAGCGCCGCCATATGCGGCCGGGTGATCTGGTACGACTCCTTCTGGTCCGGCGTGCCGGTGGACGGACGCACCTGCGCACGCGTTTCCCAGCCGGCGTTATTGGCCTTCTGCAGCGGATACTGGCCCTTTACCGCGTCGGGCAGCGAGAAGAACTGTTCGGTCATCGCAAACGCTTCGCGCACGGCTGTCAGGTCGATGCCGTGGTTTTCCAGCTGGAAGAAGCCGATGTCGACGCCGGCCTGCCAGAGCTGGTCGGCAATTTCAGATTTGCGTTGGTCAAAATCCGACAGGTCGATGCGGCGGATCTCGCGCGCATCGGTCTCGGTGCCGTGGGCGCCCATGCGCGATTCGCGCGCCAGTTCGTGCAGGGGGAGGGTGTTCTCTGTCATGTCGTTCCGGGTTCAGGAAAGGTTGAACGGGTCCGGCCGACGGGGAACGCGGGATACCTGGGAAGCACGGAACTTCCGAGGAAATTTCCGGCTCTCGAGTTCCGCGGCGGCGCGGACATCAAGAGCAATTTCCTGCCACCTGTCTGCGCCGATGGGATGGGGCAGGGATCAGGCGGTTGAACGCTTCTACTCTTCGGGGTAGCTATCGCAGGTTTCGGGCCAGCGCGATCCGGCCGAAAAGCCTGCTGCTTATCACCGTCATGGCGCACGGCGAACAGACCTGGTGCGCCATTCTGCGGTGCCATCGCTCATCGATGGTGCAAAAAAAGAGCCGACTCATGTCGGCTCTCAATGCTTCAACTCAAGCTATCGATACGGTACGGCTTATTGCGGGCCCAGCTTCTTGATCAGGGCGTCCAGCTTGGCCACTTCTTCCTCGGTCAGGTCGGTCAGCGGGGCGCGCACCGGGCCTGCGTCGTGGCCAACCAGCTTGGCGCCGGCCTTGACGATCGACACGGCGTAACCATGCTTGCGGTTGCGGATGTCCAGGTACGGCAGGAAGAAGTCGTCGATCAGGCGGCCGATGGTGGCGTGGTCGTCGGCGGCCACGGCGCGGTAGAAGTCCATCGCGGTCTTCGGGATGAAGTTGAACACGGCCGACGAGTACACCGGCACGCCCAGCGCCTTGTAGGCCGCGGCGTAGACTTCGGCGGTGGGCAGGCCGCCCAGGTAGGCCAGGCGGTCGCCCAGCTTGCGGCGCACGCGCACCATGGCCTCGATGTCACCCACGCCGTCCTTGAAACCGATCAGGTTCGGGCACTTGTCCACGACCTTGGCCAGCAGGTCGGCGCCGATGCGCGAATTGGCGCGGTTGTAGACGATCACGCCGCACTTGGTGGCCTTGCAGACCTCTTCGATGTGGTTGGCGATGCCGTCTTCGCTGGCTTCGGTCAGGTAGTGCGGCATCAGCAGGATGCCGTGGGCGCCCAGGCGCTCGGCTTCCTTTGCGTACTCGATGGCCACGCGGGTCGGGCCGCCTGCGCCGGCCAGGATGGGCACCTTGCCACGGCAGGTTTCCACGGCCGTGCGGATCACGTTCGAGTAGTCCTGTTGCGTCAGCGAGAAGAACTCACCGGTGCCGCCCGCGGCGAACAGGGCCGAGGCACCGTACGGCGCCAGCCATTCCAGGCGCTCGATATAGGTGTCGGCGCGGAAGTTGCCCTGTGCGTCGAAATCGGTGACGGGGAACGAGAGCAGGCCTTCGGAGATAATCTGCTTCAGTTCTTGCGGTGTAGTCATGTCGCTCTTCCTGATCGCCACATGGCGAATGGTGGTTTAAGTATGGATCAAGGCCCGTTGCTGCCTGGGCAGGTCCCCGGTCCATCGTTGTGGATGTTTCGAGATAAGTCATCGTACAACTAACAACTTGACCATGCAAGCGGTATGGGTGGAACCAAGGGAAAACCCCGGTGAAACGGGATGCGGAAGGCGTCGCCGGCGCATCTTTCAAGCCGGCGAGGACAGGACGGTCGACAGGGTGATATCCCCCGCAAAGCCGCAAGCCAATTGAAAGGCCGCGATATCAGCCGATGCGCTGCGGCATGGGGGTATGCACCCGGTCAGGGTAAACGCGCACTGTGGTGGAAGGAACCCCGTCTCTATAATTCTGGTCGTACGACGACATATCACAAGCCGGTCCAGACGCATTCCCGCATCCAGATCCGCCGGCTGTGAGGAGACCCAGATGAACGCTACACCCACCACCAGCGCGGCCGCCGCATCGGGCGCCCGCCGCACCAACGTCCGCTACTGGATCCTTGCCCTGATCTTTATCGTGACCACGATCAATTACGCCGATCGTGCCACGCTGTCCATCACTGGCCCCGCCATGCGCGAGGAGTTCGGCTTCTCGGCCGTGCAGATGGGCTATATCTTCTCGGCCTTCAGCTGGGCCTACGTGATGGCGCAGATTCCGGGCGGCTGGCTGCTCGACCGCTTCGGCGCCCGCCGCGTCTATGCCTTCAGCATTTTCCTGTGGTCGTTCTTCACGCTGCTGCAGGGCTGGATTGGCGTTTTCGCCACCATCGGCCAAGCCATCAGCGTGCTGTTCGCGCTGCGCTTTGCCGTGGGCCTGGCGGAATCGCCGGCGTTCCCGGCCAACGCCAAGGTGGTGGCCAGCTGGTTCCCGACCGCCGAGCGCGGCACCGCGTCGGCCATCTTCAACGCCGCCCAGTACTTTGCCGCCGTGGTGTTCACGCCGCTGATGGCGTGGATCGTCCATAGCTGGGGCTGGCACCACGTTTACATGTGGATGGGCGTCATGGGCATGCTGCTGGCGCTGGTCTGGCTCAAGGTCATGCGCAGCCCGGCCACGCACGCCGGCGTGAACCAGGCCGAACTGGACCATATCGCGCAGGGCGGCGGCCTGATCCACATGGGCGAGGGCGACGAAGCCAGCAAGGGCGGCAAGGCGGCCAACCCGGCCGGCTGGTTCTACGCCAAACAGCTGCTCACCAACCGCATGCTGGCCGGTGTCTACCTGGGTCAGTACTGCATCAACGTGCTGACGTACTTCTTCCTGACGTGGTTCCCGGTGTACCTGGTGCAGGCGCGTGGCATGTCGATCCTGAAGGCCGGCTTCGTGGCCTCGCTGCCGGCCATCTGCGGCTTCCTGGGCGGCGTGCTGGGCGGCGTGATCTCCGATTCGCTGCTGCGCCGCGGCCATTCGCTGACGCTGGCCCGCAAGGTGCCGATCGTGGCCGGCATGCTGCTGTCGGTGTCGATGATCGCGTGCAACTACGTCGATGCCGAATGGCTGGTCGTGGGCATCATGGCGCTGGCCTTCTTTGGCAAGGGCATTGGCGCGCTGGGCTGGGCCGTGGTGGCCGATACGGCGCCCAAGGAAGTGATCGGCCTGGCCGGCAGCATTTTCAACACGTTCGGCAATATCGCCGGCATCGTGACGCCGATCGTGATCGGCTATATCCTGAGCGCCACGGGCTCGTTCAACGGCGCGCTGGTCTTCGTGGGCGTCAATGCCCTTGTGACCGTGCTGAGCTATCTGGTGATCGTCAAGGACATTCGCCGCGTCGAACTGAAGCACCCCCAATAAAGAAGGAATCCCCACCATGTCGGACCTGTCGGTACAGAACGCCCAGGCCGCGGAGCAACGTCCGCCGCTGTACATCCGCATCCACGCCAATGACAACGTGGCCATCGTCGCCAATGACGGCGGCCTGCCCGCCGGCACGGTCTTCCCGTGCGGCCTGACCCTGGTGGAGCGCGTGCCGCAGGGCCACAAGGTGGCGCTGGTCGACCTGAAGAAGGGCGATGCCGTGACGCGCTACAACGTGACCATCGGCTACGCGCTGCAGGACCTGCCGCGCGGCAGCTGGGTCAACGAGCGCGTGATCGAGATGCCGGTGGCCCCCGGCCTGACCGACCTGCCCATCGGCACGCGCCTGCCCGAACCGCTTCCGCCGCTGGAAGGCTACACGTTCGAAGGCTTCCGCAATCCGGACGGCTCGGTGGGCACCCGCAACATCCTGGCGATCACCCAGACCGTGCAGTGCGTGGCGGGCGTGGTCGACCACGCGGTCAAGCGCATCAAGGCCGAACTGCTGCCGAAGTATCCGAACGTCGATGACGTGATCGGGCTGGAGCACACCTACGGCTGCGGCGTGGCCATCGACGCGCCCGATGCCGTGGTGCCGATCCGCACGCTGCGCAATATCGCGCTGAACCCGAATTTTGGCGGAACGGCCATGATGGTGAGCCTGGGCTGCGAGAAGCTGCAGCCGGATCGCCTGATGCCGCCGGGCACGATCCCCATCCAGACCGGCGCCGGCGAGGTGCAGGTGGGCGTGGTCTGCCTGCAGGACGACAAACACGTGGGCTTTGGCTCGATGATCGATTCGATCGTGCAGATGGCGATTCCGCACCTGGAAGCGCTCAATGCCCGCCAGCGCGAGACCGTGCCGGTTTCCGAACTGGTGGTGGGAGTGCAGTGTGGTGGCAGCGATGCGTTCTCGGGCGTCACGGCAAACCCCGCCGTCGGGTTTGCCACGGACCTGCTGGTGCGTGCCGGCGCCACGGTGATGTTCTCGGAAGTCACCGAGGTGCGCGACGGCATCGACCAGCTGACCTCGCGCGCCGCCACCCCCGAGGTGGCCGAGGCGATGATCCGCGAGATGGACTGGTACGACAAATACCTGGACCGTGGCCGCGTGGACCGCAGCGCCAACACCACGCCGGGCAACAAGAAGGGCGGCCTGTCGAACATCGTCGAAAAGGCCATGGGCTCGATCGTGAAGTCGGGCAGCGCGCCAATCTCTGGCGTGGTGTCGCCGGGCGACAAGGTCAGGACCAAGGGCCTGATCTACGCCGCCACGCCGGCCAGCGACTTCATCTGCGGCACGCTGCAACTGGCCGCCGGCATGAACCTGCACGTGTTCACCACCGGCCGGGGCACGCCTTACGGGCTGGCCGAGGTGCCGGTCATCAAGGTGGCCACGCGCAGCGACCTGGCCCGCCGCTGGCACGACCTGATGGATGTCAACGCCGGCCGCATCGCCACGGGCGAGGCGACCATCGAGGATGTGGGCTGGGAGCTGTTTCGCCTGATGATAGACGTGGCCAGCGGCCGCAAGAAGACCTGGGCCGAGCACCACGGCCTGCACAACTCGCTGGCGCTGTTCAACCCGGCACCGGTGACCTGAGCGGGCTGATTGCCTGAATGTTGTCTCCCCTCTCCCGCGATGCGGGAGGGGAGCAAAAACGCCGCTCACTACTGCATGCACTTTTCCTGATACACCTTCTGCAACTGCCGGCGGGTGCGGTCGCGTTCGACCGTCGAGACTTCGTTGCCCTGGCTGTTTTCCACCGGTGCGTTCGATGGCTTGTAGCTGCGGCGCGGGGTTTCGCCGATCTGCAGCGCCAGCTGGTCGCACTGGTCCGCCAGCGACGGCGGCGTCGACGGCGTGGGCTGGAAGCGGGTGGAACCCTGGCGGACGGCATCGGAAATGGCGTCGTTGATGGCGGCGTCGCCGGCGGCTGGCGGCGGCGTCTGCGCGTGCCCGTGGAAAAAAGGCGTCAGGCCGGCGAGCAGCACCGTGAGCAAGGCGAATTGGTTGACATGACGGCGCAGCAGCATGGATGTCTCCGTGGCTGACTGGCACGCCCGCCTGGGCGGCGGGTGGCGGGTCGGGATCACCGGATGGTGGGTTCAGCGATAGTAGCGCCGATCGCGGCAAGCCGTCCATCGCGCCGGCTTGTTTTGGGAACGGCTCAGGCGGGTGCGCGCAGCGCCAGGTTGAGCTGGTCCACGGCTTCGGCCCAGTCGGCGTCCTCGACGATCTCGTCGCGCAGCAGCGTGGCCTGCGCCGGCGTCCAGAAGGGCGCATCCCATAGATCCATGGTCTCGGGCAGCGGCGAATGCTTGCCGATGAAGGCGCGGATGCTGGTTTCGTCCGAGGGCAGGCCGAGTTGCGCGAACAGGTCGGAAAACTGGTGGAATGGGGTGTCCATGTCGATATTCCTTGAAAGCCGGTGGCTGGACGATTGTCCGCCGGAGCCTTCAGCTTAGGCCAGGATCGGCGGGTCCGCATGGCAGCGGGGCGGCCAATCGGCCGTCAGACAATCGCCCGTCATGGGCCGGCCAGCCTTCGCTCAGCCGCCGATGATCTGCTTCGAGAACGTCGCGCGCTCCATTTCCACGACGTTCACGGTGACCTGCACGGTCTGCCCCGCAGCCCCCGGCCGCACCATTTCAGAAATGGCATTCACGACCAGTTCGCCCAGTTGCTTGCGCACGGCCTGGTCGCGGCCGTCCAGGATCTGCAGCGTGGCGTGCACGAAGGCGCGGTCGGCCGGCTCGGTGCCCTGGCGGAACGTCGACAGCGTGACGCAACGCGACTTGATGTCGGGCTCCTGGAACTGGCCGCTCGACAGCAGCGCGGCGTTCGCTTCGTCCAGCAGTTCCTCGGGGAGCAGGTCAGGCGCGTGTTTTCGGTGATCTCGATAATCAGGTGGGGCATGGAAGCGGTTCCGTGGGACGGGGCAGGGAACCCGCATCGTACGGCAATCCCGGCTGTCATGTCGACGCATGACGCGCTAAGCTAGCCGGCATGGACCAATTCTCGCTGGAACTCTTCTGGCGCCTGCTGGGCGGACTCGCCGCGGGCGCCATCATCGGCCTGGACCGAAATCTGCACGGCAAGGCGGCCGGCATGCGCACGCTGGGGCTGGTGGCCCTGGGCGCCGCCACGGCGGTTTGCATCGTGACGCTCACCGGGCACCCGGCCGATGCCATGTCTCGCGTGCTGCAGGGGCTGCTGACCGGGGTGGGATTCCTGGGGGTGGGCGTGATTGCCCGGCACGGCGTGCATGACCGGCCGCAGGGGCTGACCACGGCGGCCGGCATCTGGCTGGCGGCCATCCTGGGCGCGGCGTCGGGCGCCGGCTACTACGCGATCGTGGTGATGGCGCTGGTGCTGGGCCTGCTGCTACTGCGGCTCGGTGGCAAGCTGGAAAACCGGCTGCACGCGCGCTTCGACGGCAGGCTCACCAAGAAGCTGCCGCCGCAGCACGACGATGATGCTGACGACATGCCGCCGCGCTGAGCGACGCGGCGTGTCATCCCTTGTTCAGCCAGCAACGCCCAGCGCCGCCTCGATGCCCCGGATATGGTGCTGCAGCAGCGGCCGCACCTTTTCCAGCAGGTGGGCGGGCGGCACCAGCGCGTTGGGGCCGCTGCAGCTCAGCGTCATCGGCGGCAGCGACTTGCCCGGACGGAACGCCAGCGCAATTGAGTTGATGTCCGGCAGCCATTCGCCGAACGAGGTGGTGCAGCCCAGCCGGCGCTGCTCGTCGCGGCAGTTCGACAGGATGCCTTCGGCCTGCGCGGCGCTGACCTTGTCGTCGGCGCGGAAGGCGGTCAGCGCCTGGCGCTGCTCGGCGGGCGGCAGGGCCAGCAGGTACGCGCGGCCCGCCGCCGTGGTCAGGCCCGATACCCGGCTGCCCACCGGCACGCGCAGCGTCAGGTAGCTTTCCGACTGGCAGTTCTCGTAGATCAGCATGCGGCCACGGTCGCGCACGATCAGCGACGCCACGCCTTGCGACAGCTCGGCCAGTTCGCGCATGAACGGCTTGGCCACCGACAGCACGTCGGCGCCTTGCTGCCCCGCCGGCGCCAGCGCCAGCGCGGAGCTGCCCAGGCGGTAGCGGACGGGGTCCGTCAGCGCCTGCAGGTAGCCCAGTTCGGTCAGCGTGTGGGTCAGCCGCGAGATCGTCGATTTCGGCAGGCCGCAGCGCTGGGCCAGTTCGGCGTTGCCCAGCTCGGCGTCGAAGCTGCGGAAACAGGCCATCACGTCCAGCCCGCGAGCCAGCGCCGTCACGAAGTGGCGGTCTTCCTTGCGGTTGTCCTTCCTGGCGGGGCGGCGCCGGCTTGCGTGGCCTCGTGGTTGTCGGGCGTTTCCGCCTCGGCGTCCAGGCGTTCGGTCAGGGTATCTTCCATGATGCGGCTCACACGTTGCCGGCCGCCAGCTGCTCGCGCAGGCGGGCCTTGAGGATCTTGCCGGACGGCGCGGCAGGCAACTGCTGCACCGTGCGGATTTCGACGGGAATCTTGTAGGGCGACAGCCGTTCGCGCAGGAACGCCCGCAGCGCGGGCTCGTCCAGCGCCATGCCGCCGCGCACCTCGACAAACGCGATCACTTCCTCGTTGCCTTCCACGGTGCGGCCCACCACGGCCGACTGCAGCACGGCCGGGAAGGCATTGAGCGATTGCTCCACTTCCTCCGGGTACACGTTGAAGCCCGAATGGATGATGATTTCCTTCGATCGGCCGACGATGGACACCGCGCCGTCGTCATCGATGCGCGCCAGGTCGCCGGTATGCAGCCAGCCGTCGCTGTCGATGGTCTGCGCGGTCAGGTCGGGGCGGCGGTAGTAGCCCTTCATCACGTTGGGCCCGCGCACCAGCAGTTCGCCACTGCCGTCTGGCAGCGGGTTGCCCAGGCGGATTTCCACGTCCGGCACGGCCGGCCCCACCGAGCAGTCACCGCGCGGCTGTTCCACGCGGGTCTGGCAGACCGTGGGGGACGTCTCGGTCATGCCGTAGCCGTTGTTCAGCACGATGCCGAACGCGTCCTCGAAGGCGGCCTTCAGCGATGCCGTCAGCGGCGCGCCGCCCGACTGCGCGATACGCAGCGACGGCGTGCGCAGCGACTGGTTGTTCGCGCGCCCCCATTCGATGATCTTCGCGTACATGGCCGGCACGCCGTGCAGCACGGTCAGCTGGTCGTCGATCAGCGTGCGCACCAGCTTGTCGGGGCGGAAGCGCGGCTCGTAAAAGACCGTCGCGCCGTTCGACACCGGGCCCACCAGCAGCACCGACAGGCCGTACACATGCGAGATCGGCAGCACGCCGTAGACGCGGTCGCCGGGCTTCACGCGCGACTGCAGCCGGTTGGAATGGCCGATGAACATCAGGTTGGCGTGCGTCAGCATCACCGCCTTGGCCGCGCCGGTGGTGCCGGTCGTGTAGATCATCGCCGCCACCTGCCGGCGCGGATCGGCCTCTACGGGTTCGGGCTCGACACCATCGTCGACGGCGCTGACCAGCAGCTTGCCGACGTGCGTCCAGTCGGCCCATTGCGCGCCACGCGCCAGGCCGTGCTCGCGGGCTTCGGGGAAATCGTTGTCGAGATACAGCGTCACGCGCGCGCCGGCATGCTCGACGATGTTGGCGATCTCGCGCTGCGACAGCCGGGCGTTGACCGGCACCGACCAGGCATCGATCGCGCTCAGCGCCAGCAGCAGCACCGCGCAGCCCACGCTGTTCTCGGTAACCAGCACCACGCGGTCGCCGCCGCGCACGCCCAGCCCGGAGAGCGTGGCGGCCGTTTCGCGCACCGCCACGTCGAGTTCGGCGTAGCGCAGGGCCCGGTGCGCATCCATGACCGCGATGCGGTCGGGCGTGCTGGCTACCCAGGGCGCCATGGTCTGGTGCAGACGGGCGAACGACGGTTCGAACGGCGGCGGGGTATCGGAAGGATTTGCGCCGGATGGCGCGATGGCGGGCGCGGCCCCGGTATGGGTCGCGGATGCAGCGGTACTGCGCATGGTGTCTCCGGGTAAGGCTCCGGCGTGGCCTGTTGGATCGCCGGTATTCGATGTCGGTGATCGTCCCATCGTTCTTCGAAAGGTGTCAACCGCAGGGTGGAACGATGGTTTTGCAGGGCAGAATAAGAGAGAAAATCTCTGTGCGAATATCGGCGGGCGCAAGGGCATCGAAATCCCGTTGAAGCCCTGTTTTGTCCTGTTTGCGACATGTCTGGCCAATGTCTTCGCCAAGAAACATGGCTTTCCCTACGTCTATAAAGACAATACAGATGAGAACGCTTATCATGTGCGTTACATTTTTCGGGCATCGTAAAACATGAAGCAGGGCGTTCCGATCGGCTATCGCACGGCGATTGCCTCGCGCGCGGTGGCCGCCATCCTGGGCGGTTATGCCGTTGCCGCATTGGCCACGGGATGCCTGGCGCTGATGCTCGCCAACTGGACCGGCATGGCGCGGGTCGAGGCGGTCATCACGTCGACGCTGCTGTCGTTCCTGTGGTTTGCGCTGGCCGTGGTCTGGGTGTTTGCCGCCGATACGGCCTGGCGCGCCTGGATCGGCCTGGCCGTGCCCGCCGCCGTGCTGGGCCTTGGCTGGCTTGCCCTGCGGAGCGCGTGATGGCCGAGCTCAAGAAGGGTCAGGGCCTGCGCCAGTCGATGGCGTGGCTGCACACGTGGTCGGGCCTGCTGGTGTGCTGGGTGCTGTTCCTGGTGTTCTGCGCCGGCACCGCCAGCTACTTCAAGGACGAGGTCAGCATCTGGATGAAGCCGGAGCTGCACGGTTCGCTGAACCGGAAGGTATCGGCCGATGACGCCGCCCAGCGGGCCATCGCCTATCTGCAGCGCGAGGCCCCCACCGCCGAGCGCTGGTTCGTCACGCTGCCCGACGATCGCAATCCCGCCATTTCGATGTTCTGGCTGCGCCCGGCCACGCCGGCGGACGCGGGCAAGTCCAATCGCGCCCGGCTGGAGACCCGCACGCTCGACGCGGCGACCGGCGAGCCGATCCCCGGCGCCCGCGACACACGCGGCGGCGAATTCCTGTACCGGCTCCATTTCGACCTGCACTACATGCCCGCCCTGTGGGCGCGCTGGATCATCGGCTTCTGCTCGATGTTCATGCTGGTGGCCATCATCAGCGGCGTCATCACCCACCGGCGCATCTTTGCCGACTTCTTCACGTTCCGCGCCTGCAAGGGGCAGCGTTCCTGGCTCGATGCGCACAACGCCGTGGCCGTGCTGGCGCTGCCGTTCCACCTGATGATCACCTACACGGGGCTGGTCACGCTGCTGTTCCTGTACATGCCCTGGGGCATCCAGGCCGTATACAAGGGCAACGAACAGGCATTCAACGCCGAACTGGCGGCCCGTGCGCCGCGCGTGAAGCCGACCAACGAAGCCGCGCCGCTGGCACCGGTGGGCCCGATGCTGGCGCAGGCGTCGGCACACTGGCAGGGCGGCGCGCCGCACCGTCTCACCATCGAGGCGCCCAACAAGGCCAACGCCACCGTGGCCGTGGCGCGCGAGGAAGGGCGCCAGTTCGGCACGACCACGCCGACCGTTGTCTTTGCAGGCCCCACGGGCGAACTGAAGGCGACGCTGGGCGATACGGTGGCGCCGGCCAGCACCACGCGCTGGACGATGATGGGCCTGCACGTGGCCCACTTCGCGCCGCCGCTGCTGCGCGCGCTGTTCTTTGCGTCCGGCCTGGCCGGCTGCCTGATGGTGGCGACCGGGGCCTTGCTGTGGGCCGTCAAGACGCGGCAGAGCCATGCGAAACGGATTGCTGCCACGGGACGCACGCCATTTGGCCTGCGGCTGGTCGAGGCGCTCAACCTCGGCGTGATCGCCGGCCTGCCGATCGCGTTCGGCGCGTACTTCTGGGCCAACCGCTTGTTGCCGGTGGATCTGGCGCAACGTCAGGCCGCAGAGATCCAGGCATTCTTCGGCGCCTGGGCTGTGGCGGCGTTGCTGGCGCAATGGCGTCCGACGCGTGCCATGTGGCGCGTGCAGCTGTGGGCGGGGCGGCGCTGTTCGCCGGCCTGCCGGTGCTGAACGCGCTGACCACCTCCACCCACCTTGGCGTGACGCTGTTCCACGGGCCTGTCGTCGTCGCGGGCTTCGACCTGACGGTGCTGGCGCTGGGCGTCGGCCTGGGCGCCGCGGCCAGGATGCTCGGCAACCGTGGGGCCGCGCCCCGCAAGGCCGCCGCCCCGCGTGCGGTGGCCGGCGTGGGCGAGATGCCGCGCGAGATGCCACGTGAGGTGTCTCAATGAGCGCCGAGGCAATGCTGCCGGTCGGACCGGCCTGCGTGGCAGGCCTGGGATTCGCTGTCGGCGGATTCATGTGGCTGGCCCAGGCCATGGATCGCCATCACGCCGACATGTTCGGGCGCGGCAGCGCACCGGCGCCGGCCGTGGCCGCGCGCCTGCGCTGGCAGGGCACGATTGCCCTGACGCTGGCGCTGGCCACCTGCGTGCTGGCCGAAGGCTGGGCCTTCGGCATCGTCTACTGGGCCGGGCTGCTGACGCTGGGCGCGCTGAGCGTGGTAGCGGCGTTCTCGTGGGCGCCGCATGCCACACCCAGGCTGGCGCGGGCGTCCATCGCCGTGGGCATGGCTGCCACCCTGGCGTCGCCCTGGCTGATGGCGTCATAGCCAGCCAACCCCGCCCCAACGAACACCAGAGCATTGCCGACAGAGCGATGCCGCCATTCAGGACACGGGTCACGCCTGTCCGCCGCGTCGAGACGCGGTGCAGGAGAAATCGATTCATTTTGGGAGTGTCATCTTGTCGTTTGCCGTACCTCGCGCCACTGCGCACCTCACACGTTCCAATCGTTCATCGCGTACCGCGCGGCTGAGCTTTCTGGCCGCCTCGCTGGCCGCCGCCGGCGTGCTGCCGTCGCTGGCCTTCGCGCAGGAGGCCGCCCCGGCCGCGCAGCAGACGCTGCCCACCGTGACCGTCAAGGGCGAGAGCTCGCCTGACCAGTTGCCCGCGCCGTATGCCGGCGGCCAGGTGGCACGCGGCGCCCGCATCGGCCTGCTGGGCAACCAGGACTTCATGGACGTGCCGTTCAGCGTCACGTCGTACACGGCCGATCAGATCCAGAACCAGCAGGCCCACACGGTGGGCCAGGTGCTGGCCGACGATCCGGCCGTCCGCGTCAGCTCGGGCTTCGGCAACTTCGCCGAAACCTACGTGGTACGCGGTTTCGCGCTGGCCTCGGACGATCTGGGCTACAACGGCCTGTTCGGCATCGCCCCGCGCCAGCTGGCATCGACCGAAGGGCTGGAGCGCGTGGAAGTGTTCCGCGGCGCCAACGCCTTCCTGACCGGTGTATCGGCCACCGGCTCCACGGTGGGCGGCTCGATAAACCTGGTGCCCAAGTACGCCACGGCGGCGCCGATCACCCAGGGCACCCTAGACTACACCAGCGACGGCCAGGCCGGCGGCCATCTCGACGTGGGCCGCCGCTTTGGCGACAAGAAGCAGTTTGGCGTTCGCATGAACGCCATGGCGCGCGGTGGCGATACGGCCATCGACAATGAAAGCCGCCAGCAGCGCCTGTTCACGCTGGGCCTGGACTACCAGGGCGACAACCTGCGCGTGAACGCCGATTTCGGCTACCAAAAGCAGCGCATCTACCAGGGCCGCAGCACGGTCACGCTGACCGGTACGGCGCTGCCGCCGGTGCCGTCGGCCACGACGAACTTCGCGCAGCCGTGGACGAATTCGTCGCTGGAAGACATCTACGGGACGATCCGCGCCGAGTACGACATCACCAGGGACTGGACGGCCTATGCGGCCTTCGGCGGCCATCACACCAACGAATTCGGCAGCTACAGCAGCGCCAGCGTCGGCAACAACGGCGTGGGCACGGCCACGCGCCTGACCGTGCCGTACGAGCAGGACACGTTCTCCGGCGAAGTTGGCGTGCGGGGCCGGTTCGTGACCGGGCCGGTCAAGCATACGGTGAACCTGAGCTGGTCGGGCCTGGAGCAGAAGAAGGCCACGGCGTTCGAGTTCTCGAGCGCATTCGCCACCAATCTCTACAACGCGCCTACCGTTGCGTATCCGTCGGCACCTGCCACGGGCAACATGTCGGACCCGTACGTCACGCAGCGGACCAACCTCAACGGCGTGTCGGTGTCCGATACGCTGGGCTTCCTGAACGACCGCGTGCTGCTGACCGCCGGCGTGCGCCAGCAGGTGATCAACGTGCGGGCCTACGCCACGGCCACGGGCGCGCAGACGTCGACCTATAGCGATTCGGCCACGTCGCCGATGTTCGGCCTGGTCGTCAAGCCGCTGCAGAACGTGTCGGTGTACTACAACTACATCGAAGGCCTGGCGCAGGGTCCGACGGCCGGCAACACCGCCGTCAACCGTGGCGAGGTGTTCGCGCCGGTCAAGTCGAAGCAGCATGAGGCGGGCGTGAAGTACGACGCCGGATCGTTCGGCACGACGCTGGCGGTCTTCCAGATCGAGCAGCCGCAGGGCACCACCATGCAGGGCAATGTGTTCGGCCTGCAGGACTTGCGCAATCGCGGCGTGGAGCTGAGCGTGTTTGGCGAACCGCTGCGCGGCGTACGCCTGCTGGGCGGCGTGTCGTATATCGACTCGCAGTACCAGAACACCGGTAATCCGCTGACCGAGGGCAAGAAGGGCGTCGGCATTCCGAACTACACGATGACGCTGAGCGGCGAGTACGACCTGCCGTTCCTGGCTGGCGCCACGGTGTCGGGCCGCTTCATCCAGACCGGCCGCCAGTACGCCAACAACACGAACACGATTGCACTGCCGTCGTGGAACCGCTTCGACCTGGGCGCGCGTTACACCTTCAAGGCCTCGCAGATGCGCTACACGGTGCGTGCGGCCGTCGAGAACCTGGCGAACAAGGATTACTGGGCTGGCGTGTCGACGTCGGCCAGCACGCTGTCTATCGGCAATCCGCGTACGTTCAAGGTATCGATGACGGTCGACTACTAAGTCGCCGGCGCCGTCTGCTCTGACTGCTCCGTCTGCTCCGACTGCACCGTCTGCTCCGCGCGCAGCCAGTCGCGCGGAGACTGGCCCACCCTGGCCAGGAACACCCGGGACAGGGCCGACGGATTGGCATAGCCCAGTTCGTCGGCCAGCAGCTTGAGTTGCGCGCCGTCGCGCAGCCGGGCCTGGGCCAGGCTGATGCGCCAGTCGGTCAGGTAATCGGCCGGCGTCTGGCCCACCACTTCCCGGAACGCCGCCGCAAAGGCGCTGCGCGACATGCTCGCGCAAGCCGCCATCTTCTCCAGATTCCAGTTGTCTCCCGGTGCCTCATGCATGGCCACCAGCGCCCGCGAGAGCCGCGCATCGGATAGCCCCGTGATCAGTCCGGGCTGGATGCCTACCTGTTGCGGATGGTCGAGCATCCAGCGCAGCAACTGGATCACCACCACTTCGAATAGCCGATCCGCCAAAAGGCGCTGGCCGCAACGCACGCGCTCGGTTTCGGCGAACAGCAGCGACAAGGCCGGCGCCAGCCCGGGAACGTCGGCCAGCGGCAGCACGATCAACGGCGGCAGGGCGCGTGCCAGCGGGTTCCGAGCGCCGCCGGCGAACTCCAGCGTCGCGCAGGAGAACTGCGACCCTTCCGCCGGCGGATTGTGGAACTTGTGGACGGCCGGCCGCGGATAGAACAGCAGCGAGGGCTTGTCGATTTCCAGCCGTCGGGGCAGGCCCTTGGTCTGGTGCGTCACGCTCATGCTGCCTTCGCGCATCACATGCAGAAAGCCGCGATGGGGCTGATCGAAACGCGTAATGCCGCAGAGCGGCCCGGTGTGGAACAGATGCGCCTGGATGCGGAACCGCTCAAGCAGCCCGGACAGGCGATCGACGGTAAGCGGATTGGGGGTGGCGGTCACGGCAGGGTCGGGCAAGAGGATGGCAAGCCAGGATGAATTGGTACGTTTCGGGGATGAATAGTGTCCTATCGTACGCCGTGCGCGGCCATAGTGGAACCCATGGACGGCGACGTCCTGATTCTGATCACCACCCTTCATCCTGACAGGAGATTCCATCATGACCGCACGTATTGCCGTACCCGAGCCCCAAGCCGCGCCCGCCGCCAGCCAGGCCGCCCTGGGCCAGATCCAGTCCGCCTTTGGCGGTGTGCCGCAGATGTTCCGCGCCGTCTCCAATTCGCCGGCCGCGCTGCAGTCGATGTGGGCGGCGTTCGGCGCCCTGGGCGGTGGCGCGATTCCGGCAAAGCTTGGCGAGCAGATCGCGGTGGCCGTGGCCGACCGCAACCGCTGCGACTACTGCCTGGCCGCCCATACGGCGCTGGGCCGCAAGGCCGGCGCATCGTCGGCCGAGATGGCAGCCGCCCAGTCGGGTCAGTCCGATGATCCGAAGACCGCGGCGGCGCTGGCCTTCGCGCTGAAGCTGGTGGAAGCGCGGGGCCAGGTGTCCGGCGCCGACGTTTCGGCGCTGCGTGACGCGGGCTTCAACGATGGCGAAATCGTCGAGATCGTCGCCCATGTGGCGCTGAACCTGTTCACCAACTACATCAACGTGGCCTTCGAAGTGCCCGTCGATTTCCCGGCCGTGAAGCTGACGGCCCGGTAAGCCGAAGTATCGCCCATGAAAAAGGCCGCCATGACTGGCGGCCTTTTCTCGTTGCATCACAGCATGATGCTTGCGGATTGTCTGCAAGCTCAGGCGTCCATCAGGCGTCCATCAGGCGTGGATCGCGGCAGGTTCCAGATGCTTGCCCGTCAGGCTTGCCACGGCCACGGCCATCGCCTGTTCGCGGGCTTCGGCGGCGGCCGGTGCCGGCATGAAGCGCTCTGGTTCGTCGCGGGCCAGGCGCTGCAGGTGGCGCAGCTTGGCCTTCAGGCCCGGCTCCACGCGCGAATCGGGCGTGACGGTCGACGGGCAAGCCACGCCAAGGATATCCAGCGCCTTGCGGAAGTTGTCCACGGTCAGACCCTCGGCCGGATCGACCTGTACCAGCCGGGCGCGCTGCGCTTCGCTAAACGACGATGCCGGCGCGGTCGACAGGATGACCCAGGCGCCCGGGGCGGCGTGCTGGCCGAACCAGGCGTCGATCTCGGCGCCATGGCCGCCTGCCACCGCCGGCGTCATGCCTTCCACCTGCAGGTCCAGCTGCTGGAAGATTGCGGCCGGCGTGCCACGGCGCCATGCGTCGGAGACCACCACGCGGGCACCAGCGATACCGAACAGGCGGCGCAGGAAGCCCAGCGCGATGGGATCGAAAAACCTGACGTCACGCAGGGTCCCCGTGTTTGGCGTACCACCCAGGCGGGCAGCGGAGCGGTCCGAATACAGGACGCCGGGTACGTTCAGCATGATGAGGCGTTCGGTCATGATTTCTCTTGCTCAATCGGTGATGGGTTGAATCAAGCGTATCCGGCTTTGGCGTGGGAAAGTCGACACAAAGTGTGCGTAAGTGCAACAGTTGTGTAACTTTTACGCGTGACTCGTTAATGCCGGTTACTGCGTAAGTCCAAGTGTTTCCTGCGGACACACCTGCCGCGCCAGGCCTTGTTTTCCGGCCTGCTCCGCGCTGCGGATATCGCCGTAATGCACGCCTCAACGGGCGGTAGGCGAGCGCGGTTGACAGGAATTTGAAAGGAAATGTTCGTCGCTCTGACACACAGCGGCCGGTGGCCGAAAGCCGTGCCCGAAAGGGCGGCAAACCGGGCGGAGGCGGTGTTTGGTTGCGGGTTATTCCTTGCGCAATAACCGCATTTCGAAATGCTCGAACGCGTACTGGCAGGTGATGCTGCAGAACAGGTCGGCCTGGCCGACTTCCTGCTCGCAGGCGTGGCACGTGCCGCAGGGCTTGAGCCGGGGCACCCAGTCGCGTCCGGCCGCCTCGAAATCTTCCTGGAACGACGCATCGTCTTGCGCAGCCTTGCCTAGCATCTGTGTTCTCCGCTCTCTGTCCGCCTCGGCGTGGATCCGTGTTCCGGCCGGCCGTGCCGGGTACGACGGCACGTACCGTCATGCTAGCGGCGCAGGGCCTGCCGGCGAATCGCAACTTCATGAATTACGGCGGAGCGGAGCGAAGCTGAAGCCGGGCAGCGTTGCGGCGATGCCGCAGCGGCTCAGAACTGGAAGCGGGCGACGTCCGTTTCCAGCGCGGCAGCCTGGTGGTCAAGCCGCGCCGCCTGGTCGCTGACCACGTCGACCAGCTTCGCGTTGTCGGCGCTGGTTTGCTCCAGCCGGCCCAGCGCGTCGCCCACGGTGCGGATGCCGCCGGCCTGTTCGTCGGCCAGCATGCGCAGTTCGGCGGCGAGGGTGTGACTGTGTTGCACTGCGGCGTCAATGCCTGACATGGCCGATTCCACGCGGCCGCTCAGATCGGCGCCCCGCGCAATCTCGTTGGTGGCGTCGCCGATGATGCCGCCGATCTCGCGCGCAGCCGTGGCGCTGCGCTGGGCCAGCGCCCGCACTTCCTGCGCCACCACGGCAAAGCCGCGGCCCGCTTCGCCGGCACGCGCCGCTTCCACGGCGGCATTGAGCGCGAGGATATTGGTCTGGAAGGCAATGCCTTCAATGACTGAGACAATCTCCGATACATTGCGCGACTGCGCGTGGACGTTGGCCATGGCCCCGCTCATGTCGCGCACGGCGGCCATGCCGGCGCCGGTGGCTTCGCGCGCCCGGCTGGCCATCTCGCTCGACTCCTGCGCCTGCGCATGGGCCTGCTGGACCAGCGTCGTCAGGCGCGCGACATTGGCCGTGGCTTCGGTCAGCGCCGCCGCCTGCATGCCGGTGCGCGTGGCCAGTGCCTGATTGCCGCGCGCGATCCCGTCGCTGGCGACGGAAATTTCGTGCGCGCCCTGCTGGATACGCGCCAGCACGCCAGCCAGTTGGTCGCGCATGCCGGCCAGGTTGCAGAGCAGGCTGCCGTCGTCGTGCTCCCGCAAGGCAATGTGCGCGGTCAGGTCGCCGCTCGCG
This sequence comes from Cupriavidus sp. EM10, assembly GCF_018729255.1. Classification (NCBI taxonomy): domain Bacteria; kingdom Pseudomonadati; phylum Pseudomonadota; class Betaproteobacteria; order Burkholderiales; family Burkholderiaceae; genus Cupriavidus; species Cupriavidus sp. EM10. Next base: position 2,431,189 of record NZ_CP076061.1, read on the forward strand.
ATACGCGTGGCGATGGCCGCCGCGTCGCGCGGCTCGCCGCCCAGTTCGCGCGTCAGGCTGCGGGCAGCGATCCACGCCAGCAGTCCGGCCGCAGCCAGGCTGGCCACCAGCAGCACGATCATCAACGTTTGCGCGGTGACCTGTGCCGAGGCGACGCCGGCTACCGTGTCGGCGGCCTGCTGGGCCAGCGTCGTGCGCGTGGTTTCCACCAGCGCGCCAAGCTTCTGTAGCTGTTCGCCGAGAAAGTGACCGTCGATTGAGACAGATGCATCGAACTGCAACGGATCGAGCGGCTGCTTGCGAACCAGGTCGACGTATTTCGTCATCATGTCGCCAGCCGCCGTGCGCTCGGCCTGCAACGCGCGCGCCTTGGCCGGGGCGGCCTGGCGCATGTCGCTGACAGCGGCATCGAGTTGTGTCGATGCCTGCGCGATGTCGTTGACAGCCGTATCGCGTTCGGCCGAGCTGGTGGCCAGCGTCAGGGCCAGCTGGGCGCGGCCGAGCATGGCCAGCGACGCCTGGGCGCGTTCGGCCGCGATGGCGCCGCGCATGTCGTGCTGGTACAGCCTGTCGGTGTCGCGCTTGAGATCGATCAGATTGAAGATGCCGGTGAGCCCGACAATCGCGCCGAACGCGTAGATCAGGACAAACGCCGCGGAAAGACGCACGACCAGCGGCAGCGCCGCCAGTCCTTGCCATGTGGATTGACCGTGTGCCCCCGGCAATCGCAGCTTGATGGCTTGCAACACTACGAACTCCTTCGGGGCAGTGCCCCGCCATACCATGACCCTTGCACCGCAGCAGGCCGGCCTCTCGGCGACGGTGGATTCGGTCCTCCTGTCGCGGGGCGCGGTCTTGCTGCGGTGCGGCGTGATCGTCGGGCAGGAATGTGACGGCTGCATGACAAGACGAAAGCGACGGGTTTGTCATACGGGTGACATATGACTGACATGCAATGGCGCGCGCTGCATATGTGCCTGGATTGCAAAGTCGTGCTCAAGTTCGCTTGTGGCCGGCCGTCAACAAGCAGGTGGCCTGCCATACGTCCGAATCCGTTTCATGCTTACCGTTGCCTCCGATCTGGCTGCGGCCCGAGAGGCCGTGCGACCGCCACCGCTGCATGCGGTGTTTCAGCCTATCGTGACGCTGGGGAGCGGCGAAATCCTGGGCTACGAGGCGCTGATCCGGGGGCCGGCCGGGTCGATGCACGCCTCGCCCGATGCGCTGTTCCGCATGGCGCAGGAGACGGGGACGACGGTAGGGCTGGAGATGACGGCGGCGCGCACCGCGCTGGCGTCCTGGACCGCGCTGGACCTGCCCGGCAAGCTGTTCCTGAACTTCAGTCCGCTGACGCTGCGCCATCTGCTCGATCATCGCGGCCGCGCCATGTCGGCGCTGCTGGGGCTGGACGGCGCGCAGGCCGCCGGGGCGCGGATCGCGCCGTCGCGCGTGGTCATCGAGGTCACGGAGCAGACGGCGGTGGGCGATGCCGCCAGCTTTGCCCACGTCGTGGCCGTGCTGACGGAACTGGGCGTGCAGTACGCGCTCGACGACTTCGGCACCGGCCATGCGAACCTGGACAGGCTGGCGGAACTGACGCCGCAGTTCGTCAAGATCGACAAGTCGCTGGTGCGCGGCATCCACGCCAGTTCGCGCAGGCTGGAGGTGCTGCGCGCGATGCTGAGCCTGATGCATGCGCTTGGCGGCCGCGTGATTGCCGAGGGCATCGAGACCGCCGAGGAACTGGCGCTGGTCAGGGACCTGGGCGTGGCGGCGGGGCAGGGCTACTTCCTGGGCCGGCCGGCTGCGAGCCCGCCCCGGGACATCACGCCGAAGGTGCGTTCACTACTGGCGTCGCGCCAGATCGCCGTGTTTCCGCAGACGCTGCGCACCGGCTGGTCGGGCATGACGGCGGGCAAGCTGCTGCGGCCGATGCCGGCCGTCAACGCCGAGACGTCGAATAACGATGTGCTGGCACGTTTCCACGAACATGTCGACCTGCATGCGATGGCCGTGGTCGACGACGACCTGCGGCCGATTGGCCTGATCAACCGCCAGAACCTGCTCGATCGCTACGCCACGCCGTTCCATCGCGAGCTATACGGCCGCAAGGCCTGCATCACGCTGGCCAATCCGCAGCCGGTCTGCTTCGACCGGCGCACCACGCTCGAGGAAATGGCCCAGCATGTTGCCGGGGAACCGACCCGGGCGCTGGCCGACGGTTTCGTGATCACCGACGAAGGCCGCTACATCGGCCTGGGCACGGGCGCGGACCTGCTGCGTGCAATCACCGACGTGCGCATGGAGGCCGCGCGCTATGCCAATCCGCTGACCTTCCTGCCCGGCAACATCCTGCTGAACCAGCATATCGACAGGCTGATCGAGGCGCGCAGCCCGTTTCATGCCTGCTATGCCGACCTGAATCACTTCAAGTCCTTCAACGACCACTATGGCTACTGGAAGGGCGACGAGTTGCTCAAGGGGGCGGCGGCGATCCTGGCGCAGGCCTGTGATCCGGCCCGCGACTTCCTGGGCCATATCGGCGGGGATGACTACCTGGTGCTGTTCCAGGGCGACGACTGGGAAGCGCGCATCCATGACGCGATGGCCCGCTTCAACGACGGCGCGCTGGCCATGTACGCGGCCGCCGACCGCATGGCCGGCGGCATCCAGACGGAAGACCGCCATGGGCGTCCGATGTTCTTTCCGCCCGTGACGATGGCCGTGGGTGCGGTGCGCGTGGGCGCCGACGCGATGGCCACCTGGCGGCTCGGCAGCCAGCACGTGGGGACTGCGGCGGCCGTGGCCAAGCGCAGGGCCAAAGGTGTGGCGCAAAAAGGGGCGGCGCAAGAAGGGGCGGCGCAGGGCATCGTGTGCATCGACATCGCCGACCTGGCCGCCCGCGGAGAGCTGGACAGCTAGCAGCCGCCGATCAATAGTCCGGCAGGCTGCCGGGCCCTTGCCGGCGGTGCGCGGTCAGTTCTGCCCGGGCTGCGCTGTCAAGGATGTCGAGCCGGTATCCCTGCGCGTAGACTACCGTGATCGTCACGCCATTCTCGGCGCAGAGGTCCAGCGTGCGGCGCATGCGCGATACCAGCCCGGCCAGCGCGCGCGACGAGTGCGGCAGCGTATGGCCCCAGATGGTGTTCTCGATGCGCTGCGTGGCCAGGATGCGGCCGGCATTGGCGAACATCAGCATGGCCAGGTCGAATTCCTTGGGCGTCATCGGAATGCGTTGCCCGTTCAGCGTGGCAAAGCGGCCGGGGTTGTTCAGCTCGTAGGGCCCGGCGCGCAGCGGCATGCTGGCGTTCAGCCGGGTGCCGGCCATGCGCCGGCGCAATGCGGCGATGCGTGCCAGCAGCACGCGGGCGTTGAGCGGGCGCACGATGTAGTCGTCGGCGCCGGCGTCGAGCGCTTCGACCATGTCGTCGTCGCTGCTTTCGCCAGAGAACATCACGATCGGTACGTCGCGAAAGCGCACCGCGCGCACGGCGCGAATGACATCGATGGCGGAAATGTCGGGCAGGTCGCGGTCGATCAGCAGCATGTCGTAGCTGTCATGACCCAGGCCGTGAATCAGGTCACGGCCAGCCTGGAAGACGTTGCATTGAAACCCAGCGATGGAAAGCAGCTCCTGCATGGGATGGAGAGGCGAGTTGCGGCTGGCCAGCAGCGCAATATTGGATTGGGCGTTCATACGAACTATCGGACACTATCGAACAGGCGAAATGCATTGAATTGGGCAAACACGATGCAGCGTATCGGCCGGAGCTGGGTCCAACAATCGGCATTTCTTTAAAAGGGGCGGCGACGGGAGCCGGTTCGCCTGCTGTTGCGTCCCCGCATCGTTATCCACAGATTTTGTGGATAACCGGCGCGGCGATCGGCGGCGCGGTGCGGCGGGGCGGGTAGCGGATCGGTGTGATTAAAATTAGGCAGAGGCCCGGTGGCCGGATCTGCGGGCGCGATATCGGACTGCGCCAAAGTGACCCGCTATGCCAGAATACGGCTCATCGAATCCGGGCCGCTCGTGGTGCCAGTGCCTATGCTCAGTCCCAGCGTGATTGCCGCGGTTGTCCTTGCGTTCCACATCGTCGGAATCATTGCGGCGCTGCATGCCGTGATGACCGTGCGCACGGCGCCGGGCGCCATCGCGTGGGCGGGATCGCTGGTGATGATGCCGTACTTCACGATCGTTCCGTACCTGATCTTCGGCCGCAGCCGCTTCGCGGGCTATGTCAATGCGCGCCGCTTCAACAACGACCGCCTGCGCGAGATCCGCCACGGCATGACGGCCAAGGATCGCGAGGCGCTGGCCGCCAGCGTGGTGATGCAGCCCGAACAGGCCTGCATGCGGGCGCTGCCCAGCCTGACCGGCGTGCCGTGCCTGAACAACAACGACGTGCGCCTGCTGGTCAACGGCGAGGCCACGTTCGAGGCCATCTTCGCCGCCATCGACGCGGCCACCCAGCAGGTGCTGGTGCAATTCTTCATCGTGCACGACGATGAACTCGGGCGCGCGCTGCAACAGCGCCTGTGCGACCGGGCGCGCGCCGGCGTGCGGGTCTATTTCCTCTACGACAGTATCGGATGCCATGCGCTGGGGCGGGGCTACGTGCGCGTGCTACAGCAGGCGGGCGTGGAAGCGCGTCCGTTCTCCACGCATCCCGGCTTTGTCAATCGCTTCCAGCTGAATTTTCGCAACCATCGCAAGCTCGTCGTGGTCGATGGGGCGCAGGCCTTCGTGGGCGGGCACAACGTCGGCAACGAATACCTCGGGCAGCGCCCGCCGCTGGCGCCGTGGCGCGATACGCATATCGCCATCCGGGGTGCGGCGGTGCTCGACCTGCAGATGGCGTTTGCCGAGGACTGGTACTGGGCCGCGCGCGAAGTGCCTTACCTGATGACGCCGCCTTCGGGCCACGTGGGCGAGATGGTGTGCCAGGTCGTGCCTTCGGGGCCGGCCGACGCGCAGGAAACCTGCTCGCTGTTCTTCGTCGAGGCGATCCAGTCGGCCACCCGCCGGCTCTGGATGACGTCGCCATACTTCGTGCCCGACGAGGCCGTGTTCGCGATGCTGCGGCTCGCGGTGCTGCGCGGCGTGGACGTGCGTATCCTGATTCCCTCGCGCCCCGATCACCTGGTGGTCTACGGGGCGTCAACGATCTACGCGTACCAGGCCATTCGCGCGGGCGTGAAGATCTATCGCTACCAGCCCGGCTTTCTGCACGAGAAGGTAATCCTGATCGACGACGAGGCGGCGGCCGTGGGCACGGCCAACCTGGACAACCGGTCGTTCCGCCTGAACTTCGAGCTGATGGTGATGACGGCCCACCCCGACTTCGCGGCGGATGTGGCGCGCATGCTCGAAGCCGATTTTGCGCAGGCCAGGCAGATCGGACCGAACGATTTCCTGGGCTCGCCCGCCATCCTGCGCGTGGCCATGCATGTGGCCAAGCTGTTCGCGCCGATCCTGTAGATCAACCGCTCGGCCCGCGATTTCGGCTGCGGCGTTTTGCTCACATCCCGGACGTGACGTGTCAGCCACTGGCAGGTTTGTGTACACTGTCTACTATGAAAGTACTGGCGTGGACGTCGTCCACATGGGAGATGAGATGAACCGTGCGGTTGCTGCAACGCCTCCCACGCGCACGACCTATCGGCACGGCGACCTGCGCCGCGCGCTGCTGGAGGCCGGGATCGACCTGGCCCGCGATGGCGGCCCCGACGCGATCGTGCTGCGCGAAGCCACGCGTCGCGCGGGGGTGGTGCCCAACGCCGCGTATCGTCATTTCGCCAGCCGGCAAGACCTGCTGCAGGCCGTGCGCGCCTGGGCGCTGTCGAGCCTGGCGATGGCCATGGAGGCCGAAATGGCCGCGATTCCGGCCGATGCATCGCCGGCCGAGCGCGCGCGCGGCAGCCTGCGGGCCGTCGGCATGGGATATCTGCAATTTGCGCTGACGGAGACGGGGCTCTTTCGCACGGCGTTTTCGGTGCCGGACGATGTGCAAGCCGATACCGATCCGGCCAAGGCGGGCAACAGCGGCCTGAATCCGTTCGAATTGCTGGGCGCCGCACTGGATCGCTGGGTCGAGGCCGGTTTGCTGGCCCCGGATCGCCGGCCCGGTGCCGAATATATCGCGTGGTCCGCCGTGCATGGGCTGGCGGTCCTGCTGATCGATGGCCCGCTGCGCAGCCGCGCCAGGGAGCAGGCGGCGGTGATCGGACAGCGCCTGCTGGAGATGGTGGAGCGCGGCCTGCAGACCGGCGGCTGAAGCGCAACGCAGGCAGGCCCCCGATGTTCTGCCTGGCTGAACGGCTATCTGCCGGGACGCGCGCGCAGCGTCTGGCCGGCGCCGATGTCCGTCAAATGCTGCCGCCACGCAGAAAACACGGTATCGAGGCAGCTTGCCGAGTCGCAGGCATCTCGCTGGCGCCGAAAGCCGTCGATGTCCGCCTGCGAAATGACGCCGGCCTTGAGCAGCCGTTGCTGATCGGCATAGATGCGCTGGTAGCCCATCGAAAACAGGGCCGTCTCGCAAATGATCTGGCTGGCGCGCGTGGCGGGCGCCTCGCAGGCGATATCGCTGGCGTGGGCGGTGCAGGCAGCCGTGGCCGCGATCACGGCGGCCGCGCCGCGCAGGGATAGGGTAAGGCTCGACATGAGGCGGGATTCTACCCGGCGTCCCGCCGACGGCCGCATGGCCGGCCGCGGTTCCATCCGCCCGTCTACGCCCCAGACCGCGCGCGGCGGGCCTTGACGGCCTCGCTCAGTGTTTCCAGCACCGCCACCGAGTCATCCCACCCGATGCAGGCATCCGTGATGCTCTGGCCATAGGTCAGGTTGCACGGCTGATGCTCGCCCGGCGTGAACTTCTGCGCGCCGGGCACCAGGTGGCTTTCCACCATGACGCCGAAGATCGACGTGCTGCCGCCGCCAACCTGCCGCGCCAGGTCCGCCGCCACCTCGATCTGCCGATGGTGCTGCTTGCTGCTGTTGGCGTGGCTGCAATCGACCATCAGCGACGGCCGCTGCCCGGCAGCGTCCAGTTCCTTGCAGGCCGCCGCCACGGAATCGGCGTCGTAGTTGGGCGCCTTGCCGCCACGCAGGATGATGTGGCAGTCCGGGTTGCCCTTGGTATGCACCGTGGCCACCTGGCCGTTCTTGTGCACGCCCAGGAAGTGATGTGGACGCGAGGCGGCCTGGATGGCATCGAGCGCGATCTTGATATTGCCGTCGGTGCCGTTCTTGAAACCGATGGGCGCCGAAATGCCCGAGGCCAGTTCGCGATGGACCTGGCTTTCGGTGGTGCGCGCCCCGATGGCACCCCAGCAGATCAGGTCGCCGATGTACTGCGGCGAGATCACGTCCAGCAGCTCGCCGGCGGCCGGCAGGCCCAGCCGGTTGATATCCAGCAGCAGGCTGCGCGCGATGCGCAGGCCTTCGTCGATACGGTAGCTTTCGTCCAGGTACGGGTCGTTGATCAGGCCCTTCCAGCCCACCGTGGTGCGCGGCTTCTCGAAATACACGCGCATCACCACTTCCAGTGTGTCGGCGTAGTGCTCGCGCTGGGCCATCAGGCGGCGGGCGTATTCGAGCGCCGCCTGCGGATCGTGGATCGAGCAGGGGCCCATGATCACCAGCAGCCGGTCGTCCTGGCCATGCAGGATGCCCGAGATGCGCTGGCGCGTCTGGGTCACCAGCGTCTCGACGGCCGTGCCGCGGATCGGGAAGAAACGGATCAGGTGTTCGGGCGGCGGCAGCGGGATGATGTCGTCGACGTGCGCGTCATCGGTCACGCTGGTGCGGTCGGGCGGTGCCTGCCAGCCGTCTGCAATGCTGGGCGGCGACTTTTGCGGGTCTTGCATGGCGAACTCCTGCGTCCTGTATCCAGTTTATGGGGAAGGATTCTAAGGCAGGCCGGCCCGCCTGCGCACCGCGCGGCTTTCTCCCCTCTCCCGCGTTGCGCACCGCGTGGTGTTCTCCCCTCTCCCGCGAGCGGGAGAGGGGTTGGGGTGAGGGCACGGCAGCCCCGCCTGCCAACGCCGCGCAATCCACCCACCGCTTATAATTCGGCCGCCTCCCGCCATCGCTTCCTTCATGTCCGCTACTCCGTCCACCGAACCTATCCGCCACCCCGGCGCCATCGTCATCGGCGGAGGCCCCGCCGGCCTGATGGCGGCCGAGATGCTGGCCGCGCAGGGCGTGCCGGTGGACGTCTACGACGCCATGCCATCGGTCGGACGCAAGTTCCTGATGGCGGGCAAGGGCGGCATGAACATCACGCACTCGGAGCCGGCCGATGCCTTCCTGGGCCGCTACGGCGCGCGGGCTGACCGGATCGGCCCTCTGCTCGATACCTTCGATGCCGCGAGCCTGCGGGCCTGGGTGCATGCGCTGGGCATCGATACCTTTGTCGGCAGTTCGGGGCGGGTGTTTCCCACGGACATGAAGGCCGCGCCGCTGCTGCGCGCCTGGCTGCATCGGCTGCGCGAAGGCGGCATGCGGCTGCACGTGCGGCATCGCTGGATCGGTTTCGGGCAGTCCGAAGGCTGGCATGTGCTGCGCTTTGCCACGCGCCGGGGCGACGAGCCAGTCGAGATCGAGGTGGCGGCGCGCGCCGTGGTGCTGGCGCTGGGCGGTGGCAGCTGGGCTCGGCTGGGGTCCGATGGCGCGTGGCTGCCGATGCTGGCGGCGCGCGGGGTCGACGTGGCGCCGCTGCGGCCCGCCAACTGCGGGTTCGACATCGAATGGAGCGACGTCTTCCGGACCCAGCACGCCGGCGAGCCCGTGAAATCGGTGGCCATCGGCGTGACCACGGCCGACGGCACGGCGCTGCACCGGCAAGGGGAGTTCGTGATCAGCGAATCAGGCATCGAGGGCAGCCTGGTCTATGCGCTGTCCGCGCCGATCCGAGACCTGATCGACGCGCAAGGCTTTGCCACCATCACGCTGGATCTGGCGCCGGGACGCACCGCGGAAGATGTGGCCGCCGAAGTTGGCCGGCCGCGTGGCTCGCGCTCGGTGTCCAGCCATCTGCAGAGCAGGCTGGGCATTACCGGTGTCAAGGCGCGGCTACTGCGCGAGGTGCTGAGCAAGGAAGCGATGCACGACCCCGCGGCGCTGGCAGCCGCCATCAAGGCGCTGCCGCTGCGGCTGGTGCGCGCGCGGCCGATCGACGAGGTCATCAGCACGGCGGGGGGCGTTCGCTTCGAGGCGATGAACGACCAATTGATGCTGAACGCGCTGCCGGGCGTGTTCTGCGCCGGCGAGATGCTCGACTGGGAGGCCCCGACCGGCGGTTACCTGCTGACGGCCTGCTTCGCCAGCGGACGCGTGGCAGGGGCCGGCGCCGCCGCGTACGTCAACCAGGCCGGCTGATCCGCGCCTCGGGTTCCCACAGGACGTCTTTGAGCAGCGCGCGGTGGCGCCAGCCTGCACGCTCGGTGTCGTCAATGTGAGGGCCGGTGCCGGTGTCTGCCATGTGCTGGTGGTTGTCTATCTGGTGTCGACGGGACAAGCGCCGGAGGCGCAATCCGTCGGGGTGTCGGACGCCCGCCGGGAGGATATCGTGGAATCGCCAGAATTCGTCGCCCGGGCTTCCAGGATCAGTTCGGCAATCTCGGCGCCCAGCGTCAGATCGCTGACCGAGCCGAAATACTGGCGACGCAGCCGCCCACGTGCGTCGATCAGGATCAGCGTCGGCGTGCCGCGCATGGCATAGGCATGCATCGTCAGCGGGATGCCGCCGTTGCCGTCGGGCATGTCCACGCCGACTGGAAATGGAATCCGGTACTCGTGCAGGAACGCCTCCAGCGCCGTGGGCGTCATGGCGTCGTGGTGTTCGAACACGGTATGCAGGCCGATCACGGCGACCTCGGACGACGAAAACGTCTGGTGCACCCGCAGCGCCTGCGGCAGACCGTGCGACACGCAGCCTGGGCAAAGCATCTGGAACGCTTCGACCACGATGACCTTGCCGCGCAAGGCTTCGATCGAGAGGGGGTGGTCAGTGTTGAACCACTGCTGGACGGCCCACGCGGGGGCGGGCTGGGGATGGAATTCGCTCATGGGTTGATCTCCGGCTGCATGACTGGGCAGTATGCGGAACCGAAAACTCCATGGGATGGCGATTCGTCCAGAAAAACAGCCCGTTCGTACGCGGGTGCGTGCGACGGGCTGGTTTTGGCCTGTGCGGATTATTCCGGCTGGGCGGGGGTGTCGGGCTTGGCGGGCGTTTCAGCCGGTGCATCGACCGATGCGGCCGGTGCGGCCGGCACATCGGCCACATCCGCCACCTCAACCGGCGCCGCCTGTTCCCGGGAGCGCCCTCCGCCTTGGCGGCAGCGGGCTGGGCCGGCTTCGGTTGCGCCGGCTTCTGCTTCGGACGGGCCGAGCGCAGTTGGCGGCCGCGAGCGGCGTCAGCCTCGGTCACTTCGCCGGCCGGCTGGCCAGCCAGGTCCAGGCGCGGGGCGCCTTGCGTCAGGCAGGCCCAGTAGCGGGCACCACGGCACCACGTACGGATGGCTTCGCGCAGCTCGGCTTCCGACAGGCCCAGCTCGGTGGCGTGGGTCATCAGATCCTCGAACACACCGATCTTCAGCGGCACCTTGGGCGCGGGGTTCTTGGGGAACGCCAGCGGGAACTTCTTTTGCAGCTTGCCGATATTGCGGACTACCGGATCCACCGGCGCGGTCTGCTGACGGGCAGCCTGGGCATCGGGCTTGCCCGATTTGCCGGGCTTGCCCGCGTGGGCCGGACGGCCCGGCTTGCCACCCGGCTTGGCCGATTTAGCCGGCTTGGCCGGCTCGGCGCCCGGTGTTCCCGGCTTGGCGGCAGGCGCAGGGCGGCGCGGGGCTTTTTCGCGCGCCTCTTTCTTTGCCTGTTCGGCCAGTTTTGCCCTCAGTCCTGCCAGTTGTTCGAAACCCATTGCTCTAGCTCAGTCAAACGACGCGGGATTATAGCGTGGATACCGGCCGGCGCCGGACAGAGTCGGAAATTGACGGTCCGGCGTCACCACAAGGCGACAATGATCCGTCAGCGGATCTTGCCGAAGCCGTTGGCCGCCCAGCGCGACGCGCTGTCGCGGGTCAGCCGGAAATCCGGCCGCACATTGGCAGTGGCGAGAACGTCACCGAACGGATTGACGGCCGTCAGCGTGCCGAACGGCTCGAATTCGTCCGGCGTGATGGCCAGCCGGACGCTGATCACCTGATCGTCGACTTCAATCGTCATCTGCTTGTTCAGTTGCGCGTGCAACTGCTGCTCGTGGCGACGAATGACCTCGGAGGCGGTCTTCACCAGGGTCTGGTGCGCGGTGGCGTCGAGCGGCTTGGGGTCGACCTTGTTGCGGCCCATGGTCCACGGTCCCACCAGGGCCGGTTCGGCGCTGCCGTCCCGGATCATCTCGACGGCCCAGCCATCGCCGTCCTCGTTCTTGATGACCCGTGCGGTCCAGCCCTTGTCCCGCCAGAGCCGGGGCTCGTGAATCGGGTCGAGTTCGCCCTCGGCGTCGAGAGCGGCGGTATCGGTGTGGGATTGAGGCATGGCGCGGGACATCGAAGCATGGGACGGCCCACGCAGCAACAGCGCCAGAGAGCGCCCGGAGAGGTGCGGCCGAAAGGCAGGCATTCTAGCCGACTTGCCCGCCAGCCCGCACCGCCCGAGGTCATGCCATGCGATGACCTGGTGCGATTACCCCGTGCGCTTACCCGGTGCGCTTACCCGGTGCGCTTACTCTGCCTGGATATTGGCCTCCTTGACCACCTTGCCCCACTTGACCAGATCGGATTTGATGACGGCGGCGTATTCCTGCGGCGTGCCGCCCTGGATCTCGATGCCGGCCGTTTCCAGCTTGGCGCGTACTTCGGGCAGCTTCAGCGCGGCGTTGATTTCGGTATTCAGCCTGGCCACGATCTCCTTCGGCGTGCCGGCCGGGGCCAGGAAACCGCCGTTGGTGCTGGCGTCATAGCCCTTCAGGCCCTGTTCGTCTGCGGTCGGCACATTGGGCAGCGCCTTGGAGCGCTTGCGGGTTGACACGGCCAGCGCACGGACATTGCCCGACTTCACCTGTTCCTGGATGGCGCTGATGGTGTCGATGTACAGCGCAGTGCGGCCCGCGATCAGGTCGGGATGCGCCGCGGAAGAGCCCTTGTACGGCACCAGCAGCACCGGCGCGCCGCTGACCATGCGGAACATCTCGGCGGCCATCTCCTGCGCACTGCCCCGGCCCGAGGTGGCCACCTTGGCTTCGGCCGGGTTGGCCTTCATCCACGTCACCAGCTCGGGCACCGTCTTCACGGGCAGCTTGGGATAGGCCGCGAACACCAGCGGAATCTCGTGCGTGTAGACGATAGGCTCGAAGCTCTTTTCGGGGTCCCAGCCCAGGTTCTTGAACAGGAATTTGTTGATATTGTGGCTGCCGCCGACGATGCCAATCGTGTAGCCGTCGGGCTTGGCATTGGCCAGCACCGCCGTGCCAAGGTTGTTCGATGCACCCGGGCGGTTTTCGACGATAAACGGCTGGCCCAGCTTGACTGACAGCTTTTCGCCCACCACGCGCGCGATCAGGTCGATGCCGCCGCCTGCCGGCGCGGGGACGATGATCGTGACGGGGCGGGTCGGATAATTCTGTGCCGATGCCATGCCCGGGACGGCCAGCAGCGCGGCGCAGCCAGCCAGGGCGGTAAGTCGGATGAGGTTGGTGAATCGCATGAGGGTCTCCTTTAGGATGCTGGTCAACTTGAGTCAACTCTGGGTGGCACGGCCGGGGGATGCGAGGCCCCGGGGCGCCCGATGGAATATCAGTCGCAAATGTCAGCCACGGATATCAGCCGCGGCCTACAAACGGCATGGCGCTGGCCATCACCGTCATGTTCAGGACATTGGCGTCCAGCGGCAGCGACGCCATGTGGCGCACGGCGTTGGCCACGTGGCGCGCGTCCATCATCGGCTCCGGCGCCGTGGTGCCATTGGCCTGCAGCACGCCACGCGTCATGCGCTCGGACAGTTCGGTCAGGGCGTTGCCGATGTCGATCTGGCCCGCTGCGATGTGGAAGGCGCGGCCGTCCAGCGCCAGCGCCTTGGTCAGGCCGCTGACGGCATGCTTGCTGGCCGTGTAGGGCGCGGTGAACGGGCGCGGCGTTTGCGACGACACCGAGCCGTTGTTGATGATCCGCCCGCCCTGCGGCGACTGCCGGCGCATCAGGCCGAACGCGGCCCGGGCGCACAGGAACACGCCGGTTATGTTGGTGTTGACCACGTTGAACCACTTGTCCAATGGCAATTCGTCCATTGGCACGGCGGGCGCGTTGACGCCGGCATTGTTGAACAGCAGGTCGAGCCGGCCGAATTCCTGCTCGATGGTGTCGAACAGGGCCTGCACGCTGGCCGGGTCGGTGACGTCGGTCGGTACGGCCAGCGCGGTCTGGCCGCGCGTGGCGGCGTCGGCCACCAACGTCTGTAGCGGATCTGCACGCCGGCCGGCCAGCACGACCGTCCAGCCATCGTCCAGCAGGGCCAGCGCGGTCAGCCGGCCAACGCCGCTGCCGGCGCCGGTGACCAGCGCGATGCGTCGGGAAGTATTCATTGCTGTCTCCAGGGTGTCTTGTTCGAGTTGGATGTCATGCGTCAGGCGACCGTCAGCGAGATTTCGCCGATGCCGACCACGCTGGCCTGGACCACATCGCCGCGCTGCAGCGGGCCAACGCCGGCAGGCGTGCCGGTGAAGACCAGGTCGCCGGCGCGCAGCGTCACCGAGCGCGACAGCATGGCGATCAGGTCCGCCACGGGCCAGATCAGGTCGGCCAGGGTGGCGCGCTGGCGCTCGGTGCCGTTGACGGCCAGCCGGATTTCGCCGTCGCGCGGATGGTCCAGCGTGGTCACGGGAACGATCGGACTGCACGGCGCCGAATGATCGAACGCCTTGGCCGGCTCCCACGGGCCACCGGCCTGCTTGGCCTGCTGCTGCAGGTCGCGGCGAGTCATGTCGAGGCCTACCGCATAACCCCAGATATGGCGTTCGGCCTGCGCGGGGTCGATGTCGCGCCCATCGCGGCCGATGGCGACCACCAACTCGACCTCGTGGCAGAAATCCCCGGTGCCGGGCGGGTAGGGCAGCGTGCCGGTAGCCGGGGCCACGGCGGTAGCCGGCTTCATGAACCACGCGGGCATGTCGGCCGGTGCCGGCTCGTTCGCGGTCCAGCGGTAGTTGCGGCCGATGCAGAACACCCTGCCGACCGGGAAATGCGCATCGCTGTGGGCCACGGGCAGCGCGCAGGGCGCCGGCGCGGGCAGGACGAATTCCATCTTGTCGCTCCAGTCCGGTGGCGGGTCAGGTGGTCAGGCTCATGGCGGGGCGCTTGCCGGCCAGTCCGTCTGCCACGCTGTCGAGCACCATGCGGATCATTGCCTCGCGGGTTTCCCAAGTGGCGCTGGCGCGATGCGCCTGCAGCGTGGTGCGGTCGGACTGGCGCAGCGCCAGCGGCACGCGTGGTTCATCGACAAAGACATCCAGGCCCGCACCGGCAATGCGGCCGGCTTCGATGGCCCGCGTCAGGTCGTCCTCATTGACCAGGCGCCCGCGTGCCACGTTGACCAGAAAGCCGCGCGGCCCCAGCGCGTCGAGGACGGCGGCGTTCACGATGCCTTCGGCCTTGTCGGCGGCGGCACACAGCACCAGCGCGTCGCTCTGGCGCGCCAGATCCACCAGGTCGGCCACGAATTCGTGAGGCAGGTCGTCCATGGCGCGCAGGTCGGTATAGCGGATCGGGCAGCCGAACGCCGCAGCCCGCGTAGCTACCGCGCGACCCACGCGGCCCATGCCGACGATACCCACCCGCATGCCGCTGAAGCGCCGCGCCAGCGGGATGGCCGACGGTTGGGGAAAGCGTTCCCACTGGCCATCGCGCACAAAGCGGTCGCCGGCGGCAATGTTGCGGCAGGCGGCGATCAGCAGGCCGATGGCCAGGTCGGCGACATCCTCGGTCAGCGCGCCAATCGTGGCGGTGACGGGCAGCCGGCGCTCGCGGCAATAGGCCAGGTCGACCGCATCGGTACCCACGCCATTGACGGCCACCACCTTCAGGGCCGGCAGGCGCTCCAGCATGGCGCGCGAGATGCCCGTGTGCCCGCCCGTGATGACGGCCTGGACCGAGGCGGCGTGCTCGGCGAACCAGGCGTCCTGATCGTCGATCTCGAACAGCTTGTGCACGTGGTACAGCGAAGCCAGTTCATCGTTGGCGGCGGGGATCAGGATGGGATTCAGTTGCAGGATCTGGGGCTTCATGGGCTGTGGTGTTGTCGTTGTCAGGCCGGAATGTGGAACCCATGGTAGTTAGATATTGATTAAGTACGCAATATTGATATATAAAATCAACATAAATAATTGCGACACCAGCATGGGAGAGCGGGAGAACCGCGGGTAAGCGAATGGCAGCCTGGATATCGATGGACGAAGCGTGCACCCGGCTGGGCGTGCGCCCGCAAACCGTGTATGCGTACGTAAGCCGGGGCAAGATCGAAGTGACGTCTGACCCGGCCGACACGCGCCGCAGCCTGTATCGGGCCGAGGACGTGGCAACGCTGGCCAGGCGCAAGCAGGCAGGCCGCAAGCACGAGACGCTGGCCACCAACACGCTGTTCGGCGCCGAGCCGAGCATCCCCACGGCGATTTCGACGTTCGTGCGCGAGCGGCTCTACTACCGGGGCACCGATGCGGTATCGCTGGCCGAGACGGCCACGCTGGAAGACGCGGCGCAACTGCTGTGGGATTCGGCGCAGGCGGTGGATTTGTCGTCGTCAGCGCAGGTGGACAACCCTGGCCGTGTGGCGGCATTCATGGCATTGGCGGAACTGGCCGCGCGGGGGCATTCCACGCATGGCCGCATGACGCGCGTGCTCCATGTGGAAGGTCAGGAGCTGGTAGGGCAGCTGGCGAACGCGTTCGGCGCGCAGCCGGGCCAGCAGCCGCTGCATATCCGTTTCGCGCAAGGGTGGGGGCAGGGGCCGGAAGTGGCCGAATTGCTGCGCGTGGCGATGGTGCTGCTGGTCGATCACGAGTTGACCAGTTCCGCGTTTGTAGCGCGTATCGCGGCTTCAAACGGGGCGTCGTTGCCCGCGTGCCTGCTGTCGGGGCTGGCCACGCTCTCGGGGCCGCTGCACGGCGATGCCTCAGGCCGTGTCAGGGCGCTGTTCAGCGAGGTGGAGCGGCAGGGCGCGGACCAGGTCATCTCGCACTACCTGTCGACCGGGCAGCCGCTGCCCGGCTTTGGCCACCATCTCTATCCCGATGGCGACCCGCGTGCCGTGGCGCTGCTGGACCGCTTTGCGCCGCCGCCGGTCATTGCGCGATTCATCGAACAGGCGACCCGGCTGACGGGGCTGCAGCCCAATATCGATGTGGCGCTGGCTGCTCTGGTAATCGGTTGCAGGCTGCCTGACGACGCGGCATTCGCCATGTTTGCCACCGCCCGCAGCATCGGCCTGCTGGCGCATAGTCTGGAGCAACTGGGCGTCGGGCAGGTGATCCGCCCGAGGGCCGCTACGTCGGTGTGATGCCGGACAGGGCCTGAGCGGCTGGCGTCAGAACAATCCTGATTGTGGTAACTGCCAAGGGTGTGATACAAGATAGCCGCACGTCCGCCACCCTGGCGGCCGCGTCTTTATCTCGTTTAGTTGGAAAATTCAGAAAATGGCAACAGGTACCGTGAAGTGGTTTAACGATGCGAAGGGTTTTGGTTTCATCTCGCCGGATGACGGCGGTGAAGACCTCTTCGCGCACTTCTCCGAAATTCAAGGCAACGGCTTCAAGTCGCTGCAAGAAGGCCAGAAGGTCAGCTTCGAAGTGAAGCAAGGCCCGAAGGGCAAGCAGGCAGGCAGCATCAAGCCGCTGTAAATCTTCGCGTATTGACTACGTGAAGGCCGGTGGCTGGCGCCACCGGTCACGGCGCCCCGTGTCAAAACGGGGCGCCGCGTTCCTTTTGCTCAACGCTCCAGGAACAGCTTCAGCTTGTCCGCACGGCTGGGATGCTGCAGCTTGCGCATCGCCTTGGTCTCGATCTGACGAATCCGCTCGCGGGTCACGTCAAACTGCTTGCCGACCTCTTCCAGCGTGTGGTCGGAGACCATGTCCAGACCGAATCGCATCCGCAGGACCTTGGCCTCGCGGGGCGTCAGCGCGTCCAGCGCCTCATCGATCGCCGCACGCAGATTCGCCTGGATTGCCGCCTCTGCCGGCGAGCTCGCCGATACATCCTCGATCATGTCACCCAGCGTCGCGTCCGCGTCGTCACCCACCGGGGTTTCAAGCGATACCGGCTGCCGCGCAATGCGCAGGATGCCGCGCACCTTCTCCTCGGTCATCTCCATGCGTTCCGCCAGCACCGCCGGATGGGCCTCCTGGCCCGTCTGCTGCAGGATTTCGCGGGAAATGCGGTTCAGCTTGTTGATGGTCTCGATCATGTGCACCGGCACGCGGATCGTGCGCGCCTGATCGGCCAGCGCACGCGTGACCGCCTGGCGCACCCACCACGTGGCGTACGTCGAAAACTTCCAGCCACGGCGGTATTCGAACTTGTCCACGGCCTTCATCAGGCCGATGTTGCCTTCCTGGATCAGGTCCAGGAACTGCATGCCACGGTTCACATACTTCTTGGCGATGGAAATCACCAGGCGCAGGTTGGCCTCGGTCAGTTCGCGCTTGGCCTGCCGCATCTTCTGCTCGGCCGTGCTCATCTGGCGGTTGATCTGCTTGAGCTGCTGCAGCGGCACCGAGACGGCGGTCTCGATATCGACGAGCTTGCGCTGGCAGGCCTGGATGGCCGGCAGGTGCCGCTCCAGCGCCGGGCCGTACTGCTGCGACTTGGCCGCCATGCGGCTGGTCCAGTCCAGATCGGTCTCGTGGCCCGGGAACGACTCCACGAAGGCCTCGCGCGGCATGCCGCAGCGCTCGACGGCGATATCCAGGATGCTGCGTTCGATCACGCGCACCGCGTCCACCTGCTCGCGCATGCTGGCGCACAGGCGGTCGATCATCTTGGCGGTGAAACGGATCGGCGTCAGTTCGCGCTGGATCTCGGCCAGCACCTGGGCGACGGCCGCGGTACGCGCCTTGCCCGTCACCGGGGTGCCCGGCAGTTGTTCGTACAGCGTACGCACGCGGGCGAAGATGGCCATGCTGTCGGCGGTCAGCTGCTCCAGGCGGGCCGCATTGGCCTTTTCCGGGTTCGGCGTGTCCTCGTCGTCCTCGTCGTCTTCCGATTCGTCGTCGGCGCCGGTGGCGCTGTCGTCGTCGGCGTCCGCGTCCGCGGCGTCATCGGCGGCGCTGGCCATGTCGACGTCCTCGGCCCCATCGTTGATGCCGTCGACCAGTTCGTCGATGCGCAGGTCGCCGGCCACGATGCGGTCGACGTCGGCCAGCAGCGCCGAGACGATGGACGGGCACGCCGCCACGGTCTGGATCATGTCCTGCAGGCCGCTTTCGATGCGCTTGGCGATCTCGATCTCGCCGGCACGGGTCAGCAGTTCGCTGGCGCCCATCTCGCGCATGTACAGGCGGACGGGGTCGGTCGTGCGGCCGAACTCGGAGTCGACAGTCGACAGGGCGGCTTCCGCTTCCTCGTACGCCTGGTCGTCCGACGCGGCGGCGGGCGCGGCATCGCTGAGCAGCAGCGTCTCGGCGTCAGGCGCCTGTTCGTAGACGGACACGCCCATGTCGTTAAACGTGCTGACGATGGTTTCCATCGCCGCCGTCTGCGTGACGTTGTCGGGCAGGTGATCGTTGATGTCCGCGTGGGTGAGGTAACCGCGCTCCCGGCCAAGCGCGATCAGCGCGCGCATCTGGCGCTGGCGCTCCTCGTCCTGGCGCGCCATGGACGTGAGGTCCAGCGGCGTGGCGGTTGCCTGGCTCTTGCCGGCCGTCTTGCGGCGGGCGGTCTTCGAATTAACCGTCGTCATGCGGGATGCGGAATCGTCACGAACCGGATTTGCCAATACATTCTCCTGGACTGGTGGCCGACGATCGTCGCGGACTTGGCCTTCGGCCAAGCCTGCGGGCGCGAACGAAATCGTGGAATGGCGCACGGAAGTCGAGGCCGAATGCCTCCCGCAGAATCCAGTGTGCGCAAAATGGGGAACCGCACATCATACTTGACGACGTTGTGCGGTGCAATAACCAAAGGCCGGTATTTCGCTGCCAATATGCTCGATAAGACGCATTACAGCAAGACAAATCCGCAAACGACGCGGCCGCCGGCGACATAGTCTGGTGTGGGGGCTAGCAGAGGCATTTTCAAGTCAAGGCCGGCGGCTTGGCTGGCGTACGACGCGAGCGAAAAAATGCCACGCGGCGGGGACCGCGTGGCATCTGAAGTGAAGAGAGCAGGGGAGGGGTCAACCCTGAACTCCATTGGGTCGCCCGCATTGCACGGGCGACTGCAGTGTAGGGAGACACTTCTCATGCGGAAATCGGAATATTCCGAAATATCGGGCGAATTTGCCCGGTTGGCGGTGGTGCCGGTGAGACTTATCGCCGAGCCGCCTGCATCACTGCATCGATTTCGCGGTCCTTGGCATCCCACTGATCCGCCAGCCAATGGTGAAACGCCGAGCGGAAGGCCTTGTCGGCGGCGTAGTCGGCGCCGCAAAAGCTGTCGGGGATCGGAATTTGCCGAATTCTTACAACGATCCGTCCGGCGCGGCCCGAGGCAAGGTCCCAGAAACTCGGCACGCCGTCGGGGTAGATGATCGTGGCATCGATCATCGAGCGGAACTGTGTGCCCATGGCGTTCAGGGTCGTGGCCAGTGCGCCCGCGCGGGGCTTGAGCAGATGGCGGTACGGCGACGACTGCGCTTGCCGGCGCGCCGGCGAGAACCGCGTGCCTTCGGCAAATACCATCACGCTGGTCGGCACGAGCTTGAATTTTTCGCACGCGCGCCGGGCGGTCTCCTGGTCCTTGCGGCCGAGCGCCGGATTTTTACGAAGTTTTGCCTTGCTGTAGCGCTTCATGAACGGGAAATCGAGCGCCCACCAGGCCAGGCCAATCACCGGCACGTAAAGCAGTTGCTGCTTGAGGAAGAACTTCAGCAGCGGAATGCGCTTGTTCAGCGCAAGCTGCAGCACGAAGATATCCACCCACGACTGATGGTTGCAGTTGACCAGGTACCAGTCGTCCAGGCGCAGATCCCCAGTGGCCTCGATGTCCCAGATTTGCGGCTGCAGCCGCGCAATCCAGCGCGAATTCCGCGATACCCAGCCCGTGGCGATGCCGTTGAGCCAGGGGTCCACCAGCCGGTGCACGCCCGGTGTCGGCACGGCCAGCTTGAGCAGCGCCAGCGGGACGATTGGCACGAAGCAGGCCAGCGTATTGAGCGCCAGCAACGTGGCGCTGAGCAGGCCGGTCAGCCCGGCCAGACGCCGGGGCTTTGCCGTGGGCCGGGGTTGGCCCTTGGAGGATGCAGCGGGTGGTGCGCAGGGAGACGAAGCAGATGAAGGGGTGTTCGAATTCATGTTCGCAAGTTTGCAAGAGGCCGAACGGCATCAATTTGTCCTCGATCAAGTTGAGGACGTTTGAACTAAAGATTCGGCTATGTGATGGTCGTGTTGTGGCGGTAGCGCCAGTTCAGTTGGCACTGGCGGAGCGGCCGGCGTCCGGCGTCGCCGGGGCCGATGCAGGCGTTGACGGCTTTGGCGGCCCCGCATCGAGCAACGCGGCGATTTCGGGATCGCGCCGGCCGATATCCCAGTCACCGGCGTTGACCCTGGCGAAGTGTTCCGCGCAGAGTTGTTCGACGGCTGCCGGCTGATCGTGCTCCAGGGCTACCTGCATGACATCGAGCTGCTGGTTGGTGAAGCTTTCGATCAGCGTCGCGTGCTGGTCCAGCAATGTCTGGTTGGCTTGCCGTTCGTGTTCACTGGCGCCGTTGGCGGCGGCGTCTTCCAGGCGCTGGTGATATTGGCGCGCCGCCGCCAGCCGAGGCGCGTTGCGATCCTGCCAGAGCGCCCATGCCGATTCCACGGCCTTGCGCGCCCTGGGTGCGTGCTCGGTGCAGAAGTCGACCGTGTTGTGGAGCACAGCTTCGTCCATCTGGGGGACCAGCCCGGCCGACACCTCGAGTTCGCTGCGCGGGTCGGGCTGGGAAGGCGGGGCCGGAGGCGTCTGCACCTCGCGCGAGCACCCCGCTGCTACAAGGGCGGCCACGGCGGAGGCCAGCATCATCTGGACGGTTTTGAGGCGATACATCCGGGGGCGGTGGTCTGTGGATGGCCGGCATTCTACCCGGCCACCGTCCGCCTGCCGTGGATACCGGGCCTGAAAGATCCGAGGCAGCAGGTAAAATGCCGGTCCTTCCGTATCCCTCGAAGTTCTCGCCAATGGCAGTCACACGCAGCAAAAGACAGGCAACGCTGATCGGGCTGGTCGCCGTTCTCCTGTGGAGCTCGATCGTCGGGCTGATCCGGGGCGTCAGCGAGAGCTTTGGCGCCACGGGCGGGGCGGCGCTCATGTATACGGTGGCTGCCGCGCTGCTCTGGCTGACGGTGGGGCCGCCCGCGTGCGTGCGCTGCCGCGTTCCTATCTGCTCTGGGGCAGCCTGCTGTTCGTGACCTACGAACTGTGCCTGTCGCTATCTATCGGCTACGCAAACACGGGCCGGCAGGCCATCGAAGTGGGCATGGTCAACTACCTGTGGCCAAGCTTCACAATGCTGGCGGCGATCGCCTTCAACGGGCAACGGGCCAGCTGGCTGGTGGCGCCGGGATTCCTGGTGGCGATCCTCGGCATTGCGTCGGTGCTGGGCGGCGACCAGGGGCTGGACCTCGCGGGCATGGCCGCCAATGTCCAGGACAATCCGCTTAGCTATGGGCTGGCGTTCGCGGGCGCGATGATCTGGGCTGCCTATTGCACCGTCACCAGCCGGATGGCGCAGGGCAAGAATGCCGTCACGCTGTTCTTCATGCTGACGGCGCTGGCGCTGTGGGGCAAATACCTGGTCACCGATGGCGAAACCATGGTGTTCAGCCTCAAGGGCATCGGCTACCTGGCGCTGGCCGCGTGTGCAATGGGGTTCGGCTATGCCGCCTGGAACGTCGGCATCCTGCATGGCAATGTGACCGTGCTGGCCGGCGCCTCGTACTTCATTCCGGTGATCTCGGCTGCCGTGGCGGCAGTGTTGCTGCAGGCGCCGCTTTCCCTCGCGTTCTGGAAGGGGGCGGCGATGGTCTGCGCAGGGTCCATTCTTTGCTGGCAAGCCACGCGTGGGCGTGGCTTGCGTGCGCCCGCTGTGTCCCAGGCGGAGTAGCAGGCAAAGTCCTGAGCCAATCGGGCAGAGGTGACAGACGGGCGCGCCGGCAAGGCGCGCCGCGTCATGCCACGCTCAGGTTGCAGCAATTACTGGCACTGGCTGAGGGCGCCGGCCGCGTTGCTGTCGCTGCCGCGGAATCCCAGCCACGAGCCCGGCCCGTTGGCTGACTTCCGCACGACGGCGGCGGAGCCGTTGGGCGGCTGCTGTCCCGGCACATAGACGTCGAATGCCTGGTCGTTGGCCAGCATGTACTGCATCCATACCTGCTGGTTGGTCGCATCCGCCCATTTCTGTCCGATGCATTGTGCGGCGGCCTTGGGCGCCAGCTTGCTTTCGCCGACGGCTTGCGTGGTCGGGCTGGGCGGCGGGGTGTAGGGAGAGGTGGCACAACCTGCAAGCGTGGCCGCGGCCAGCGCGACAATGAAGGGATACTTCATATTATTGACTCCATATCCGATCGTGGAATGCGCCGACGGCTGACTCATGGCGAGCACCGCCGTCCGGCGCGGCTGAGATGTACGGCACGTGGGCGATGCTCCACGTCGTACCAGATAGGAGTCTAGGCGCCAGATACCCGGTACGCCTATGCCCGAAGCGCCATCTCGCCGTGTAGGGTTTTGTCTGATATCGAAAACTGCCTTCCGGGAAACTTTCGCGCGCCTCGGGCGTCGCTATCTGCATATCCGTGATGGAACCGCGCAGAGGCCCCGACACATGAATATGGCAATCCTGGTAAGTCATCCCTGGTTTGGCGCGGCAATGGGTGCCGTGGCCGCCATCCTGCTCGGGCTGCTGGCCCATCGGCTTGGCGGCCTTTTGCTGATGCGGATGACCCGGCATACCCCGGTGCTGCATGCGATGGTCGTCAAGGCGCGCGGGCCGGCCCAAGTGGTGATACCGCTGTTCCTGCTGCAGACCACATGGCAGGCGGCGCCCGACGAACTGATCGGGATCAACAGCATCCGGCACCTGAACGGCCTGCTGATGATCGTGTCGGTGACGTGGCTGCTGGTGCGCATCATCGGCGGCTTTGCCCAGGGCATCCTGGACCAGCATCCGGTCAACGTGGCCGACAACATCGGCGCGCGCCGCATCCATACCCAGACGCGCGTGATCTCGCGCATTGCCATGACGCTGGTGGGCGTGATGGGCGCGGCGATGCTGCTGATGACGTTTCCGGGCGCCCGGCAGGTGGGCGCGAGCCTGCTGGCATCGGCGGGTGTGGTCGGCCTGATTGCCGGCTTCGCGGCCAAGCCGGTGTTCAGCAACATGATCGCCGGGCTGCAGCTGGCGCTGACGCAGCCGCTGCGGCTTGACGACGTGCTCATCATCGAGGGCGAATGGGGCCGCGTCGAGGAAATCACCAGCACCTATGTGGTGCTTCAGATCTGGGACGAACGCCGCCTGATCATTCCGCTGCAGTATTTCATCGAAAAGCCATTCCAGAACTGGACCCGCAACAGTGCGCAGATCATGGGGTCGGTCTTTTTCTACGTGGATTACGGCATGCCGCTGGCGCCACTGCGCGAGGCGCTGACACGCATCGTGAAGTCGCGCCCGGAGTGGGATGGCCGTTTCTTTAATCTTGTGGTCAGCGACACCACCGACAAGACGATGCAACTGCGCGTGCTGTGCACGGCGGCGTCGTCGGGCCTGGCCTGGGATCTGCGCTGCGCGGTCCGTGAAGGGCTGATCGACTTCATGCAGCGCGAATATCCGCAGTTCCTGCCCCGGCTCAGGATCGAGGGGGATCGCGGCAGCGACCACCCGCCGCCTGCACAGCCGGCCTAGCAAAAGCAGAGCGGGCAGCCCATGCTGCCCGTTTCTCCGTCGCCTTCCCTCCTGTTACTGCGCGACTGCCACCTTTGTCTCGATATCCGGGGTGAGCTTGTGCCGCTGGCGGAGTTCTTCCGTCGTCGTGCCCTGGCCGTTCGGTGCCCAGCCCGGCGGCATCAGCAGGTAGCCAACGGCGCTCGGCAGGTTGCCTGACGCCATCATGTCCTTGCCCAGGCTGATCCAATGTTCGAACTGGTTGACCAGCGGGTTGTGCGTGGTGGTGGGGTGCACCAGGCCGAAGCGGCACGGCTCTTCGCCGCGTTCCGCCACGTAGGTGCCGAACAGGCGGTCGAAGATGATCAGCACGCCACCGTAGTTGGCATCGAGGTAGTCGACATTCGAAGCATGGTGCACGCGGTGGGCCGACGGGGTGTTGAACACGTATTCGAACCAGCCCAGCTTCGGAATCCAGGTGGTGTGCAGCCAGAACTGGTACAGCAGGTTCAGGCTCAGCGTGGCCAGCACCACTTCAGGACGCACGCCCAGGAAGACCAGCGGGGCGAAGAAGATGGCGGTGCCGGTAATCTTGCCGGTCCAGCCCAGGCGATAGGCGGTACCCAGCGTCAGTTCATTCGGCGAGTGGTGCACGGCGTGCGTGGCCCAGAAGAAGCGGATGCGGTGCGACGCGCGGTGATACCAGTAGTAGCAGAATTCCTGGCCGATGAAGAGCAGCAGCACGGCCAGCGCGCTGTTGATCTCCACGGTGAAGATGCGGTGCTGCCAGGCCAGGGCGAAGATCGGCGCGGCCAGCGACAGCGGCAGGAAGGCCATCAGCTTGCGGCCAATCATGTCGACCAGTGACAGGCCCATTTCATGCCAGGGGTACGTCTTGCCTTGCTGGCGTGCCCTGCGGGCCAGGAACGCGGCCTCGACCATCGAAGCGGCCACGATGATGCCGGTGGCCAGGAGGGTGACTTTATGGAGTTGCATGATCGTCCTTTCGCTTTGGCTGAGACGCTTGGCTTGGCAGTCGCTGCGTCGGTGAGCCAACTGTAGGGGGCGATCCCGCGGGGCGCCACGTGGGAAGTATGTCGCCCTGTTTCATGGCCCGCAAAGCCTTGCGGGGCAAGGGTTTGCGGCGAATCCTGAAGTGGTTGCGCCGCGCCGGATGACACAGGTTGCCGAGGCGGATGCGCCGCATGCCACGCCCGGGTGCCAGGCGCTCATTTATGGCGATGGTCAGCGGATATCCGTTGCGATACTGACCCGCGCCAGCCATGACATCCGACGAAATAATTGCTGCCTGGCGATTGCGGCGAGCGTTTTCCATACTCTGGTCACCGCGCCGCCATGCACCCCCGCCGACCCGGACGCGATGCCCCACCCCACCAAGGATATCGAGATGCAAACCACTTTCCAGACTATCGCCGCCCAGACCAAGCGCCTGACCATTGCCGCATTCGCCACCGGCGCGATGCTGGCCGCCGGCCATGCCAATGCCGGCGTCACGGGCCTGGCCCAGCCCGGCCTGATGGAATCGGTGCATGCCGACGTCATCTACGTGCACGCATTTCACGCCGACGCCGGCCAGGTCAAGCTGGACGGCGGCATGGTGCAGAAGGTGAAGGCGATGGCCGAAGGCACGACGGCCGCCGGCGAACAGTCGGAAGCCGCCGGCCAGGCCCGCGAACAGGTGGCCAACGAAATCGTCCGCACGCTGCGCGCCAAGGGGCTGAACGCCGTTCGCTCGGATGCGCCGGTGCCCGCCAATGTCAGCGCCGTGATCGTCGACGGCGACTTCCGCAAGATCGACGAAGGCAGCGGCCGCCGCCGTCTGTTGCTGGGCCTGGGCGCCGGCAAGAGCGAGGTGGTGACGCAGGTGCGCATTTCGTACCAGCCGGCCCACGGCGTCGCCGTGCCGCTGCAGACGTTCAATGCCGACGCCAATAGCGGCCATATGCCGGGTGTCGCCGAAACCGCCGGCGTCGGCGCCGTCGCCGGCCACGTGGCAATGGCCGCCGCCGCAGGCACAGGCGTGCACGGCGTGTCCGAGGTCAAGCACGACACCATCCACGCCGACGCCACGCGCCTGGGCGATGCCATCGGCCAACAGGTGGCGGCCGCCAGCGAAGAGGAAGGCTGGATGACAGTGCGTCCGGCGGTCTGATCTGACTTGAAATGCGTCTGAACGCCGGTCTCCCGCCGTGTGGCGGGGGACCGGCGTTGTCATTTGGAACCAGGAAAAACTCGCGCTCTACAAGAACGCGGCCGACTACGCCAAGGAACATAACCTGGCGCTGGGCCAGGCACTAAGCGGGGACCAGGTGAAGGCGCTGGACGCGCCGATGCTGTGGTACGTCGAGCAGGCAGTGCCCGACCCCCGATGCACGCTGGCGAGCACGGTCTGCCCGAGCGTCAACGCCCTCGTGCCGCAGGTCTACCTGCCTGAAGGCTATGCACGGGCGCTGTCGGTGCCCACGGGCGGCACCATCAGCGGCGAGAACATCAAGCTGACCATCGACGGGCAGCTTCGCAACACCGGCCAGGTCATCGCGCAGGACACGCTGACGGTCAAGGCCGAAAGCATCGACCTGAGCCCGAACGTCGTGTCGATCGGCACCAATGCGTACAAGGCTCAGGGCGGCTGGAACGTGGTGACCGGCACCGTGGTGCAGCCCGGCGGCTTCCTGTCGGCGATGCACATGGACATCGAGGCCGACAGCATCCGGGCCGTGAACGACGCGTTCCGCGTGACCCGCGCGGACGGCTCGGTGGACCCGGAAGCGAGCGCCGCGCTGGTGGCACAGCTCAAGGAAAGCCTGGGGCTGAACTACACCGAAGGCACGGTCGCCGACGACATCCACACGCAGTTCATCAAGGAAAAGAAGGGCTTCGGCATCATCGGCCAGATTGTGGCGATGGTGGCGGCGGTGGCGATTTCGATTGTCACGGCGGGGGCGGGGGCGGCGATTGTGGGCTTCGTCGCAGGCGCGACGTTTGCGGCATCGACAGTCGGAGTCGCTATCAGTCTGGCCGTTAGCGGGTTGATCGCGGGCACGCTTTCAAGCATGTCCACCCAGCTTATAACAACGGGTTCGCTGAACATGGGGGCGGCTCTGAAGGCTGGCGCTGTCTCAGGCCTGACAGCAGGGCTGACGCAGGGCGGGCTGGGCGTGCTGAATCTGAGCGGCGCGGGCCTAAATACGTTGGGCGCCAATCTCACCACGGGGAGCTGGGCGGCGGTTCAGGACAGTCTCGGCAAGGCCATTGCTGCAAGCGTGGTGCGTTCGGCCATCAGCGCAGGAGTCAATACCATCGCCTATGGCGGGAGCTTTGGTCAGGCATTTGCGAATGGGCTCGTGCGCGATGCGGCGGCGGTGGCGGCGAATGCTGTTGGCATATCGGCGCCCGGTATTGGGACGCCAGGTTCTGATCCCCAATCCATTCTTGCCAATGTGCTGGGTCATGCGTTGGTCGGCTGTGCCGCGCAGAGTTTGTCTGGCGGGGATTGTGCTGGGGGTGCCATTGGCGGGGCGGCCTCGGCCATCGCCGCGCCGTTGATCCGAGACCAGATCTACGCTGACAGCCCGGTGGTGAACTACAGCGATGACCCGGTGCGACAGGCGCTAACGGTAGGCTTGGCGACGCTCATTGGCGGGGCAACGGGGCTGCTGCTGGGAGCGAACTCCACGTCAGCGGCGCTGGCCGCGCAGAACGAGGCGCTGAACAATGCGACCAACGCCTCAGCCCCATCTTATGTACGGCGCGTTGCGGCCCTGGAAAACGCGAGGCTGATGGCGCAGTGCGGGACGTCATGCACGCAGGAAGACTTCCTGCGCATTGACACGCAGGTACAGCAGGTGGCTGCGGCCGCGACGCTCGCCAGGATGAACAACCTGACGCCAGAGCAGACGCTGAAGCTGGCCGACACATTGTCGAACCTGTTGCCGTACTATGGGTCGGCGGCGATGCTGTACCAGGCGGTAACGGGGCAGACCCTGAGTGGCCAGGAGCTGGGGACGGCGGACCGGTGGTTGTCGGGGATTCTGGGGGCGATTCCGGCGGGCGCAGCGGCCTACGGCAAGATCAGCGAGTTTGTGGCGGCAAAGGGCATTGGTGGAGGTGCAACCGGGACGGTCTGGGACTCAACAAAGGCGACGCAGCCAACCTATCCGGGGTCCGTCATTCCCAAGTCTTTTGAGATGTCATTGCCAAATGGGCAAAGTGTTTGGGTGCATGGCAATGCGACCGAGCATTTGGCTGAATATGCTCAGATGGTGGCTACAAACAATCCTCCAAATGTTGTCCGGCTCACGACACAACAGCAACTGGCGAGCTTGCAGGGAGCCGTGAATACGGCAACACAAGGTAGCGTGCCATACAACCAGCTCGTGAATGTAGGAGGATGGGAGTTGAAGTTTGCCCCGCCGCGACAGCCCGGGCAAATGCCAGCCCTTATCCATGCACTTCCCACAGGAAAGTAATACAAGCCATGGTTATCAATATTGAAAAGCCCTTGCGATTGTGCCTTGACGTTGTCGAGACGGATGAACATGTTCCGTCAATGAGGATGCAGATCGCTGTTGATGTGCAGCAGTTCGGACATAAGCTGGCGTATAGGGTAATGCATGGTTCGACTGCGCAACGTGGGATACGTTTGTTCAGGGGCTAGCCGGACCTGATACAACGAAGATCTCTCTTGTTGATATGGGTGATCACTTCACGTTGACGCTCGGCGTGGTGAGCGGGTGCTTGGAGCTAGCGTGGGAAATGAAGAAGCGTGATACCTCTGGAGCCATTACTACTGCCACGTTCCGTTCTCCGATTGATGCCGATACGTTTGCCCATGTAACGCTTCAGTTCAAAGAGTTCGAACGCTGGTGGTAGTTGTTATTAGTGGCGCGGACATGACGAACCCGGCTTCGGCCGGGTTCGTCGTTTCTGTGGCGCTGCTTACGGCTCTAGAGGTGAGTCGGATACCGTTTGCACGTCATCGACGACGACGTGCTCGCCCTGCAGGTCGAAGCGCACGAACTGGCGCCGACCGTCGGGGAAGCGTTTCTCGACGAGCCCCTTGGGGGTGTCCGGCGTGGAGACGTAGATGGGATTGCCCCGAGCCAGGTGGGCGCGAGCGTCCTCGTCACTGTCGTCGTTGGCCATGGCGTCGAAGAGCGCGTCCTGCTCGGCGGACGACATCTGATATTCGGTGCCCCGTCACCGAATCTCCAACTCCCGCTCCGCACCCGAGGCCCCCGCCACCAACCCCCATACCCCCCACCTCCGGCCGCACAAACCTTTCCACCAGCACCGCGTCAAGCAGCGCCCCGTAGCTGCCATCCGCGTGCAACCCGCACAACCGCTCGATCAACCGTTCCCGCTCCGATTCCGCCAGGTCAGCAGACGCCACCAGCAACGGATTCGGCGTCCATGGCGT
Organism: Cupriavidus sp. EM10; assembly: GCF_018729255.1. Taxonomy (NCBI): domain Bacteria; kingdom Pseudomonadati; phylum Pseudomonadota; class Betaproteobacteria; order Burkholderiales; family Burkholderiaceae; genus Cupriavidus; species Cupriavidus sp. EM10. Next base: position 2,460,699 of record NZ_CP076061.1, read on the forward strand.
CCAGGCGATGGTCATCAGGCCGTCGAGCAAGGCCGGCTCATGTCGTCGCACCAAATCCAGGAAGTAGCTGTCCAGCGCCGTGACATCGATCTGCCGTTCGCGCAGGGCGGTCAGCGCACGTATGGGCGTGTCCAGCGGGCCGATCGATTCGGAAAACAGCGCGCCGCGCTTGCTGGCAAACGGCGCCAGCAGTTGGCGCGCGGCGTGGTAGCCCGACTGGGAGTGCCTGGCCATCCAGCCGAAGCGGTGGCCGAAGGTGTCTTCCACGGTTTGCCAGCCGCTGTCGGCACGTACCAGCAGTTCGCTGCGGTAGCGCGGCAGGCCGCCGTAGGCAGCGGGCGAGGGCACGGGGGCGACCAGCGGCGCAACGGGTGCCATGCCTTGCGCGAACGGCAGCCCGCACATGAAGCCGCAGACCAGGTCGGATCGCTGCCATAGCGACGGCAGCGGGGCCGGCCAGGCGAACGGTACCACCTCCACGGGCCACGACAGGTCGGCGAACACGCGTGAGAACAGCGCGTGCCACGCGTCGGTGACCGCCGGCGTGGCGTTGTACATGCGGAAGGAGGCGATGCCGGCGGCCATGTCGGCAGACCTCAGGCGAACCGCAGCGTCTGGCCCAGGCCCTTGGCGCGGGCCTTGGTCAGCATGGCGTGCCCGAGCGCGATGTCGGTGGTGGACAGTCCGCGGTGCCAGAACAGGATCGTCTCGTCGTCGCGCTCGCGGCCCGGCTTCAGGCCGGCCACGATCTGTCCCAGTTCGGCGTGCAGGTTTTCCTCGCTCAGCCGGCCGCTGTCCACGTGCTGGCGCAGCGCGCCGAACGGCAGGCCCTTGCGGCACTGGCCCCAGTCGTCCACCACCATCTTGCTCATGATGTCGGTCAGCGACAGTTCCACCGCGCTCATGGTGCCGTAGGGGATCACCAGCGCGCCGGGCTTGATCCAGTCGGTCAGCAGCATCGGCGTGGGCTGGGGCAGGCGAGACGCCTCCACCACGATATCGGCGCCGCGCACGCACGATTCCCAGTCGTCGGTCACGGTCACGCGCTTGCCCAGGTCGCGCGACAGCCGCGCGGCAAAGGCATCGCGGCTTTCCGGGCGGCGGGAATGCACGCGGATCTCGTCGAAGTCGTACAGCGAATCCAGTAGCCGCACGTTCCAGTACGACGTGCCGCGCGCGCCGATGTGGCCCAGCACCTTGCTGTCCTTACGCGCCAGGTGCCTGGCGCCCAGCGCCGTCACCGCCCCGGTGCGCATGTCGGTGATGGCGGTGGCGTCGATCACGGCCAGCGGCGTGCCGTTGTCGGGATCGAACAGGTTGAGCAGCGCCATCTCTGACGGCAACCCGTGCTTGTAGTTGTCGACGTAGTCGGACACCACCTTCACGCCCGCCACGTGCAGCGGCTTGATAAAGCCGCGCAGCACGTTGAAGTGTCCCTTGTCCGACGATTCCGGCACCAGGTGCACGCGCGGTTCGATCACCGTCTCGCCTCGGCCCTGGGCGGCCAGCGCGGCTTCCACGGCGGCCAGGATCTCGGCGTCGGTCAACGCCAGTTCGGCCACGTCGGGGCCGTTCAGGTAGGTCAGGTACAGCTCGTTCACGGGGGTCTCCTCTTACTGCAGCGGGGGAATGTTGGCGCGATGCACGATGGCGCGCCATTTTGTGGTTTCGGTGGCGATGGTCTCGCCGAAAGACTGGCTGCTGCTGCCCACGGGTTCCAGCCCCAGGCCGTCCAGCTTCTGTTTCACGTCGGGGTCGCGCAGCACCGCGGCCACGTCTTTCTGCCATTTGCGCACCACGCTGTCGGGCGTGCCCTTGGGCGCCACCAGCCCGTACCACGATGTCACGTCGAAGCCGGGATAGCCCGATTCCGCCACGGTGGGCACGTTGGGCAGCTGCGGCAGGCGATGCGGCCCGGCCACGGCCAGGGCCACGAGCTTGCCGGTGCGCACGTGCTGCAGCACGGTGGAGATGCCGCCAAACATCATCTGCACCTGGCCGCCCAGTACGTCGTTGAGCGCGGTGGCCATGCCGTTGTAGGGCACGTGGACGGTCTTGACGCCGGCTTCGAGGTTCAGCAGTTCGCCGGCCAGATGCGCGCCGCTGCCATTGCCCGGCGACGCAAAGTTCAGCTGGCCCGGATGGGCCTTTGCGTACGTCACCAGGTCCTTGAGCGAGCGCGCCGGCACCGACGGATTGACCACCAGCACATTGGGCGATGCGGCCAGCATCGTCACCGGCACGAAGTCGCGCGTCTCGAAGTTGAGCTTGCGGAACAGGATCGGATTGACGGTCAGGTTGCCGGCCGGCGCCAGGCCCAGCGTGTAGCCGTCGGGGGCGGCGCGTGCCACGTTCTCCATGCCGATGTTGCCGGCGGCGCCGGGCTTGTTGTCGACGACCACGGGCTTGCCCCATTGCTCGGACAGCTTCTGTCCCACCAGCCGGGGCAGCGCGTCGGCCACGCCGCCGGCGGCGAACGGCACCACGATCCGCACCGGGCGGTTTGGATAGTCGTCGGGCTGCGCCAGCGCCGGCCTTGGCGCGGCCGCCAGCGTCGAGAGGATTGCCAGCGCGGCAGAAATGCCCAGCAGCGGATGCCGCCACGTCGATGCCGGCCTGAGTACGTAACGGTTCACGCGAAACTCCCCGTGTTTCCAGTGCGATTGCAAGACTTGACCCTGTCGAAACCTGTCGCGATCCTTGTACTGTGGATCGACTTGTATAGACTGATCGTAGCGAAGCTGTCTGATACTGTATAGACAACTTTTCGCATATGGGAAAGCGGATTTCTCATAAGATGCGAAACCGCACGGGGCTGGTGCCGATGGCACTGGCGCTGTGCGCGGCCGCGCGAGGGCCGCCGCACATTTCACCGTTGCGGGTCGCGCGGCATATCCGATCGACAACGCCTGCAGGGAATCTTCATGCCAACCAGTCCGACCGTCCGACCCAGCGATGCGGCCACGCCGGCCTTCCAGCGCATCAAGGACTACGTGCAGGCGCAGATCGCCGCCGGCGTGTGGCGCGAGGGCGAGGCCATCCCGCCCGAACTGCGGCTGGCGGAAACGTTCGCGGTGTCGCGCATGACGGTCAACCGGGCGCTCAACGAGCTGGAGGCCGAGCAGATCCTGGTGCGACGCAAGGGAGCCGGCACCTTCGTCGCCGAGCAGCGCTACCAGGCCACCGTGGTGGAGATCCGCAGCATTGCCGAGGAAATTCGCGCCCGGGGGCACCGGCACCGCAGCAGCCTGTACCGGCTGGAGCGGCAGCGGGCCACGCGCAGCCTGGCCAGCCAGTTCGGGGTGGCGGAACGCAGCACGCTGTTTCACTCGGTGATCCTGCACTACGAAAACGATGCGCCGATCCAGGTCGAGGACCGCTGGGTCAATCCGGCCGTGGCGCCGGACTACATGGATGCCGATTTCAGCGACATCACACCGAACGACCACCTGATGCGCGTGGCGCCGCTGCAGCGCGCCGAATACCAGATCGAGGCGCTGCTGCCGGCCGCCGACGTGGCGGAGATGCTGATGATCGCGCCGGCCGAGCCGGCGCTGGTGCTGCGCCGACGCACGTTCTCGCGCGGCGCGGTGGCGTCGGTGGTGGTGCTATGGCATCCGGGAAAACGCTACCGGTTCGGCGGGGCGCTAGGACAGCCCCCACTGTGAGCGTCCGGCTGGGGCGTACTTGTCTGCCATCGAATAAGCAATAGAATCAAGAAGCGGGGTGCATGCGCATGGCGCCTCGGACGGGAGGCAGGAGACGGGAATGGTTGCCATACACGGCAAGCTGGCGGGAGCGGTGGCAGGGGTTGCCCTGATACTGGGCGGCTGCGTGGCGTATCCCGGCTACGACACCGTCTATGGCGGCTACGGCAGCTATGCAGGAAGCTACAGCAGCTACACGGGCACCGGCGATGCCGCCACGTTCACCAGCGACTATCCCGCCTATCCCTACTACTACGGCGGCTACTACGGCGGCTACCCCTACGGATATCCCTACGGCTATGCGGGCTGGCCCGCGTACAGCAGCGTCTGGATCGGCTACGGCTGCTGCGCGTATCGGGGTTACTACGGATACCGTGGCTACTACGGCTACCGCGGCTATGGCTACCGTGGCGGCTACTACGGCGGATACCGCGGCGGCTACTACGGCGGCTACCACGGTGGATACCATGGCTATGGCGGCGGCTATCGTGGCTACGGCGGTTCGGGTGGCGGATACAGCGGTGGCTATGGCGGTGGCTATCGCGGCGGTGGTGGCGGCCGGGGTGGCAGGGGCCGCTGACTGGCGGCCCTGTCCGGGCGAGCAGCGCTAGGGCAACTGCCGCAACTGGCCGATGACCGACATCAGCCGGCCGTGCGCCACCGTGACAGACGCCTCGTCCTGCAGCGCTTCCTGGTAGCGTTGACGGAAGGCCTGGTCGCCTTGTTCGCTGAACAGTTTCTGCGTGGCGCCGGCCACGGCGCGGCAGGTCTCGTCGTGATGCTCGTCGCCGTCCAGCTCCTCGTCGATCTCGATGATCAGGCGCGACAACGGATCGAGCCAGCGGAAGAACGATTCCTCCGTCACCAGCTGCACGAACTGTCCTGCGGGAATCGGGCCATGCAGTCTTTCATATTGGCCCCGGTCATAGCCGATGACCTCCTTGTGCACCTGGAGCAATGCCGCCCGCAAGGCACGCAGCCCCGAGCGGCGGGTTTCCTGGGTAGCAAGGAACTGTTCGCTGGGCATGCCCATCTCCACTTTTCCTCTGTTCATGGGGCAGGCCGTATCGACATGACCTTCGGCGGCGGTCCTCCCGGGGCCACCCTTCACCCGCCCGTTGTTATCGGAAGCACACGTCCACGCCCGATGACATGCACGGTGTGCAACTCAGTATAGGCACCGGCATGGCCCCAATCTAGCGCGCCCGCCTAGCGAAATACCCGTATTGCGGCCCTGCGGCATGGGATGCTTCGCCATGCCGGACGCGCCTTGCCGCGCATGCCGGCATTGCAGTGCAGCGATGCCATCGCTCGCGCTTCGTCGGGTCTTGCTATTGCGAAGTGAGCCGCATCCGGGCCAGCAGCGGCAGGTGATCGGAGGCCAGCCGGGCCAGCGGCGTGCGGTGGCTGGCCACGGCCACCAGGTGTGCGCGCGGCGAGGTCCAGATGCGATCCAGCGCCAGGAACGGCAGCCGCGACGGAAAAGTCGACACATGCGGCGTGCGCTCGAAATAGGCATGCAGCCAGCGCAGCGGGCGGCCCCACAGGAACCACTCGTTGACATCGCCCAGCAGGATGGTGGGCTGCGCCGGCGCCTCGGCCAGCGCGGTCAGCAGGCGCCGCACCTGCCAGCGGCGTTCGCCAGGGCGCAGGCCCAGGTGCGTGGCGATCACGCGCAGCGCGAACGTGCCGGACTCGATGGCATTGCATTCCAGCAGCGCGTCGATGGCGCCACGCGGCTCGCATCCCTTCACGCTCAGGTCGATCTGGCGCACGCGCACGGGCGGATAGCGCGTCAGCAGCGCGTTGCCGTAGTCGCCATCGTCCCGCACCAGCGTCGGGCCGGGAATGGCGTGCAGGCCGGTGTGCTGCGACAGGAAGCGCAGCATGTCGAAGCCGGTGCCGCGTGTTTCCACTTCCTGCAGCGCGATCATGTCGGCGCGCAGTTCGTTGATGACCTCGCAGATGCGCTTGGGCACGAAATGCCCGTCGGTGCCGACGCCGCCGTGGATGTTGTAGCTTGCCACCGAGATATCGGCATGCAGCGAGCCAGCCGGCGCCTGCGCGGGGGCGTGGCCCGGTTCCCGGGCGGTCATCGGGCCCCCTCGCTCGATGGCGGCGGGCAGCAACGCGGCCGTTGCGATCTGGCCTTGGCATGTGCCGGCCCGTGGTCGGCCCGGCCGCGCCGCTGGCGCCGGCGCCGCAGCACCCACCACAGCGCGGCCGGGATCAGCAGCACCAGCGCCAGCAGCGCGAACGTCTTCGGATCGGGATTGCGGGCGACGGCGGCGATGCGGTCCACCAGCGACGCCGACACGATGATGCCCGGCGACATGCCGATGGCGGTGCCCAGCAGGCAATCGCGCAACCGGATGCGCGACGCGCCGACCACCAGGTTGACCAGCGTGAACGGCGCCACCGGTACCAGCCGCAGCACCACCATCGCCAGCAGGCCGTGCTGGCTGACCTGCTGGCTCAGGCGGTTCAGGCGCCGGCCGCCAAAGCGCTGCACGGCGTTGCGGCCCAGCAGGCGACCCACCGTGTAGCCGGCGGCCGTGCTCAGCACCGTGCCCCCCAGCGCAATCGCGCCCCCGTACAGCGGCCCGAATACCACCACGGTCACCACGATCAGTACCGTCACCGGAAACAGGGTCAGCCCGCCGGCGACAAAGGCGGCCATCATCGCCAGCGGGGCGAACGGCATGTCGTCCACGCGCTGCACCAGCGCCAGCACATGGCGGAAGTCGGCCCATTCGCGCAGCGGCGTGTAGCGCCATGCAAAGACCACCCCGGCCACCACCAGCACCAATGCCACCAGCAGCGCCACGCGGCGGGCCACATGGGGGCGCGCTTCCGGGCCGACGAATTCGGCCATCACCTCTTCGGCGTCGATGGGCTCAATCGGATCGAGCAGGCTGGCGTCGGGCAGCGCCGCATCGATGTCGTCAGGCACGGTGGGCACGAACGGCTGCAAGGTGCGTCCGTCGGGCCGATGCAGCGCCGCCAGCGCGTCGTTCAGGCGCGGGTGCGCCGCCATGGCATCCGCAAGCGCGTCGGGCGTCACGGCCAGATGCTCGCACAGCAGGCGGTCGCGCATGGCCCGGATGCCGGCCGCCACGCGCGGGTCGCCCCGGGATTCGATCACCAGGTTGCACTCGGTATCGAGCCCGAAAGACCGGTTGCTCAGGTTGGCCGATCCGATCGTCAGCAGGCGGTCGTCCACGGCCATGACCTTGGCGTGCACATTGACGCAGGCATCGCCCAGCCCCGGCACATGCGGGCAGTACAGCTGGAAGCGCCCATCCGGATCGATCTCGCGCAGCCCGCGATACAGGCGCGCCCGCAGCACGCCCATGCTGGCCTCTTCAAGCCAGCCGCTTTCGGTGCGGCGCGACACCAGGGCGATGTCCGGCCCGTCCGGCTGGTGCAAGCGGTCGGCGAACGCGTCGGCAATCAGCCCGGAGCTGAAGTACTGGTTTTCCAGGTAGATGCTGTCGCGGGCGGCGCCGATGGCGTCGGTATAGAGCGTGCGGATTTCGCTGATGCCCGGCGCGTCGTCGCGTGCGGGGAACGTGCGGCTGATGCCCACGGGCACATTGGTGATATCGGGCGCGATGTGCCGGGGCCACGGGTCCGTGGCGGACAGTTTCGGCGCCGGTGGCACGCGCGGACGGCGTCCGGTGGCGTTCAGCCATCGCTCGGCCGCCAGTTCGCCCAGTGCCTGCGCGGCCTGGCCGTCGACCATGCACTGCACGTCGTGGAATGGCGCGTACGGCTTGCCGTCCGGGTCCACGCGGCGCGGATCGTCGGGCAGGTGGTGATGGGTATCCCAGCGGCGGATGGTCAGGTCGAGCCCGCCCACAAACGCCAGCTTATGGTCGATGACCACCACCTTCTGGTGATGCGATGCGCCCACCGGATGGTTGCCGTCCAGACAGAACGACAGCCGCCGGTGCGTTTGCCAGTGCTCCTTGGCGGCCGGCAGGAATTCGCGCTCCAGCGCGAACACCATCGCGTAGTCCCAGCTCAGCACGTAGATGCGCAGACCCCGGCGTCGCCGGCAGAGGGCATTGAGGAAGTCGCGCAGCTCGGCGGGCAGGCCGTCGGCGGGCGCGGCGTCGGAGCCCTGCAGCAGCCGCATGCGGCTGTCGATGTCCCATCCGAGGATGAAGACACTGTGCTCGGCCTGCGTAAGCGCCTGGCGCAGCGCCGGAAAGTACGCGTCGGCATCGACCAGCATGGACAACCGCGCGCACGGCGCCACGCGCCAGCAATTGCGGCCCGGGCGCAGCAGGGAGGGTTCGGCGTCGTTTGTCATGGCGAAGGGTACGCTTCGCAAGTTCCGTACCGGTCGCGCGGCGGCGCAATCTCGCGGTCTATCGGCAGGGTGGGGCGATGTGCCTGGTGTGCCCCTTACGCGCCTTTGTAAAACTTGCGCGTCAGGCGGCAGCGGCCAGACGCCATGCGGCGGGCGGCATGCCGAAGCGGCGCGAGAACGCGCGCGTGAAGGTGGTCTGGTCGGGATAGCCGACGCCGGACGCGATATCGGCCAGCGGCATCGCCCCGGCCATCAGCCATTGCACGGCCTGATCCAGCCGCAGGCGCGTCTGGTAGCCGTGGGGCGTGTCGCCGAACGCGTCGCAGAACAGCGTATGAAAGCGGCGCGGCCCCCAGCCGATGCGCGCGGCAAGCTGGTCCACGCGCAACGGCGTCGAAAGGTGGCTGCGCAGGTAATGGTCGATGGCACCCACCGGAAAGCGCGCGGCGTCGGCCTGGCGGTCGTCGAGGCCGAGCATGGCGGACAGGCCGCTCGCCAGCGCCGCGGCCTGCTGCCAGGCGTGCTGGGCCGGCACGGTGCCCGAAGCAGGCTGCACGGCGGCCAACCCCCGCACGCGCCGGGCGAATGCGGCATCCATGACGAACATGCGGGGCGTCGCCATCAACCGCGCCGGTAGTGCCACGGAGCTGGAAGGAAAGTCGGCCACCAGTTGCAGGTTGCCGGCCAGGCCGCTGCACAGGTGATGCATGCCGGCCGGAATGACCAGTCCGTGCGTGCCATCCACCCGGTAGGCGTGCCCGTCGATTTCCAGTTCGGACTGTCCATCGACGCCGAACAGCAACTGGTGATAGTCGTGCGCGTGGCCGAACGGCCGCGGCTGATAGCGGCGCGGCTCGACCAGCGGCGAGGCATGCTCAACGAGCTTCGGCATGACGTGGCTTGCCCTGGGTCTGACACAGCCAGACGCCGACCCCGGCGATGGCCATGCCCAGCCACTGCACGGGCCCGAGACGGTCGCCGAACAGCAGCGCGGCCTGCACGGCGGCCAGCGGCGGCGCCAGGAACATCAGCGCGGCGGCATTGGCGGCGTGGCCACGCCGGACCAGCCCCAGCAGCAGCCAGGTGCCCAGTCCCGACAGCACCACGGCGGCCCACGCCAGCGACATCCACAGCGTGGGGCCGGCCTGCCACCGCAACGCGCCGATGCCGCCGGAGGCACTCACTACCACGCCGGCCACCAGCATCGCCCCGGCGTTCTGCCAGGCCGAACTGGCGCGGATATCCGCGCGGCGGATCGAGGTTTTCTGGAGGAGGGTACCCATCGTGATCGACACTATCGCCAGCACGCCAACCAGCACGATCCAAGGGGAAACCGCGTGCGGCGCGCCGGCCTGCATGGCAGGCAAGACTACCAGACCCACGCCCAGCGCGCCCAGCCCCAGCCCGCACCACGTGCGCGACGATGGTTGCTCGCCCAGCAGCGGGATGGCAAGCAGGGCGGTCAGCAGCGGCTGCAGCGCGCCCAGCAGCGCCATGATCGACGGCGACAGGCCATGCGCCACCGCGCCATAGCCGGCGCACAGGTAGATGCCCTGCATCAGCGCGCCGGCCAGCAGGTGGCGCGGCACCTGCGACAGCGGCGGCCAGGCGGCGCGGCCGGCGGCGGCTATCAGCGCGAACATCAGCGTGGCCAGCGCAAAGCGCGCCAGCAGGAACAGGCTCGTGTCGGCCACCGGCACCACGGCCTTGCCGACGATGAACCCGGTGGACCAGATCAGGACGAAAGCCATGGCGGGCAGCCAGGCGGGAACGGGGCGCGACATCTTGGATCGTTGAAGGGTTGCAGGCCCGGGGCGGATTTCCGGAAGTTGCCCGGCAGACTAGCGCAGCCAGGCGGGGATGTCTTGGCAAATCCTGCACAGACCTGATCGGGCCGGCTGACCACGCTACGTCGCGGCGTTGACCTGCGTGCGCAGGTAGTCGACCACGCGCGCCACGCGCGGCGCCAGCGACCATTCCGACCGGTGGATCAGCCACAGCTTGTCGATCACCGGCGCATGGCAGTCGAGCACCCGGATCTGCTCCTGCTGCGCGAACGCCTGCCGCGCATACCGCGGAATCACCGTAAAGCCAAAACCGCGCGCCACTGGTTCCAGCATCAGGCTCACCTGGTTGCTGAAACCCCGGCACGGTAGCGTATGCACGCCCGGATTGCCCGGATAGTGGCGGCTCAGCAGCCGGTTGGCCATGGCCTTGCCGTCGGGATGGTCGACAAAGCCGATGCGCTGCAGGTCGTCCCAGCCCACCACGTGTTCGGCGCCCGGATACACCAGCTCCAGCGGCTCTTCGCTGAACGGGGTGGCGGTCAGCCGGGGATCGTCGGGCTTGAGCGATACCAGCCCCACGTCGAAACGGTTCTGCAGCACGCTTTCCAGCACTTCGGCATCGGGCGCGAAGCGGTGGCGGATGATCAGCCCCGGCGTCTTGCCCTGCAGGTCCAGCAGGCGCGGATACAGGAACAGGCCGATGCTGCCGGGCGTGATCAGCCCCACCACGCCGCTTTCGCCATCGTCGACCAGCCGTGCGCGCAGGCGGTCGTTGGCCAGTTCCATGTCGGCGCAGTATTCCAGCAGTGCGCGGCCGGCTGGCGTCAGTTCAAGCGCGCGCGGGCGGCGGATCAGCAGCGGGCCCAGCGCGTCTTCGAGATGACGGATGTGCTGGCTGACGGCGGCCTGCGTCAGGCCCAGTTCGTCAGCCGCGCTGGTAAAGCTGCCGGTTTGGGCCAGCATGGCGAACGAGCGCAGCCATTGCGGGTTAAGCATAATGAACTCTTATCAAAACGATAACGGAAAGGTAGTTTTCATTATAGCTTGCCGTGTCTAATATCGCTGCATTGCAACACGCAGAGATCACACATGACTACGCCTGCACTTTTCACCCCGTTCACCCTGAAGGACGTTACGCTGCGCAACCGCATCGCGGTGCCCCCGATGTGCCAGTACAGCGCGGTCGATGGCTTCACCACCGACTGGCACCTGTCCCATTACGCCGGTCTGGCGCGCGGTGGCGCCGGCCTGGTGATCGTCGAGGCCACGGCCGTGTCGCCGGAAGGGCGTATCTCCCCGGGAGACACGGGTTTGTGGAATGACGAGCAGGCCGTTGGCATGGCGCGCATCGCCGAGGCCATCAAGGCCGGCGGCGCCGTTCCGGGCATCCAGATCGCCCATGCCGGCCGCAAGGCCAGCGCCAATCGCCCGTGGGAAGGCGACGACCATATTGCCGAGGGCGACGCGCGCGGCTGGCAGACGATTTCCCCGTCGGCCAAGCCGTTCGGCGCGAATCTGGCCAAGATGCCCGAAGCGATGACGCAGGCCGATATCGCCCGCGTGCAGGCCGATTCGTGGCGGCCGCCAAGCGGGCGCTCGATGCCGGCTTCCAGTGGCTCGAACTGCACTTCGCGCACGGCTACCTGGCGCAGAGCTTCTTCTCCGTCCATGGCAACGAACGCACTGACGCCTATGGCAATGACGCCATCGGCCGTGGCCGCTTCCTGCTGGAAACGCTGGCCGCCGTGCGCGAGGTGTGGCCGCAGAACCTGCCGCTGACCGCCCGTTTCGGCGTGATCGAGTACGACGGCAACGACGAGCAGACGCTCAAGGAATCGATCGAACTGGTGCGCGCCATGCGCGAGGGTGGGCTGGACATGCTGAATGTCAGCGTCGGCTTTTCCACCCCCGACGCCAAGATCCCCTGGGGCCCGGCCTTCCTGGCACCGATCGCCGAGCGCGTGCACCGCGAGGCCGGCCTGCCGGTGGCCTCGTCGTGGGGCATCGACGACCCCGTGGTGGCCAACCGCGTGGTCGAGGAAGGCCAGATGGATCTGGTGATGGTGGGCCGCGCGATGCTGGGCAACCCGCACTGGCCGTACCAGACCGCCATGAAGCTGGGCATGGAGCGTCCGTCGTGGGTGCTGCCCGCGCCGTACGCCCATTGGCTGGAACGCTACCGCGTGCAGTCGGCGGCCTGATCGGCGGTTGCCGGCACGGCTGATCGGGTCAGAACGATCCGACCAGCGTGCCCAGCACGATCACGGCCACCAGCGCCAGCAGCGGCCCGACGATGCCGACCATCACGATGCCGCCGTAGCTTTGGCGGTGCGTGGAGCCGCAGACGGCCAGCAGCGTGACCACGGCGCCGTTGTGCGGCAAGGTGTCGAGCGTCCCCGCGCTCATCACGGCCACTCGATGCAGCACGGCGGGATCGAGCCCGATTTCCAGCGCCCGCGCCAGGTAGGTGCCGCCCAGTGCATCGAGCGCGATGGTCAGCCCGCCCGAGGCCGACCCCGTCAGCGCCGACAGCACGTTCGTGGCCACGGCCAGCGACACCAGCGGGCCGCCTTCGATCGACAGCACCCAGTCCCGCACCACCGCAAAGCCCGGTAGTGCGGCAACCACGGCCCCGAAGCCAACCAGGCTGGCCACGCTGAGCACCGGCAGCGCCGCCGCATGGGCGCCAGCGCCCATGGTGTCGCGCAGCGCGGTCAGGCGCCGCCAGTTCAGCAGCACCAGGCTCAGGATGGCCGCCGCCAGCGCCACGATCACGGACCATACGCCGCCCACGGCCTGCAAGGTAGTGGCGCCCCATTCGGGCAGCGACAGGTAATCCGCGTCAAGGCGTGGCAGCACGGCCAGGCTCATCGTCAGGTTCACCGCGATCACCACCACCAGCGGCAGCAGCGCCACCAGCGGGCCGGGCGGCTGGGCGCTGCGCTGGCCGTGCAGCGTTTCGGCCGGATCGAACTCATGCGCGGTACTGGCCCGCTCGCGGATCAACGGCCGCTCGGCCACTTCCTCCACGCCGGCCGACATCCCTTCACCATACCCTTCGCCCTTGCGGCGCGCGGCCGCTTCGCAGCGTGCCAGCCACCACATGCCGAACGCCAGCATGAGCAGGCTGGCGATGATGCCCAGCCCCGGCGCCGCAAACGGCGTGGTGCTGAAGAACGGCATCGGGATGGCGTTCTGGATGGCCGGCGTGCCGGGCAGCGCCGACATCGTGAAGGTCGAGGTACCGAGCACGATGGCCGCCGGCATCAGCCGGTGCGGGATATTGGCCGCGCGGAACAGCGCGTGGGCCATCGGCGCCAGCACGAAGAACGCCACGAACAGGCTGACGCCGCCGTAGGTGAGCAGCGCCCCGGCCAGCACCACGGCCAGCATGGCGCGGCTGGGCCCGAGCGTGCGGGTCATCCAGTCGGCAATCGCGGTGACCGATCCGCTGTCGTCCATCAGCTTGCCGAACAGCGCGCCCAGCAGGAACAGCGGAAAGAATTGCGCCACGAAGCCGGCGGCCGTGCCCATGAAGGTCTGGGTCCAGTGGGCCAGCAGCGGCTCGCCCGCCGTGGCGGCAGCCAGCAGCGCGGCGGCCGGGGCGATCAGCAGGATGCTCCAGCCACGGAACGCCATCCAGATCATCGCCGCCAGGGCGATGACGATGCCGAGCAGGCCCATGGTCAGACCTCCTGCAGCAGTTCGTCGAGATAGAACGACGAGCGATGGCCCAGGTCGTCGCCATGCATGGCCAGGAACTGATCGGCCGCCGCGCGGCCTTCGTCGCGCAGCATGCACAGGAACGGCCATTCGGCATTCATCTTCGACGACGAGCCAAGCTCGGCCATGCGCTCGCTGGCGATGCGGTGGATGCGCATGTGGGCCCACTGGGCGCCCTCGGCGGCGCCGGGATCGGCCACGCGCTGCAGCACGGCGATCATGCGCAGTTCCTTGAGCAGCGCCGCGTTGAACGATATCTCGTTGACCCGGCTCAGGATGTCGCGCGCCGTGCGCGGCACGCCGGAGCGGGCCACCGGGTTGATCTGCACGAGGATGGTGTCGCGCGACTGGCACTCCCGCACCAGCGGCGTGATGGTGGGATTGCCGGCGTAGCCGCCGTCCCAATACGGCACACCATCGATTTCCACGGCCTGGAACACGGTGGGCAGGCAGGCCGACGCCAGCAGCACGCTGGCCGTGACCTCGGTGTTCTTGAACACGCGGCCACGCCCGGTTTCCACGTTGGTGGCGGTGACGAACAGGTGGATCGGTGCCTGGGCCAGCACATCGAAATCGATGGTGGCCTGCAGCACCTCGGCCAGCGGATTGCTGCCGGCGCGGTTCAGGTCATAGGGCGACCAGATGCGCGCGGCCAGGTCGGCGGCGACGAACAGCGGGGAGTTGTCGAGCGTCCAGCGCCCCAGGATCACATCGAGCGGACTGCGCCGGAACGGGCTGAAGCGGGCGGCATCGGATACCCGCTGCCAGAAAGCCTCCAGCGCCTGACGCGCCCCGGCCGCCCCGTTCAGCGCATGGCCGTAGACCAGCACCGCGGCATTCATCGCCCCGGCGGACGTGCCCGAGATGCCGTCGATATCCAGCCACGGCTCCTCCAGCAGCCGGTCCAGCACACCCCAGGTAAATGCCCCATGCGCGCCCCCGCCCTGCAGCGCCAGGTCGATCAGCAACGGCGCGCGCGCCGCAGCGGTCTTGCCTTCCTCGTTCATCCGACGCTCCCGAAGGTGAAACACGTGAGGTACAAGCCGCTCTATTATTTGTTGTGCGGTGCAACTTAGGCAAGGCGATGGTTTCGCTGCGTGTTCGCTATCGTTATACTTGTACAGTTAATTGGACATGTATGTGGAGTGCTCAAATGCGCACAGTTCATTTCTCGGATGCACGGAATAACCTCAAGGCCGTCATCGATCAGGCTATTGAGGATCACGACGCCGTGCTGATCACTCGCCGGGATGCCCCCAACGCGGTCATCATGTCGCAGGAGCAATACGATAGCTGGGCGGAAACCATCTATCTGCTCAACTCGCCGGCAAATGCCGCGCACCTCGCCCGCTCGCTGGAACAGTTGCGAGCCGGGGAAACGCAATCGCGAAAGCTCATTGATCCGGACGATGCAGCGGAATGACGCGCAACATCTTGTTCACCGCTGATGCGTGGGAGCAGTACCTCTTCTGGCAAGGGCAAGATCGGAAGACGCTAAGGCGCATCAATCAGCTGGTCGATGATGCACGGCGGTCTCCCTTTGAGGGCATCGGAAAGCCCGAGCCCTTGAAAGGAAACCTCGCAGGGTTCTGGTCGCGCCGCATCGATGACACCAATCGACTTGTCTATAAAGCCGACGACACTGCCGTCTCTATCGTCAGCTGTCGCTATCACTATGGCGACAGGTAGCGATAGGTACGCGTGAATTAGCCTACGTCGACGGCAGCAGCAGAAAGCTCCGCTCTCCCGCCTGGCGGGAGCGGAGCACGACATGGCGGGAGAGGCGGCAAGAAACCTTACCCAATCACCTCGAACTGATCGAAATACGCCTCGTTGAGCGTCAGCCCAAGCCCCGGCAGGTTGTCGTCCAGCTGCAGGTAGCCGTTGTCCGGCGTGGGTTCGCCCTTGAAGATGTAGTAGAACAGCTCGTTGCCGACCTCCACGTCGTGCACCGGGAAGAACTCGGACATGGGTGACGCCGTCGATGCCATGGTCAGGTGGTAGTTGTGCATCTGGCCGGCATGGGGGATCACCGGCACCGACCACGCCTCGGCCATCGCGTTGATCTTCTGGGCGGCCGTGATGCCGCCCACCCGGTTCGTGTCGTACTGGATCACGTCGACGGCGCGCCGTTCCAGCAGGTCCTTGAAGCCGTATGACGTGAACTCGTGCTCGCCGCCCGAGATCGGGAACGGACTCATCTTCTTCAGCTCGGCATAGCCCTCGATATCGTCGGCGATGACCGGTTCCTCCAGCCAGCGCGGGTTGAACTCGGCCAGGCGCGGGATCATGCGGCGCGCGTATTCGAGCGTCCAGCCCATGTAGCACTCCAGCATGATGTCGACGCCGTCGCCCACCAGTTCGCGCAGCAGTCGCACCTGTTCAAGATTCTTCAGCATGCCGGCCGGCCCATCCTTGGGGCCGTAGCCGAAGCGCATCTTCATGGCCGTGAAGCCCTGGTCCAGGTAGCGCTGGGCCTCGCCCAGGAAGGCGTCGCGGTCGTCGTTGTTGTAGAGCTTCGACGCATAGCACCAGATCTTTTCCTTGGTACGCCCGCCCAGCAGCTTGAACACGGGCCGGCCGGTGGCCTTGCCCATCAGGTCCCACAGCGCGATGTCCACCGCCGAGATGGCCGCCATGCCGATACCCTTGCGGCCCCACGCATGCGTGCGGCGATACATCTTCTGCCACAGGTATTCGTTGTCGAACGGGTCCTGGCCGATCACGATCGGCGCCAGGTACTGGTCGACGATCTGCTTGGCCACGCGCGGCGCCAGCGCGCAGTTGCCGATGCCCACATGGCCGTCGTCGGTTTCCACCTCGACCACGAGCCAGCCGTGGAAGCGGAACGACCCCATGGCGTCGCCCCGGTCGAACAGGATGTCCGTGGCGTTGGTGCAGAAGTGGGCCTGCGGCGGCACCGTCTTGCCTTTCCATTCGAAGACGCGGGCGCGGACGTTGGTGATTTTCATAAGGGAGTCCTGGTGGCGTGGAGGGTCAGGCGGCCTGGGCGTCGGCCAGCCGGCGGGCGCCCATCTGGCAGGCCAGGTGAAAGGCCTGCAGCGTGGCGCCCGGATTGGCGCGGCCCTGCTGCGTGATATCGAAGGCGGTGCCGTGGGCCGGGGTGGTGATCGGCACGGGCAAGCCGCCCTGGACCGTCACGCCGCGCGAGAAGCCCATCAGCTTGATGCCGATCTGGCCCTGGTCGTGGTACATCGTGACGATGGCGTCGAACTGGCGCTGCTCCGGGCCGCCCTGGACCTTCAGGAAGATCGTGTCGGCGGGGAACGGTCCCTGCGCGGCCACGCCGCGAGACTGCGCCTCGGCCACGGCCGGGCCGATCACGTCGATTTCCTCGCGGCCGAACGCGCCGTTGTCGCCGTTATGCGGGTTCAGGCCGCACACGGCAATGCGCGGGGTGGCCACGCCGGACCGGCGCAGCGCGTTGTCGATCAGGTCGATGGCGTCGCGCACGCGGGACGGCGTGATCAGGGCCGGTACTTCCTTGATGGCCACGTGCGACGTCACGCGCGACGTCCACAGCCCGTCCAGCACGTTGAATTCGCAGAACGGGCCGGTGTAGCCCAGTTTTTCGGCAAACCAGTGCAGTTCGTCGTTGTGGCCCATGCCGGCCGCGTGCATCGAGCTCTTGTTCAGCGGCCCGAACAGGATGGCATCGGCCTGGCCGGCCTGCGCCAGCGTCACGGCCAGCTGCAGCGTACCCAGGCAATAGCGGCCGCCGGCGGCACTGGCCTCGCCGCGCGGATAGGCGGGCTGGTCGTCCAGATTCCAGTGATACAGGCGCGGGCCGTGCTCGGTGCCCTGGAAGTCGGGGCGCTCCACCTCGGGCAGTGCCAGGCTCACGCCGGCCACTTCCATGCCGCGCCGCCATTCGTCGCGGTCGGCGATCAGCAGGATGCGCGCCTGCGCGGCCACGGGGTCGGCCAGCAGCCGGGCAATCAGTTCGGGGCCGATGCCGGCGGGGTCGCCGAGCACCATGGCAATACGGGGGCGTTGGGGCATGTTCAGTCCAGTTTGACGCCGAGTTCGGCGATCAGCTTGCCGTAGCGCGCATATTCGCTGCGCGAGAAGGCGTCGAATTGGGCGGGGTCCATCGTGCCGGCGACGGCGCCGACATCGGCCAGCCGGCGGATGGTGTCCGGGTCCTTCATCACCTGCGCCATGGCCGCGCTGATCTTCTGCAGCGTGGCGGGCGGCGTGCCGGCGGTGGCGTAGACGCCGTACCAGGTATTGGCCTGGATATCGGGCACGCCAGCTTCCTTGAGCGTCGGCACGTTGGGCAGCAGCGCCGAGCGCTTTTCCGACGTCACCGCCAGCGCCCGCAGCTTGCCGGCCTTGATATGGTTGATGACCGACGGCATGGTCTCGAAACTCATGTCGACCTGGCCGCCCATCAGGTCCACCAGTCCGCTGGCGCTGCTCTTGTACGGCACGTGCAGCATCTTGCCGTGGATCTGGTGCACGAAGGCTGCCGCCGCCAGATGCTGCGTGCTGCCGACGCCCGACGAGCTGTACCGGTACTTGTCCGGATGGGCCTGGATCTGGGCCACCAGCGTCTTCGCGTCCTGGATCGGCAACTGGGTGTTGACCACCAGCACGTTCGGCACCTGCGCCACCAGCGCCACCGGCGCCAGGTCCTTCAGCGGGTTGAACTGCAGCTTGAGCAGGTGCGGCGCGATGGCCTGAGACGTCGACACGCCCATCAGCAGCGTGTTGCCATCGGGCGGGGCCTTGGCGGTGATGTCCGCCGCGATGGTGTTCGAGGCGCCGGGGCGGTTGTCGACCACCACCGGCTGCTTGAGGATGGCGGCCAGCTTGTCCGAGACGATGCGCGCCATGATGTCGGTGCCGCCGCCCGGCGCGGCCCCCACCATCATGCGGATCGGGCGGGCGTCGTCGGCCCGGGCGCATGGCGCGGCCATGCCAAACATCGCGATACCGGCCAGGGTGCCGGCCATCCATGTCTTCATGTCTGTCTCCGTCGTGGGCAGTCTGCGCTGCGTGACGTCCACTATACGAAAGACCAGTGCCCCCGGAAAACTGAGCATTTCTGAAGCGGCGATAAGCGGCACTGATATGCGGGTTAACGCGGTACGCCCGGCTGGAGCGATCACCGCAGGCGATCGGGGTATCGGCAGGATTCAATAGGCAGCGCCCCCGGCGGCCCGTATATTGGGCGCCACACGACAACAAGGAGACAGCATGGCCAACCCCGTGTATCGCGGCGTATTCCCGGTGGCGCCGACCATCTTCGACGCCCAGGGCGGGCTTGACCTGGACGGCCAGCGCCGCTGCATCGACTTCATGATCGATGCCGGGTCGCACGGCCTGTGCATCCTGGCCAATTTCTCGGAGCAGTTCGTGCTGACCGACGACGAGCGCCAGCTGCTGATGACCACGGTGCTCGACCACGTGGCGGGCCGCGTGCCGGTGATCGTCACCACCACGCATTTCAGTTCGCGCATCTGTGCCGAGCGCAGCCGCGCCGCGCAGGATGCCGGCGCCGCCATGGTGATGGTCATGCCGCCTTATCACGGCGCCACGATCCGCGTGCCGGAGCGCAGCATCCACGAGTTCTTCGCCACGGTGTCGGCGGCCATCGACATCCCGATCATGATCCAGGACGCCCCGGTCAGCGGCACCACGCTGTCGGCGCCGTTCCTGGCGCGCATGGCCCGCGAGCTGGCCAACGTGTCGTACTTCAAGATCGAGGTGCCGCAGGCCGCCGCCAAGCTGCGCGAACTGATTGCGCTGGGTGGCGATGCCATCGTGGGGCCGTGGGACGGCGAGGAAGCCATTACGCTGATGGCCGACCTGGAGGCCGGGGCCACGGGGGCCATGACCGGGGCCGGCTATCCAGATGGCATCCGCCAGATCCTCGATGCCTGGCAGGCCGGCGATGCCGAGGGGGCCGCCGACCGCTACCAGCAATGGCTGCCGCTGATCAACTACGAGAACCGCCAGGGCTGGCTGGCCACGGCCAAGGTGCTGATGCAGGAAGGCGGCGTGATCCGATCGGATGCGGTACGCCATCCGCTGCAGCCGATGCATCCGGCCACGCGCGAGGGTTTGCTGAAGGTGGCGCGCCGGCTCGACCCGCTGGTGCTGCGCTGGGGGCGCTGAACTGCCCGGCGATTGTCAGGCCGCGTGCGCCCGTAGCGTATCGATCAGCAGGCTCATCGACGCCGACACCGGCCTGCCGCGCCGGGTGACGATGCCGTACGGCCCCAGCTTGATCGGCAGGGGCAGCGGCAGCACGGCCAGCGCGCCAAGCTGCGCGTAGTAGGCGGCCACCGATTCGGGCAGCACGGCGATCAGTTCGCTGTCGATCAGCAGCGAGGTGGTCATCAGCACGGCGGCCGTTTCGATGGTCGACGGCGGCGCGGGCACGCCGGCGTCCTCGAACGAGCGGTCCAGCAGCGCCCGCATCGGGCTGGGACGCGGCTGCATGATCCACGGGAAGCGGGTCAGTTCGGCAAAGGCCAGCGTGCGCTGGCCCGCCAGCGGATGCTGCGGCCCGACCACGATGGCCAGGCCCTCGTCGCCAAGCTGCTCGAAATCGAGCGCGGTGCTGTCCCAGCCTTCGGGCACGCGGCCCAGGACCACGTCGAGCTGGTCGCGTTCCAGCAGGGGCATCAGCACGTCGCTGGTATCGACCTGCACCGCGATTTCCAGCTGCGGATGGTCGCGATTGAGCTGGCGGATCGCGCTGGCCAGCAGCCCCGGCGTGGGCGCCATCACCGCGCCGACGCGCACGCGTCCGATCTTGCCCGATTCCAGCGCCACCAGTTCGTCGCGCAACCCGGCCATATCGGCAAACACGAGCTTGGCGTAGCGCGTGGCGGCGCCGCCAAAACGGGTGGCCCGCAGGCCGCGCGCATGCCGTTCGAACAGCGCCACGCCCAGCAAATCTTCCATGTCCTGCAGCATCTTGCTGACGGCTGGCTGGGACAGCGTCAGCGCTTCGGCCGCCTGGCGAAGCGACCCGCGCTCTTCGATGGCTACCAGCAGGCGCAGGTGCTGCATCTTCAGGCGGTTGTGCAGGGCGGAGACGGACGGGATCATGGCCGGGCTCTTGGCGGATGGGGCGTCATTCTAATGCGGCGGCCCCTGGCGCAGGGGCGCCGGGCGGTAAATCTTCCACAGGGTGCGCAGCGCTACATGGCGCTGGCTGGCCTTGCGCGGAGGGATGGCCGCCAACGCGGGGCGGGCGCCAGCGGAACGGAACTTGCAGGGATTGCAGGTTTCAAGCCACACGCAAGGAGACCCAGATGACACAGCAGACCCCGAAGAATCGCTGGTTCAACCCCGGTGTATCCGATGCCGGCAGCGACTGGGCCGTACACGACCAGACCGAGGATTTTGGCGGACCGGATTCCTATCCGCGCCCCTGGGCACGCGGCCGCCAGGCTGACGCCCGCGCCTATGAAGGATCGCGGGTCGATCCGGCCGCCTATGGCATTGCTGACGACGATGGCCTGCGCACGGCGCCCGGCCGGGCCCGCTGGCATCGCGCAGCGGACGTGAACTGGCAGGACCGGCATGAAGACGGCGCATTGCGCCATCGGCCCGGGGCGGGCGGCCGCGTGGCGGGCGTACCGCGCGAGGAAGAGCGAGGTTACGGTGGTGGCTACGGTGGTGGCTACGGTGGTGGCTACGGTGAGCCGGTCCATCGGTCCGAGCCGGTCTGGCCAAAGGGCTATGTCCGCTCGGACGAACGCATTCGCGACGACGTCTGCATGCGCCTGGCCCACGACGGCCATGTCGACCTGAGCGACGTGGAAGTGGATGTCGACGCCGGGGTGGTCACATTGCGCGGCGCGGCCCACGACCGCGGCGAGAAGCACCGCATCGAGGACATCGCCGAGCATGTCATGGGTGTGAAGGACGTGCGCAACGAACTGCGGGTCCGCTGACAGCGCCTCGCAAGGACGGAGGGCTGGCCTTGGCTTCGGGCCTTCCGTCCCACGATCCCCCGATTCCACCGCCGCTTGACGCCGCGCATTCTGTGCGGATACCGGTCGCCAGCCTTTCTGCCTTGAAAGGTTGATGCTGCATCGCAAAATCTCCATTTCTCCCCGAATTTGACTGGCTCCCCGGCCACCCGGACGGGTGGCTGTGGCGCTGCGCCGCAGCATCGAATTGTTGCGTCCTGCAGAATGAATCGCCAAAACCGTTACCTTGACATTGCGTGATCCAAAGTCTTACGCTGCCGGCCATGCATAGAAGACGTTCGCATCTAGAACGCTGGTTCGATATGCGGTCATTTCGACTCACAGGAGACAAGCCTTGAACAAGGTTGCCGGGTTCTTTACCGAACTGATGCGCCGGTATTTGCCGGACCCCTTCGTATTTGCCATCGGGCTGACCCTGCTCAGCATGGTCATGGCGATGCTGGTAGAGGGGCAGGGCGCCAGCGCCATCATCACCAACTGGGGCAAGGGCTTCTGGAACCTGCTCTCGTTCACCACGCAGATGGCCGTGATCCTGGCCATGGGCTACGTGCTGGCCACTGCGCCGCTGGTCGATCGCTTCCTGAACAGCATCGTGGCCCGTGTGGCCACGCCGCGTGGCGCCATCATCGTGGCCACGCTGGTGGGCGGCATCGGCAGCTACCTGAACTGGGGCTTTGGCCTGGTGATCGGCGGCATCATCGCGCGCAAGCTGGCCGTGAAGGTCAAGGGCGTGCACTACCCGCTGATCATTGCCTCGGCCTATAGCGGCTTCACGATGTACGGCCTGGGCCTGTCCGCCAGCATTCCGGTGCTGATCTCCACGCCGGGACACCCGATGGAAAAGCTGATGGGCGTGATCGCGCTCAAGGACACCATCTTCTCGGCGCCGATGCTGCTGACCAGCCTGGCCGTGATCGTCACGCTGCCGCTGCTCAACGCGATGCTGCATCCGCGCGACGCCAAGGACGTGGTCGAGATCAAGGAAGAACCCGAGGCCAGGGAAGCCGCCGGCGGCGCCCACAGCATGGGCATCGAGAACACGCTGGCCGCGCGCATGAACAACAGCCGCCTGCTGAGCCTGCTGATCGGGCTGTGCGGCATGGCCTATGCGGTGCTGTACTTCGTGCAGGGCGGCACGCTGGACCTGAACCTGATCAACTTCCTGATCCTGTTCATCGGGGTGCTGCTGCTGGGCACGCCGGCCAACTACGTGGCCAAGCTCAATGAAGGCATCAAGACGATTTCGGGCATCATCCTGCAGTATCCGTTCTATGCGGGCATCATGGCGGTGATGGCGGGCTCGGGGCTGGTGGATACCATCTCGCGCGTGTTCGTCGATATCGCCACGCCGCAGACCCTGCCGTTCTGGGGCCTGGTCAGCAGCTTCGTGATCAACTTCTTCGCGCCGTCGGGCGGCGGCCACTGGGTGATCCAGGGGCCGTTCATGATCGACGCGGCCAAGGCCATCGGCAGCTCGGTGGCGCAGACGTCGATGTCGGTGATGCTGGGCAACGCGTGGAACGACCTGGTGCAGCCGTTCTGGATCCTGCCGGCGCTGGCGCTCTCGAAGCTCAAGCTCAAGGACGTGATGGGCTACACCGTGATCATGATGTTCTGGGTCGGCGCGATCTATATCGTGGCGCTGCTGGCCTGGGGCATGGCCACCCACTGAAGTCGTTCTTACAGCAGGAGACCTCGCATGCCGTACCTGATCGAAACCTTCGACAAGCCGAACCACCAGCACGTGCGCCAGGCCAACCGGCCCACGCACCTGGACTACCTGGAGGCCAACAAGCAACTGCTGCTGGCCTGCGGCGCGAAGCTCAACGACGACGGCAGCGATGGCGGCGGCGGCATCTATATCGTCGACGTCGACACGCGCGAGGCCGCCCAGGCCTTTATCGAGGCCGATCCGTTCCACCAGGCAGACCTGTTTGCCGAAATCAGGATCGTGCGCTGGCGCAAGGCGTACCTGGACGGCGTTCGCCACATCTGAGCCGATATCTGACCCGATACCCGAGCAGCCCCCATGAAACGATGGAAGCAACGGCCCGAAGGCGCCAACTGGGGCGACTTTGGCGATGACGACCAGTTGGGTCGCCTGAACCTGATCACCCCGGCCTGCGTGCGGGCCGCCGCCCAGGAAATCCGCAGCGGCCGCACGTTCTGCCTGTCGCTGCCGCTGGACCTGCCCGGCGGCAACGTGCTGAACCCGCGCCGGCATCCGCCGGTGCTGCGGCCCACGTTCCGCGACGACGTGGCCTACGTCAACTTTCCGCTGGCCAAGGTCGATCCGCGCGCGCTGGACGTGCTCAGCGACGACCAGGTGCTGCTGTCGATGCAGTATTCGACGCAGTGGGATTCGCTGGCGCACGTGGGCGCGCTGTTCGATGCCGACGGCGATGGCGTGGCCGAGCGCGTCTACTACAACGGCTTCCGGCCCAATACCGATATCGTGGGGCCGGTGGACTACGCCGAAGCCGACCACTTCGCGGCACACGCCTGCGGCCACGACCATAGCCACGCCGAGGCGCTGGGCATCGAGACCTTCGCGGCCCACGGCATCCAGGCGCGCGGCGTGCTGGTCGACCTGGCGCATCACTACGGCCGCGAATGCCGCACGGTGGGCTACGACGACCTGATGCGCGTGATCGATGCCGACAGCGTGGAAGTGGGCAGCGGCGACATCCTGGTGCTGCGCACCGGGTTTGCCGAGATGCTGGTCGAGATGGCTGGCCAGCCCGACGCCGAGCGGCTGCACAACAGCTGCTGCGCGCTGGACGGACGCGACGACCGCCTGCTGCAGTGGATCACCGATTCCGGCATCGCCGCGATTGCCGCCGACAACTACGCCGTCGAGCGCTACCCGGCGCGCCCGATGCCCGACAGCGCCGGCCCGGTGCCGATGCTGCCGCTGCATCATCACTGCCTGTTCAAGCTGGGTTTGCCGCTGGGCGAACTCTGGCACCTGCGCGACCTGGCCGCCCATCTGCGGGCCGAAGGCCGCCACCGATTTTTCCTGTCGGCGCCGCCGTTGCGGCTGCCTGGCGCGATGGGCTCGCCCGTCACGCCGGTTGCCACCGTCTGATTCCGTGCCAAACATAGCCGTTTAGCCAACTAGCCACGTTTACCTGAAGGAGCCGCCATGCTGTTCATGGTCGAAATGACTGTCCGTATCCCCCATTCGCTCGATCCGCAGGTGGCGGACAAGATCAAGGCCGAGGAAAAGGCCTACTCGCAGCAGTTGCAGCGCGACGGCAAGTGGCGCCACCTGTGGCGCGTGGCTGGCCAGTACGCCAACGTCAGCATCTTCGACGTCAAGGACGCCGACGAGCTGCACACCATCCTGACGGCGCTGCCGCTGTATCCGTACATGGAAATGCAGGTCACCGCGCTGGCGCAGCACAGTTCGGCCATCGCCCAGAACTGAACCGGAGCCCCGACCATGCCGTTTGCCGATCTTCCGGACGTCAGGCTTCATTACCAGCTCGATGGCGATGCCAGCCTGCCGGTGCTGGTGCTGTCCAACTCGCTGGGCACCAGCTTCGAGATGTGGCAGCCCCAGGTGGCCGAACTGACAAAGCATTTCCGGCTGCTGCGCTACGACACGCGCGGCCATGGCCAGTCGGCCGTGACCGAGGGCCCGTACTCCATCGCCCAGCTTGGCGGCGATGTGATCGCGCTGCTGGACCACCTTGGCCTGCAACGCGTGCATTTCTGTGGCCTGTCGATGGGCGGCATCACGGGCATGTGGCTGGCGCTGAACCACGCCAGCCGGCTTGAGAAGCTGATTCTCTGCAACACGGCCGCCTATATCGGCCCGCCCGAGAACTGGGCCAACCGTGCCGCCGCCGTGGAGCGCGATGGCGTGGCATCGATTGCCGCCGCAGTGGTCGACAAATGGCTGACGCCCGATTTCGCGGCGCAGCAGCCGGAGCTGGTGCAGCATCTGCGCGCCATGCTGGGCGCCACCGATGCGCGCGGCTATGCCGCCAACTGCCGGGCCGTGCGTGACTCGGACCTGCGCGCCGAAATTGGCCGGATTACGACGCCGACGCTGGTCATCGCCGGTTCTGGCGATATCCCGACGCCGCCCGCCGATGGCCGCTTCCTGGCCGAAACCATCCCCGGCGCGCAGTACGTCGAACTGTATGCCGCACACCTTTCCAACCTGCAGCAGGTGGACGGATTCAGCCAGGCAGTGGTGAAGTTTCTTGCTGCCTGACATCCCCGTGGCCGCCGTTCGGCTGTAGCATCGCCGCCTGGATCAACTGGCAGGTGAGGGGATGGCAACACGAATGAAGGGATGGCGCATCGGGCTGGCGTTGCTGGGCGGCTTGCTGCTTGGCGATGCCGTCATGCTGGCGATGCGGGGCGTGATGCATTTTGGCGTGGCGCTGCCGGGCGTACTCGGCCTGGGCGCGCTGGCGCTGGCGGCACGGTGGGATACCGTCGCCCGCTGGCGGCGGGCACATCCGCCCGTGGCCTGGCTGTGGCGCGCGGGCTGGGCGGTGCTGATCGTCTGGCTGGTCAGCGTGGCGATCTTCTTCCGCTTTCTCAGCCAGGGCGCCTATGTGCCAGGCGGCCCCCAGGCGGCCGGGCCGGCACCGGCGGCCATCCTGGTACTGGGTTCGGGATCGCCCAATTGCGAGGTATCGCCGACGCTGAAGTCCCGTCTCGACGTGGGACTGGCGCTGGCTCGCCAGCAACCGACGGCGGCGGTCGTGGTCTCGGGGGACGCGATTTCAGTGGCCTCGATTGCACCGAAGCCGGCCTGATGGCCGATTACCTGGTCGGCCAGGGGCTGCCGGCGCAACGCATCCTGCGCGAAGACCGCAGCACCAGCACCGAGGAAAACATGCGCTTCTCGCGCGCCGTGCTGGAAGCGCATGGCATCGGCCCCGACGCGCCGCTGGTCATGGTCACCAGCGATTTCCACCTGCTGCGCGCCGTGCGCATCGCGCGCAAGGCGGGCTTCGGCGCGGTGTCTGGCGTGGCTTCGCCGACGCCGCTGTACGTCCGCTATAACGCGTGGCTGCGCGAATACTTCGCCTATATCAGCGGCTGGGCGCTGCGCGAGTTCTGATCAGACGGGGATGCCGAAATGGTCCGCGCGGGCCATCGGCCAGTATTTTTCCCACAGGCTGAATCGCAGGTTGCCGTTGACCAGGTCGCCCGGCTGCAGGAAGTCGAACAGTTCCGACATCGGCTTGACTTCGCTGGGCGACAGGCGCCGCACGATATGGTGCGGCGTCAGCTCGCCGGGCGAATGCAGGCCGGCGGCTTGCAGCAGTTCCTGCAGCGCATGCAGGGTATGGCGATGGAAACTGGCCACGCGCTCGGCCTTGTCCGGCACCACGATGGCACGCTGGCGCACCGGGTCCTGGGTGGCCACGCCCACCGGGCAGCGGTCGGTGTGGCACTTCTGCGCCTGCACGCAGCCCAGCGCGAACATGAAGCCGCGCGCGGCATTGCACCAGTCGGCGCCCATGGCCAACGTGCGCGCGATATCGAAGGCGCTGATCAGCTTGCCGCTGGCGCCTACGCGGATCTTGTCGCGCAGGTTGGCGCCGACCAGCGTGTTGTGCACCAGCAGCAGCCCTTCCTGCAGCGGCACGCCGATATGGTCGACAAATTCCACCGGCGCCGCGCCCGTGCCGCCTTCGGAGCCATCCACCACGATAAAGTCCGGCAGGATGCCCGATTCCAGCATGGCCTTGACCACGCCGAAGAAATCCCACGGATGGCCGATGCAGAGCTTGAAGCCGGTGGGCTTGCCACCCGACAGGCTACGTAGCCGATCGACGAATTGCAGCAGTTCAAGCGGCGTGGAGAATTCGCTATGGGCGGCGGGCGATACGCAATCGATACCCATCGGCACCCCGCGCGTGGCCGCGATTTCCGGCGTGATCTTGGCGGCCGGGAGCACCCCGCCATGGCCAGGCTTGGCACCTTGCGACAGCTTGACCTCGATCATCTTCACCTGCGGGTCGGCGGCCTGCTTGGCGAACAGGTCGGGATCGAAGCTGCCATCGGCGCGACGGCAGCCAAAGTAACCCGAGCCCAGTTCCCAGATCAGGTCGCCGCCTTCGGCGCGGTGATAGGGCGAGATCGAGCCCTCGCCAGTGTCGTGGGCAAAACCGCCGAGCTTGGCGCCGCGATTGAGCGAGCGGATGGCGTTGGCCGACAGCGCGCCAAAGCTCATGGCGGAAACGTTGAAAACCGAGATGTCGTAAGGCTGGGCGCGGTCGGCGCCCACCGTGATGCGGAAATTGGAGCTCGCGATCCTGGTCGGCGCCAGCGAATGGCTGATCCATTCGTAGCCCGGCCGCTTGACGTCGAACTCGGTGCCGAACGGGCGGCTATCCACCTCGTTCTTGGCGCGCTGGTACACCAGGCTGCGCTGGGCGCGCGAGAAGGGCGCCTCGGAGGTCTCGTCCTCGATGAAGTACTGGCGGATTTCCGGCCGAATGAATTCCAGGAAAAAGCGCGCGTGACCCCAGATCGGATAGTTGCGCAGGATGGCGTGGCGCTTCTGCAGCATGTCGTGCGCGCCGACGATGCAGAACGCCAGCGGCAGCGCGACCCACCACCAGGACAGCGCGCGGGTGGCCGCCAGGGCGGTCAGGACAATCAGGCCGCCGGCCGCCAGGGCCACGGCGCCATAACGACGCTCGATCATGTGAGGGACTTTTTTTCAGGGCAACCCCCGATGATGACGCTTGTGGGGCGGCAAGTGAAGTATCGGCAGTGGAAACGCTGTCTTGATCATCGGACAACAAAATGCGATTAACCGCCATGGCGGGATGCCCTGCGCATATCGCGGCGCATTGCTGCAGCGCCGCGTTTGCGCGGGCAGGGTGGGGCGTGGCGGGCGAGGGGAGCAAACCGGCAGCCGCTCAAATAACCCCGCCATTGACGCGAAGCGTCTGGCCGTTGACCCACGCGCCATCGGCGCCCGCGAAGAATGCCGCGGCGTTGGCGATGTCTTCCGGCGCGCCCAGGCGTTCCAGCGGCGCCATCTTTGCCATCCGGTCGATCAGTTCGGGCGACTTGCCGTCGAGGAACAGTTCGGTGGCCGTCGGCCCCGGCGCAACCGAGTTGACGGTGATATTGCGGCCGCGCAGCTCCTTCATCAGCACGGCCGTCATGGTCTCCACGGCGGCCTTGGACGCTGCGTAGACGCCATAGGTCGGCATCAGCAGTCCCACAAGACTCGACGACAGGTTGATGATGCGGCCGCCATCGCGGAGCCGGCGCGCCGCCTCGCGCAGTGTGTTGAACGTGCCCTTCAGGTTGATGTCGATGATGCTGTCGAACAGGGCGTCGTCGCTCTCGGCCAGCGTGGCCAGCTTCATGATGCCGGCGTTGTTGACCAGCACGTCGACGCCGCCAAAGGCCGCCTCGGCGGCGGCAAACATGCGGGCCACGGCGGCGGGGTCGCTGACGTCGGCCTGGTGGGTCAGGGCGCGGCCGCCGGCCGCTTCGATTTCGGCGGCCACGGCCTCTGCGTCGCGGGCGCTGCCCGCGTAGTTGACGACGATGGTCAGGCCGTCGGCCGCCAGACGGCGGGCGATGGCGGCGCCAATGCCGCGCGAGGCGCCGGTCACGATGGCGACGCGGTTGGCTTGGGAGTTGGGGGTGGCAGTCATGTCAGGGCTCCGGTGGATCGATTCAGGTCAGTTGAACCGCGTTGCGCTGCGGTGTGGCTCCACTATGGGCGATAGCTCGCGCTGGATAATCGGTCTAGAATTGCCCGCACTTGTTCTCCCACGGAAACAATGGTGTTCGTGTGGGCATTAATCGACACAAAAGGCGGCAGGGGATGGATCGATTCGACGCAATGCGCCTCTACACACGGGTAGTGGAACGTCGCAGCTTTACGCTGGCTGCTGGCGATATGGACGTGCCCCGGTCCACGGTAACCAAGGTCATCGCCGATCTGGAGCGGCGCCTTGGCGTGCGCCTGCTCCAGCGCACCACGCGCGTGGTGCGGCCCACCCTGGACGGCGAGGCCTATTACCGCCGATGCCTGCGCATCCTTGACGATATCGAGGACGCCGAAGGTGGTTTCAGCGGCGCGGAGCCGCGTGGCATGCTGCGGATCGAGGTCCAGGGCACGCTGGCGCGCCATTTCCTGATGCCGGGCTTCCCCGATTTCCTGGCCCGCTACCCGCAACTGCAGATCACCATGAGCGAAGGCGACCGCTGGGTTGACCTGGTGCAGGAGGGCGTGGACTGCGTGCTGCGCTATGGCAAGCTGCCCGACAGCGAACTGGTGGCCCGACAGGTGGCCATGCTGGATCGACTGACCTGCGCCACGCCCGATTACCTGGAGCGCTTCGGCACGCCCGCCGACCTGGCATCGCTGGAAGGCCACCGGATGGTAGGCATCCGGCAGATGAGCACCGGCAATGTCACGCCGCTGGAGTTTGTCGTGGGCGATGACCTGAAGAGCGTGTCGCTGCCGTGTCCGCTGGCCGTGACCGGCACCGAAAGCTATCTGGCCGGCATCGAACTGGGGCTGGGCATCGCCCAGGTACCGCGCTTCCACATCATGGATCAGCTAAAACGCGGCACGCTGGTAGAGATCCTGCGCGACACCCCGCCGCCTTCGCAGCCGGTGTCGCTGCTCTATCCGCGCTCGCGCCAGTTGTCGCCACGCGTGCGCGCGTTCCTGGACTGGGCGGCCGGGGAGTTTGCGCGCAGCCGGTTGCTGGGTTGACGTCCCAGGCCGATCAACCCAGCGCCGCCCGCACCCCGCTGAGCGCATCGATGGCCTCGCGCAGTTCGCGCTCCAGCACCGCAACCAGTTCGGCCGATGGCATCGAGCGCGCCAGCGGCGCGGCCTGGCCGGCCCACTGGGCGGCGAATTCGCTGACGCCCTTGGCCTTGGCGGCGGCGTGCAGGGCCTTGCCGGCGTCGTACGTCACCGGATAGTCGGGGATTGCCGGGGCATCGGCGGCGGTGCCGAGGCTTGTGAAGCGGCTGGTGAAGCCGCGCGCGGCGCGTCCCGAGATGGCGCGGGTCAGCGTGGTGGGGCGGGTGTCTGCGGCAGTCAGCGCGGCGCGATAGGCGGCGTCGGCGGCCGATTCGTCGGTGGCTACGAAAGCCGTCCCCAGTTGCGCGGCGGCGGCGCCCAGCGCCAGCACGGCGGCGATCCCCGCGCCATCCATGATGCCGCCTGCGGCGATCACGGGCAGGCCGGTGCGGGCCACCAGCACGCGCGTCAGCGCGAAAATGCCTAGCCCTTCGTCTTCCGCCTCGGTGTCGAAGGCGCCGCGATGGCCGCCGGCCTCGATGCCCTGGGCCACGATGGCGTCAATGCCGGCCGCCTCGACCCGCCGGGCATCCTGCAGCGACGTGGCGCTGGCCAGCAGCACGATGCCGGCCGCCTTCATCGCATCGATCCATTCCTGGGCCGGCAGGCCGAAATGGAAGCTCACCACGGCCGGCTTTTCTTCCAGCAGCATCTGGTACATCGCGTCGTCGACCACGAAGCTCTTGTAGATCTCGCGCAGCGCGGAGGGCGGCGTGGCGCCGAATTCGGCGAACGCCGATGCCAGATATCCCAGCCATGCTGATTCGCGCTCGGCGTCGGGCGTGGCGGGCGGGTGGCAAAACAGGTTGATATTGAACGGCCGAGCGGTCAGCGCGCGGGTTTCGCGGATCACCTTGCGCGCGCCTTCGGCATCCATGGCACCTACGCCCAGAGAGCCCAGGCCGCCGGCCTCGGAGACGGCGGCGGCCATGGCGGGGGTGCTGACGCCGGCCATCGGCGCCTGGATGATGGGCAGGCGGATGCCCAGGCGCGACAACAGGTGGCGGGACGGGTTCTGACGGGTGGTTTCCATGGCGGTGGTCCTTGTCATGCAAGCTGGCCCCGGCGCAGTTCCTGCTCGAACGCGTCGTAGGCGGAGGTGGAGAAGCCGGAACGGCGGATCAAAAACGTATGCACTTTCCGGACGGAAACGGTCTGCAGCGCGCCCGCATCGCCCAGCATGGCCAGCAGCGAACGCGGCACGATGGCCACGGCCGAGCCTGCCATGACCTGGGCCAGGATGGCGTGGTACGAGGGGAGTTCGATGACCGCGAGATGGCGGCGCACATCGTCGCCGGCCTGTTCGAGCCAGTCTTCTGCACAGCGCCGATAGGTGCAGCCGCGCGAAAAGGCGGCCAGCTGGCGCAGGGTCACATCTTCGGGGCGCCGCACCTTTGGATGGGTCGCCGGCAGCACCAGGACCAGTTCCTCGGTGGTCAGGTAGATGCCCTCCAGGCCTTCGCCCATGTCGGATACGGCGATGTCCCGCGGGGCGCCCGTACCGGGGTGTGCCACGATCGCGCAGTCCACCCGGCGTTCCAGCACGGCATCGGCCAGCGCCTGCGACGTGCCGGTGGTCAGGTCCAGTTCGACATCGGGCCAGGCGGCGTGGAAGCGGCCCAGCGGCCGGGGCAGCAGCGTGGCGGCGGTGCTTTCCATCGATCCCACGCGCAGTCGGCCGCTCGGGGCATCGGCGCGCATCGACTGCCGCGCTTCCTCGGCCAGCGCCAGCAGCTGGTCCGCATAGCCAAGCAGCCGTTGCCCGGCGGGGGTCAGGATCATCTGCTTGCTGGCGCGCTGGAACAGGTTGACGCCCAGGCTTTCCTCAAGCTGCTTCACCCGCGTGGTGACGTTCGATTGCACGCGGTCCAGCACCTTGGCGGCACGGGTGATGCTCTGCTCGCGGGCCACCGCCCGGAAAATCTCCAGTTCAGCCAGTTCCACGCCGTGCAACGACACGTTCGTGTCGTTCTCCAATCGAGAATGAAAGTGTCGATAGTATTGTAATCAGAGAATCAATTGTCAAGCTGGCCGCATCACTGCCGGCGCGCCCAGCGGTCGAATCCGGCACAGGCCAGCAGCAGGGCACTGGTGACGAAGAAGACCGAGCGCATGCCAAAGTGCACGCCGATCTGGCCGCCGATCAGCGGCCCGACGACCTGCCCGGCAAACTGGGCCGACTGCAGGTAGCCCAGCATCTTGCCCGACTGGTGCTCCTTCACGGCCTGCCGTACCAGCTTGCCGATGGCCGGCAGCAGCCCGGCCAGCGTCATGCCCATCAGGCCGCGCAGCACCGCCAGCGACCACCAGTTCGTCACGAAGGCCTGCGGGATCATGACCAGCGCGGTGGCAACCAGGCAGCCGATGATGACGTTCCAGGCGCCAATGCGGTCGGCCAGCGCCCCGAGCCGCGACGCGGTCAGCACGCTGCCCAGCGCCGAACTGGCCATGACGATGCCGGCCGCCGTGACCAGGCGGTCGTGCGGCACGCCCAGCTGGCCGATGTACACGGTAATGATCGGCTCGATCGACATGTTCGACAGCAGCACCATGGTGGCCGTGACCAGCAGGGCGGCCAGCGGGATACGGGATCCGGCTGCGTGGGTGGCGGCCCCGGAAGTTGCGGTCCCGATTGCCTTGACTGGCCGCTGAAAGTCCTCGCGCACCAGGAAAATGGTCAGCAGGGCGGCCACGGCGATCATCGCCCCGCCTGCGAAGAAGGTGCCGCGAATGCCGATCAGGCCCGGCAGCAGGCCGCCAACCAGCGGACCGACCAGGTTCCCGACCAGCGCCCCGGTCGACAGCACGCCCAGCGCCCAGCCAGCCCGTTCCGGCGGCGCCTGCGTGCCGATCATCACGGTGGCTGCCGACGCGTAGCCGCCGATCAGGCCCGCCGCGAAGCGCAGGGCCACCAGTTCGTAGACGTTGTGCGCCAGTCCGATCATCGACATGACGATGGCCATGCCGACGGCGGCGCGCACCAGCATCGGCTTGCGCCCGAAGCGGTCGGCCAGCTTGCCCCACAGCGGCGCGGTCACGGCCGTGGCCAGGAAGGTCACGCCGAAGGCGACACCCGACCACTGGACGATGTCGGCCTGCGCGGTCACGCCCAGCTGCTCCACGTACAGCGGCAGGAACGGCAGCAGCATGCTCAGGCTGACGAGCGTGGTGAACGAGCCAAACGTGGCCACCGCGAGATTGCGCTGCCAGTACGTGGCATTGCGGGCGGCGTAGCCGTGGGGGGGACGTTTTCAGGAACGGAAGAGGCGGAGAGGGCGCTGGGGGATTCGGACATGGCGTGATTTATAGTGATGCCCGGCCAGCGGCGCCCGGGGGTGGATGGACGCCGGACTGGACCGGTGCCTCAAAGCTAGGGGAAAACCCACCCCATGGCGAAGGCATGCGGTGTATCAACAGTTATGCACGGCAGTAACAACTAACCGGAGACAGCGTCATGAAGAAGGGAGAACCGCAGGCCGGCATACCGGCCGCCGAGCTGATCGATGCCAGGATCGCCGAGCTTGGCGACTGGCGCGCCGCAGTTCTTCGGCAAGTGCTGGGCTACCGTCCTGGACGACGTCTGCGTCCGTTGCGAAGAATCGCTTCATGACCCGCCATAGCCGCCAGGCAGTGATCCCACCCTCAGTACTGAAGCTGCCGATCAAGGGCGTCGACGGTCGCCACTGCGATGGCGTCACCGGCAGCCCACGCTCCACGAGGTAACGATCGCCAAGCGCCACGTTGCGAGCTATCCAGCATCACGCAAATTTCTTTGACCACACCGAGCTCTACACGATACGGGCTCGTTGCATCATTCATGTGGTCGACAAAGACGCAGTTGAGCGACGCAATGCGATGGTGGTCCTAGTGTGCAGGTTCAAGGTTGTCCGCGAGGTTGGCGAGAATGCCATCCATGCAGAACAGGCAGTGAGACGACTCGCCGATTGCGTCACGAATGGTGAGAAGCTCGGGCACCTTCAGCAAGGTGCGGCGCCTGGATACTTCCACTACATCCTCGTACCGGGCGTTGTTGAGCGTTCAGCCGTTTCGTCCAGCGCTCTCGAGCATGGCCTCCACCTGCACCGCCTCCACGCGCTTCATCAGCGGCGAGAAGTCGTTCACAGTGTGGCCAACAAGGGGTTGGGCACGGTGGTGCCATTCCAGTGCATCAAGATTCAGGTACTCACAGACTTTTCGTGCAGTTTCAGGCAGCACGGGTTGCAGATAGATGGTGAGCAGCCGAAACAAGTTTATCCCAACGCTGCAAATTTCATGCAGCACCTGGTCCTGCCCCGCTTCTTTGGCAATGATCCAGGGCTTCTTCTCATCGATATACTGATTGGCTCGATCCGCCAGCGCCATAATTTCGCGCACCGCCTGACCATACTCTCGTTTTTCGTAGCACTCGCCTAAGAACTTGCCAGCTTCGACGAAGCTAGCGAGCAACTCAGGTTCCGTGCACGTCAAGGAAAGGGTGTTATCAAAACGCTTACTGATAAAGCTGGCGCAACGACTAGCAATGTTAATGTATTTTCCGATCAGATCAGAGTTTACTCGTTGCAAGAAATCGCTAAGATTAAAGTCGATATCATGTATTCCGCTGCCAAGTTTTGCTGCAAAATAATAACGCAAATACTCAGGATCGAGATGATCCAGATAGTTGTTCGCGTTGATGAATGTGCCACGCGATTTTGACATTTTTTCGCCGTTGGCGTTAAGGAAGCCGTGGGTGAAAATTGCCGTCGGCTTTCGGTAACCAGCCCCTTCAAGCAAGGCGGGCCAGAACAGTGTGTGGAAATATGTAATATCCTTGCCAATGAAATGGTATAGCTCTGTATTGCTCTCGGATGACCAGAATTCATCGAAGTCTAGCCCATTTTTGTCGCACAAGACTTTAAAGCTTGCCATGTAGCCAATGGGCGCATCCAGCCAAACGTAAAAGTACTTATCCTCCGTATCCGGGATCTTAAAACCGAAATAGGGGGAATCCCGGGAAATATCCCAGTCGCGGAGCCCAGCCTCGAACCACTCTGCCAGCTTGCGACTTACTTCCGCTTGCACACTGCCGCTCTCTTGCGACCATTTCCTGAGCATTGGCTCAAAATCAGTGAGTTTAAAAAAGTAGTGCAACGACTCCTTCTTCACCGGCGTGGCGCCCGAGAGAACCGAGTACGGATTCTTCAATTCCACAGGAGTGTAGGTGGCGCTGCACTTCTCACAGTTATCTCCATATTGGTCGGAGGCACCGCAGCGGGGGCACTCGCCCTTGACGTAGCGGTCCGGTAGGAACATATGTTCCTGGGGGTCGTATGCTTGAGTGATGAGCCGAGTGGCAATATGACCTGCTGCCCGATTCTTCAAGTAGACTGTTTCGACAAGTTGCCGATTCTCGTCGGAATCGGTAGTGTGGTAGTGGTCGAACGAAATGTAGAACGCTGCGAAGTTTGCCTTATGTTCCTGTGCCACCTGTTCGATCAGGGCCTGTGGCGTAATGCCTAGCTTTCTGGCATGCAACATGATCGGCGCACCATGCGCATCGTCGGCGCAGACGTAGTAAGTCTCGTGCCCGGTGCCACGATGATAACGAACCCATATGTCGGTTTGGATAGCTTCGAGGATGTGCCCAAGATGAAGCGAACCGTTGGCATAAGGTAGTGCGTTAGTCACCAGCATCTTCTTACTCATTTCGACTATCTCAAGTTATTTCGCGTTCTCCGGATTAAATCACCGAAAACTCGAATATTTGTAAAATTAAAGTTTTATAGCATTGCGGACAGTAATACTGCCCGAAGACCACTTGCATATTTCCGACGGCATAGCAGTGCGATCTACTTTCGTTACCTTAACTGACTGGCATGTCGGGTAAGACCGCATACTCGCGGGTGACAAAACGCCGGGCGGTTTCAGCCAGGACGGCGGTTCCCAGCGGCATTACCGACTCGTCAATGTCGAAAGTATCTGAGTGATGATTGCGGACCACCCCGTCGGGCAGAGCGGCGCCGAGCATGAACATCGCTCCCTTTGATGACTGGGTCATGTAGGAGAAGTCCTCAGCGCCCATCCCGAATTCAGTGGTATCGATCGTTTCTTCGCCCATCAGATCGAGCACGGTGCGTCTGAGCCATTTGTTGATCTGTTGGTCGTTGAACATCACCGGATAGCCGTGCAGCTTCTCCAGCCGGTATCCACCGCCCATCGCCTCACTTAGCCTCAGCGCGGCTTCAAGTTCGTTCCACAACTGTGTCCGAACCTGCTCATCGAAAGCGCGAACGGTTCCGGAAAGATAGACCGAATCGGGTATGACATTGGGGGCCTTGCCAGCCTGAATCTGACCCAAGCTGAGGATGCACGAGTCCAACGGACTGATCCGTCGGGACGGAATGGCATAGATCGTATTCAGTATCGGCCCAAGCATGAACAGCGGGTCTCGCCCCAAGTGCGGGTAGGCCCCGTGCCCGCCCTCGGCGAAAATCCAGGCGTTGAAGGAGTCAACAGAAGCCAAGCTGGCGCCATCCTGAAAGTAACAGATCCCCGAAGGGTGGTTTGAATCGACATGCAGGGCAATTACCGCATCAACACCAGCCAGTGCACCGTCTGCAATCATGGCTGTGGCCCCACTCAGCCCATTGCCGTCAAAGCCCTCTTCAGAGGGCTGAAATAGCAGCCGAACGTTCCCCTTCCAAGCGTGCCGGTTATCGAGGAAATCGCGCTGCAGTAGTTTTGCCACTCCCAGTAGCATCGCAGTGTGCGCATCGTGCCCGCAGGCGTGCATCACACCCGGGTTTTCTGAAGCAAAAGAGAGTGCCGTCTTCTCGGTGATCGGCAATGCGTCCATATCCGCTCTGATTGCGATTGTCGGGCCCTCCAGTGCTCCAATGTATGCAACAACACCGGTGCCGCCGACTCCGGTCGACACTCGATTAACCCCCGTCTCGAGTAGGTATCGGGTCACAACACCGGCGGTGCGCAATTCCTGAAAGCCCAGTTCTGGGCAACGGTGTATATTCCGCCGTAAACTGACTAGTTCGTCTTGAATTGCAAAAGCTTGTGTCAACATCACCATCTCCTTCACCACGGCATTTGCTTTGAACGCTCCCTTGTCTGAGCCCAAATGAAATCGACCGCGACGTAGTTCGGTTGCGCGGGGCGACAAGAGCATACTTGCACTGTCAGGAGGGATAACGAAGAGCTAACTCACCGGAAAGTAGCCCATCAGATATAGAAAACAGACCGCGCCGCGCTGCACGCCGATTAACTGGATCGTCATTACTGGGAATCGCTGTTCATTGAGCGCCGTGGCTCTAATTAGGTTTACGGCATCATCAAGTTCCACACAGAGGAGAGTCGTGCTATTGACGTAGGTTGGTCGGTGGACTTTTACGGCGATCCTGCCGGCACGGAAGCCTGGGTGTGAGCGGAGTGCCCGCCCAATCAGAACCTGTGCCAATAGTGGCCCATGAACAAGCAGTCCCCGATGGCCTTCCTCCCCGTAGCGTATGCCGCATCGTAATGGACGCGGTGATAAACCTTCAGCATTGCAGAGTAGCGAAACAGATCGACCTCGCTGAATGAGATCGACTTCATCACAGGTAGAGTTGCTTCGTCGAGCTTCTCGTTAGTCCGGCACACGATGGCCGGTTTGCCGGACGGTCCAGAGGCCGGACGGTAGACCCCAGTTCGCCGCTCTTCCAACACCACGGTATCTCCATCGCTCAAGCTCAATTCGATCGGCACAAAGGCCATCTCTCCAGACTTTCCTTGCTTCAGGATTGCTCGGCCAACCTCAGTGCGCAAGAGCAGGGGCTGGCCGAAATCGACCGCGACCTTGCCGCACTCGATGACGGAGTCAGTCCAGAGACGTCGCACAAAGTGCTCGGGTACTCCCCATGGGCGAACCTTGGGGTGACCGTCCACACCCAGTTTCACCCCCAATGGGGTTTCATGGGTGAACAGCCAATGCCAAGCAGGCAGCAGCGGCGCGCTCGCTGCTGGCGTTTCACCCAGAACCTCTGCCATCAGATGAGAAAATTCAAGATACCGGGTTTTGTCGAGGATGAATTCACGCTCTGTTATCGCCATACGCACCCTCTAGCGGCAGTCCACAACGAGCCGCCCCTTTCTCCGGGTCGATTCGAGGAACTCGGAAAAATCCACTACCCGTAGTCGAACTTCGACGGCTGAGGCCGATAGCTCAGGAATGCAGCGGGCGATTGCCTGTGAAAGCGAGTCCTTGAGCGATTCAGAGGCGACCGGCTCCCCATCAAGCAAAGCGACAATGAACTCGACGTGATCAGTTGTAACTCAGTCGTCGTTCAAGTCCACCACTACACTTTTCTATCACCCAGGCACGATGGTTACTACCAGCACGCTCAACCATGCTTTCAAAACAGAACTCTTCCACCATGACAACTCCCGAGCCTATTTAATACAACCTGAAAAAACCACGAACATCGTGACCGGAAAACCGAGCATTCATTCTAGTTGCGCCCTTGTCTCGGCGGGGGTCAACATTGACTGAAGCACAGTAGGCAAGCGCATGGTATGCAGAACACAGTTCGCCGCCTATAGTAAAAATCCGAAACATGATTTTAAATTTTAATTCTGACTTTAGAATTGATTAATTCATGCTGTTGTAGCATCGTGCTAAAGGGGTTGGGGGAGCAGTGGAACTGTAAAAGCAGTTCAGCCCGCAATGCATCGACTTCACACCCGGCTGCCATGCCGGCCTTGAGCATGTCGTCGACGCTCGGCGTCTTGTCGAAGCGCCTGCGACTGATCGCCAGCACCTCTTCCACCAAACCTTCTCATTCATGGCGTCGCCTCATATCTGCTTGCAGGCGTGCGTCGTTCGGAAACATCTGGATGGCACGTTTGGCGTTCGCAAATGCACCGCATGCGGTCATGGTTCTCGAGGAACTCGGTGACCTGCTGGCAGTCCTGCGCGTTCAGAAAGGTCTTCGCACAGCACGGCCAGGGCGCCATCAATGTCTCCGGTGCGCTCCAGCACCGCAAGATGCAACCGCTCGAGCATCCCTAAGCGCGGGCTGCGTGCCGCGCGACTGTCGAAATATGGCTCGCGACGTCGCAGGCGCCTGGCTTTTTCCGCCTGTGCAGTGTGCTCGGCCTTCGCTGCCAGCACCTCGTCCTTGGCAGCACGCCAATGCGCGGCCAGCCTTACGATACTGCTTGACCGCGTGCTCCCCAATCGCGGTTTCCGCAGCCGCGGTATCGAAACTGCCGAACGGGTCCTCCAGCAGCAACGGGAGATAGGTACCACCGAAAGCCATCGGCTAAGGCCCCGCGTCTTGCAGGTCCGCGACGAACTCTTCGCCGATGGAATTGACCAGATCCGCCGATCTCGCCATTGCAGGCCGACCGGAGCATGTCTGTCGGCTCGAAATCGCGCCTTGATCGCGGTGATGTCCGTGCTGCTGAGTTGGATGAATTGCTGCAGGTCGAATTTGTTCAAGCGAGCGGGCAGAGCCTCTCTGCCCACCCATCGATAAATAAATGACTAAAGCGGCACTTCATGCGGCATTGTTCGGAGGAAGACTGCGCGGCAAGAGCCCAGATCGCCGCATTAAGTCACCGTCAGAAAACCTGAAACGTGCGCCAGAAAAAGGGTTAGCGGGCAAGTCGTATCGATCTGCACAAAAAGGAACGATTACCCCGACCACTGGACGATGTCGGCCTGCGCGGTCACGCCCAGTTGCTCGTCATACAACGGCAGGAACGGTAGCAGCATGCTCAGGCTGACGAGCGTGGTGAACGAGCCAAACGTGGCCACCGCGAGGTTGCGCTGCCAGTACGAGGCGTTGCGGGCAGCGTAGGCGTGGACGGGGACGTTTTCAGGAACGGAAGAGGCGGAGAGGGCGCTGAGGGATTCGGACATGGCGTGATTTATAGTTATGCACGGCAGTAACAACTAACCGGAGACAGCGTCATGAAGAAGGGAGAACCGCAGGCCGGCATACCGGCCGCCGAGCTGATCGATGCCAGGATCGCCGAGCTTGGCGACTGGCGCGGCGAGATGCTTGCGCAATTGCGGGCCATCGTCCTGGAAGCCGATCCCGAGGTGGTCGAGGAATGGAAATGGAGCGTGCCGGTGTGGTCGCGCGACGGCATCCTGTGCACGGGCGAGGTCTACAAGGCGGCCGTGAAGATGACGTTCGCCAAGGGCGCGTCGCTGGACGATCCCAAGGGACTGTTCAATTCGAGCCTGGACGGCAACGTGCGCCGGGCGATCGACTTCCGCGAGGGCCAGGCCATCAACAAGACCGCCCTGAAGGCGCTGATCCGCGCGGCGGTGGCATTGAACCAGTCCACCGCCAAGCCGAAGGCCAAGGCGCGGGCCTGATCCGGCAGGGATGGCCGCCCGGCACCCGCCCATGTCGGCGCGACACCGACATCCATTTCGGCCGTTGCGGGGTAGCATGAGTCGCTTTGGCTTGTTGTTGCGCGCCGTGCGGTCAGTGCGGTCCATGCGGTCCATGCGGTCGTCAGGCGCGCGCAGCCACGACCCCCTTCTATCCGGCCGGTATGCAACCGTCTTCCCTGCAACGCTTCCTGTTTGGCGCGATTATCGTCCCGGTCACGATGGCCGTGGTGTTTGGCGTCGACGCGCTGACGCCGCTTGGCCTGGCCGCCTGGCTGTTCTACCTGGTGCCAGTCTGCCTGACCCTCTACGGCAATAACCCGAAGCTGCCGCTGATTACCGCTGCGGTGGCCACGGTGCTGATCGGCATCGGCTACGCGGTGTCGCCGGCCAGCACCATCAGGCCGATCTACGCCATCGCCAACCGCAGCGCGGGCGTGATCATGCTGTGGTTCCTGGCGGCGGTGGTCTACCGCTATATCGTGTCGCAGACGGCCATGCAGCGCGTGGCCTGGCTGCAGCAGGCACAGGTGCGGGTGCACCAGGCCGTGCGCAATCCGCAATCGGCCGGCAATGTCGCCGACGGGCTGGTGCGCGTGCTGGCCGAGGCGTTCCAGGCGCATGTGGGCGTGGTGTACCAGGTCGATGGCGACCACATGCACCGCGTGGCCAGCTGGGCCCTGGCCAATGCCGACGACCTGCCGCAATCGCTGACATCGGGGCAGACGCTGGCCGGCCAGGCGGCGGCCGAGAATCGGGTCATCGCGGTGGGCGGGCTGCCGGCCGACTATCTGCAGGTGTCGTCGGCACTGGGCCGCACGTCGCCCAACGAGATCGTTGCCGCGCCGCTGACAGCCGAGGGCGAGGTGATCGGCGTGGTGGAACTGGGCTTCGTCTCCATGCAGCGCGATACCGCGGACATCGTGGAGTTGCTGGAGCGCATTGGCGATCCGATCGGCATGACGCTGCGCGCCGCCGCCTATCGCGGCCGCCTGGAAAAGCTGCTGGGCGAGACCCAGCGCCAGAGCGAGGAACTGCAGGTCCAGCAGGAAGAGCTGCGCGTATCGAACGAGGAACTGGAAGAGCGTGGCCGCGCGCTGATGGATTCGCAGGCGCGGCTCGAAGCCCAGCAGGCGGAGCTGGAGCAGACCAACGTCCAGCTGGAAGAGCACGCGCAGCGGCTGGAAGGCCAGAAGCGCGAGATGCTGACGTTCCAGGCCGAACTGGCCGCCAACGCCCGCGCGCTGGAGCGATCCAACCAGTACAAGAGCGAATTCCTGGCCAATATGTCGCACGAACTGCGCACGCCGCTGAATAGTGCGCTGATCCTGGCCAAGCTGCTGCAGGAGAACAAGGAAGGCACGCTGACCGCCGAGCAGGTGCGCTACGCAGCCACCATCCACGCGGCCAACACCGACCTGCTGAACCTGATCAACGACATCCTGGACCTGTCGAAGATCGAGGCCGGCCATCTGGTGATCGAGCACGAACCGGTGGAACTGAAGGCGCTGACCGACACCATGCAGGGCATGTTCGGGCCGATCGGCGAGCAGAAGGGTGTGCCGTTCCGGGTCGAGCTGCTGCCCGGCGTGCCGGACGCGATCGTGTCCGACAGCCAGCGTCTGCAGCAGGTGCTGAAGAACCTGCTGTCCAACGCGTTCAAGTTCACGGAATCGGGCGCCGTCACGCTGGCACTGGCCGCGCAGGGCGACGATGCGGTGCGGTTCGAGGTGCGCGATACCGGCATCGGCATCCCGAAGGACAAGCAGCAGGTTATCTTCGAAGCCTTCCAGCAGGCCGATGGCACCACCAGCCGCCGCTATGGCGGCACGGGGCTGGGCCTGTCGATCTCGCAGGAACTTGGCCGCCTGCTGGGCGGCGCGATTTCCGTAGCCAGCGAGCCCGGCCAGGGCAGCGTGTTCGCGCTGACGGTGCCGCGCGTGCTGGGTGGCGACGCCGCCGCGCAGGCGGGGCTGATGAACCAGCAGGCCAACGCCCAGGCCCACACACAGTCCACCGGGGCCGCACAGTTGTCGGTGGCCCCGCCGCCGCGCGCCGTGCCGCCGGCCCCGGCGCCGGCCCAGGAGCCCATGGACCGCGTGCAGCCGGGCTATCCGGCGCCGATTCCCGACGACCGCGACCATCGCACGCGCGGCAACCGGCTGATCCTGGTGGTCGAGGACGATCTCGACTTCGCCGGCATTCTCTACGATCTGGCCCACGAACTCGATTTCGACTGCATCCACGCCACCACGTCGGCGCAAGGCCTGGAACTGGCGCGCCAGCACCAGCCGTGCGGCATCCTGCTGGACGTGGCGCTGCCCGACCAGTCGGGCCTGACGCTGCTGGACTGGCTCAAGCGCGACCCGGCCACGCGTCACATCCCCACGCACCTGGTATCGGTCAGCGACCATGCCGAGGCGGCGCTGCACCTGGGCGCGGTGGGCTACACGTTCAAGCCGAGCGAGCGCGACAAGCTGGCTTCGGCCATCCGGGGCCTGGAAGCGCGCATGGCCGCCGGCCAGCGCCGGGTGCTGGTGATCGAGGACGATCCGGCGCTGCGCGAGAGCATCCGCGCGCTGCTGAAGTCGCTGGAGGCGGAGATCGTGACCACCGACAGCGTGGCCGGCGCCACGGCGGCGCTGGACGGCTCGCCGTTCGACTGCGTGGTGATGGACATGGTGCTGCCCGACGGCACCGGCCACGACCTGCTGGCCCATATGGCGCAGCGGGCGCAGGCCAACGCCGGGGCCATGCCGCCCGTCATCATCTATACCGGCCGCCAGCTGTCGGCCGAGGACGAGCAGAAGCTGCGCCGCTATTCCAAGT
Organism: Cupriavidus sp. EM10; assembly: GCF_018729255.1. NCBI lineage: Bacteria > Pseudomonadati > Pseudomonadota > Betaproteobacteria > Burkholderiales > Burkholderiaceae > Cupriavidus > Cupriavidus sp. EM10. The sequence goes on from NZ_CP076061.1 coordinate 2,504,235, forward strand.
CGATCATCATCAAGGGCGCCCGGTCGCCAGACCGGCTGCTGGACGAGGTGACGCTGTTCCTGCACAGCGTGGAGTCGTCGCTGCCGCCCGAGCACCAGCGCATGCTGCGCGCCGCGCGCAGCCGCGACGACGCCTTCGACGGGCGGAAACTGCTGCTGGTGGAAGACGATGCGCGCAACATCTTCGCGCTGTCGAAGGTGATCGAGCCGCTGGGCGCCACCGTGGAGATTGCCCGCAGCGGCCGCGAGGCGCTGGAGCTGCTGAAGCGGGTCGATGACATCCACCTGGTGCTGATGGACATCATGATGCCCGAGATGGATGGCATTACCGCCATGCAGCACATCCGCCAGATGCCGCGGTACGCGCGGCTGCCGATCATCGCGCTGACCGCCAAGGCCATGCAGTCCGACCGCGAGGCCTGCCTGCAGGCCGGCGCCAACGACTACATCGCCAAGCCGATCGATGTGGACAAACTGCTTTCGCTGTGTCGGGTATGGCTACACGCAAACTGAAACCGAAGGACGTGGAATCACCGGCCGCCGCTGGCCTGGACGACGGCACGGTGCTGCTCGATGCCAATTTCGATATCGAGCTGGAACTGCTGCTGGAGGCCATCTTCCGCAAGTACCAGCATGATTTCCGGCGCTATTCGCGGGCGTCGCTGCGGCGTCGGCTGGAGCAGGCGTTGCGCGATCTGGGCCTGGGCACGCTGTCGCAGCTGCAGGACCGCATGCTGCGCGATGCCGTGCTGTTCGGCCGGCTGCTGCAGTACCTGACGGTGCAGGTCAGCGAGATGTTTCGCGATCCGAGCTACTTCCGCGCGATCCGCGAGCATGTGGTGCCGGTGCTGCAGACCTATCCGTCGATCAACGTCTGGGTGGCCGGCTGCAGCAGTGGCGAGGAACTGTGGTCGCTGGCCATCCTGTTCGACGAAGAAGGGCTGTCGTCGCGCACGGTGTTCTACGCCACCGACATCAACCCGGAGGCCCTGGCCATTGCCCGCGCCGGCGTGTACGACGCCGGGCGCCTGCGTGGCTTCGGCGAGAACTACCTGGCCGCCGGTGGGCGCCGCTCGCTGTCGGACTACTATCACGCCGCCTATGGCAAGGCCAAGTTCAACGCCCAGCTGATCCGGCAATCGGTGTTCGCCGACCATAGCCTGGCCACCGACAGCGTCTTCCAGGAGGCCCAGCTGATTTCCTGCCGCAACGTGCTGATCTATTTCGACCGGCCGCTGCAGGACCGCGCCATTGGCCTGTTCCGCGATGCGCTGGCGCGGCGCGGGTTCCTGGGGCTGGGCAGCAAGGAAAGCCTGCACTTCAGTGCCCATGTCAAGGATTTCGAGCCGGTGGCGTCGCGCGAGCGGCTGTACCGCAAGCTCTGAGGCGCGACCATGACAACCATGACGCAACCGTATAGCGGGGTGGTGATCGGTGGATCGGCCGGCGCGCTGGAAGCGCTGAACGCCGTGTTGCCGATGCTGCCGGCGCGCGCCATGCCGGCGGTGGTGATCGTCATGCACCAGTTGTCGTCGACCCCGAGCCTGCTGCCGGGGCTGTTCGCCGTGCGCTGCGCGATGCCGGTGCACGAGGCCGAAGACAAGCTGCCGGTGCAGCCGGGGCATCTGTACCTGGCGCCGCCGGACTACCACCTGCTGCTCGAACGGGACCCCGACGTGCGGGACGGCGTGCGGCTGGCGCTGTCCGTGGCGCCGCCCGTGCGGTTCTCGCGGCCGTCGATCGACGTGCTGTTCGAGTCGGCCGCCGTGGCCTGGCGCGCGCGCGTGCTGGGCGTGCTGCTATCCGGGGCGAACGACGATGGCGCGCGCGGCCTGGCCGTGATCCGCGCGGCGGGCGGCCAGACATGGGTGCAGTCGCCGGAATCCGCCGCGGTGGAGACCATGCCGCAAGAGGCCATCGCGCGTGGCGCGGCCGACCGCATACTGACCTTGGAGGCGATTGGCCACGGGCTGGCCCGCCTGACCGAATGACGCCTACCATGCAACCACCCGTAAAGATCCTCGCCGTCGACGACATCGCCGCGAACCTGACCGCGCTCGATGCCGTGCTGGCCCGGCCGGGCGTGGAGATCGTCCACGCCAACTCCGGCGCCCAGGCGCTGGAACTGCTGCTGGACCACGACTTCGGGCTGGCCATCCTGGACGTCCACATGCCCGACATGGACGGCTTCGAGCTGGCCGAGCTGATGCGCGGCAGCAAGCGCACCAGCCAGATCCCCATCCTGTTCCTGACGGCCGCCGGCCAGGATAGCCAGCGCGCATTTCGCGGCTATGCCACGGGCGCGGTCGATTTCCTGTTCAAGCCGGTCGATGCGCGCGTGCTGTCCGCCAAGGTCGATGTATTCGTGCAACTGGCCCAGCAGAAGCAGTTGCTGTCCGAACAGCTGGAAACCGCCCAGCAGCTGCTGAAGACCAACGAGATGCTGATGGCGGTGCTGGCGCACGACCTGCGCACGCCCCTGTCGGCAATCATCGCCTCGGCGTCGTTCCTGGGCCGCTTCGGCGGCGAGGAAAAGCTCAAGCCCGCCACGGACCGGATCGCGCGCAGCAGCCAGCGCATGGCGCGCATGGTGGACCAGTTGCTGCATGTGGCGCGTCTGCACGGCGGGCGGGTCAGCCTGATGCCGCAGGCGTCGGACCTGGGCGCGATCTGCGCGGCCATCGTCGACGAATGCCAGGTGTCGCGCGGACCGCTGCAACTTGCGCTGGAACTGGCCGGCGACACCCGCGCCACGATCGATCCCGACCTGATCGCCCAGGTCGTGCAGAACCTGGTGGGCAATGCGCTGCAGCACGGCGACCCCGAGGCGCCGGTAACAGTGCGCGTGGACGGCACTGACCGGGACAGCGTGACGGTGACGGTCTCCAACGGCGGCGCCATCGATGCGCACCTGCTGCCGCACATCTTCGACGCCTTCCATTCGGGCATGGGCACGACGGCCACCGCCAGTGCCAGCAACCCCGAAGGGCTGGGGCTGGGCCTCTACATCGCCCGCGAACTGGCCATGCTCCACGGCGGCACCGTGGTGGCCGAATCGTCGCCGGAGGAACGTACGACGATGTTCTCGGTGAAGCTGCCCCGGGAATGCTGCCAGGCGCAGCGCGCGATCCAGGCTGCAAGATAGACCGGTCGGGCTGCGCTAACCAAGCCGAAGGGGCCGACGGCCGGGCGGGAATGAAACGTGCCGGATTACGCGGTGGAAGGGCCGTGTGCGGCACGCTATGCCGTTGTTACCACCAAAGGCAGCATGTGGCGCTGCATATCGGAAATGTGCGAGCGGACGCAGCTTCGTGATTGCCTTCCCCACACCCGCGACCTATAGTTATCCGTCTGGCTAACTATTTGAACCCAGGGGGACTCGACGATGCAGATCACGGTACAGACCACGGTTGCCGCCCCGATCGACCACGTATGGCGTGCCTACACGACGCCCGCCGACATCAAGCAATGGAACGCGGCGTCCGATGACTGGCACACCACGGCCGCCTCGGTCGACCTGCGGGAGGGCGGCGCCTTCTCGTCGCGGATGGAAGCGAAGGACGGCAGCATGGGCTTCGACTTTGCCGGCACCTACTCGGAAATCGTGCCGAACCAGCGTATCGCCTATGCCTTCGGCGAACGGAAGGCCGTGGTGGATTTTGCTCAAACGCCCCAAGGGGTGACGGTACGCGTGAGCTTCGATCCTGACTCGGAATACCCGGTCGAGCAGCAACAGCAGGGCTGGCAAAGCATCCTCGACAACTTCAAGCGGCACGTCGAGGGCAAGTAAAACCGCCGGCCGGCTCTAGCTGGCCAGGCGCGGCAAGGTGATCGTGGCCCGCGTGCCGCCACTGGGCCGCAGCGTCAGGTCGAGCCGGCCGTGATGGGCGTCGACGATGGATCGGCAGATCCCCAGCCCCATGCCCATGCCGTTCGGCTTGGTCGTGAACAGCGGCTCGAAGATGCGGTCGGCCAGCTCGGGCGCGATGCCTTCGCCGTGGTCGTCGATATGGATATGCAGCACGTCTTGCGCGGGCTCGCAGGCCAGCCTCAGCAGCCGCTTGTCCGTGGGGATGTCCAGCATGGCTTCGGCGCCGTTCATCAGCAGGTTGATGATGGCCTGCTGCAGCGGCACGCGTTCGCCGCGCAGGGGCGTGGCGCCCGAGGGCCCGTCCACGCGCAGTTCCACGTGCATCGCGTCCAGTGTGCAGCCGACCATGGCGGCCACCTCCTGCAAGGCGTCATCGAGATCGAACACCGTGAACGTGGGTGCCGCCTGCCGGGCCTTGGCGCGCAGGCCATTGATGATGGTGCGCGCCCGCATGGCGCATGCCGAGATATGCGCAAGCATTTCGCGGGCACCATCGATATTGGGGCTGCTGCGGTCCAGCCAGCGCAGTCCCGCGCGGGCCGACGAGTCCAGCGCCGTCACCGGCTGCGCCATCTCATGGACAATCGACGCGACCATCTCGCCATATGCCTGGAGGCGGTTCGCCCGGGCCAGTTCCGACAGGGTGTCGCGCATCTTTTCCTCGGTGCTGCTCAGGCGCGCGCATTGTTCGGACAGCGCGTCGTGCAATCGCGCATTCTCCAGCGCAAACCCGGCCTGCAGCGCGATGATCTCCGCCACGGCGGTCCGGGTCGACGTAAAGGCGTCCGGCGTGTACAGGTGTTCCAGGTAAAGGGCACCGACCAGCCTGCCATTGCAGCGCATCGGCATGCAGATCACCGAGCGGGGCCGAAAGCGCCGCACATAGTCGTCGGCCTGCCAGTCGGCGGCCTCGCAGGCGTCCCGCAGCACCAGCCCGTTGCCCAGGCGCGCGGCCGCGTCCAGGATGCCGGTGGGCAGCACGCCCATGGTCACTGGAAGCAGGAAGGCGTCCGGGTCCGCACGCATCAGTAGCGGGTCGGGCGCGACGGCGCTGGCCGCGATCTCCCAGGTGCCGTCCTGCAGCGTGGCCAGGCAGCCCCAGGACGCGCCGGTGCTCTGCAATGCCGCGTGCAGCAGCGTTTCGATGCGCCGCGCCGGCATGGCTTCGGTGGCCAGGCTCTGCGAGATCTGCCGCAGGGCCAGCATGTCCGGCGGCGCCATCTCGGCAGGGGTGCGGGTACTGCGCAAGTCGTCGAGTTTGCTGTTCATGTTCTTTTGTCTCTGGCCTGCCGGTATCGCGTCTTGTCCATGCTTCCCCGTTCGATCCGGCAGGGGGCTACGGCGGCTCTTCATGTAGTGAGCGCTCCATCAATCAACCTTAGCACAGGGTCTGCGCAAATGACAAACCCCGGCGCGTTGTGCCGGCGTCCGCGCAGCAGCCGGATACTGGCCGGCACACGCCGACAACCCATTGATTCAAAAGGATGTATGGAAGGCGCTTGCGATGGGCAGGCGGCGCTAGTATCATCCGTTCGCTCATGTAGTGTTCCCTGTATGAAATGCACGGAACGAATCCATCGGTGAGGATTCATGAGTCAGCGGCAACAGGCTGCTGATCTAGGAGCGATATGACACAAGCAGCAAAAAAGGCAGTGCGTGGCACCGGCGTCCGGGAGGCTGCGGCGCAGGCTACCCGCGACAAGATCCTGCGCGCCGCGACCAAGGTTTTCGCGCGCTACGGCTATGAAGGCGGCAGCGTCGAAAAGATCTCCAGTCTGGCCAAGTCCTACGACCGGATGATCTACTATTACTACGGCAGCAAGGAGGGCCTGTTCATCGCCGTGCTGGAAGGCATCTACCGACGGATGGACGAGGCCGAGGCGAAGGTGGTTCCCGATCCGTCGGATCCGGTGGAAGCGCTGAAAACCGTGATCCGTTTCAAGATGGACTACTACCGGCGCAATCCTGATTTCGTCAACCTGCTCAATACCGAGAACCTGCACAAGGGGCGGCATGTCTCCAAGGCGGAGCGTCAGGGCGAATACTCGTCCCATGCCGTGCGAATCATCGAACAAATCCTGGCCAGCGGCGTAGCCAAAGGCCTGTTTCGCCCGGACCTCAAAGCGCGCGACGTCTTTTTGCTGATCGCCTCGCCGGCGTATTTCTATACGTCGAATCGATACACGCTGTCCGCGTTTCTGGGCGAGGAACTTGATACTCCCGAGGCCGTGCAACACTGGGAGTCGTTTGTCATCGACAGCGTGCTGCGCACCGTTCGTGCCGATACGCCAGCCAGCAGCCAGCCTGCCTGACC